>DCFX01000079.1:21172-21464 GCA_002314445.1 Treponema sp. UBA1793
TGCCCGCACAAGTTTATATGACAGGCTTGATGCAGCCGTCACATTGTCAGATGCCGCTCCCCAGCTTACCGTCGTCCCCGTAGTACTCGTACCGGAGAAAGCAACTGCCGTTCCGACTGTCGGAGCTGTCGTATCTGACGACGATGATGTTGTTACAGACGCCGGAGCATACAGACTCTCATTCCCTGCCGCATCTTTTACGAGCACGGCAAAATAATACGTCGTACCTGATGTAAGTCCCGTGACTGTCGCAGTGAGGGTATTTACGCTCCATGCCATTGCTGTCGTCGCC
>DCFX01000079.1:21765-41605 GCA_002314445.1 Treponema sp. UBA1793
TGCCCGCACAAGTTTATATGACAGGTCAGACGCAGCCGTCACATTGTCAGAGGCTGCCCCCCAGCTTACCGTTGTTCCCGTTGTGCTTGTACCGGAGAAAGCAACTGCCGTTCCTGCTGTCGGAGCTGTTCCGTCTGTCGTTGTCACAGAAGCAGGCGCATACAGGCTCATGTTTCCGACTGCATCCTTTACAAGTACGGCAAAATAATACGTCGTACTGTCGTTCAAACTTGTAACTGCCGCAGTGAGGGTATTTACGGTCCACGTCATTGCTGTCGTTGCAGAGTTTGCTTCGCTAACTGTATCTATAGCTGCACTTGAAGATGCCCGTACAAGTTTATATGACAGGTCAGACGCAGCCGTCACATCATCGGAAGCTGCTCCCCAGCTTACCGTCGTCCCCGTAGAGCTTGTACTGGAGAAAGCAACTGACGTTCCGACTGTCGGAGCTGTCGTATCTGACGATGCTGATGTCGTTACAGATGCAGGTGAGTACAGACTCATGTTTCCGACTGCATCCTTTACGAGCACGGCAAAATAATACGTCGTATCTGCGGAAAGGTCAGTAACGGCAGTCGTTAATGTATTTATTGTCCATCCCATCTCCAGCCCGCCGTCGGCAGTTGTAACTGCGTTCGCCTCGCTCACTGTATCTATGGCTGCACTTGAAGATGCCGCTACAAGTTTATATGACAGGTCAGACGCAGCCGTCACATCATCGGAGGCTGCTCCCCAGCTTACCGTCGTCCCCGTAGAAGTTGTTTCAGAGAAACTGAGTCCCGTACCGGCTGTCGGGGCGGTCACATCAGCAGATGCTTCTGTCGTTACGGAGACCGGAGGATACAGGCTCATATTTCCGGCTGCATCCTTTACAAGAACCGCAAAATAATACGTCGTTCCTGCAGATAGACCTGTGGCTGTATAACTGGTCACATTCATGGTCCAGTCCATTACCAGCCCGTTGTCAGCAGTCGACATTGCGTCTGCCTCTGCGACGGTGTCCAGTGCAGCACTTGTCAAAGCCTGTACGACTTTATATGAAAGGCTTGCTGCTGTAGTTACGCCGTCAGAAGCGGCTCCCCAGCTTACCGTCGCTCCTGTGGAAGTCGTTCCGGAGAAACTGAGTCCCGTACCGGCTGTCGGAGCAGTCTCATCAGAGGACACAGTTGTCGTTACTGACGCAGGAGCATACAGATTTATATTTCCGGCGTTGTCTTTTACCAGTACTGCAAAATAATACGTTAAACCTGCAGAAAGCCCCGTAACAGTGCAACTTGTCGCATTTGCCGTCCATGTCATAACGATCGTTGCAGAAGCAGCTCCGCTTACCGTGTCTATCGTTGTGCCTGAGGAAGCCTGCACGACTTCATACAACAGATCCGATTGTGACGTCATGTCATCAGATGCCGCGCCCCATGTTACCGTGGTTCCTGTAGAAGTCGTATCAGAAAAACTGATTGCAGTCCCAACTGACGGAACTGTCGTATCAGAACTCCCCGGATCTGAATCAATTTTGCAGCCGTTTGAAAAAAGAAAGCACAGACAAACAACCGGCAATAACTCCGAAAAGAATAATCGTCTTTTTGGCATAATAATATCTCTCCTTCCCGTTAATCTTTTAGAGTTTCCATTAACGGTTCTTTATTTGCAAATATGCAGTACCTGCTGCCCTTCCTAGAAGTATAACCTGGAATAAATCAAAAACCATGTTCAGGGAGAATTTAAGAATCTGATCAATTCAAGAGAAAAAAATACTGTGCCTGTTGACGCTGACTATAATAGCTTTATGTCCGCAGAAGTAAAAAAGACTGCCGGAAAATAACAAAAAACGGTTATTCGACAGTCTCCGGCATGACTTGTAATATATCCCGTCCAGTTTAATGGTAAGTCAGAGATTGTTCTGAAGAGTGTCTTTTTTTGACTAAATATACTTTAATCTGACTGTTACTGCCCGCCGACCATAACGCCGACATTTCCGTGCAGATACAATCGCAGCAGCCCGACAAGGAACAGGTGCAGCGGATAATAAAGATAGAAAAACCACTTCATCCAGTTTCCTCTGCCTTTTTCCCCGTTGTACCGGTACAGTAACGGAAGTGCAAGAACAACACTCATCTGCAGCAGCCCGTACCACACATTTATAAAAATCATGTAGACGATGGAATACAATGCCGCGTAAAAAATCAGACTCGTACTCTGTTTTTTGAAGTTCCCCCTGTTCGATGCAAAACCAACTATGAACATAATGGCGATACTGCTCCAGTCGGACGGGAATGCAATAATGCATATTACTACCGTTGCTGTAATTTTCTTCCATTTCGCCAGTGTGCTGTTTTGAATGACAAGCGTGACAAGCCCCCATGCAAGCGCCCACATAATACTTGTCTGGTTGAATATGCCGGTCTTCAGGGGGATGAACGGAATACCAAACGCAAAATTATAGGCAAAGTGTGATATCAGCGCAAACAGAAAGAGTCTGACGGCATACTTTTTGACATCGTGGGTATAGTGGTATCCCTCCGCTACAAAAAAACACATAATCGGCGCAGTAAGACGACCGACAGCATGCAGCAGATAAACGAAAACCGGCAGATTATAACCGGGCCAGACAACACAAAGGATGTGATCAAGAGTCATCGCAAAAATGGCTATCAGTTTAAGCTGATTTCTGTTAATTCCCGGTTTATTTAGTGTAATTTCTTCCATATCGGAAGATTATACACATATAGCAACTGAAAAGCAGCTGGTATGGAATCAATTATACTTGATTTTTTACCGGTTCCGGCATAGAAATACACAGGTGGTATGATACATGACAACAAGAATCTACTTCGTAAGGCACGCGCTGCCCGTACAGGAACATGCAGACGACAGGACAAGGCCATTAACAGAAGAGGGACTTGCGGACTCCGCTCTCGTACGGGATTTTCTGCGTGATAAAAATATCAGTGTTTTTTACTGCAGCCCGTACAGGCGCAGCCTCGACACGATACGAAGCGCGGCAGCCTGTTATCATAAAGAAATAAAAACGGACGAGCGGCTCCGTGAAAGGGAATCGGGTCCCGGAAAAAACAATTACGAAATGTTCCGGAAACGGTGGGAGGACCATACATTCCATGAAGAAGGCGGTGAATCAATTTCCATGGTCCGGAAACGGAACATTGCAGCCTTAACAGATATTCTGGGAACAGACGCGGGGAAAAATATTGTTATAGGAACGCACGGGACGGCACTCAGTTCCGTCCTGAATTATTATGATCCGTCATTCTCCTGTGACGGCTTTATGCGCATCATCGACTGGATGCCGTACATCATCGAACTTGATTTTGACAATACGACGTTGGTACGTAAAACCGAACATATTCACATAGAAAAACAGTACAACTGAACTTACAAGTCAAACTGCTTGCATTCCCTGTATTTTTTCCAATAGTATAAGAACTGTTGATGATACAGATTGAACACATTTCTTTTTCATATCCTGATTCTGCGGTTACCCTGTTCGATAATTTTTCTGCAGTGATTGGCGCCACAGACGGTTCCCGCAAAGGAAGCTGGACTTGTATTGCAGGCGCGAATGGCTGCGGAAAAACGACGCTGCTGCATCTTATAGAAAGAACGCTCATTCCGTCAGCAGGCAGCATATCGTCAGCTGATGCCGTATACTGCGCACAGAACTGCAGTACGCTCCCGGAAAACGCATACGTATCGTTCTGGGATGCAGACAACGACGTCCGCCGCTTTTTCTCGATGATGGGAATCAGGGATGAGCAGCTATACAGATGGGAAACGCTTTCCGGTGGAGAAAAAAAACGCATACAGACTGCATCCGCACTCGCAGAGCGTCCGCAGGTTCTGCTGCTTGACGAACCGACAAACCATCTTGATGCTGCTTCAAAAGAACAACTGCTCCGGGCACTTACGCTGTATGAGGGAACGGGTGTTATTGTAAGCCATGACCGTGCATTTTCTGACGAACTATGCAGCTCCACATTGTACCTATACCGTCCTGCCGTTTCATTTTCCGGAGGCTCCGACTGCGTTCAGGGTACATCATATCCGGGAGGACTCAGCAGAGCCCTTTCACTCAGAGAAGCGGAAACAGGTGCAGCACGTGCAGAATGGCAGAAAAACAACGATGCAGCTGCAAAAGCAAAATCTCTTTCCGATAAATGGCAGCGCGAAGCTGAACATTCTGCAAACAGACTGCGTAAATCCCTTGCGGTAAAAAAAGGCGACCATGATGCGGCCTCCAGAATAGATGCAGCACGCATTTCGGGGAAAGATAAAACCGCGGGGGATACAGGTAAACGTTTTGCAACGAGGCTCGCACAGACAGAGGCAAAACGGGACAGTACTGCAAAACCGCTTTCACGGAAAAACGGTTTTGCGATTGATGTACCGGAAACGGATTCATACGTTCCGGAAATACTGCTCACCATGGAAGCTCAGACACTCTCTCCCGGAGAGATACATACAGATGATACATATTCGCTGGAAATACCGGAACTGCTCTTCCGCAGAAAATCTCATATAGCACTCACCGGAGAAAACGGCGCCGGAAAAACAATGCTCGTCCATAAAATCATGGAACGGCTTTCAGGCAGACCGTATTTCTGCCTGCCGCAGGAAATATCAGAAGAAGAAACAATACGTGTCATTGAGCAGTTTGAATCGCTCGACGATGCACAGCGGGGACAGGTTCTTTCGACGGTATACAGAATGGGTTCGGAACCTGACCAGATTCCCTCAGGACAGCATGCGGACCGGAATCAAATCAGTCCCGGTGAACTGCGCAAACTCATGATTGCAATGGCTGTCTGCGGCTGTAATGAAACCGGCCGGACTGGATTACCCCTCCAGCTTTTACTGCTCGACGAACCAACAAATCATATGGATATCATCTCCGCTCAGTCACTTGAATCTGCACTGAATGCGGTCGAATGCGCACTTCTTATCATAAGCCACGATGAGGTTTTCCTCGAACATACAGGCTGCAACGAAAAATGGCATATCACACGAAGCGGAAATAAAGGGACGCTGGAACTGGTATAACACACAGGAGGCATAAAACACCATGATGGAACCTCTAAAAACTTCAGTTTTTAGAGGTAACTCTGAAAGTGCGATGTTCTAAGTCGCGATATTACAGTGACTTAGAACTCGACGGTATCTTTAAAAAGTCACTGAAAGTGAGCTTTTAAAGATACCCATGATATATCTCTTCAGTTTTCTAAAAAGTCTTGAGTTTTTCGGCGCCGTTGCAGTCCCCTTCTATCTGCAGCGGATGGAATTTTCGTATACGCAGATGTTCCTTATGGAAACGATTTTTTCCGTCTCCCTCTTTCTGTTTGAAATTCCGACCGGAGTCGTAGCGGACAAGTGGGGCCGGAAAACATCGCTCTTTCTGGGCGCACTGCTGCTGGGCGGAAGCTTTACTGCACTCGGCATTATACGCAGGATTCCCGCTTTGGACGACCCGCCATTCATGGCGGGTGTTTTTCCGCCTTAATCCGACGTACGTATTTGAGAACAAACTAACGGAATTCTGTGATGTCCTCCGTCTTTTTATTCTTCTAAACGTCGTCTATTATTACATGCTGTTCGGGAAAGTATTCTGCATACCGTATGTAAAAGAGAATGCGGAGCAGAAAATAAGCCCGCGGGCAACCCTGAGAGAAGCGACTCTCAGCGGGAAGGCACCGTCCGGCGTTTGAAAAAATTACAGATATTCTTTCTTAAGCTTTTTGCAGCGCTCAATCCGTGCTCCGCGAGGTGTATCACCGTGTTCAGGATCATTTGAATATTCCTGCAGTGTTTTGCAGGGGAATCCGGCACACTCTCCGCAGAAGGACAGACTTCCTGCGGAAGCCTGTTTTTCTTTGAAACATTCAGCGACAGCACATGTACTACCCTCTGAATACCAGAACGGCCTGCCGCTTGTTGCAACACATCCGCCGCAGTTCATCTTTGTTTTAAACTCACAGGCCTCACACGAAAGGCCGCAGTATGAATCGATTTTTTCTTTCATACTGCCAGTATACCACAGGAGTATCCTATAGTAAAAATAATTATTGACTTGTGAAGCATAGTAAAACTGATAGCATAAAATAAAATTGTACATATAATTAACGTATGAACTATGATGAAATACTGAAAAAGGCATCAGGATTCCGTCCTGCATGGGTTGAACTTGCATCAAGGCCCTGCGTATGAACATAGAAACGAAAAGGCTGATCATCAGGAATTTTGAACTTACAGACGAAAGCGATCTGCGTGAGTATATGCTGCAGCGGGTAAACGCGTTATATGAAGCGTATCCCGATTTTACGGCGGATAAGAGCAAAAAGGAAATTGCATTCCGCAGCAAAAGCGATGAGTTCTTCGCAATTGAACTGGCAGAAGAACATAAAGTCATCGGAAACATATACATGGGAAAACGGAACTATAATACACGTGAACTTGGGTACGTGCTCAACGAATTATATCAGCACCGGGGATTCGGAAGTGAAGCAGCTGCTGCGGTACTTGAGTATTTTTTCACACAGGGTGTCCACCGTGTTTATGCAGAATGCTGCCCCCAAAATACCCCCTCATGGAAAACAATGGAAAAAATCGGTATGAACAGGGAAGCACATTTCAGAAAGAATGTTTCATTCCACACCGATGCAGAAGGTAAACCGGTATACTGGGATACGTATGTATACGCAGTTCTGAATCCTCGAGATTAAGTATCACACAACGGAAACAAGCTCTGCTTTCGCTGCCATAAAGACAGTACCGCATAATTGACAGCCGATGGTACTCTCATAATGATATAAGGAAAAAAGTTTGCCAGCAGGAGAAAAAATGAATACTGATTTTATGTTCGATTCCGGATACTGTACGGTAAAGTACGAAGAAACCGATAATGTCGTGTTTCTTTCATGGAAAAAATCTGCCAGACTTGCCGATTACAGACAACCAACACTGTTCGCGCTCGGGTTACTGAAACAGCATCCGCAGAGCAATTTTATTGTCGACGCAAGACACGGATTTGAGGATGACCCGGCAGATGTGGAATGGGGGCTTTCAGAACTGCTCCCCGGTATGGCAGAAACTGACTGCAGCTGTGTTGCATTCATTCCGGAAAAGACGCCGGCACTTAAAAAAGAAATGAACATGTGGACGAAAGAATTCGGAAAATATTTTGCAGTCGTGAATACTGAAAGTTATGAAGAAGCAGTACACCGGATGAAAGAGCGGCTCCTTGTACATGTACGGTACACAATAAAATCAGGAAAACGTGATGAGTTCTTCGGGAAAGTAAAAGAGCTGGGAATTATTAAAGCTTCAAGAGAAGAACCGGGAAATTATACATACGATTATTATCTTCCTGCTGATTCGCAGGACGATCTCTTTCTGATGGAAATGTGGACGGACAGTATTGCTCAGGCTGAACACGCAAAAACGATGCACTATCAGAAACTTCAGGAATTGAAAAAAGAGTTCGTTGTTTCTGTTGCGATAGAAAAATATATGTTGACTAGGGCATAAGCAGCAGGACATCTCTAAAAACTTACAGTTTTAGAGATGTCCTATACTAATTTACTTTTTAAGACGCAAGGACACGGAGTTCTATATACAATGCATATAAACAGGAAAAAAATGTATACGGTGGTAAAAAAAACTGCTGTCTGTTCAGCAGGGCTGGTTATACTGACATACTACGGCGATTACGGTTTTGACGATTTTCTGAAAACCGGTGCAAAAAACGATGCAGATATTGAAAGGTTTGTAACCGGAAGGCTTCTGAAAGGACTGCCTGTTCATATACATGCTGCAGGTGCAGGATGTACTGCGTTCGTCGTACATAACGAACGGGGCGAGATTCTGTACGGCAGGAATTTTGATTTTGCATACGCACCTTCACTGCAGGTCTTCACCACTCCGGCTGACGGATATGCGTCAGTCTCTACTGTCAACCTGAGCTTTGCCGGATACGGAAAAGGTAACCTTCCTGAAAAGATGAATCCGGACAGTTTTCTTACACTGGCTGCTCCGTACCTGCCGTTCGACGGAATGAACGAAAAGGGTGTCGCGATTGCTCTGCTTGCCGTACCGGAAGCTGATGCACCGCACTCACCTGACAAGGTCACCCTGAATACAACGACAATGATACGGCTCGTCCTGGACAAAGCTGCTACGGTTGATGAAGCTGTAGAACTTATGAAAAAATATACTATTTATTTTTCAGGCGGCATCACCTCTGCCACTATCTGATTGCGGATGCATCAGGCAGGTCAGTTCTTGTCGAATATTATGGCGAAGCTGTCCGCACCGTAAAAACAGACGAAGGATATCAAATCGCCTCGAATTTCATCGCATACAACGGAGTTAATATAGGTGAAGGATTTACGGAATTCGACCGTTACAATGCAGTAAAGGATGAAATCACGAGAAACAACAGTCAGCTTACGAATCTGAGGGCAATCGCACTGCTGCGGGATGTCGGTATATACGACGGAAATACAGACAAGCTGCAATGGTCTGTTCTGTACAATCTTACGACAGGACAGACTGCGCTGTTCGCACACAGAAACATAGACAACATTGTCAGATCAACGCTGGCCATGAAACGAAATCATTTGTTATTGCCATAAAAAAAATGGTACGCAATTAACAATTAATATTAATCATATAATGAGATAAACTATGAAAATAAAAAAAATTAATTTTACAGAAATAAACAGCATTCTACGGATGCCGGCAATCTTCTGCATGTGTTGTATAGCATTTTTTCTCTTTCCGTCATGCACAACGACTCAGCAAAGAGCTTTTATCCGCAGGGACGCAAACGTCCGCGACTACGCCTATTTCCCTTCCTGTGTCATTCCGAAAGGGAATGACGTCCACCGTTTTATAGCTGCTGAAAATCTACAGACCGAAGAGGCTTTGCTGAAAGAACTCGGGCAGGACGATCTGCAGAAAATAATAAACAGGACAAGGACTCAGGCGCTGATTATTATCCGCGGCAATACGATTGAACTTGAAAAATACGGAAAGAATTATTCACGGGAATCAACGGTTACGTCTTTTTCAATCGCAAAAAGCTTTAATTCGGCAATGGCCGGCTGCATGATTGCCGGAGGATACATAAAAGGCGCCGATGATCCGGTAACGGATTATGTGCCGGAACTTGCACAGCGGGATGCAAGGTTCAGGAAAATCTCAATCCGCCACCTTATGGCCATGTCGTCGGGAATAATGTATCAGGAAAAGGGACTGCGTGCAGACGATACAGAGACGTACTATAATCCCGATCTCAGGATTCTCGCTCTGACAAACACAAAGATACAGGAGGATCCGGGGATACACTTTCTGTACAACAATTACAATCCGATTCTGCTCGGTCTTGTTATTGAACGCGTTACAAATCAGAGTGTGAGCTCGTATATGAGCAGAACTATCTGGTCAAAAATCGGAGCTGAATCTGATGCAACCTGGAGTCTGGACAGTAACGAAGACAGTTTTGAAAAAATGGAAAGCGGCATCAATGCAACTGCAGTCGATTTTGCCCGCTTCGCCTGTCTCTACCGCGACCATGGTATCGTAGACGGTACGCAGGTGATTGACGGCAGCTGGATAGATTTTTCTCTGAAGAAAGTGTCGGATGATCCTGATTATTATTCCGACGCATGGGGAAAACAGATTGTACGGCACGGCGGTTATTATGCACTCGGCTGGTATGTTCTTCCCAGAGACGGCGCGTCTTCCGATTTCTTCGCATTCGGAAATAAAGGGCAGATACTCTATATCTCACCGGCAGCAGATATGGTGATTGCCCGGTTCGGCGAACAGTACGGGATGGATCCCTGGAAGTATCTGACGGCATTTTACCGTTTATGCACGCAGGAAATGCATGCACTGCCACAGGCAGACACAAAGTAAGGCAGCAGCATGTAACTGCGCATTACTGTTTTGTGCCCAATTCCTTCTGCGCCTCACCGCACCATGCCTCATACGCTTCGTACATCCTGATTCCGCACCGTACGGTAAGCAGATAATACCGGTGTGCAGGATCTTCCTTGAGGACAGATTCCAGGGATGCTTCCATTTGATGCAGTACGGCGAGCGTCTCTTCCGCAGTCTTTCTGAACTGCACAATATGTGCAAGCGAATCCGAAGGTTCCGTACAGTTCCCGAAAAAAAGTTTCAGAAGCGTTTCGCTGCGGAATTCGTCTTTTTCAACAGGTTCCGACAGCCACTGTTTCAGATATTTCGTCCCCTTTGCGGTTATCGTATACTGTGTTTTTTCACGGCCGTTCGTACTCACATCTGCGGCTTTTATTTTTTTATCACGCAGCAGTCCCTCAAGTGCCGGATAAATACTTCCGTAACTGGCACCCCAGAACAGACTCAGGCTCGTATCCATCCGCTGTTTTATGTCGTACCCTGTCAGCGGTTCATGGCTCAAAAGGCCAAGAATCACATAATCAGTTTTTTTTGTATTGGGCATGATACGTTATTTTGAAGGCATTTTGTTCGACATACTGAAGTGCAGTACGCCTTTCGGACAAGCGTCGGCACATGAACCGCACTGAATACATTCCGCCGTTCTGATTTGTCCGAGCGGAATAAGAGACGGCACGTCGATGCTCATCGGGCAGGCTTTGCGGCATTTTCCGCACGATATGCATTTTTCTTTCTGCGCGCTCATATGCAGCTGAGGCAGATGAAGAATCTGTCCCGCTTTGGAACCGAAAATCATAAAGGGGGCCATCCAGCAGAAATAATGGCAGGCAGAACGCTTTCCTGAGATTACGGCAGGAATGAAAAAGAGCAGTATAATGCCGTAATAAATAAAATAAGCATAGATGTTTGAAATGGAAATACCGTGATCTGTTGCATAAAAAAAGTCGATTTTAAAATTGCCGTGTCCGATAACCCAGCACGCTGCTATGGCGCCACCCCAGACTATCCAGATACCGTATTTTACTCTGTTCCGCCATCCCTGTTTCGGTTCCTTATCGGTAATGAGAAAGGCACATTCCTGAAGACCGGCAACGGGACAGAACGTGGCACACCACACACGCCCGAAAAAGGCAGAACCGATGAACATCAGCCCGAAGACAATGGAACTGCCGTTCATAATATGTTCCAGTGCGCTCCGTATAATTAAATACGGAGAAAAATACCATATCGTTACCGGAAAAAGCAGCAGGGCTGTAATAAGAAGCAGTCTGCGGACGTTCTGTCTTTTCATAAGACCTCCATATATCATACCGATATATATAATATATCAGTATGATATATGTGTCAATTATTTCTTTACTTCAACAAGCTTTATGTTGTCAATTGCAACGGTATGCTTTTTATCAATACTTTTACCGTTTACCGCGCCCATAGATATGCTTAATATAACGGCCTTATCAGTCGGCTCATTCATCTGGAATTTAAGGCTGTAGTTTTTAAACTTTGAATCAACATCAATCTTCTGTGTTCCCGAATACGGAATCCAGTTGTTGTCGCCGCTGCCGTCACGCTGCAGGGCGTACATAATCGTCCGTGCAAGCGTCGACTTTGCGTCAAAGCTCAGAACATACCATTTACCCTTTTCAAGCGTGATATGATTCTGCTTAAGCTGAATCATCCAGTCCTGTCCGCCTGTTTTTGAAATGTTCATGCAGAACGCGCCATTTTCCTTTAAATTGTCGACCGCGTAATCAACTTTTGCACTGTCATGTGCATACACCTCAAAGGCTGTCATGCCGCTTGCAAAATCTCCGTTGATGATGAGGCCGTCTTCCTGTAAACGCACATTATCAATATATGTCGTTCCCTGATTTCCAAGGAGAAGGGCAAATTCATAGGCGCCAGTTTTCGCCGTTACGACGAATTTATTTTTGTACGTCTGCTTTCCTGCGGACAATCCTATTCTGACAGTCTTTCCCGCAAGCACAGCTTCTATTGTTTTTGCAGAATCCGCATGCGCGTCAAAACTGAGCAGGTACGTTTTGCCTTTAACAAGCGGAAGGCCGCTCTGACTCACAGAGACATCGGAAAGGCGCTTAACACTTGACGGAACTGTTACTTTTAGCTCGCGGACAGTATTCTGATTTGTAACAGAGACTGATGCTCCTGCATTGTTATTATTTACAGTCCATGAGCCAAGACGATTTTTCCCTTCCTGGAATTCTCCGTTGTAAATGAGGTTTCCATCAGGCAGGATTTCTCTGACATTATTCGCGGCATCATTCTTCCGCACCATGACGACAGAAACATTCGTAATGTGAACGCCTGCGGTTGACCCCTGATTACCCAGATTGAACTCTACGCGGGCAGCAGGATCGTCCTGAGCTTTCATATCAAAATCAAATGAATATGTTTTCCGCTGCGTCGTAATTGTTGTTTTTGTATCGGGGAAATACCGTATCCATCCGGCATTAGGAGCGGTAATCGCGGGAATTATCGTCCTTTCCTTATCAGCCCATGCATCAAAACTGTATCTGTAACCGCAGCCCTTTATAAGAGGAATATCGGGTTGAATGACCTGTACACTGTAATCAAGTTCACCGCTGTTTGTCGTGGTAATATTGAGTGCGCCGTGGGAAATTTCTGCCGAAGCCTTTCCTTCTCCTGCGGTAAGGAAATCCCAGCCTTTGCCGTCGGAAAGATTTTCTTCCGAAGCAAAATCAGGATTCAACACAAGGTTGCCGTCGGTACCAGCCGTTCTGACTGAGGTTTTTGTTTCCGGTTTCTCTACATTTTCATTGTAAGACTTTTTCTGGTAGATTTTTACGTAATCCACAACAAGCTGTGCGTTGTCGGCAAACTTTGTCGTCTCGTCGGGATTTCCCGGCCAGTTTCCGCCGACAGCAAGATTGAGAATGACGTAGAAATTCTGATCAAACGGCGCCGGATACGTTACTTCTCCAAAGCCGTTCCGCTTTGTAAACCAGTCGCTTGTTTTATAGAACATTTTTCCATCGATGTAAAAACGTATTTCACCGGGATCCCATTCGCAGGCGAATATATGAAATTCGTTTGAAAAATCACCGGAAGAAAGTGTATACACCCCCTGTCTCTGCGCATGGGGTTCACCGAAATGGAGCGTTCCGTATGATTTTGTCACTGCGTTTCCAACCACTTCCATGATGTCTATTTCGCCGCATTTTGGCCACTGACCGTAGACATTCTCTTCCGTCGGCATCATCCAGAATGCGGGGAGGAAGCCCTGCCCTTCAGGAACTTTGATTCTTGCTTCAAATCTTCCGTACTTAAAATCATGCTTATGCAGCGTATTTACCCGTCCGGATGTGTATGAAACTTTACCACCGGCATCCGTTTTCTTTACAGCCTGAATAACAAGCTTTCCGTCTTTAACATATATATTCTCTGCCGAATCGCCGTATTTCTGGAGTTCATTGTTAACCCAGCCCGGTTCGTGATACTCAATATTCCAGTCTTTCATATTGAGTGTATTACTGTTAAAATCATCCTGCCAGACGATATCAGCATCCGTATACGTTGAATCATTTCCCGCCGCATAGAACGGAAGAACCGCCCCCAGACAGAGAAGGCCTGCCGCCACCCTTTTTACCAATTTCATATTTCCTCCTTTTGTTAAAACCCGCGTCAACGGTACGCCGGAACGGCGCAGAAAGGCAGCTTCCGCTGTCCGATAATGCCGGACAGGACAAGCTGTCTGTAAGTTTTAAAATGTATTCTACATTACTTTAAGGGCACCTCTAAAAACTTCAGTTTTTTGAGGTTTCCTTAAGAAGCTCACTGCGGATCGAATCGTAATGACTGTCCCTGATTCCGAAATCCATTTCTTTATATGTCCATATGGCATATCCGACATCATTACTGCCGAAAACGGAAAGGACATCCCTGAACCAGTTGAGGGTGTCAGGAGGCGGAGCCTGATCTATAACGCCGAACTCACCGCAGTACAACTGTACACCGGCGCTGTCGGCAGCATCTTTTGCCTCCCGAACCATATCCCTGATAAGACTGTCGCCCATATCGGCGTCTGACGTATCAGTTACATCCTTTCCCTTGTATCCCAGGACTTTTGAAAGTTCAATATAGTACTTCATGGTTCCCGGATACTGTATGTCCCTGTCCATAATCATATTCGGAACCCATTTTGCTTTCTGATGTGTAAAAATCAGCGGTTCATAAAAATGAAACGTATAAATGATATTTTTGCCGGCTGGTTTATCAAGCAGCTTCAAGGTACGTGCGCTGTTCCACTGGACGCCGCCGTAAATAATGATACTTTCGGGAGCGTTTTTTCTGATAACGCTTACGGCATCTTTTATAAGAGAGTTCCATAACGATGCAACTTCCTGCTCGACAACTTCATTCAACAATTCAAATGCCACATTTTCGTACTTACAATATCGTGCGGAAATTTTCTGCCAGAGATTAATAAATCTCTTCCGTAATGAATCATTGGTAAAGAGTGAGTTCTGCTCCATATTTCCGGCATTATTAAAATCGTATCCCGGCGCCTTGTGAAGATCGAGTATCAGATCAAGATTGTATTCCCTGCACCACTCCACCATATTGTCAAGATATGCATATCCGGAAACTTTCTCATTCCCCTGCTCATCCTCTATTACGTTGTAATCAAACGGAAGCCTGATGTGATCAAATCCCCACCCGGCAACGACGGCTACATCATCCTTCCCCAAAAACGTATCGTACCGTTCTTTAGTATGACTGCATTGTGAAAGCCAGCCGCCGAAATTAATTCCCTTTTTGAGTTCCATATATAGTTCCTTCCTGATTTTATCGTCCAAAGAATAGCACTGAAAGACACACCGTGATATAATCATATTCCGAAATATAGTACAATATTCTGTTTTATGAGGTAATTTTGACAAAAAAGAACGAACACATTCTTTCTCATAAATTATTCCTTCAGCGTGAAAACGAAATTTCACATCTCGATTACGACAGGGAAATGGAATTTTACACGGCAGTAAAGGACGGAGACTTTTCAAAGCTGAAAAAGATAATGCTTCCGCTTGAAAACGCCCATCTTGGAAGACTCTCTGCAAATCCGCTCCGCAACCTGAAGTATCATCTCATAATTACAACCGCAATGATTACAAGATTCTGCATAGAGGGAGGACTTTCTTCAGAGACGGCATATACGCTCAGTGATATTTATATCCAGCAGGCAGATGCCTGTTCCGACGAAGACTCTATTAATATTCTTCACCGTGAAATCGTTTTTGACTTTGCTGACAGAATGAAAAAACTTAAAACAGAAACACATCCTGATATGTCGCGTGCAACCATAAAGGCGACCGATTATATCTACGACCATCTGCAGGAAAAAATCTCTCTCGATGAGATTGCATCAGCTGCAGGTCTTAACAAAACATATCTCTGTGCTCTGTTTAAAAAAGAAACAGGGATAACGATTCAAAACTACGTAATGAAGCTGCGGATAGAAGCTGCCAAAAACATGCTCATCTATGCAGATTACAGTTCTACCGCTATAAGCAATTATTTCATGTTTTCGTCGCACAGTCATTTCATCAGGACATTCAGAAAATTTACCGGCATAACGCCTGACGAATACCGCAGAAAAAATTACCGCAGACACTGGGAAAAATAAGCAGTATACGGGAAAGTACGGCTTGCAATTTTTCCTTAATTGAGTATCATAGAATCATTGTTACCAGGGGTGCCCGCAAGGCTGAGATCATACCCTTTGAACCTGATCCGGATAATACCGGCGAAGGGAGGATATAATGAAACTGAATAAACTGCAGCTGCGTTCTCTTTTATTTTTTCCGCTCAAACATATGTATACTATCTCCCGTCATGTCCGGTACTCCTTCGTACACACACGAGGAGGTTTCTTATGCTGGAATACACTATTTCAGAAAAAATCGCAGATTCTTATTTTGCGAAATTCAAATCGGCGCTCAATTCGGACGCAATCATCATCGGCGCAGGACCGTCAGGTCTTATCTGCAGTTACTTTCTTGCACAGAAAGGATACAAGGTTACTATCTGTGAACGGAAACTGACGCCGGGCGGCGGAGTCTGGGGAGGCGGCATGTTTTTTAACAATATCCTTGTTCAGGAAGAAGCTGCCCGGATTCTTCAGGAGATGGAGATTCCCCTTCCGGTACCGGACAAAGGATTTTATACGATTGATGCAGTATTCCTTGCATCCACGCTCATCAGCCGCGCGGTAGGAGAGGGAGTAACGATTCTGAACATGATAAGTGCGGAAGACGTCGTATTCGCGGCAGACGACAGCATCGCAGGCGTCGTCCTGAACTGGACTCCCGTTCAGCGGGATAAGATGAGCGTAGACCCGCTCATGGCAGTCTGTAAGTGCGTGCTCGACGCCACCGGCCATCCGGCAGAGGTTGTGAATACGCTGCTCCGCAAAAACAACATAACGCTTAAAACAGAGACAGGAAAAGTTATGGGAGAACGCTCGCTTAAAGTCCGCGATGCGGAGGAAGCCACTGTGGAACATACAGGAGAGGTCTATCCCCGGCTGTTCGTAAGCGGCATGGCAGCAAACGCCGTATACGGAGCCTACCGTATGGGACCGGTCTTCGGCGGCATGATACGCTCCGGCAAAAAGGCAGCAGACCTTATGGAGGAAGTTATAAAGGGACCTGCACCGGTGTATTCGTAAAATAAGAAGCGGAGCCCGGATGGAAACGGGCTCCGTCTACGGCACCGTGCTAAAAATCCATAGCGGATTTAAGCGACGTTTCGGGAGAAAACATATTCGAAATATCACAAACTCTTAAAAATCCTTATCATTTTTCCGTCAGACGTTCAACAAGCTGAAACACCAGCGTAACAGGATTTCTGTCTGCTAACGGCTTACAGCACTGTCGGTTATACAGCGTGGATGCATTCTTAATTGCAACCTTCATTTTGCGTGAAAGCGTCTTATACATTGTCTCATCATTTTTTGTATATGGTCTTTCAAGCAAGGTCGATAATTTTTCAATATAGTCTGACCGGCTCATGCCGGTATCATAATAATTAAAATGTAAAAGATACCAGATTTCAAACGATTCTATGGAATATGCACACTTTATTCTGTTAGTTGTTGCAGTCGCTACAGCTTTTTCAAAATCGGACAGCGGGAAATCATCTTTGTCAAAAACAACCCAGACTTCTATATACGGTTCACCTTTTTTATCAGCTTCATCGCGTAACCGGACAGCCTCATTTACCACGAATACCGTATTGGTTCCGATCCCTTTTATATCAATGTCATCATTTACGACAGGATTCGCAGGAAACGCTTTGAAATAATTCGGTTCGGTCTTTTCACCTTCGCAGACAATAAGGATGCGCCGCAGGTGACGAATCCGCCGGGGTTTACGGGTAAGGACAACGGATCTTGTCTCATGATGCTTCCGTGTCATCAATTCTTACATCCCATTTGCAGTCGTATACTGTCGATTGCAGGAACAGCTCCATATTTTCCCAGAAGATAGTTCTTGTTATACGTAGCATCTTTACGTACCGGTTCATCGATATCCATAAGGGAATATAAATCGCTTGCACCGTATTTATCTTTTTCGCAAAACCATATCTGGTCGCGGCGGAATAAACGGTTCGTCATAATATTTACCGCCTGACATGAAACGACAAGCTGCGCATTCTTAGGATTATATTGCGGAGAGTTAAACAGTTTCACAATGTTCTCAACAATCAGCGGATGTAACGAAGAATCGAATTCATCGATAAACAGAACACTGCCGTTGTCAAGCGCATTAAGGATTATACCGGCATAGGAAAACAGTTTTCTGGTACCGGTTGACTCGTCTTCTTCCGGAAGAAAATATTCTCCATCCTGTTTCTCTCCGTCGTACAACGCATGACCATAATAAATTTCTTCCGCCTGCATGTCCGGGAATTTCTTTTTAAATAGTTCAGCCATTACAGGATCTTTTACATCACTATCAAAATTAACAGGAATCTTTTCCCGGTGCAGATTCTGAACCTGTATATCGGCAAACTGTAAAAAATGAACTATCCGGTCAAGTTTTTCACCCTTCTCAATTTTGCTGCGGGTAAGAGCCGAACTATTTGATAAACCGGTTATCTTACTGATCTTTCTAAAATAAAGAATAACAGTTCCCGCTGTTTCACCGTTTTTCTGGCTGCATTCCGAAAGAAAGGTTGCATTTTCCCGTACGGTACCCCTGGTTACATTTTCACCTTCCTTAAAAGCTGTTGTGCTGAATTCTATTTTCTGCTCATCACGAACGAAAAGCATTACCTCACGGACATTGTTTACCGCATATAAATGTTCTTCGATGATATGATCTTTATCAACCGTAAAACCGTACCGATACCGTACCGGAAAACCATCGTTATTTTGGATATAAAACAGTAATTCAAACGAAGATGGCTTATCCTGCGTCTGTTTTGAAAATAAGAACGGCTGCGTTCCGATTTCATCACCTTTCTGAAGCCTCGGTCCCGACGTGACGGCGAATTTCAAAAAGAAACTGAGCGCTCTGAACAGATTGGACTTACCGCTTGCATTCGCCCCATATATCAGCGCTGTTTTTACTAAACGGGTTTTATCATTTATCGAAAACGTATTTTCTTCAAGTAAGTCTTTATCTTTTGAAGCCAGCAGTGAAAATGTACGGCGTTCTTTGAACGAGCGATAATTCTCTATGGCAAATTCAACCAGCATACAGCACCTCCATATAATCTGTAGTATAATTGTTTCCGGTCATTTCCACAACAAGCATAAACATATTTTGAGAAATATTCTCACAATTTAGATATTATACCGTGTAAAAATATATATATTTATAATTTTTGAGAAATTATCTCAAAAATACTTGCTTTTAAATATTGTTATAAATATATTATGTATAGTAGTCCTACGGTGAGTTTTACAAGCGGCTATAAAAAAGGGCAGATACCAAGTTACGATTGGTCTGCCCTGATTATCTCAAATCCCAAAGTAAATTGAAAAAATGTTGATACAAACTAGCAAAAAGTTACCCTACTGTCAAGCAAGCCTTCTTTGGGACATTCCAGGAGGCCTCTATCATGGCAGAGACTTATATCCGCTTACTGGCACCAATCAATCAGAATAGTGCCGGCAGTTTATTTCGTGCTGTCGATACCGCAATGAAAGCCGGTACCGAACGTATTCACCTGTTTATTTCATCACCGGGCGGTGATGTAGCACAGGGAATATCTATCTACAACTACCTTAAATTGTTACCCGCTGAAGTGTACACGTACAATTTCGGAAGCGTCGATTCAATCGGTGTCATTATTTTCTGTGCAGGGACTAAACGTCTGAGCGTTCCTCATGCACGATTCCTGATTCACGGTGTACAAATGAATTTGCAGGGACAGGGTATTATTTCTCTTGCTGAAAAGCAGCTTGAGGAAATGCTGAAAGGCTTGAAAATTGATCAGGAAAACATCGCTCACATTATTTCCGATGCGACAGGGAGAACTGTTGAACAGATTCTGGATGTTATGAATGCCCGTACAACGCTTACCCCTGATCAGGCAAAAGAATTCGGTCTGGTACAGGAGTTCACTACAGAGAAGATTCCTGTGGGTACCAACGTAATTTCGATTACTGCAGAAAATGGAATGCCGATTCAAATTCCAGAGCCGATGCCTATTCAAATCCCGGTGCAATTACCGCCGCGAATGCAGCGGATTGTATTAGGTCAATAAACTGATTCCGCCGGACAGGAACATCTGTCCGGCGGAAGATGATAAAAACAACAGGACAAGATATATGGAACTGGAAAATTTTAATGACGTAATGAAATCACTCAACAAAAAAAGAGAAAAAGATCATCGT
>DCFX01000033.1 GCA_002314445.1 Treponema sp. UBA1793
CAAACGTAAGATACAGGATTCCGAAAACAAACAGGGCTGCGTATATAAAAAGGAATGTTGTTATTCCGGTACCTGATCGTGATATTTTCTTATTCATATTTCTTTTCCTTGTTTTCTCCGAGTTTCAACTGTACAAGAGAGATTATCATGACGATGACAAAAAGCATAACTGCATTTGCCGACTGGTATGCAAACTGTCCTCCCTGAAATCCCCTTTTATACAACAGCACTGAAATTGTAGTTGTCGATATCCCGGGACCGCCGCTTGTAAGACCCATAATCTGATCGAAAGCCATGAGAAAATTGCGTACGCAGAGGACGAGATTTATTGTAAAGAACGGTGCGATTGCAGGAAATGTAATTTTGGCAAAGCGGTAGAGACCTTCTGCTCCGTCGATAGCGGCAGCTTCGTAAATATCGGGATTAATCGACTGCAGCCCGCTTAAATAAATAAGTGTGTTGAATGCACACGACTGCCAGACAGTTACGATTAATATTCCTAGCCATGCGTGTTCTGTTCCCAGAATGTTTACCTTTAATGCCTGTATATCGAGTGCTCTGCCTATATCCGGAATGATGTTTGAAAATATAAAACGGAAAACATAACTGATAATCAGTGTTCCGAGTATATACGGAATAAAATAGACAGCGCGTAAAAAATTCTTGAAGTATATTTTTGAGTTTAGCGCACATGCCAAAAGAAGGCTCAGCACATTAACGAGGATTGTTGCAGTCAGCGCAAATTTGAAAGTGAATAAGTAAGATGACTGGATTGACGGATCTTTAAATACCTGCAGATAATTCCTGAGCCCGACGACTTTCCAGATGCCGTATCCTTTCCAGTCTGTAAAGCTGTAAAAAATTCCCTGAAGAAACGGTGTCGTATGGAAAAGAAAAAAAAGAACGACCATCGGCAGAATCATTATCCAGTACACAGGGTGCACCTTTGACGTATATGTATTTTTCATATATTGAATTCCTGATTTATTATTACTGGCTCTGCCGGACTGCAGAGCAGTTTATATATACATTATTGAACGTTTACAGCATCATACTGCTTATCGCATGCAGCAAGCGTCTGTGTAATATTTGTTTCGTTATCCATGCCGTTCTTATAGTTCAGTGCAAACTGTGAAAGAATTGAAGCAAGGTCAAAACCGGAAGGATAATAATGGTCGGGAAAATTTGAAACTTTTCCGGCAGCAATATCATCTTTTACACCGTTTACTGTTTTATTGTTCTGGGCCGCTCCCTTTACAGTGGGGAATGCAAACTGTTCATCGACATAAAACTGTGCATTTTCCGGCTTTACAAGAAAAGCCAGAAATTCTTCCGCCGCTTTTTTATTCGGGCTTGCTGCGGAAACAGCGAATGCTACGTCAATGCCGGATGTTACCGTGTTTTCTGCCGGATTATTAGTTGAAGGGAATGCAAACATATCGACATCTATATCGGGGTTTACTTTTGTAAATTCCGGTATGGCCCAGTTTCCGTTAATCATCATTGCAGCTTTGCCCTCTGCAAAATTTTTGTTGCCGTCGTTATAGCTCGTGCCCATATAATCACCGGATGCTTTTCCCAGAATGACAAGGTACTTTTCAAGGATTTCCCGGTGCGTTGCAGCGAACGTTGTCTTTCCGGCTCGTCTGTCATCGGTGAAGTTTTTTGGCTGAAGGACAGGCGCCATACTGTTCCAGGGGGGAAGGCAGGTCCATGCATCCATAAAGGTAAGTTCAACTGGCTTTATACCGGCTTTCTGCAGTTTGTCAAAATCAGCAGTAAAATCATCCCATGTTTTTGGTATTGAAATGCCTGCTTTCCGGAACAGCGTTTTGTTGTAAAGAACTCCGGAACCATTTGCGGCGTAGGGGACGGCATATGCGGTTTTCGATGTATCCTTGTTGACGTCATAGAGCATCTGCAGATAGTTTTCCTGTATATCAGCAATAAAAGGTTCGTTGCTCAGATTTTCAAGGACACCAGCCGATGCAAGTTCCGTATACGTTGAATCGCCTCCTATAGCCATCATGTCGGGAATATCGTTCTTTGTAAGACGTGATCTGAGGACTGTCGATGCGTCCTGAGGGGAGATGATGGTGATTTTTATGCTGCCGTTTTTTTCTGCAGTGAATTTGTCGGCAAGCTTCTGGAGCGTTGCCACATTCTCACCTTTTGTGGAAAATAATTCAATCGATGCAATGTTTGATTTTTTACTGCAGGACACAGTTGTCCATGCTGCCGCTGTAATCAGTGTCAGTCCTGCAACTATTTTTCCGATTACTTTTCTATTCATAGAGACCTCCATATTATTTTGAGCTGCTTTTTTCGACAGCTGAATTTCCTATGATATACACGCTGCCTTCAAACGGTAGTACTGAAAAATCCGTAAGATTCTTTCTCCCGTAATTGCTTATGAGTGCGGGTGCATTCCTGAATTCTTCAGGGATTGCGGCAATTATATTTTCCTTTGAAAAGTTGCAGACAACCAGGAGTTTTGTGCCGTCAAGTTCACGTGTATACAGGTACAACTGCTCGTCGTCAGGCATCAGCAGTGTATACTTTCCATATATCGCGGCCGGACATCCTTTCCGTATAGAGAGCAGGTTTTTATAGAAGGTAAGGACTGAGTCCGGATCGTTCATTTCCTTTCCGGC
Source organism: Treponema sp. UBA1793 (assembly GCA_002314445.1). GTDB lineage: Bacteria > Spirochaetota > Spirochaetia > Treponematales > Treponemataceae > Treponema_D. The sequence goes on from DCFX01000033.1 coordinate 2,655, forward strand.
GTTGATATCCGTATAGTTTTTATTAACGGCAATCCACGGGGTACCGTCGGTAAAGCCGGCATTTTTTCCGTCAGACCATTGGAATGGTGTGCGGGCGTTGTCTCTGCTTACCCGGTTTATGTACTGCATGGCAAGTTCCGGATTGATGTTCTGGCTGCCCGTCATTTCTTTGTATGCATTTACCGCTTCTATGTCCCTGAAATCGGCAGGGGAGGTGAAAACGGTGTTTGTCATTCCGAGTTCCTGTCCCTGATAAATGTAAGGCGTACCTTTCTGCATGTACAGGCAGACTGCAAGCATTTTTGCCGATTCCTTCCAGTATCGGCCCGTGTCGCCGTACCGCGAAACACTGCGCGGCTGGTCATGATTTTCCCAGTACAGGCTGTTCCACGCCCTGCCTTCAAGGTCGTTCTGCCATCTGCTGAAAATTTCCTTCAAAACGGACAGCTTTGCCTTTTTCATTGTCCACTTCGAGCAGTTTTCCGTTTCCGCATCGATACGTTCGAACTGGAAAACCATATTCAGTTCGTGCGTATCGAATCCGGCATACTGCAGTGCGTCGTTCGTTGTAACACCCGATGTCTCTCCGACCGTGGCGAGGTCATAGTTGGAAAGAACTTTTTTGTTCATTTCCTTCAGCCATGTATGCGCCTGCGCCCTGTTCATTATAATCGACCCCCATTCGCCGTATGACTTTCCGCCGGGAACAGGCGCGTCCGGCAAATCGTCAGGTTTGCTTATCATACCGATGACATCCATGCGGAAACCGTCTATTCCCCGTCTGCACCACCTGTCCATCATCGCGTAAATTTCCGTTCTGACTGCATCGTTTTTCCAGTTCAAGTCAGGCTGCTGAGGCGTAAAAAGATGCAGATAGTATTGCTTCCGTTCAGGGCTGTACGTCCATGCACTCCCGGAAAATACACTTCCCCAGTTGTTCGGCGGATTCCCGTCTTTTCCGTCCCTCCAGATGTAGAAATCGGCATATTTGTTTGTCTTATCTTTTTTGCTTTCAAGAAACCACGGATGTTCGCAGCTTGTATGATTCACGACAAGGTCAATGATTATTTTGAGGTTCCGTTCGTGAGCTTCCGAAATGAGCGCAGTAAAATCTTCCATCGTACCGAATTTTTTCTGGATTGCATCATAGTCACTGATATCATATCCATTGTCTGCATCAGGTGATTTATAAAACGGGCAGAGCCACAGAATAGTAACTCCGAGCTCTTTCAGATAATCAAGTTTTTGTCTGATACCGTTGATATCGCCGATTCCGTCTCCGTTTGTGTCGTAAAAACTTCGTGGATAGATTTGATATACTATACCTTCTTTCCACCATGTCTGCTGTTCCATTTCTGAGCTCCTTATATGTCTGCTGTAACGCTTCTTTTCAGCGTGTTACGCAACACCTCTGCTGTATATGTATCCCTTTAGTGTTACGTAACACTAAAGGGATACAAGTATCTTATCTCAGGTTGTATGATCTGTCAAATAAATTCTGTGTTTTGTATGTATCCTGCTTTACAGGACAGCGGCAGCTGCGATAAGACCTGCGGAAAATACGAACGCAATACTGTCTGGTGCCCTCAACGGATAAATAACGCTCATGCTGTGCCTGTTGCGCCGCTCGAATCCCCGCAGCTCTGCAGAGACTGCTGTCGTATCCGATTTTCCGACTGATGTGATAAGGAGTGGAATGCAGAGCGGCATGATAAGCTTTATCTTTTTGAAGATGTTTTTCGTATCGAATTCGATTCCCCGTGCCGTCTGTGCTTCCATTATTGATTCCATTTCAGCTGTAAAGACAGGAATGAACCGTATTGCTGTCGTAAGCATGAAGGCATATTTGTAGGGTATGTGAAGATACCACGTCAGTACGCCTGAAAGGTCGTTGAGCTTTGTAAGCGAAAGCATAACAGCGAGCGGAAGCATGGAACCTGTCAGCCTGAGGACAAGCCGGGCGGCGTTCATGATGCCGTCCGTCGTAACAGGAAATCCGGAGAAGAGAGTAAAAAGCGGCCTTCCTGTCCTGATGAAAAGTACCTGCAGGATAAAAAGGAAAACCGAAAGACCTGCGAGCCCCCTGAGCAGCTTGAGCGCAAACGTGAATATATGCCCGAGCGCGGCAAGCAGCAGATCAAGGACGATAAGCGCGCAGAGGACGAGAGGGGATGTTGATATGAAACAGGCCGCACATACGGCAACCGAAATGGTGAATTTTGAAAGAGGATTCAGCCTGTGGAGCGGTGAATCGCCGGGAATGTAGTCAAGAAAAGCTTTCATATATGAACATCCTGTGTCTGTACGGCGACAGCGGACAGAATGTGCCCGACGCGGTCCGTCATTTCCTGTACAGTGAATATATCAGCGAATCCGCTTCCGAGCCGGAGTGCCGTATCTGCAATCTGCGGCGGCAGGAGAGATGCCTTTTCCAGCAGCTGCCTGTCGGTCAGGATAGTGCGGGCAGGCCCGTCCGCTGCAAGTTTTCCGCCTGTAAGAACCAGAATCCTGCCTGAAAAATCCTGTACAATTTCCATGTCGTGGCTGACCATGACGATTGTTTTTCCTTCTTCCCTGTTCAGTTTTCGTATGTACGACATCATGCTCATGCATTCACGGTAATCAAGTCCTGTCGTCGGCTCGTCGAGTACCAGTATATCGGTATTCCGGGCGATGACGGATGCGAGCGCTATCTGCTGACGCTGTCCTCTGCTCAGCGAGAAAGGTGATGCGTCCGGAGTAAAGCCGAATGTCTGCAGTATGCGCTCCGTCCGTTCAGGGTCGGTGTGTATGCCGAAGTTCAGTTCCTCCCTGATTGTATTGCAGCATATCTGGCGGTCGGGGTTCTGGAACAGGAAACCGACATGGGCTGCAAGTTCGCTTGTTTTTGCAGAACGCGTGTCCAGCCCGCAGATACTTACCGTGCCCGCGGTCGGCCTGTTCAATCCGTTGAAAAGCTTCAAAAGCGTTGATTTGCCTGCGCCGTTTTCGCCGATAATCGAAATGAATTCCCCTTTTTCGACGGAAAAGCTGATATCGGAAAGAACGGGAAATGTCCCGTATGAAAAGTCTGCGCTGCTGAACTGTATTACCTGCATATATCCTCTTTGCCGATGATTTTCGTAACGAGTACCGCTGCTTCTGCAGTTGTGACGCAGACCGGTTCTCCCTCCGGAATAAGATTTCTGAGAGCAAGTTCATGATACAGTCGTACCGTGCGCGGATAATTAATGCCTGCGCTTTCGAGCTTCGGTATGTCGGAAAGAACATCGCGTACCGTTCCGCTGCTGACTATACGGCCGTGCGACATGACGGCCAGATGCTCTGCAAATTCACACATCAGCATGATTTTTTGTTCTATAATTACTACCGTAATTCCCTTTTCTTTATTGAGCGATTTAAGCAGCGTAAAAATCTGTCTGCTTGAAGCGGGATCAAGTTCGCCTGTCGGTTCGTCAAGCACAAGTATGCCAGGCTCAAGAGCAGTAATGGCTGCTATAGCGACTTTCTGTTTCTGCCCGCCGCTGAGATTCCGTATCTGCCTGTATCTGAGCGGTGCAATGCCCGTATCGTTCAGAACTGCCGTAATCCGTCCTTCAATGAGATTCTTCGGGATGCCGAAATTTTCAAGACCAAAACGAATTTCGTCTTCGACAATATCGGCAACCATCTGCGTGTCCGGATCCTGGAATACCGTACCAACGCGCAGCGCAAGGCTGCCCGGCTCCGTATCGAACGTGTCGGTTCCCCCGACAGTCACGCTCCCGAAGTAATCTCCGTGAAAATGATGCGGTATAAGTGCGTTGATGCAGTTCGCTAAAGTTGTTTTGCCCGCACCAGATTCGCCTATAATACCGAGAAAGTCTCCCTTACCGATTTCAAGCGATACATTATCAAGCGCAGGAGTGCTGCTTTCCTTGTACCGGAACGACAGATTCTTTATGGAAATCATAATCTGTTACACATTCCGGTGAGTCGCTAGTTTCAGCGGAACATACAGAATCTGTACAATCACTGCATTGAAGACTGCAGTACACAGCACGATCGGAATATAGGCGACAAGTGTTTGTTTTGCAGCGCCGAGAAAAAGGAACAGCATGATGATGAACAACGTTCCGCTTACCGCTGTGCTCAGAAATGTTGAAACTGCAGGCCCTGCGTTGAATTTGCCTATTTTCAGGGGAATGCGTATGAGCAGGGCCATAACGACGGCACCTGCAAGTTCGGAACCGAAATTCAGATACGGCGAGCCGGGGAAAAACTGACAGACAGCGCCCGCTACAAGCCCGATAATCGCCGCTTCCCATATTTTCGGCTGAATAAGCAGAATGGCCATGCAGTACATTGCAATAATGAAGTTCGGTTTCATTCCTCCTATGTTGATTATACTGCCTATGAAAAACTTCAGTACTGCGCCTGCTGCAAGCAGGATGGCAGTAAGAATTATATCGGATACCGATAATCCCTTTTTCTGTACGGCTTTCAGTTCCCTTTTTTCACCGTGAGCGTCAATCTCCTGTTCTTCCATTTTTTCCTTCCTTATCAGTTTCTCTTGTTCTTGTGCATAGAAACTTAGTGTTATTATACAGAGAAACAACATACTGTCAAGCAGACTGCACACTTCTATGTCTGTGGAAATCGGATTAATCGTTATTTTTTTTGTTGTAGAAAAAAACTGTGACTGCCATTCCGATGATAAGCACATAACCGCCGAAACTGAGTACGTCGGGAATCTGTCCGAATGCAAAGTACCCCATAAGTGATGAGAACAGGATTTGTGAATAGTCGTATATACTGATTTTTGAAGCAGGTGCCGCATAATATGCTGTCGTGATGCAAAGCTGGCCGCCGGCCGCCGCCGCACCAGCTCCGATTAAAATGAGCAGCTGTTTTGCAGTCATCGGTGAAAAGTGCAGAATCATGAAAGGAACCGCGAGGAGACATGAAAAAACGGAAAAGAATACGATGATGATTATACCGTTTACCTTCATCTTGCTCATCTTGCGCACACACGCGTATGCGTATCCTGCTCCAACTCCGCCGATGAATCCTGCAAGAGAGGGCAGGGTGGCGGAAAAATCAAAGGATGGTTTTACGACGAGCATTGCACCACCGAGTGCGCCGCATATTGCAAGAAGCGGTACCGCGTCTATTTTTTCGCCAAGCAGAAAGAAGCTGAAAATGACGGCAAAAAAGGGAGACATTTTGTTCAGTATTGCAGCATCTGCTATGTTGATTCTGTCAATTGCATAAAAATTTCCGAAAATTCCCACAGAGCCTGCCGCTGCCCGGAGGAACAGATATTTGAGTGACCCCCGCGGAATGGTAAGGAAGGACTTGTTTTTCCTGCATTCTTTTGTCAGAATGGTAAGTGAAATTACCAGTGCGACTATGTTGCGGAAAAATGTTTTTTGTATAAACGGTACGCTTCCTGCAAGATGAACGAGCATTCCCATAAGGGCGAAAAAAAACGACGAGCAGACAAGATAGACAATTCCTTTTGTGATGCTTTTTTGTTGTACCTCTGATGTCATGACAATATTATAGAAGAAAGAAATAATCCCCGCAATACGAATTATGTTGGAGAAACAACAGACGAACAGAAAAAAAAGATATATGTTCTGTATGATGATATCAGGGTCGATGTCATTTTAATTGTATCGTTTTGCGGTGTTTTGCTAAATAGAGCATATGTAGTGTTTTTGTTGCTTTTCCTTGCTATATTGCGCTGTTTAGTGTAAGATAATGCCCCATATATTGGCAAAAACAGCAGGAGTTCGTTATGATCCAGAAAACAGAGTGGGAAGGCTTTAAAGGCACTCTATGGCGCGGCGAAATTAACGTCCGCGATTTTATCCAGCACAACTATACGCCGTACGACGGTGATAAATCTTTTTTGAAAGGTTCGTCAGATGCAACAGACAAACTGTGGACAGAACTTCAAAAACTTCAGAAAGAGGAACGCGCGAAAGGCGGCGTCCTCGATATGGATACTGATATTGTCGCTTCCCTTACATCCCACGGGCCGGGATATATCTGTCAGGAAGGAAAAGACCTTGAAAAAGTCGTCGGTCTCCAGACAGACAAGCCGCTGAAACGCGCATTCATGCCGTACGGCGGAATCAAAATGGCTGAAGAGTCATGCGAAACGTACGGCTACACGCCGAGTCCGGAACTGCATAAAATTTTCACAGACTATCACAAGACACATAATCAGGGCGTTTTTGATGTGTATACACCGGAAATCCGCGCAGCCCGCAAAAACAAAATCATTACGGGACTGCCCGACACATACGGACGCGGACGCATAGTTGGTGACTACCGCCGTATCGCTCTGTACGGTATTGATTATCTTGTTGAACAGAAGGAACACGATTACGAGAACATCGGCGGTGACGGGGTTATGGGAGAGGAAACAATTCGTCTCCGCGAGGAAGTTGCAGATCAGATAAAAGCCCTTCACGGTATTAAAGAGATGGCGGCTCAGTACGGGTTCGACATTTCGGTACCTGCTAAAAACGCGCAGGAAGCATTCCAGTGGCTGTATTTCGGCTACCTTGCCGCAATCAAAACGCAGAACGGTGCTGCAATGAGCGTCGGGCGTATATCGACATTCCTTGACATCTATATTGAACGCGATATGAAAAGCGGTGCGATCACAGAAGACGGTGCACAGGAACTCGTTGATCATATGGTTATGAAGTTCCGTATGGTAAAATTTGCACGCATAAAGAGCTACAACGAACTGTTTTCAGGCGATCCCGTCTGGGCGACACTTGAAGTCGGCGGACTCGGACAGGACGGTCGTTCTATGGTTACAAAGAACGACTACCGCTTCCTGCATACGCTCGAAAACATGGGCCCGGCTCCCGAACCGAACCTGACGGTACTCTATTCTTCGCGTCTCCCGCAGAACTTCAAGGAATACTCAGGATACATCAGCGTTGCAACATCTTCCATTCAGTATGAAAACGACGATGTCATGCGGCCGGTATGGGGCGACGATTACGCCATCTGCTGTTGTGTTTCCGCAACGCAGACGGGGAAGGAAATGCAGTTTTTCGGCGCACGCGCGAATCTTGCAAAGTGCCTTTTGTACGCGATCAACGGCGGCATCGACGGCATGTCAGGCGCTCAGGTAGGTCCTGCATATAAACCGATTACGACCGACTATCTCGACTACGACGAGCTTATCGCAAAGTACGACAAGATGATGAGCTGGCTTGCAGGGCTGTACGTCAATACGCTGAACCTCATACACTACATGCACGATAAATACTATTATGAAGCTGCAGAAATGGCTCTCATCGACACCGACGTCCGGCGCACGTTTGCTACGGGCATCGCAGGTTTTTCACATGTCGTAGATTCCCTTTCTGCCGTAAAATACGCAAAAGTAAGGGTGATACGCAACGAACGCGGGCTTGCAAAAGAGTTTGACGTGGAGGGAGATTTTCCCCGCTACGGCAACGACGATGACCGTGCAGACGATATAGCAATATGGCTGCTCCGCACGTTCCTCGAAAAAATCAAACAGCATCCGACATACCGCCATTCCGAGCCGACAACATCGATTCTGACAATTACATCGAACGTCGTATACGGAAAGGCAACAGGAGCTCTTCCCGACGGCCGCAAAGCCGGAGAACCGCTTTCACCGGGCGCGAACCCGAGTTACGGTGCGGAAAAGAACGGGCTGCTTGCATCCCTCAACTCTGTCGCGAAAGTCCCGTACGAATACGCGCTCGACGGCATTTCAAATACACAGACAATCAGCCCTGGCGCACTCGGACACGACGACGAAGAGCGCAGCAGAAAACTTGCCGATATCCTCGACGGATATTTCGACCAGGGTGCGCATCACCTGAACGTGAACGTGTTCGGCGTTGATAAGCTCAAGGATGCCATGGAACATCCTGAAAAACCGGAATATGCAAACTTCACCGTCCGCGTTTCCGGTTATGCAGTCAAGTTCATCAACCTTACACGCGAGCAGCAGCTCGACGTCATTGCCCGCAACAGTCACGAGGTTCTGTGAGCACGCTTACCGGTGCGGATTCCTGGGGATACGTGCACTCGACCGAAACTTTCGGTTCTGTCGACGGCCCAGGGATTCGTTATGTCATTTTTCTTGCAGGCTGCCCGCTCCGCTGCGCGTTCTGCCACAATCCCGATACGTGGACGCGCAGCGGGACGCGCATGTCTGCATCCGATGTGATAAAGACTGCGCTCCGCTACAGACCGTACTGGAAGCGGGACGGCGGTATTACGGTAAGCGGCGGAGAACCTCTTTCCCAGATTGATTTCCTTCTATCGCTGTTTTCCCTTGCAAAAGAAGAAGGTGTGAGTACTGTCATAGATACGTCGGGAGCTCCTTTTACTCGTGAAGAACCCTGGTTTACAAAATTCAACAATCTCATGAATATGACAGACCTGATTCTGCTTGACATCAAACACATAAACGAAGAAGAACATATCAAGCTTACAGGTAAAACCGGAAAGAACAGTAAGGACATGGCACTGTATCTTTCGGAGATTGAAAAACCAGTGTGGATCCGCCATGTTCTCGTTCCCGGCATAACAGACAGGGACGACTATCTGACGCAGCTGCGAGATTTTATCCGTACACTGAAAAATGTGGAACGGGTGGAAGTACTTCCTTATCATACGTTCGGCATATACAAATGGAAAGATCTCGGCCTCGAGTATCGTCTTGAAGGCGTAGACCCGCCGTCTGCAGAACGAGTGAAAAATGCAGAACGTATACTTGAAACCGCAGAATACACCGGCTGGAAAAAAGAACTCAGGTAAACCCGTAATTCATTGCAGATTTTTGAATACTGGATTATACTTTATTTAGTAGTATGTAAGGTATATCATAGTAAAGGGTGGAGCGTGAATTATGAAACGAAATATGTATGTGATTTTTTGTACTGCAGCTGTTTTTGTGTTTGCATTGTCATCATGCGCGACAACAGGCGGTGTACAGAGGGTCGACGCAGCGGATGTGGTGGATCTTGACGGATACTGGAATGACAGCGACGTGCGCATTGTGTGTGAATCGCTGATTAACGACTGTATGAAATCTCCCCGCATCGCAAATTATAAAAAAGAAAATAACAGGCTTCCCGTCGCCATAATCGGAAAGATAAGCAACGACAGCGACGAACATATCGATACGTCCATCGTTGCAAAGAAATTCGAAAATGCGATTATAAACAGCGGCGTCATGGAATTTGTTTCAGACAAGAGTGAACGGCAGGAGCTGCGTGAAGAACGTCTTGACCAGGCCGACAATGCAAGCGAAGAGACTGCAAAGGCAATCGGGAACGAAACCGGAGCCGACTATATGCTTCTCGGTTCCATCAAAACGATAGTCCAGACGGAAGGCAGAAAATCAGTCCGGGCATATTTTGTGTATGCGGAACTTCATGACCTTGAGACAAATAAAATAATCTGGAGCGGTGAAAACAGCGAAATCAAGAAAGTTATAGAAAGACCTGCTGCAAAGTTTTAGCCAGCATCTATGTTGAAAAAGAATGTCCGGATAATTTTCTTTTCCGCTCTTTCCGCAGGAATTTTATTATGTTCCTGCGTCACAGTCTCTTCATCTTCGGGGCTTCATTCATCCGAGCATCCTCCAAAAATCAGATACAATCAGAACCGGTTCGACAAAGCATTAGGCAAGGGCGATTTTAATGAATGCGCCGGTATGTTGTTATCCCGGAATGTAAATGAAAACGACATAATTCAGCAGAATCTTGATATAGCGATGCTCGAGCATTTCGGCAAACTGTACGGAGCATCACATGAAATTTTCAATAAAACAGACGGCCTCATGCATGATGCGGTTACGAAAAGCGTAACGAAGACTGTCGTATCTGCCACGTTAAATGAAAATGCATCTGCATATACAGGTACAACATACGAATATCTGTACCTGAACGTTTTTAATGCGCTTAATTATTACAATCAGGGAAATATGGAAGATGCGCTCGTCGAGATACGCAGAATCAACAACAAACAGCGCGAGTATATTACAAAATACGGAGAAGCCGTCCTTCAGAAAGAAAACGTCGATGCAAAAGAAATTACGGACGCAGATTATGCTGCTCAGTTTTTCGGAATAAATGTGCCTGCGCTGAAAGCGAAGTCGCCTCCGCAGGCGACAGAGAACGACATATTCCGCGATTCCGCTGCTGCTCGTTATCTGAGCATGATTTTTATGATGATTAATAACGATGAAGACAATGCGCGAGTCGACAGCGATGTTCTTGCAAAACTCAATCCTTCGTTCGATACAAAGGACGATCTTACAATACCCGGCAATAAAGGACGTCTGGACGTAATTGCATTCAGCGATCTCATCGGAAAACGATACGAACAGTCATTTTATTTCCCGGGCGATGTCGTAAGCGGCGTGCTTTCGGCGGGCTCCCACATAGTCGGGTATGGCTCCGCTGCGATGATAATGCTTCCGCCGTTTGCAGGCGGAGTTGAAATTCCCGCGTTCAGAATCAAATTCGTCTATCCGGCATTTAATAAGCAGCGGGTACAGAGGCGGATTGCATCGGTGAAAGTGATCCTGCAGGACGGTGCAGGGGAAATGAATCTGCCGCTTCTTGAGGATTTTAATGATGCAGTCGAAAAAGATGTAAGGGCAAGGGCGTCAAAAGATTTTGCGCGGAGTGTCGTGCGCAGTCTTGTAAAAAAACTTTCGGCAGTGACGGCGGGAGAAGCAACTCTGGCCGCCGCCGCACAGGGACTTAACAATAACGGCAGAAGAAGAGGGGCGGGGGAAGACATCCTCTCCCGAGTGGCATATAATATAGCATATGCAGGTGTTGTTACTGCTATTGAAGCAGTAGACCTTTCGGAAACGGCAGATGTACGTCAATGCAGGTATCTGCCGGGAAAGGCAAATGCCGGCGGTTTTACGCTGGCTCCCGGAACGTATTCATTCGTCGTCCAATATCTTGATGCGGGCGGGCAAATTATCGGCCGGGAAAAGTTTGATTCAGTGGAGGTCAGAGCCGGGGAAACGAAGCTCGTAGAATCAACATGCATAAAATAACTATTATTTTCAGTATACTGATTTTCTTGCTGCTGCAGACACAGATATCCGCATATGCAAAGAACAGAAATTCTCAGACAATGCCGGAGTGGGTTACCATACCGTCTTCGTCATATCCTGCGGATACCTATTTTTCCGCATCCGGCGAAGGCCCTGACCGCGAGTCGGCTGAACTGAAAGCCGTGCAGAGTATTGCATCGTTATTCGGACAGAACATCGCGTCAGTTTCGACTGCAAAGATGCAGATGGAAAGAACGGAAACTGATGAAGAAAGCTCAAGTTCCCAGTCTAAATCGGTAAGCCAGGATATCCTGCAGAATGTTAATCAGGATGACGTCATAGGCGTGGAGATAAAAGAATACTGGTTTGACAGCGTGCATGCTGTATGGTATGCGCTTGCTGTCCTTGACAAACAGAAGACTGCCTCTCTGTATTATTCAATGATAAAAAAGAATAATAACCAGATAGAAAATCTTACCGGAAAAGCAGGGAAAAAAGAAGCAACCCTTGATGCGTATGCCAGTTTATCTTTTGCAGAAAAAATTGCGGAAACAAACGATGTGTATATAAAACGGCTTTCCGTTATAAATGTCGAAAGCGGAAAGGCGATGCGAGCAGGATCTGTTCCGGCGGTGGAACTTCAGGAAAAGATGAAGGATATTGCAGCGGAAATACCTGTGGGAATTGATATAGCCGGTGATGCGGACGGGCGTGTGGCTGCCGCACTTGCAGAAGCTGCCGCTGCCGTCGGTCTTAACACCAGCGGCAGTCACGATGTACGTTACAGTATTACGGGAACTGTCAAATATGCAGACACAGAGAATTCTACCGGTTCAATAAAGTTCTGCAGATATACGCTTGACTGTAATCTTACCGATACGCAGACGGGAAAAAAACTACTGCCTTATACCGTAGAAGGAAGAGAGGGAGCGGGAAATGCAGAAGAAGCCGGAAACAGGGCTGTGAAGGCTCTTGGAAAAAAAGTACGGAGCGATTTTGAACAGATGCTTGCCGGGTATCTGAATAATCAGGGAAAGCAGGATTAATTACTGTAATTTTACTACTATGGAAAATATTGTTTTGACGGGTATGTCGGGAGCGGGAAAAAGTACGCTTGGTGTTCTTCTTGCAAAAGCTCTCGGAATGGATTTTGTGGATACGGATATTCTTATTCAGCAGCACGAAGGCAGACTGCTTCAGAAAATTCTGGAGGAGGACGGCATTGAGCGGTTTCTGCAGATTGAGGAATCCGTAGTAACAGGAATACATACAGAAGGCTGTGTCATTGCAACAGGGGGCAGCGTTGTGTATTCCGGCTGTGCTATGACTGCACTCAGGCAGAATGGAATCGTCGTGTATTTGTATGTCACCTACGATGAGCTTGTAAAACGGCTCTCTAATGTCACAACGCGCGGTATCGTGATGAAAAAAGGATTCAGCCTGAAAGATGTGTATGAAGAACGTCTTCCTCTTTATGAAAAGTACAGCGATATAACAGTGGATTGTTCTTCCGCGGATATAGAGAACTGTGTGCATACAATCATCGGGAGAATGAAAATATTGCAGGGATAAAACAGGAGAGCTTATGATTGCAATAAGAAAATGGATGGCCGGCAGCATCCGGCGTGAAATGATAGTTTTGCTTGGTACGGCACTTATCGTGACACTGGCGATAAGCGGCATGTTCCTTATGAAGAATATCAGCGGCAGTTGTGCGAAAATTACCGATAATTATCTTGATGAAACTATGTCCCATTACACGGAAAAAACGGCCAGTATCCTTGCGAATGAATACAGTACCGGCCGTACTCTTGCAGTTGCATGCTCCAGTTATGAGTCAATACCTGATATACACAGACGGGAGTATATAAATAAAATACTCAGAGAGACACTTGAAAGGAACGACACATTTGTTGATACGTGGACATGCTGGGAGCCTGATACGCTTGACGGTATGGACGCAAAATATGCAGGAACTGAAAATTATGACAGTTCCGGACGGTTCATTCCATACTGGACAAAAACTGACGGAAAAATTTCCTGTACAGCACTTACGGACTATATCGGCAGTTCCTGGTATGAGTATCCTCTCAAAAATAATAAAGGTTTTCTCGTTGATCCGCTCGAATACAATGTTGGCGGAAAGATAATGCTCGTTGCTGGTGTCGCTTTTCCGGTACACGATAAGGCCGGTAAAGTTGTCGGCGTTGTAGGTATTGATATGGCAATGGACAAGCTTACGGAACTTATCAGCAATGTGACTCTGTATGAAAGCGGCTATATAACTCTTGTCTCTGCACAAGGGATTGTAGCTGTTGATAAAGACATTCAGCTTGATGGTAAGGTTCTTCCTGCCTTTTCTGACAGCAAGACTTCGCATCTTTTTACACAAAGTACTGTTGATATGAAACCGTTTCAAATTATAGTAGATGAGAACGAGCGCCGGATGATAAGGTATTATACGCCGTTTAAGGTACTCGATGCTGAGCAGGTATGGTTTCTGGGGGTGAATGTCCCTGAGCAGGAAGTTGATAAAGATTCCAACGACATAATCCGCATAACACTCGGGATATTTCTTATGGCAACGCTCGTCGCGATGGTTCTGACGAGCCTCATAATACGAACGACAGTGGAAAAAATAAAACTCGGAGCTGTTGCAATGAAAAATATTGCACAGGGTGACGGCGATCTGACTGTCCGTATGGAAATAAAGCGTTCTGATGAACTTGGCGAGCTGTATACGTATTTTAACCAGACGATTGAAAAAATTCAGGACTCGGTAAAGGCTGTCAAAAACGAGACGGAAATTATGAAAGGATCTGCCGCAACGCTTGCTGATAATATGAACGGTACCGCCTCTGCCGCAAATCAGATAAAGTCAAATATCGACAGCGTTAATCAGCAGGTACAGATGCAGAGCAGCAGTGTAAAAAATGCAACCGATTCCATCGAACAGATAAACGATGACGTAAAACAGCTTATGAACAGCATTGAGAGCCAGTCTTCGAGCGTCGTTGAATCTTCGGCGGCTATTGAAGAAATGGTTGCAAACATTCGTTCCGTAACAAAGATTCTTGAGAAGAACAGTACCGCCATAAAATCACTGGAAGACGCGTCGGAACAGGGAAAGAATGACGTTGGAAAATCCGTTGAGTCTGCCGGTAAAATTCAGCAGCAGTCGCAGTCGCTTCTGGAAGCAAGTAAAGTCATACAGAACATTGCAAGCCAGACGAACCTGCTTGCAATGAATGCTGCTATTGAGGCCGCCCACGCCGGTGAATCAGGCAGGGGGTTTGCCGTTGTTGCCGACGAAATCAGAAAGCTTGCAGAGGACTCAAATAAACAGGGCAAGGGAATTACGACGAACCTGAAAGATGTTCTTAAGAGCATTGAAGAAGTTGCGAATGCATCATCTATGCTTCAGGAGAAATTCAATCAGATTTATTCACTGACGCAGGTTGTTGCGCAGCAGGAAGCAACTATTATGCAGGCGATGCAGGAACAGTCGGAAGGCGGCGGACAGGTTCTCTCTGCAATGAAGCAGATAAATGAGGTTACTGTGGACGTCAAGAGCGGTGGTACGTCGATGCGGACGGCGTCCGATTCGGCAAATCATGAAATGACGGAACTTATGCGTCTGACGGCAGAGATAACGTCGGGGATGAAAGAAATGACCGACGGCATCGGCCAGATAAACAGTTCCATCAACAGCGTCAATGATCTGGCGAAACAGAACAGAGACAGCATAGACAATCTGGCGGGAGCTGTGGAGAAATTCAAAGTATAACAAAGAAGACGTCTTCTTGCGTTTCTTTATTTTATGCCTTATAATCAAAATAGTCCGGCTTTTTCAATGCATCTGCCAGAGCCGATGCAGGGCTGATGCCGGATCTTCATTTTACTGACTGCAAAGAACTGACACTGAGCAGGAAGGAGCGTCTTATGGATGAGACAGATAAACGAATCGGCATTATCGGCATCGTTATTACCGATTTGAGCTGCACTTCCGAAATCAACCGGATTGTACATGATTATTCTTACCTTATAGTCGGACGGATGGGCATTCCCTACCGCGAACGTGGCGTATCAGTTATTTCCCTGATTGTCGACGGCTGTAACGACGATATCAGCGCAATGACAGGAAAGCTCGGACGGGTGGAAGGTGCCGCTGTCAAATCTATGGTTACTAAAAAATAATAATCAATTGCTGCGTGTTCAAAAGTCAGACGAGTTTTGAACATGCAGCTTACTTCTCAGGATTTAATATGATAAAAATTGCTGTATACGGAAAAGGCGGCATCGGTAAGTCGACAATGACGGCAAATCTTGCGGCCGCTTTTGCTGTGATGGGAAAACGCGTAATCCAGATCGGATGCGACCCGAAAGCTGATTCGACAATCAATCTGCTGGGCGGAAAACCGCTTATGCCGGTGATGGATCTTATGAGGGAAGGAAATGAAAATCCTTCGCTCAAAGATATTTCCCGCGTCGGATTCGGAGGCATCATCTGTATAGAAACTGGCGGGCCGACTCCGGGACTCGGTTGTGCGGGCCGCGGTATTATTGCGACGTTCAACCTGCTTGAAGATCTCCGTCTGTTTGAAACGTGCAGACCCGACGTCGTTCTCTATGATGTGCTGGGTGATGTAGTGTGCGGCGGTTTTGCGGCACCTATACGGGAAGGATATGCAGATCACGTCCTTATAGTAACGTCGGGAGAAAAGATGGCGCTGTATGCAGCGAATAATATTTATACTGCGGTAAGGAATTTTGAAGACCGCTCATATGCGAAAGTGCGCGGCATAATTCTGAACAGACGGAACGTGCCGGACGAGGAGGGCAAAGTCCGCTCGTTTGCGGAGAAAAACAGTCTTGCTATTGTCGCCGACATTCCGCGCAGCGATGAAATTACTGAATTTGAGGATGAAGGAAAGACAGTAATAGAAGGAGCACCCGATAGTGCAATAAGCAGAAAGTTTTTCGGTCTGGCAGAGGAGCTTCTTCAGGAAGAGGAGGATGCGCGGTATGAATGAACCTTTTTCAATTACAGTGAGGGAACTTGCTGCATCAGGAGCTGACGGAATGCCCCGGCAGTTTATTCCGTCGTGCGGCCTTGTGTACAGTTCACCTGCGACCCTTTCGTATAATTCGCCGGGTGCACTCGGCTTCGGCGTAAAAAGAGCTGCGCTTGCAATTCCCGAATCAGTGATGCTGCTTGTCGCTCCCGACTGCTGCGGACGCAATTCTACGATTCTTTCCAGCAGCGAAGGATACAGCAGGCGCATGTTTTATCTGCGTATGGATGAGGCAGACCTTGTGACAGGCCGCCACCTTACGATGATTCCGGAAGCTGTCCGGGAAATATGTGCCGTCGCTTCACCCCGTCCGAAAGTTGTAGTAATCTGCATTACGTGTGTAGACGCGTTGCTCGGAACGGATCTTGAACGTGTCTGCCGTAAAGCGACTGATGAAACAGGCGTACGGGTCGTTCCAAGTTATATGTATGCGCTTACCCGTGAATGCCGGAAACCGCCGATGACTGCTGTCAGACAGACTGTTTATTCGCTCCTTGAAAAGAAGCCGAAGCAGGCAGATATGGTGAATCTGCTGGGATTCTTTTCCCAGCTTGATCCGGCAGGCGAGCTGTTCAATCTGCTTGAATCTGCGGGCGTGAAAAAAATAAATCAGGTCGGCACCTGCAGTACAATTGACGAATATATGGAGATGGGGGCGGCGAATTTCAATCTTGTGCTCTATCCCGAGTCGCGCTTTGCAGCCGACGATCTTATGAAGCGTCTTGATATCCCCTATATAGAATTAACAAGACTGTACGACATAAAAAAAATCCGTAAGCAGTATGATCTTTTTGCGTCCGCAATCGGTGCACGGTTTGAACTGGATGAGTTTCAACGGCAGGCTGAAGCCGCGCTTGAATCATTCCGCACTGCGCACCGGTCATGTTCGGTTGCTGTCGGACAAATGATAAATGCATCTCCGTTTGAACTTGCCCTTTCGCTCGCACAGTACGGATTTACCGTGCCGTATATTCTTGCATCACCCGGCGCAGATGACTTTGCGTATATGAATCGGCTTGCAGGGCTGTCGCCGGAAACGCTCGTATATCCGCCGACCGATTCTTCAATGATGAACCTTCTGCCGGTAACTGACGGCATCGACATTGCAGTCGGCAAAGACATCCAGCCGTATTTCCCGGGCGCTGCACCTCTGTCATGGAACAGCGAGATGCAGCCGTTCGGATTCCGGGCCGTCGCTGATTTCTTTACCGGCTGCGGAAGAGTACTTGCAGGAAGTACATCAGGAGGTATGAAATGAGAGGACTGTACCGGTATCTTTCGCCGTTTACACCCGATCAGTCGGGTGCAGCGTCCGTCCTGTTTGAGCTCGGCGGCCTTATCATCATATGTGATGCAGGCGGCTGTGCGGGCAACGTGTGCGGATTCGATGAACCGCGTTTCCAGTCGAAGCACAGCGCTGTTTTTTCCGCCTGCCTCCGCGATATGGACGCCATTATGGGGCGAGACGACAAACTGATTGCAAAAACCGGCGACGCGCTTGAATCATTTCCGGAAGCTAAATTCATAGCATATATCGGAACTCCCGTGCCGGCTGTAATCGGAACGGATTTCCGCGCGCTCAAACGCATGGCCGAAAAAAAATTTCATCTGCCCGTTGTAACCTGTGCGACGAACGGTATGGACAGTTACGACAAAGGCGAGGAGAAGGCGTACCGTGCACTCATAGATACGTTCGCCGGCGGTGACGCTGATGAAGGCGTTTTTGCAGAAAAAAACGGACAAAAGGGTTGTACCGGCTGCGGCACACCCTTTGCCGGCATGTGGGGTGCAACTCCGCTTGACCTTGCCGCACCCGACAGTGCGGAACGGCTCCGCAGCTGTTTTGCAGCAGATGGCGTACCTGTCGTGACATTCGGCATGGACAGCACGACAGACGAGCTTTGCCGCTGCGGAGAAGCTGTAGTGAATTATGTCGTGTCGCCGGCCGGCCTTTACGCGGCGGAATACCTCAAAGAAAAATTCGGAACGGAGTATTATATAGTTTCGCCGTTTTGCAGCGGGCGCTGGACGAAAGAATCGGAATATGAATGTCATGAAACGGGGCACTCCGGATTCCGGCAGGCAGGAGCCGGAACAAGCATGCACATTCAGGAACCGGTGCTCATCGTGCATCAGCAGTTTATGGCGAATGCAGTACGGGAAATGATACGCGCATCGTATACGAAAGAACATCTTTCCGGCGCACAGCAGATTGATGTTGCGACATTCTTTAATTTTGTTTCCGCATATGCAGAAAAAGGCGATTCTATGCTTCCCGGCGAGGACGATTTTATATCGCTTGCAAAAGAGCGCGGATATAAAACGATTATTGCCGATCCGCTGCTGCGCCGTGCGCTTTCCGGGTTTGCAGGCCGGTTTATTCCGCTTCCCCATTATGCCGTGTCGGGACAGCTGTACGCAGTGCATACTCAGGAAGAATTTCTTGCACCTGTTGAAAAGGAGCTGCATATATAATGGCTGAACAGAACGACAGTACGGTTGTGCGTTTTCTTATCCGCGTATACGGCATTGTACAGGGAGTGGGCTTCCGTCCGTTCGTCGCGCGCATTGCGGGAAAATCGGGCATAGCAGGAAGTGTGTGCAACAAAGGCCCTTACGTTGAAATTTTTGCAGAAGGAACGGAACATCAGACTGATGATTTTTTGTTCAGGCTCACGCACGAGGCGCCGGAGCGTTCATCCATTTTAAAAGTGGAAAAGATGGACGTCGAACCGGAAGGCGGCAAATCGTTTACCATTATTCAGAGCGAAAAAGTAAAAGGTGATATTTTCGTCTCACCCGACATAGCAACCTGTCCGAAATGCAGGGCAGAACTGTTTGACAAAAATGACCGCCGCTATCTTCATCCGTTTATTAACTGTACGGCATGCGGCCCTCGATTAACAATCCTTGATTCAATGCCGTACGATCGCGTACGTACGAGCATGGGTGTGTTTCCGATGTGCCCGCAGTGCGGATACGAGTATACACATGAAGAGACTCGCAGATATCATGCGCAGCCCGTGTGCTGCAACGACTGCGGCCCGCAGCTGTACATTACGCAGCAAGAAACGGATGATTTACACGGTGGCGGTACGCGCAATGCAGAAGCGCTTATATACGTCCGCAGCGTAATCCGCGGCGGCGGCATCGCGGCAGTAAAGGGAATAGGCGGATTCCACCTGTGCTGCGACGCGTCGAATGCGGATGCCGTAAAACGGCTGCGGGAACTTAAAAACCGCCCGTTTAAACCGTTCGCCGTCATGATGCGTGATATGGATGCCGTGCATCGTGAATGCGTCGTGCTTGACGGACAGGAACCGCTTCTCGACGGTCCGCAGAAACCGATTCTGCTTCTTGAAAGAAAACATGCTGATTGCGGTTCCGGCAGCGGACAGCCGCGACTTTGTGAAGAAGTCGCACCGGGAAATCCTTCCGTCGGCGTCATGCTGCCGTATGCGCCCGTTCAGATGCTGTTGTTCAGCTATCCCGACGGAAAAAGCATGACAGACTGTTTCGTCATGACAAGCGGAAATCCTTCGGGGGCGCCAATCTGCCGTACCGACGAGGATGCTCTCGAATATCTTTCTCCCATGTGCGACGTGATTCTTTCAAACGACCGCGTAATCCGCCTGCGGGCGGACGATTCGGTCATGTCGTGGCAGGACGGCAGGCCGTATATGATACGGCGTTCGCGCGGATATGCACCGCTTCCGTTTATGCTTTCAGGGGGCGGCAGCGGATGTGTTCTTGCAATAGGTGGCGAACTTAAAAATACGTTCTGCCTTGCGAATAATAATTTATATTACCTCTCTCCGTATATCGGAGATCTTGCCGACGTGCGCAGTGTGCAGGCGCTCGGAGAAGCGGTTGTGCGGATGGAAAATCTGCTTGAATTGAAACCTGCGGCAGTTGCGTGCGACATGCACCCTAAGTACAATTCCGTCCAGTTTGCCCATGAGCTCGGGCTGCCGGTGATTGAGATTCAGCATCATTACGCACACATCGCATCATGCATGGCAGAGAATGATTACCGGGACGGTGATGTCATCGGCGTATCGTTCGACGGGACCGGATACGGAACTGACGGCACCATATGGGGCGGTGAGTTTATGCGCGCATCGTATACTGATTTTACACGGCTGGGAAGTATCATGCCGTTTGCACAGGCTGGAGGAGATCTTTCCGCTAAGGAAGGCTGTCGCATTGCCCTTTCCCTGATCGACGATGACGAACTTGCGCTTCGTCTCGGACTCTGTGACAAACGTACGCTCTCGATGCACCGCACGATGACAGCTCGTCATATAAACAGTGTCACATCGACAAGTATGGGCCGTCTTTTCGACGCAGTGAGCGCCGTGCTCGGATACAGGCAGCGTTCTACTTTTGAGGGTGAGGCGTCAATGGCACTGGAGTTTGCCGCCGAAGCGGAACTGAGGAAGGGACTAAGAAAAACAGAGAATAGTTTTGATTTTCTGCATTCGGTGCAGGACACCGGTACTACGCTGATATCCTCTGAAAAAGGAGAAGACGGGCGTTTTCTCCTTAATACGACGGAACTGGTACGCCGGATTGCAGAAGCGAAAGATACGGGAAAAGTGCCGGGAATGCTTGCCCTTACGTTTCATGAGGCCATCGCTGATATGGTGCTTGCAGGCTGCAAAGAATGCCGGCGCCTCACGGGAATCGGAACGGCCGCACTGAGCGGCGGTGTGTTCCAGAATCTGCTGCTCGTCGGTATGTGCCGGAGCCGTCTTGAGCAGCAGGGATTTAAGGTTCTCGTTCACAGCCTTGTCCCGCCCAACGACGGCGGCCTCGCCCTCGGGCAAGCGGCGGTATGCCAAAAGAGGCGCGAGTGACGCAGCGCCTCTCCGCCGCGGCAAAGAGCCGGCCCCTGCCGGCGGCATGCCTGCGTACTTGTGCGGCGGTATGCCAGAAGAGGCGCGGGTGACGTACATGCAGGTTCAATATCTGTCTATCCTCCATAAATAAAAATATGAAATTATTCACATCGGGTTTTCGTTTTTCGGAATAATTGTACGAAAAAAATACGTCATGTTGATTTTCCACTAAAACCATTTAGACTGTATTTTACATCTGATGCATCCTTCGGCAGACCGTTCTGCCGAAGGTGTACGGTGCAGCATCTCATGAATATGGAGAAAAAATCGTATGATACATGAAAAACGTATCTGGTGGAAAGAGGGAGTTGTGTATCAAATTTATCCGCGCAGTTTCTATGACAGCAACGGCGACGGTATCGGAGACTTAAACGGAATTTATGAAAAACTTGATTATCTTGTTAATCTCGGAATCGACATTATCTGGATGTGTCCTGTATTCAAGAGTCCTAACGATGATAACGGATACGATATAAGCGATTACCGCGATATTATGGACGAGTTCGGTACACTCTCGGATTTTGACCGTCTTCTTGCGGAAGCCCATAAAAGGAACATCCGCGTCGTGCTTGACCTTGTCGTAAATCATACAAGCGACGAGCATGCGTGGTTCGTCGAAAGCCGTAAGAGCTGCGGTAATCCGTACAGAAATTATTATATCTGGCGGAGCGGAAAGGTTCCGGGCGCACCGGAGGAAGGCGGTGTGCCTCCGAACAACTGGGGTGCGTGTTTCGGCGGAAGCGTCTGGGAGTATGACCGTGCAACCGGTATGTATTATCTGCACCTGTTCAGCAGGAAACAACCCGACTTGAACTGGGAAAACGAAGAAGTCCGCAATCAGGTGTATGATATGATGACATGGTGGGGCAATAAAGGCATAGACGGTTTCCGCATGGATGTCATCACCATGATAAGCAAAGATCAGCATTTTCCCGACGGCAGAATTGATATGTCCGTACCGGAAAAATACAGGTACGGGACATTTGCACCTCATGCGGCAAACGGTCCGCGTGTGCATGAATTTCTGCAGGAAATGAACAGAAAGGTTATTTCAAAATTTGACTGGATGACGGTGGGCGAGGGAGCAGACGCAGAGCTGGACAATGCGCTTGACTATACCGGATTTGACAGGCACGAACTCAATATGCTTTTTATGTTTGAACATGTTAATCTCGGAAAACCGTGCCGGCAGAACAACTGGACGGCTGAGCCTCTTGACCTTGTTACATTGAAACGGATTTTCAGTAAATGGCAGTACGGGCTTGAAGGAAAAGGCTGGAACACCCTGTACTGGGAAAATCACGATCAGGTCCGTTCCGTTTCACGGTTCGGGAACGACAGTGCGCAGTATCGTGTTACAAGCGCAAAAATGCTCGCCCT
The DNA here is from genome assembly GCA_002314445.1 of Treponema sp. UBA1793. GTDB lineage: Bacteria > Spirochaetota > Spirochaetia > Treponematales > Treponemataceae > Treponema_D. The sequence continues at coordinate 25,085 of DCFX01000033.1, forward strand.
CTGCCTTCATTGTATGAAAGGAACGCCGTATATATATCAGGGAGAGGAACTCGGGATGGTGAATGTTCATTTTCAGGACATAAAGCAGTACCGGGATATCGCAGGCTTCAATGATTTTAACGAAATGCTGAAGAGCGGTCTGCCGGAAGCGGAAGCGATGAAAATACTGTATATGATAAGCCGCGATAATGCCCGTACGCCCATGCAGTGGGATGATTCGGAGAATGCCGGTTTTACAAAGGCCGTCCCCTGGCTTGATGTAAATCCTGTTTACCGGGAGATAAATGCTGCTGCCCAGATTAATAATGCTGACTCGGTTTTCAGTTTTTACAGGACATTGATAAAACTCCGCCATACGGATATGACGATTGTTTACGGCCGTTTTGAACTTCTTATGCCTGATGATAAAAAACTGTTTGTATATACCCGTACGCTCGACAGCAGTTCCATTCTCGTCGTCTGTAATTTTACCGACGGGCAGGTTCCCGTATCCCTTCCGGAAGAATACAGCAAAGGCAGAGTGCTCATTTCAAACTATGCTGATTCTCTGCCGTCTGCGGAACGTGTGCGTCCGTATGAAGCATTCGCTGCCGGAATAACTGTGCAGCAATGATGCAGCATGATATAACATCATGTTACAGTTGCTTGCTTTTTCGCCGTTGTTGCCGTATACTTATGTAAAACCAGATGATTCAATGTGTCTGCCGTATTACGGATACAGGGCTTCTCCGGTTTACATATTCTGACTGCAAGGATATCCGAGCAGGAAGGGCGTATACATACAGTTTGATTAAGCATCGTGGAAACGGTACGTTTGTATGCGGATGACATAAGTATTTTATGCCCCTTTCTGTTTATTTTAGAAAGGGGCTTTTTGTTTTATAAGCGGAGGTTTCAGTATGTGTGTTGGATTAACGGCGAAAGTAATGAAAGTTCAGGACGGCATGGCTGTCGTCGACGCGACTGGTGCACAGCGTACTGTGTCGGCAGAACTGCTCAGCGGATTGGAACCGGGAGATTACGTTATGGTTCATGCAGGTATGGCTATTGCAAAAATAACATCCGACGATAAAAAAGAAACAGATAAAATTATGGGAGAGCTTAATTGATGTCCGGCGAAGAGAAAAACGACGCGGAACTGACAGCCCGTGAAATAATAAAATCGTACGACGGACGTTCTCTGCGTATCATGGAAGTATGCGGCACGCATACGCACGAAATATTCCGCCTCGGCATAAGAAATATGCTTCCTCAGAATATTCGTCTTATTTCGGGTCCCGGCTGTCCCGTGTGCGTAACGCCGACAGGTTTTATCGACGAAGCCGTCATGCTTGCACTTGAAAAGCATTGTACGATTACGACGTTCGGCGACCTTGTACGCGTTCCGGGAACGGAGATGAGTCTTGCCGGAGCCCGCACGAAAGGCGCCCATGTGGAAATCGTCTACTCACCACTCGATTCCGTTACCTATGCGGAAGCACATCCTGATGAGCAGGTTGTATTCCTTTCAGTCGGCTTTGAAACGACAACACCTGCAAGCTGTATTTCGGTGCGTCAGGCAAAGCAGAAAAATCTTGAAAATTATTCTCTGCTGACAGCGAACAAGACAATGGACAACGCATATGCGGCCCTTAAGGATTCCGCCGACGCATTCCTGTATCCCGGACACGTGAGCGTCATTACAGGTACTCATATTTACGAAAAGCTCAAAGATGAAGGAGTATCCGGAGTTGTTACCGGCTTTACCGCAGGGGAAATACTAACCGCGCTTGCAGTCATCATAAACGGAACGCAGAAGCAGAAACCTTTTTTCAGGAACTGCTATCCGCGTGTCGTCACGGAAGAAGGCAACGTAAACGCGCAGCGATTAATAAAAGAGACGATGCTGCCGTGCGATTCCGAATGGCGCGGTATAGGCACCATTCCGATGTCAGGCCTTACCCTGAACGATTCGTATGCGGCTTTCGATTCGCGCAGAAAATACGCACTGCCGCAGGTGACCGGACATCCGAATCCCGCATGCAGATGCGGTGAAGTGCTCAGGGGCAGCTGTCTCCCCGGCGAATGCAGCTGTTTCGGTTCTGCTTGTACTCCGGAACATCCGGTCGGCGCATGCATGGTATCAAGCGAAGGCGCCTGTGCGGCCTATTACAAATACGGACTGAACTAATACAGAATAAAACGGCCATCCGCGGCCTGGGAGTTATGAACTATGACGACTGATGTTGTTACGCTTGCCATGGGCGGCGGCGGAAAAGAAACAAACGAATTAATAGATACGATTTTTAAAAAACATTTTTCAAATCCCGACCTTACCGCAGATGATGCGGCTGTACTTGATTTTCCTGCAGGGAAACTCGCATTTACGACAGACGGATTCATCGTTTCTCCTGTCGACTTTCCGGGCGGCAACATCGGAAAAATTTCTATCTGCGGAACAGTGAACGACTTGTCCTGTATGGGCGCAGTGCCGATGTTCCTTTCATGCGCCTTCGTCATTGAAGAAGGTTTTCCCGTTGCGAAACTCGATGAGATTGCAGCCGCGATGGAAAAGACAGCAAAGGAAGCCGGTATACGGATTGTCGCTGGTGACACGAAAGTTGCAGGCAAAGGGCAGGTCGACGGCGTGTTTATTACGACGACGGGCATCGGTCGCGTGATGGACGGTGTCCATACTGCTGGCAGTTCTGCCCGACCAGGTGACGTCGTAATCGTTACGGGAGATATCGGCCGCCACGGCTGTGCCATTCTCCTTGCCCGCAATCAGTTCGACATAACGGCGGAAAAACTTACGAGCGACTGTGCACCTCTTGCGGGAACGGTACAGTCGATGCTTGCGGCGACGAAGAACATCCACGTTATCCGCGATGCGACGAGGGGCGGCGTCGGAACAGTTCTGTACGAAATTGCGCATCAGAGCAGCGTTGGAATCGTACTCAATCAGAAAGACATTCCGGTAAGCGGCGAAGTAAACGGCGTGTGCGGTATGCTCGGACTTGAGCCGTTGTACCTTGCCTGCGAAGGACGGATGGTCGTGTTTGCACCTGAACAGGAAGCGCCTGCAATCCTTGACGCGCTGCACAAAGGGCCGTATTCGGGCAACGCCGCCGTCATAGGCAGAGTGGTTGCGGATCATGCCGGCAAAGTTATCGTGAATACGGAGATAGGTTCACAGACGATGCTTCCTCAGCCGGGCGGCGAACTTCTGCCCAGAATTTGTTAAGGGCATCTCTAAAAACTTCAGCTTTTAGAGGTAACTTTAATTACTAATTTTTGGAGTTGCCATGTATAAAATTGCAGTATACGGAAAAGGCGGTATAGGAAAGTCGACGACCGTGTCGAATATGGCGGCGGCGCTTGCCCAGAAAGGGCTTACTGTAATGCAGATAGGATGCGATCCGAAAGCCGACTCAACGGTAAATCTGCACGGGGGAAAGCCCGTCGAAAGTGTACTCGATTTGATACGCCGCAAAAATCAGAATATCTCTCTTGAAGACATGGTAACAAAAGGATTTGCAGGCGTTCTCTGCGTCGAAGCAGGCGGCCCTGCTCCGGGACTTGGATGCGCCGGGCGCGGTATTATCAACGCGCTTGAAATGCTCGACAAAAAGAAAGCGTATGAAACGTACAAACCGGACGTCGTCTTTTACGATGTACTCGGCGACGTTGTCTGCGGCGGCTTTTCAATGCCGATACGCGACGGCTATGCCGACAAAGTGTTCGTCGTCACTTCAGGTGAGGCAATGGCCATTCACGCAGCAATGAATATTGCCCTTGCCGTCGATACGTTCCGCGAACGCGGGTATGCGACGCTCGGCGGCATCATACTGAACAGAAAGAATGTCGCGGATGAAGATGCAAAAATTGCAAAACTCGCCGCCGATACAAAAGCGCCTGTGACGGGTGCGCTCGATTTCAGCCAGACGGTACGTGAAGCTGAAGAGCGTCACATGACCGTTATCGAGGCATTTCCCGACAGCGCAATGGCACAGGAATATCGCCTGCTTGCCGACGCCGTGCTGCACGCGATGGAATCCCCGCAAGAGGGGAATGTCACTCCGCACGAATAAACAGGAACGCACATGCTCAGGAATTTACATGACGAAACGGAATTTCCCGAAATCAGAATAAAAGACGCCGTCGGCAATCCTTTGTTTCATGAAGGAGTCGAATATTCGTCGCCCGCCCGCGGCACGTGGACGGTGGCTCACGTATCAATGCTGATTCCCCGTTCACATCAGATATATGTCGGCGGCGACGGCTGTCTGCGCGGTGTCGTTCTTTCCGCTGCGGAATTCGGCGGGCTTGACCGTTTTTCGATGATTACCGTAAAGGAAGATGACATCTATCAGAATAAAATGGAGGATCTGTTTATTGACGGAATTACCGACATATTGAACAATCTTCCGTTGCTTCCTCCCGCAGTTGTCGTGTTTACAAGCTGTATCCATGAATTCATGGCGTGTGATATGGACCTGGTATACGCCCAATTGAAAAAACAGTTTCCATCGGTTGATTTTATCCCCACTCATATGAACCCTACGATGCGCCGGTCCGGTATTTCTCCCGAAGAACTGATGAGGCAGCAGATGTATGCAGCGCTTGACATGCGTATCAAAAATCCGAAATCAGTGAATATTGTCGGAAACTGCTATGCCCGCAATCCGCAAAGCGAATTACTGACATGGCTGCGTGACGGTGGCTATACTGTCCGCGATATCTGCAGCTGCAGAACATATGAAGAATACAAGGCGATGGCGGAAAGCAGCGTCAACATATATACCATCCCGCTCATGGAAAAAGGTGCGCGCGTGCTGGAACAGCGTCTTCATCAGGAAGCTGTGTATCTTCCGGTAACTTTCTCATATAAAAATATCAGAAGGGATTTGACGATGCTTGTGGAAAAATTCCATCTGGAGCACACGGATTCGTCCGAAAACGGCGTAGCAGGTTTCGATGAGCAGGAGCGGCAGGCTGACCGTGCACTTGCACATGCAAAAGAAATTATCGGCGGTATGCCCGTTGTAATCGATTATGCCGCAGTAACGAGGCCTCTCGAACTTGCAAGGCTGCTCATTGAGCACGGTTTTAATGTAGTCCGCGTCTATACAGATACAATTCTGCCCGGAGACGAAGACGCGTTCGCGTGGCTGAAAGAAAATGCCCCTGAACTTCTTCTTCACTCCGTTGTCAATTTCCGTTGCCGCTTCGTACCTCGTGACGGCACAATCGGGGGAGTGCCCGTACTTGCAGTCGGACAGAAAGCCGCATATTTTGCGGGAACGAATCATTTTGTAAACATCGTGGAGAACGGTGATCTCTGGGGATTTGACGGTATCTGCCGCCTTGCGCGAATGATGGAAGACGCCGCTCAGCATGAAAAAGATATGCGCAGCATGATTCAGGTAAAAGCGTGGGGGTGCAGAGGATGAAGCAGGTGCAGCGAGTTCTTGTAAATTATTCGGCCGATTTATTCGGTATGTGTTCTGCGCTCTATGAACTCGGCGGCCTCTGCGTAATGGACGATGCCTCCGGATGCAATTCGACATACGACACGCACGACGAACCGCGCTGGTTCGACATGGACAGTATGATATATATTTCCGCACTCACGGAAAACGATGCCGTTATGGGAAACGATAAGAAGCTTATCGACGATATCTGCGAGGTTGCGGAAGCGGAACGGCCAAAGTTTATCGCACTCGGCGGTTCGCCCATTCCCATGATGATGGGAACTGATTTTAGGGGACTGGCCCGCGTTATCGAAAAACGCACCGGCATTCCGTCGTTCGGCATCAGGTCGAGCGGCATGCATACGTATGAAATCGGAGCAGGGCAGGCATTTGCCGCTCTTGTCGATTTATTCTGCGTAAAGTCAATACAGCCCGGTGAGGCTGCTGACAGGCGTGCTGCACTCAGGCAGGAAAGGAAGGCGGCTGGCGGCACACATCGCATTGGCGTGAATATACTTGGCGTAACGCCGCTTGATTTTTCAATTGTGGGAAACGCAGAAGCCCTTACCGCCTTTTTTGAGCAGAACGGGTGCGCCGTAGTCAGTTCGTGGGCAATGGGATGTACGCTTGAGCAGCTTTCTCTGGCGGGATTGGCCGATGTCACTATTGTCGTATCCGCGACGGGCCTTCCCGCAGCCAGACGGCTGCAGGAAGTATACGGCACCCCGTATGTAACCGGCATCCCGATTGGAGAGCGTGCATCGTCTGATTTACTGAAACGTGTCTATGCTGAATCAGGTGCCGCAAAACCTGAGCAGTGGAATGCGGATGTGCCGGGGAAAAAGGCAGAACGCTTTCATGCGGCAGCAAAAGGGAATCCCCTGCTTGCTGATGCCCGGTTATCGACGGATGAATGGAACATGCTGCGCTCTCAGAAAGCTGAGGATGAATCATCTTGTGACGGCACAGGGTATTATACATCCTTTCCGCTCCGGAAATCTGATTTTGCTGCAAATCCGGATGCATCAGTGTACATCATCGGCGAACCGGTGTTTGCATCTTCCTTTCGTTCCTGCCTTGAGGCCGATTGTGGCGCGCGCTGCGTAAAAATTATCTGCCCGCTTGAAGAAACGTGCGGTTTGCTCCGGGAGTGTGACCTGCATACGGAAGAGGAAGATGATATCAGGGAAAGTATACGCAGTGCCGATATACTTATAGCCGATCCTGTTTACCGGCGCATATTGCCTGAGGACAAGGATTTGCTGTTTATAGATTTTCCGCACGAAGCGTATTCCGGACGGCTCTATCGTGCAGATATTCCGGTTTTTATCGGGAAAAATATACTATTTTGATTTGTACGGGCAGCAGAGAAGGTTGAGGAGATGTATTTAAAGCGTTTTCAGAAAACAGAGCAGTGTGTCCTGCTGTTCACCTGACAGTCTGTTCCATTCGTCCAGCATTGCCGACTGGTTTTCTGTCAGTGTCTGGTTTCCGTTATTATTTTCGGCAAAAAATTGTGATAATGTCATATTAAAAGCTTTGCAGATGCATTCTAAAGAGGCAATCGTAGGCTGTGTGTTATTGCGATACCAAGATGAAATAGTCGACTGGGTTAATCCTGATTTTTCAGCAAGCTGATATTCGGTCCAGTGACGTTCAAGTTTTAATCGCCTTATTTTTTCCAAAACGTCCATATGTGGCAAATCTTCTTATATATTCAAAAACTCTATTCTATAATATACGGTATATGTTTTTATTGCACATTACTATTTAAAACCGTATAATAAATACGTATTTACGTTAATCGGTAATGGATTCTGATTACTAAAGATCGGAGTTTTAAAAATGGGAAATTTATCAGTATTCATCGTTATTATAGTTCTTTTTGTAGTTATAAAAATAAAGGTAAAACGGTGACAGAGGAAATTGGAAAGAATCTGCTTGATTGTCTGGCTGTTCCTGTTATTATTTGCAAGGCATGCTATGACAAAAATGAAACAATTAATGATTTTACAGTAGTATATGTCAATGCACAGTACTCAAAGCAAACTCATAATTTTGCAAAAGTCGGCGATACATACAGTTCATCGCTGAAAACACTATTGCCGCAGGATGTCGACTGGTTTCAGATTTGTGGAAACATACTGCGGACCGGCGGAATATTCGAGGATGAATACCTTTCTCCCAGACTGAATACGTGGTTTCATTTGATTTTACAAAAGTACAGCAGCGATTTTTGTATTTTTATCCTATCAAACGTTACGGCACAGAAAATACAACAGCAGGAACTTACATTTTTAGAAAACTACGACATAAAAACAGGTTTGCCGAACAGCATCTGTTTTCAAAATGTTCTTGATGAATCAATAGAGAAGGTTGCAGAATCAAAGGGCAGCTGCGGCCTTCTGTTCATCGACATCGATAATCTGCGGGTTATAAATGATTTATCAGGACGCGATGAGGGAAATGAAGTAATAAGGCAGGGAGCGAAAATACTTTTCAGCATGGAGTCCGGTGCGGTTCATCCCTTTCGTATGGAAGGCGATGAATTTGCAGTTATTGTTTCATTGAACATGCAGGATAAAACAATAACTGATTTTTGTGAGACTATTTTTTCTGAGTTTACCAGGAACGACATACATATTTCGATTGGGGCCGCAGTCTATCCTGAACACGGAAACGATTCCCGTTCTCTTGTCAAAGCGGCAGATATTGCGCTCGATTTTGTAAAGAACAACGGTAAGGGAAATTACATTCTTTTTAAGCCGTCGATGTATACAAATTTTATTGATCATATACAGCTGCAGAAACGCATTTTATCAGGCATAGAAAAAAATCAGTTTGCTTTGTACTTTCAACCTCAGTTTTATCTTGAAGACCATACGCTTCGCGGGTTTGAAGCGCTTATCCGCTGGCACGATGATATATACGGCTGGAGGGATCCTCTCTCATTCATTCCTGTTGCAGAAGAATCAAATATAATACAAATTCTCGGAAACTGGATTCTTGATGAAGCGTGTAAAACTTTGGGGATATGGCAGCAGAGAAATGAATTTTCAGGAATACTTGCAGTGAATATATCTCCTGTACAATTGAAAGCTCCGAATTTTGCAAATACTGTTATGAAATGTGTCAGTAAGTACGCAATACAGCCTGATACGCTTGAACTCGAGATAACCGAGAGCATCTTTATTTCTGATATAGGCAGGATTACAAGTCTGCTGGGAGAACTTCGTTCATTTGGAGTCAGAATATCGCTTGACGATTTCGGCACCGGCTATTCGTCGCTGAGGTACCTTGGCAATATTCCTGTTGATACATTAAAATTCGATAAATCCTTTATAGACAACATTACACAGGAAAATGTTCTGGGTACGGAAATTATCGCTTCCCTTATTCCGGTGACAAAGAGAGCCTGCATTGAAACGATAGCCGAAGGCGTAGAACACGATGAACAGCTCACTGCGCTTGGTACTATAGGGTGTACTTGTGTGCAGGGTTTTCTGTGGGGAAAACCGATGTCACTTGAAAAATGCGAACTTTTCATTCACGGAGACATATCTGCGTTGGAATATTTAATCTAAAAAGTTAGCTTATGCTATTGACAAGCGATAAAAGGTAGTGTATGTTAACTTATAAAGTTAGTGTAGGCTAATTAATATTGCTAAAGTCCAGGAGAAACTTACGATGCCTTTATCACTGTGTTCTATTGGTACGGAATGTACCGTAAAAAAAGTCGGCGGCTCCGCAGCTGTAAAACAGCGTCTTAATGAAATCGGATTTAACATTGGAACTGCGGTGACTGTCGTTTCGTCAATAAGCGGAAATATTATCGTACAGGTAAAAGATTCACGTTTTGCAATCGACCGGGCTATGGCGAACCGTATCATGATTTAAAACAGTATCCGGTCTTTTTTCAATATGCAATAATTAAACAGTAAGTCCGGTTGTGCAGAACATCCGGACAAGGAGATTCTCTTTATGAAAACGCTAAAAGACGTTTCAGTAGGCGAGACAGTAAAAGTGAAACGTCTCGACGGGGAAGGTGCGCTTAAGCGCCGTCTTATGGATATGGGCTTTACAAACGGATGCAGTGTGTACATACGCAAGGTAGCACCACTCGGAGATCCGGTTGAAATTACGATACGGGGATACGAATTAAGTGTCCGCAGAAATGACGCCCAGTGTATTGAAATAGAATAGGAAAATGAATGATTGCGGGCGGTTGCGCAGCAATTATAAATGTCTCGTATGGAAAACAAAGTGAAACTTTGTTTCCTTTTTACAGGAGTTATACCATGATAAAAATAGCGCTTGCGGGTAACCCGAACTGCGGTAAGACGACAATGTTTAATTCGCTCACAGGGGCGAATCAGTATGTCGGAAACTGGCCCGGTGTTACTGTTGAAAAGAAAGAAGGAAAGATGAAAGGGGAACGGGATATTGTTGTTACTGATCTTCCCGGCATTTATTCTCTTTCCCCTTATACACCTGAAGAAATTGTCAGCAGGGATTATCTTGCCGGAAGTGAACCGGCTGCGGTTCTTAATCTTGTTGATGCGACAAATATCGAACGGAACCTTTATCTTACGACACAGATTCTTGAATTGGGAAAACCTGTCGTCGTCGCACTGAATATGATGGATGCACTTAAGAAATCGGGCGACAAAATTGATTCAGCGAAACTTTCTTCAGCTCTCGGCTGCGAGGTTGTTGAAACGTCTGCGCTTCACGGGACGGGCGTAAAAGAAGCTGCCGCGGCCGCTGCAGCAGCGGCGGAGCATGCGCGCGGTTCAGGTGCGGCTGTACCGAAACCTTGTTTTGCCGTAGATGTCGAAGATGCAATTTCCCGGATGGCAGAATTTGTTCCGTCCGGTGTTCCCTCTCAGCTCAGGCGCTGGTATGCGGTCAAGATGATTGAACGTGACAGTATTGTTATGAGCAAAATAGAACTGAGTTCTGCTGACAAAGCAAGTATAGAGAAAATAATAAAGGCTCTTGAGACTGCGCGTGACGACGACAGTGAATCGATTATTACAAACGAGCGGTACGAATATATAGCTTCCGTGTTAAAAGGTTGTCTGCACAAATCGGGCAGACGGTTAACGTCGTCCGATAAAGTCGATAAGGTTGTAACAAACCGCTGGCTCGGTATTCCGATTTTTCTCGTTATCATGTGGGCTGTCTATTATCTTTCTGTTACGACAGTCGGCACGTGGATGACAGACTGGACAAACGATTCGTTTGTCGGCGGAATTCAGGGAGCTGTTCAGGGGTGGATGGAAAGCGGTGGTGCGAATGCCGTACTTACTGACTGTATTGTCAACGGTGTTATAGGCGGAGTCGGTGCTGTTCTTGGGTTTGTTCCTCAGATGGCGCTGTTGTTTCTGCTGCTTTCAATTTTGGAAGACTGCGGGTATATGGTACGTATCGCTTTTGTTATGGATCGTATTTTCAGAAAGTTCGGACTTTCCGGCAAGAGTTTCATTCCGCTGCTTATTTCTTCGGGGTGTGGTGTTCCCGGAATTATGGCCTCCAAAACGATTGAAAATATAAATGACCGCCGCCTTACTATAATGACAACTACGTGGGTTCCCTGCGGCGCAAAACTTCCCGTTATTGCTCTTATGGGAGCGGTTATGATGCAGCATGTTGCCGGCATGAATTCTTCCTGGCTTGCACCGGGGATGTATGCTGCCGGTGTTGCATCTGTTCTTGTGGCAGCCATTATACTCAAGAAAACAAAACCATTCCACGGAGATGCCGCTCCGTTTGTTATGGAACTTCCGCAGTATCATTTTCCTCAGCCGAAGACTGTACTGCTTCATACGTGGGAACGTCTGAGGGGATTTATCATTAAAGCGGGGACTGTTCTTTTTCTTGCCTGCCTGGTAATGTGGTTCCTTTCAAGTTACGGAATTACTGACGGCCACTTCGGTCTTGTCGATTCTTCTGAATCACTTCTTGCGGCTGTTGGAAACGTAGTACGCTGGATATTTGTTCCGCTGGGATTCGGTGGTGCAAACGGCGGATGGCAGGCAGCTGCAGCGAGCCTTTCCGGTTTCTCTGCAAAAGAAGCGATTGTCGGCACGATGGGTGTTCTTGCAAATGTTGCCGAATCCGATGTCGAAGAAGCAGGTGCAGTCGCAAAAGCTGTTGCATCGTGGTTCCCGAACGGACCTGCGGCGCTTGCTTTCCTTATGTTCAACCTGCTTGATTCGCCATGCCTTGCGGCAATATCAACCATGTCGCATGAACTTAACAGCAGAAAATGGTTCTGGTTTGCCATTCTGTTTCAGAACGCATTTGCGTACATTATTACACTCTGTGTGTATCAGTATGGTATGTTGTTCTCTGCAGGTGCTTTCGGAGTTGGTACGGTGTTTGCAATCGCATTTACACTTATCATTCTGTATATGCTGTTCAGGCATGACCCGTATGCAGAAAGAAATTCTTTGAAACGAGGCAGAGCGGCTGCGTAAGGGCGGAAATGTATCCGTGTATACAATCTGCATACAGACTTTCTGCATGCAGGGCATTCGGATGGAGCAGGGTTTGTAACAGGAGGTGTTGTTATGACAGCAAACATTATAGCGGTTGTACTGCTGGCGGTATGCGTCGTGCTTGCAGTACGGGCAATTATCAAGAACCATAAAAATGCAAAAGCGGCTGGGGCTCCCGGCTGCATCGGATGCAGTGCCTGCTGCGGAAAATCTGACGGGTGCTGCGGAGTACAATTTAAAAATGTAAGCAAGTAGTGTTCTTACAGCGGACAGAACGGTGCGAATCCGTTACAGGTTTCATATCACCACTGTTCTGTCCGCTTTTTGGATTAAAAAAAATAAGGCGGATCTCCAGCCTCTGAAGAATATGGAAATATAAGGGCACCTCTAAAAACTCACTTTCGGTGACTTTTTAGACATGCCGCCGAGTTTTAAGTCGTTATAATATCGCGACTTAAAACATCGCAGTTTCAAAGTTACCTCAAAAAACTTCAGTTTTTTGAGGTTCCCATAAGGAGTTTTCTATGAAAAAAATTATTGCGGCAGCATTTGTTTGCGCTGCTCTCGCCGGTGGTTCTGCGGTATCAGCAGAAGAAGCAACAGAAACAAAAAACAGTGTAATCGCGTTTTCAAACGAATTCGGTTCGGACGTTGTGAATGTCACGAAAGACAAAACAGCTTTTGCCGGATTTTATGATGAAGTAAAGGCTGATATCACTTCGGAAAGAGTCGACGCAGGTATTGATGCGATACTTGTATATGGTGTTGATGAAGACGGAAAACCGGATTCATTCAGCTGGAGCAGTGAAGATTTTGACTGGTACGTGACGCTTCGTCCCGTCCGGATGATTTCGCTCGGATTCAGCACTGATTTTCCTGCTGCAGGTTCGTACCTTGCAGTCGAGGATGACAACATTGCAGGTGGAAAACTGGGGAGCGACGGATTTACCGCTGCGTTTACGGGTATTCCGGGGCTTATGCTTGCTGCAACTGTTCCGTTTACATCTGACGCTGACGGAGGATATAACCGGTTTAAACATACAGACACGGATGAAGACGGTACTGATGTAACCACGTATCTGAATTTCGGGTTCGGTGCTGAATACAGTTTTGGTGATAAGGGAACGCTTGCAGCTGTCGTGCACGATCCTGTGAACAGTGATTCCTTCGGATTCGGTGTATACGGTTCTCTGACTCCGGTCGAGGGTCTTGCGCTCTATGGCGGATATGCATCCCGTGACGAAGACGGAATATGTGACGTAGCCGGTGACAATCTGTTTAACGCGAGTGTGTCGTACACAAACGGTGCATTCGGGTGCGCCGCGGATTATGTTACGACTGATGCAGATTTTTATGGTGCTGTAGATGTTTCATATACTGTAATGGAACCAATTGCCGTTTCTCTGGGCGGTACCGTCAATGCGTCTTATGACGATGTATCTGCCGGAACATATGTACTGAAGCCGGCTGTAACATATACTCCGGGGACACTGGGAGAGTTTAAGGCTGAAGCTGATATCAGCTTTACGGACGAGGATTTCGATTCAGTGTGCTTCCCTGTGTACTGGAAATATTCGTTCTGAAAAAGAGGTGTGTCGTGAGTTTTGATGAAACAGTCATGTACTGCGGCGCACCTGCCTTGTGCGGAATAAAACCGTCCTGTCTGTTTTCCATCCGCAGGTCGCTATGCGAAAAAGAAAAGATAAGGGAATGGAGCAGGTTATTCAAAAGGGACGGGCGGTATATAATTACCCTGCCTAAGCAGAACGGGAGAATGCTGGTTTTTATTTATGATAAATGTCTGCTTGAAAAACAGTGCACGTCGTGCTGTGTAAAAAAAATATCTTGCAGGAAAAAAGTATCCTGTGGAATCAGGATTTTATGCAGTACTCTCGGAGCTTCTTCACAGGCTTGCCGGAGAGGGGATGTTTCCCCACGAAGTCGGAATCTTTCTGGGGTATCCGCTTGAAGACGTTAAGGCGTTCGAGGTGATGTCCGGCAGGGCGTGCCGGTACAGCGGTTTCTGGAAAGTGTACAGTGATGTTGACACTGCGCAGAAGCAGATGGAAATATATAAATCATGCTGTGCACGGTGTCGTGAACTTGTCAGAAATGGAATGGAAGTACCTGCGGCTGCACAAATATACAGCGGCAGATATTTACCCCGCTGCGGAAATTAAAATCTGCGCCGTCCTGGCGCCCCGCTGACGCGGAGTCTTTATAGGAGGTTATATGACAAAAGCAATCGTATATGCAAGTACAACGGGAAATACCGGAATGATGGCACGTGCCGTCGAAAAAGGTGCAAAGCGCTCCGGCGCCGACGTCCTTTTTATTACGGCGGATAAAGCGTCGGCCGTGGAAGTGCTTCCTGCAGATATTATTATACTGGGAAGTCCTGCGATGGGTGCCGAAACTCTTGAAGACAGCATGGAGACTTTTTTCTGTGCCCTGGAAGGAAAACTGAAAGGAAAAAAGGTTATGCTGTTCGGCTCTTATGACTGGGGCGACGGACAGTGGATTCGTGACTGGGCAGACCGCGTTACGAATGCAGGAGGGAAAATGCTGAACGGACAGGGGCTTATGGCTCACTTATCCCCTGATGAAGAAATACTCCGGCAGTGCGAACAGCTTGGAGAGAGCGCGGCATAAAACAGGTTCTTCTGACGTCCGGATGATAGTTGTTAATTATTTCCGGATGAACACAGCCATAAACAAAAAGTTTCCAGCTTTTTTGCAGGACCTGCGGTGTGTACTGGTAGTACCCGGGTCCTGTTTTTTTTATGGTACGATTGCAGTGCGGAAGACTTTAAGAAAGGGATTGAAAAAAATGGAAGAGTTGGCCGAATATCCTGAGGGAGGAAAAACATGATAAATGCAGTTATTATTCTTATTTTGTTTGTCGGAATACTGTTCGGTATAAAATA
>DCFX01000064.1 GCA_002314445.1 Treponema sp. UBA1793
ACCTTTGCTTTGAAGTCCCTGCTGAATGTCTGTCGTTTTCTTCCCATTGTGTAACCGCCTCTTGTTATTTTATCGGCTGTTTACACCTTATTCTACCTGTGCTTTATGTATTGTTTTACGGGCTCATTATACTAAACCTGCTTGACAAAAACAGTTTGTGCACGTACTATATATATAGTTTGTATACAAACTATATATATAGTACGTGGAGGAAAATATGAAAATTGAGGATGTTGTTGGTATTATTGAAAAATCTGAAGCTGTTGTATTCTCAACAGTTAATGAAAAAGGGTATCCTGAAAGTCGTGCATTGCTTAATCTTGCAAACAAACAGCTGTATCCGAAGATAGCAGGGAAAGCACTTAACATTGATGGAAACAGAATTACGCTTTATTTATCAACTAATACATCATCCCGGAAAATTATGCAGATGCGCACGAATCCGAAAACATCGCTTTATTTCTGTATACCTGAAAAAATCCGTGGAGCAGGATTGTGCGGAATCATGACAGAGATTACCGATCAAAAAGTAAAGGATGATTTTTGGCAGCCTGGCTGGGAAATTTATTACCATGAGGGGGCATCCGATCCTGATTATGCGCTGATAAAATTTGTTTCGGAAGATATCAGAAGCTGGTATAATTCAGCTGAACATATATTCAGTACAATTCCAGCGGACAAAACTGAATAAAAAAATACGGATACCTGGCAGCCGGTATATTTGTTACTGCCAGTATCGCTATAAATCCGGACAACAGCAGGCACCATGTAAATAAATTCTACTGAATATTATTGAATCCCAGAAGCGATATGCTTACCTTGGAAAATGACGGAAGTAAGGCATGTCGCTTGAGAAGATGGAATAATTGTAAGATTAATAATCTGATTATTAAGATGCCGATACTGTTTGTTGCAGAACAAAGTAATAAAAAGGGAGATTTGCGGTATGGAACCGGAGAAACTGGAAAAGAATGATACCATCGGTATAATAGCACCTTGTTATGTTGTTAAGAAACACCAGTATGACGAAGTAATAAAAGAAATTGAATCACTCGGTTATCAGGTTGTTCTGGGGAAGAACATATATAAGAGTACTTACGGATATGCCTCTTCTGAGTTTGAGAGAGCAGATGATTTTAATTCTATGGTAACTGCAAAGAAAATTAAGATGATTCTTTTCGGAGGAGGATTTGTCGGCAATGAAATAATTCCTTATATCGATTTTAACAGTATCCTGCAGAATCCAAAAATATTTTTAAGTTACAGTGATGGAACAACCATTTTGGATACCATTTATTCACAGACAGGATTAGTTACGTACTATGGCCAGCGGCCTGCAACTTTTGCCAGTATTACAGAATATAATAAAGAATCTTTTACCAGAAACCTTGTCTTTGGCAATATTCATGAATTTATGAAAAATAGTGGCTGGGATGTTATTTATCCGGGAAAAGCAGAAGGAATACTGATTGGCGGTTATTTGGAAAATTTTTCTTTTTTGCTTGGAAATAGATATTTCCATTATGAATGTGATGAAAAATATTTACTTTTTCTTGAGGATTATTATGAATTCAGCCAGCCGATACAAATAAGTATGTACCTATCTTATATTGAACAAAGTCCGTTTATAAATAATGTGTCAGGATTAATATTTGGTCATTATGCCGATACCGTAAATACTGAACTGCACAGCCGCTTATACAGATTTGGAAAGAAGTATGGAATCCCGATAATATATTGTGATGATTATGGACATGGAATAAATAATGGAATCCTGCAAATAGGCCGCAAGGCCTTTCTTGATTCGGATACAAAAAGTTTGAAATATGTTTCGTTCGAATGAAATAAAGTCAGGTACAATGTTATGTGTGCATTGGACTTCATGTGCGGTATGATCTGTGGCTATTGTTTAACTGGTAGTATTCTTCTTGAAAATAATGAAAAGAGTGCTGTTGTACACTAGGACTTGAAGGAATCTGATCTTCTGTAAACGAATGTGAGATTTTTCTGTCATGGAACTTTCTGACAGTGGGAAATCTACAATTAGGCATACGGTATGCATCCATTATGTTGCATAAAGAGCTCTGATAAGGATACGCTCGGATCTGCCGATGACTGGATGCATTCTCATGAAGATGTAGTTGAAAAGTAGATTCCTGACAATAAATAAAAATCAACATATTCCGTATTTTTATGAGGAATAAAAATGAATGCTGTTATTTATTGATTGCGATTCAATACTTTTCGATTGAATTATCGCTTGATATCAGGTAAAATAAGTCTATCATGGTAGAGTGCGGACAGGAAAGAAATTCCTTTGACGAACTTGTTGCAGGTATAAGCTCAGATGAGCGCAAAGTTCTGCTTGACAGGGTGAAAAATTGTGGAACTGATGCCTCTGTGCAGACGATGGAAATGTCTGCAGAAGATATTCCTGACAGTCGTACAATACAGATCCGCATAAGATCGGAGTCGTTGTTGTATCGTTTTATTTTGTGGCTTCGTTCTTTTTTTACGAAAATACCAAAAGAAGAAATATACAACAGTGATTTGGTTGAGGATCTCGCTCACAAAGTCAACCGGGTGCATCCGGGACTCGTTGATTTCCAGCACCGGCTTCTTCAATCCCTTTTTTATGAAAAATTGAGGGAATTAAAAGAAAGCTCTGATTTTTTTAAACCGTTTGTTAATGAAATGAATGATAATCCCGGCGAGTTTTACGTTTTTCTGAGTACGTTTATAGCACCGGAAATTGCATCTGAAATTAATTCCGAAGCTGATCCATATTCCATTCCGTTTGACCGTGAACTTACCAATGAACTGCGTGTTTCACTTGTACGGAAACTTGATGCGGCTGCGCGGAATATTTCGTCGAATTCAAAACATACAATGTATAGTACTATAAGAAGCCTTGAATGGCTCCGCCAATTGACAGCATTGCCATATCTTCATTTTATTGCGCAGTTTACGGCAATCGTTTCTGATTCATACACATGTCCGTTTACAAACGCTTTGTCTGATTATCCTTTGTTTGCGCGGGTGCTCTCTAACGGAATGCCTGTGTCAAATGAGGCACTTGAAGCGTTGTTCTTATTTCCGCAGCGCAAAGCTGCCAAAACCCTTGATCTTGACGTTGATAATGAAAAGGCGCTCAGAGAATTCCTCATGAGGGCGGTTTCTTCTTTTTCAATGATACAGATGTTTATAACAACAGTACCTATTATTGCGATCGGACGCATTCTATTTGAAGATTACAACTGGCAGCCAGAGTCTTTCGGAGGCGCAGAGGATTGGTCCGTAAAATTCCGTGAACACTGGAAAAAAGTATTTGACGAACGGTGGGAAGACTGGCTGCGTGACAGAAAGAAAAAGCAGCTGTCCGTTGTTCTCAACACCAATTTTGGTCTTAAAAAATTTCCGGAACTGCCGTTCCGTCCCTGGTGCGATTTATGGGGAGGCGTTCCGTTTCATTGCGAGATGACGGCAGGTTTTTTGGCATGGTTTTATGCGAATAAATATAATGATGTGATGTATGTTCTCAATATACTTATGCTTGATGGCGTATTCCTTAATAAAGAGAACAGAGCCGAATTCTCCGAGGCAATAAATGAATTTGCTGCTGTGAATCAAAAAATCGCAACTTTCGTTGATTCACTTTCGCCGCAGGGAAATATTGGAATAGCATTTGATAAAATTTCGGCAGAGCATATCCGATCCTTGAAGGGACAGGCACGTATCGATTCGCTTATTCTCAATGCGGAAACAGGAATACACGAGATAGATATTGCCTTCTGCAAACAGTGCCGCGTTATAGAGAATATTTTTCACGGTATACTGGATGAAGCAAAAGATACTCGTTACGAATCGATTCAAAACCTTATGACAATACGGGGACATGATAACCGGGTGTTCAGGGAAAAAATGGTTGAAGTCCGCAGCGTACTCAAAAATGCGCAGAAACTTCTTGCAGAGATTGAACCGCTTGACCTGCCGCGGCAGACCGCAGCGGAATTTTCGGCCTGACTTCCGAAGAAAAATGAAGCGGTTATCTGTTTCTGAACTGACGGCCGGCAATGGTGCCAGACGGTTTACTACAATTCCATTTTATCATGAAGGAATCCCTCTTGGGAATAATGCCCCCCGGTGGGGTATGACACTCCGCAGCGCAGGAAGCATGCGTTTCCGCTGGAGTGAAACAAATGACACGCGTATGAAAACTCTGAAAGAAATTTCAGAGTATGGAAGAGGGCGGAAAATAACTCCGGTTCAGCTGGAGCTGATTCATTCAAAGACTGTGTATGCCGTTTCTTCATTTTCCGATACGTTTGGCCTTACAGGCGATGGTATTATTACGCACTGCAAAAATCTTATGCCGGTTGTCACTGTCGCCGACTGCATGCCCCTTTTTCTGTATGATCCCGCAACTGATGTATTCGGCGCCGTTCATTCCGGCTGGAAGGGGACGGGAATCATTGGAGAAGCTGTTTTGCTTGCTGAAAAAGAATACGGTATGGAGGCAAGAAATGTATGCGTCGCGATTGGCCCGCATATCAGGAATTGCTGCTATATAGTGGATGAAGAGCGTGCCTCGTATTTCCGACGGACATTCTGCGATGACTGCGTGACCGCATATGAATCCGGAAGTGATGACTGTTCTGCGGAAAACTGGAATACAAACGGCGGAAAACTCTACCGGCTGTCGCTGGAGAAAGCGAATCTTGCCGTACTTGCAAAAATCGGCGTGCACGATGAAAATATTTCCGTAGCGGATGACTGTACCTGCTGCAACAAGATATTCGGATCGTTCCGTCGGGAATCAGCCGGTATCGCTGAGAGCGACAAGTGGCGCAGTTTTACAGTACAGGCGGCATTCTGCGGCTTCTTTTAAGGTAAAACAGCTGAGTAGTGGTAAAAATCTGATTAATCTGCTAGTATGAATCACTAGTTTTCTTATCTCTATTTATTTAACAGGATGTTTTTTATCATGAGCGATGCTAAATCAGATTGCCGCATTGTCGTATGTGCGGCTTTAAATCAGTTTATACAGGAGAAAAATCCTGAAGCTGCGTCCGTAAAGTCCGAAGACCTTATGTTGCAGACACCACCTGATCCTTTAATGGGAGATATAGGTGTTCCGATGTTTGTGTTTGCAAAAGTGCTTCATATGGCACCGCCTGCAATTGCACAGAGTATTGTAAATATTATTACCGGCTCCGGTGAACTCGGAGGTACCGCTCCGTCTTCGCTCGGGCAGTTTATTGCCGCCGGTCCGTATGTAAATCTGAAACTTAATAAGGCCGGAACCGGCTATTCGGTTCTTTCCCGCATAGCGGAGCAGGGAGAGAATTACGGTTCTCTCGATGAAAACGAAAAGCGGCCGTTTGAAGGGCGCCGCGTCATGGTTGAGTATTCAAGTCCGAATACGAACAAGCCGCTTCACCTCGGACATATGCGTAACGACGCACTCGGTGAAAGTGTGAGCCGGATTCTGAAAAAAGCCGGTGCCGAAGTTTACAAAGTTAATATCATTAATAACCGCGGTGTCCATATATGTAAATCGATGATTGCATATAAACTTTTTCACGAACCAAACGGCGAAACACCTGAGACGCTTCATATGAAGGGCGATCACTTTGTCGGCCAGTGTTACGTTGAGTTTGACAAATATGCAAAAGAACATCCTGATGCGCAGCAGCAGGCGGAGGACATGCTGATACAGTGGGAAAGAGGCGACCCTGAAATCCGCAGACTCTGGAAGCAGATGAATGACTGGGCAATCGGCGGCATAAAAGTGACGTACGACCGCACCGCAGTGTCGTTTGACAAATTGTACTACGAAAGCGAGACGTATCTTAAGGGAAGAGAAGAAATCATGAGGGGGCTTGAGAAGGGAATCTTCTTCAAGGCTCCTGACGGTTCTATACGTATAGACGTGAGTGAAATTGTAGGCGGAAAGGATGACCGCGAGCACGAGAAAGTTCTGCTTCGTAAAGACGGTACTTCTGTGTATATTACCCAGGATATCGGAACTGCAATCAGCCGTCATAACGACTGGGCATTCAATCAGCTTGTATACGTTGTTGCAAGCGAACAGATTTATCACTTTAAAGTATTGTTCTACGTGCTGAAAAAGCTTGGCTTTGAATGGACAGACAAACTGTATCATTTGAGCTACGGGCTAGTAAATCTTCCGAGCGGTCGTATGAAGAGCCGTGAGGGAACGGTTGTCGATGCCGATGATCTCATTGATCAGCTTCACGCAGATGCGCTTTCGGAAATCAGGGAGAAGGGCAGGGAGACTGAAGTCGGCAATGCTGACGATGTAGCAGAAAAAATCGCGCTTGGTGCCCTTCAATATTATCTGCTGCAGATAACCCCGGTTAAAGATATGCTGTTTAATCCCAAAGAATCACTGTCATTTACCGGCGATACAGGTCCTTACCTGCAGTATATGGGAGCGCGCATAGCTTCCATCCTCCGCAAAGCAGCTGAAGACGGTATAAATCCCGACGGCAGCAAGTCATCTGTTGCACTGCTTACCAGCGATTGTGAGTGGGACCTTATCAAGAAACTTGGTGAATTCCCCTCGGTGACTGCAAAGGCAGCGGATGCACTTGATCCGAGTGTCATGACAGGGTACCTTTACAGCGTCAGCAAGCTGTTCAGTAAATTCTATCAGCAGTGCCCGATTCTCAGTGCTGAAAATACGGAACTGGTAAAAGCCCGTCTTTTTCTCGCGGAGTGCACGCTTACTGTCCTTAAGAGCGCTATGAGTCTTGTGCTCGTTCCGTATCTTGAAAAAATGTAAGCAGACAGTCTTATTTCCGGCAAAAGTATCAAAGCTCTGCCGGAAATAAAATACTGATACATACATCCTATTTTATCTTTTCCTGTATTTTACGCTGAATGTCGGCCGCTTTGCTGTGCGTTGAAAAAACGACACTGCGCCGGATTCCGTCGTGAATGAAAGATGCATCAATCCTGTGTGCTGATTCGGAAAAAAGAAAGCTGTACCATTTCCGGAGCGGAATGAATGTTTTGAAATCACTAAAGGCTGATAAATCCAGCAGCTGTTCCGACGGTGCATTTTCATGCGCGGCCTGCCTCATTAATGCTGTCATGTAATTCTCGGACGGCGGAACATAAAAATACATTCTCCGGCTGCAGAATACTATGAGCCCCCAGAGTTCTATACAGCCGAGCGGTATGTGCAGGTCAAGCGCATTATATGTGTCCTTATCAGCCTTGAGACATGCAAGCTCCATAGATTCAACGGTGTCGCTTACTTTCTTTTCAAAATCGGCAACAAATTGTTTTTGTCCCTGTAATTGCGTCATAGAATTACTATAGCATGAGAAAACCTTTTTGTGCCAGTGATTTTTGATCTGGAGGCTGATGATAAACTGTACAATATCTGCTATACTATGTGCTATGAAAAATGGAAAGAAAAAACCGTTTGTTCTGCGTGTTTTGAAAGGATTTTTTATTCTTCTATGTACAGTGTTTGTTGCCATATCCTGCTGGATAGCTTTTTCAGCGTTTGACAGAATATCTCCGCTTCGTGCCGTTCCCCGCGATTATTCGCTTTTTATCCATACTGATTCCGTATGGGATGCTGTTTCTCCCGTCCTTGATTTAAAAGCTGTAGACGTGTTACTTGCAGAACCGTCTTTTTCCGATTACCGTTCAGGATTCATTCAGCTGCGGTCATCCGGTTTGCGGAATAACAAATATGCAAAGTTCGCTGCATCACGCCGTGTCGATGCAGCCTTGTATACTTCAGGAGATACGACCGGATATGTGGCCGTCGTGGATATGAGTTTTCTGTCGGCAGTAACGAGACTTGCAGATATACTCGGGCCGCATCTTAAAATCGATGGTCTCACCTATACCGCCGGTTCTTCCCTGCCTCATTATGAATACCGCACGGCGGAATCGACGCTCTTTTTCAAGCAGGAAAGAAATCTTCTTATTATTGCAAACTCGATAGACATGCTTATGCGTTCGGCTGCTGAAAATAATGAAACGGAATATACGCAGGACGAGAAAAAGAATCTTACTGCAAAAAATTCCGAAACGTTCCGTATTGTGGCCGATGCCGGAAAACTTGCTCAATCTGTTGTACAGGGAAATGAAACTGCCTCTGAAATAGCATCTTATTTGACTAAAGGCGCACACAGCGTGATTTCATTCGCAATTTCCGATTCGGATATAAATATAAAAGCTGATTTTCCGGTGACACTTCCTGCTGACGGCAAATCGCCGCTTGTTTCACTTTTGTCTAAAAATTCACGGATGCCTGCTTTATTAACAAAGCTTGGAGATCCCATTCAGTATTATACGATTGTCAATGCAGGTTCTCTGCCTGAATTAAAAGACGCTGTGTTTCCATTCGTTGAGAACAACAAGAATGTTGTGGATTCGTGGAACAAGGCTGAATCATTGTGTAAAACGCTTTTTTCATTGTCGCTGGAGGATATACTTTTTTCGTGGACGGGAACGGAATATGCAGTGCTCGGCATAGAAGGGAACAGTGACCCTGTTTTTGCGCTCCAGATTCAGGATGAACAGCAGCGGGAAAAAATATTTGATTCAATCATTTCATCGTTTGCTGTGGAAAACCGTACGAATCTTATTATCGGCGGCGTAAGGGTTCCCTGTCTTGCTCTTCCGCCTTTTTTACAGGATGTACTTGCTTCTTTCAATATTGAACTTCCGCATCCGTACTATCTCATACAAAATGGATATATTTATTTTTCTGAATCGCCCCAGAATCTTTCTTCTATATATAATGCGTATAAATCCGGGCGGATGCTGGCACGGAAGGAAAACTGGAAGACTGTGTCCGATAATCAGAATTCTGCTTTTACGATAGGTATGTATTATGATCTGCAGCGAAGTGTTCCATTCTTCCTTGAAAACGGGACGATAGTGTCAAAGATTTTAAAACTGTACAACATAGGCCGGTGCGATTTCCGTATCAAAAATAACGTTCTTACCTGTCAGCTTCATGCAACAGTATGTCCTGACGATGGTACCCGCCTTATTCCGGGCTTTCCTCTTCCATCAGGTACAGTACAGGATTATAACCTTCAGTCCGGACCGGTGAAAAATTCCGGGGCCGTTTTCTGGGTTGAAAACGGAAAAACTGTGAAGGCTCTTGAGTTTGTGTCGATGAAGCAATCTGAAACGATGCTTCCTGATTCGTGTACGATAGCTTCGGCTTCGGAAGAAACGTCAGGCGGCGGTGTCCTTTGGGCTGTGACTTCCAACGGTGCTGCCTATCTGCTGAACAGACAGCTTGAATGTCTGGACGGCTTTCCCGTGGTGACAGGCGCCTTACCGTCTGCGAAAAGTGCCGCATATAAAAACGGACTGCTTATACCGTCCCGGGACGGTTCTGTCATATTTGTAAGATCGGACGGTACTTACGGAGTGCTGCCGGTTGCAGAGGGGGCTGTTTTTAAATCAGCGCCTGCCGTTCTGGGAGAGACTGCTGCCATATATAGTAAAAGTTTTAAAGGTTCCATTTATCTCATAAAAAAAGACGCGTGCGTAAATGCCGGTGAGCCGATGAAAATAGACGGAATCGGTTTTGGAAGGCCTGCACTTGCGGAAAACGGCCATACACTGTATACGGCGTTCATTACGCAGGCAGGACTGTTTTATCTTTTTTCCGACGGCAAAACTGTATCAGGCTTTCCCGTACAGATAGACGATGTTTTTTATACAAACGTCGTGTACTGCAATAATTTTTTCTTTGCGCTCTCGCAGGATGCCCTGCTGTACAGAATCGGATTTGATGGGTCTTTTATATCAATAAAGATACCCGATGCAGTATCAGCCAGACAGGGGTTTGTCGCAGCAGTTTCTTCGGACGGACATGACGATGTCTACGTCTGTGCCGACGGCAATATCCTGCACGGGTTCAGCCCGGCTCTTGAAGTGCTCCGCGGATTCCCTGTTGCCGGATGCAGCATTCCTGTTTTTGCCGATATCAACGGAGACCGGAATGACGATTGCCTTGTCCTTTCTGCCGACAAACGATTATATGCATGGAATTTAAAATGAGGAAATTAACGATAATCATTGCCGCACTCAGTGCGTCTATGCTGACATCATGTATGTCCCTTCAGCACGATGTATCTCTTCCTGTGGGGCAGACCGGAGCCGGAGATTTTTCTACTGAGATTGAATCCCGGCTTGCAGTGTTTGACGCAGCAATCCTCCTGGGCGATAGTCCCGAAAAAGACAGATCATCCCGGACGTATGTTATTGAGCAGATACAGGGGAAACTTCTGGAGCCGCAGCTTGACAAAACGGCTGTTGCCAGATTTACGGCAGTTCAGGGGCGGCTGTACCTGCTTGGCGGTGAAAGAGGGCAGGCCGAAAAGTGCTACAGAAAGGCTCTTAAGAAAAATCCTGAGGACAGTGAAGTTATCGTCCTGGGACATCGTCTCGGTCTTATACCAAAACTTGGGCAGAATACCGAGTTGTACGACAGTGACGGAATTTTCATTCTGGAAACGGCGGTAGACGCATATAAAAGCGGATTGTACGACGATGCAGCAGGCCTGTTTGACATGGCTTTCCTGAAACTTCCACCGTTTTACAGAAGTGCATACAAAGATCTCCGGGATAAAGCGTGGAACCTTAAAGATTCAGCAGGCCGGGACAGCAAAGTGACAAACTTACTGCAGCTTGACGAACTCACTCTTTCCCAGATGATGGATATTGCAGAAGATACAGGGAATATCCTTGATATGTATACGGGAGGCAGGAAGCTGTCCGGACAGCAGCTGTTTGCTCAAATTACGAAGTCAGGTCTCCTCAAGGGCGTTTCCGGTACTGCGGAGGACGCCGCTTCCGAGGCTGTTCAGCTTACAGCAGGGACAAAAGTAACCCGTATACTGTGTGCCCGCTTTTTGTGGAATCTGTATATCGGTATGAAGGGTGATGAATCGACGGCGACCGCCTATTCACGCACATACCGCACGGAAATAAAAGCCCGCAGTCCTGTACCTGATGTACCTCTTGATTCAGAAGATTTTGATGCCGTTCTCGGTACAGTTGAAAACGAACTGCTTGCTCTTCCTGACGGGCGGAATTTTTATCCGGATGAAAACATTTCCGGCGCCGAATTCAGCAGAAGTGTAAAAAAGCTGCAGTAATACCTCTGCTGAACCGGCTTATGCGGCCGCTTATCAGAGTATGCGTATTTTATATTCAATCTCGGAGACTGTCTTTACAAGCGAACACGCCGTGCCGTCCTCAAACAAAGGGCGGTCTTCCAGGTACAAATCGTCTGTAATTTTAAGCGCATCTATTTCAAGTCTGAACGAGTGCGATATAAAATGTTTCATGCTGAATTGAAACGGAATATTCTTTCCGCAGAACAGATTGTCGGCAGCAAGGCGCCCGTTTTCGTACAACCGCACACAGTTTCCGTTATAATAAATCGAAACATAGCAGTCATTTCCGTCCCATGAACCGACAGTCAGCTCATACGTTTTTGTCGTTTCCGTTGTATTGACGAGTTTTGCCGTAACTTCAGGAACAGGCTGTTTTTTCAGTTCGATCGGAGGAACAGGAAGAGGAGGATACACTGTAAAGGCCATATCATCGCCGTCATAAAGATATATCCTGCTGTCGTCTTCGACAAGGGCTGCGTACGTTATAACGAGATATTCCTTTCCCTTATATGAAATTTTGTACGCATGTTCCGCTTCTTTCCTCGTAAGTGTCAGAATTTCAGCATCGGAAGGCCATTTTCCGTCTTTAAAGTGATACAGTGCTTCATTTTCAGATGTTCCGGAAGCGGCGCTGCGGTAAAATATGTATACCGGTTTTTCGTTGTGCAGGATACAGAGCGGTGTTGCAAACGCTTTTTCCAGCAGCGCATCCCCGATTTGCATATTGAAAGGCAGAAAGACGTAATCACCATTATGCAGATTGAGCGTGAATGATATGCTGCCGAGAGAGAATGTGTGTGCCGTATGTTCTGCCATGGTATGGTGACGCACATAATTGTTTACAAAAAGATAGCCGCTGGTCAGGCCGTTCTGCTCTGTATACCGCCACGAATAGCGGATACCTTCCATATTTTCAGGTTCATCAGGATTGTCAGCGGGAATATGGGAATCCATACGGCAGAGTGCTTTTCCGAAATCAGCTGCAAACAGTGCGTACAGTTTAAGCTCTCCGTATACCGGAGTAATTCTGCCGTGCTCGCCGATCGGCGCAAAAAAATCATATGAGAGTTCCGGCAAATCGTTGAGTGAGCCGGTTTCTTTGCTTTCCTGAAGCATGGACAGTCTGCCCTTCGGATTGGTACCGCCGTGATACATGTAATATCCAAGCAGATTCACGCCTGACGCCAGCTTTACGAGTGTTTCCGCACCGATATCGTACGCATCCGGAACGGGACGGCGTTTGCAGGTCGGCTGAAGTCCTCCGCCAAGTTCGGCAGTGAGGTACGGAAACTTTTCAACATCGAACGTAATACCGCCGCCGGAACCGAAATCGCTCCCGATTGCATGATCGTTTCGCTCATGCGTAATGACATAATTACCGCTCGGCTCTAATTCGACCGTACGCGGATCCCACGGAGCGTCGACATAACCGCCCATTACCGGAATCATTCCGGCAGTAACAGCACCGCCCCAGCCTGTAGCCGTATACAGCGGGACATCAAATCCTGTCTCCTTTGCCATAGAGAGCAGTCGTTTCATGTGCTTTTCGCCTTCTTCCCCTGTCATGCCGCCGCAGTGTCCGTATTCATTTTCAATCTGCACGCCGATTATGGGGCCGTTGTCCTTCAACAGCAGACCTGCAATCTGGTCATATATACGGCTGTACCAGATTTTTACTTCCTTGAAGTAGCGTTCATCATTCGTACGCGTCTCAAAATCCTTGTGCAGCAGCCAGTCCGGAAAGCCGCCGTTGCGTACTTCCCCGTGGCACCACGGACCTATGCGGAGAATAAGGTACAGACCGCATTCCCTGCATGTCTCCACAAACCGCCGTACATCGCGGCATCTCGTAAAGTCCCATGCGCCTTCTATTTCTTCGTGATGAATCCAGATAGTGTATGTAGAAACGACGGTAACTCCGCCTGCTTTCATTTTCAGCAGCTCGTCTTTCCATGAGTCGGCCGCGCAACGTGAATAATGTATTTCGCCCATGACAGGAAACCATGGTTCTTCATTTTTTCTCAGATATTTTGGCGTAAAATCAAATGAATCTGGCAAAATAAACCTCCATAACTGCTGCTATAAGTATATATTACTCTGATTAAATAATCAACACGGATTAATGACACGTGTAAACAGTAGAAAGGTCATCCCATTTCCACGTGGTGATATGCGGTACTGATTTGAATGCAGTACAGGTACTCAGATAAACGACTGCTAAAATAAAAAAGGGACTGTCTGGAGGGATGAGCAGTCCCCTTAAAATGACATCATGCGATAATCAGATCATGCCAATTGCCTTGTCTATGTCAGCAGGACTAAGTTTATGCGAATTATAATAGTACAGCGAATATCCTGCTTTATTGATTTTCCGCAGCCATTTTATGTAATGGCCGCCCGGTTGGATGCTGTCTGCATCTGCGAGCAGTGCAGCACTTTCGGTGCGTTTCAATTCATCTTCAAACAGGTACTGCGAAAGAAAAATTTTTGCGTAATACATTTCGGCTTCGGTACGCGCACCGTGTACGGCAAGGTCGAAGCATTTTTTAGCCTTTGACTTGCTTCCCCCTCCAAAAGAAGGAGCGTAATAATACCATTGAGCAATATTCGTAAGCGCATACGACATGGAAGGATCCTGTTCAAGCGCTTTCTCGTAATACGTTTTTACGGCAAGCCCGTCGTGCAGGATTTTGGTTACAGATGCATAGCTCAGGCTGCAGGAGAGTATATCCGCTTCCGTGCAGTACAGCCACTTATTGATCACTTCATCCTTATGAGACGTAAACCATGTTTCATTTTTTTCATTCTGGGATTGAAGCAGTGTTTTTATCTGACTCTCATTTCCCTGCATTTTATATAAATAGTTATATCTTTCAAGAACTTCGAAGTTTTCCAGAATAAGCTTTTCTTCTCCGGTAAAACCTGAAATCATATTTTCCGAAAGGTGCTTGTCGTGATATGTATCTATCTGCAGGAGTGCATCTTCCGGTTTTTCGTATACAGCAAGGTTCATACGGAGCGTCATAAACAGGTCTATTGCGTTTTCTGCCTGGTGTGACAAATTTTCAGCAGCACTGACATGTACTGCCAGTATAAAACTGAAAAACAATACAAAAAAGACGCCTGTATGCTTTACACACATATCAAAAGGATACTTAATTTTTGCAAATAGTACAAGCAGATTTTGTAGGGTCATGCTGCATTTTGCAGAATATCAAAAATATCCATGCCGTTCCATTTATTTAACACTGTCCTGCTGTTTTTTTAACTGCATTTCATAGAGGTGGAACAGTTTCGGCCTGTTGTTTCTCTGTATGAGGACAGGCGGAACGTTGAGCCCGAAATTAATAAGTGCAAGAGGAAGAATCAGGGGAATCATGAGACTGTGAGGATTGACAATCATATTGACTATACCGCTTAAAGCCATCCAGCAGTGGAGTGTTTCCGCATAACATGTTTCAACAAGAAAGTGATAAAGATAGTCTGATTTTATACTCGATATTTTCGATTTTGACAGTCCCGTCGTAAGTTTCCCTGTATCGGGAATATAATCCTTCCAGTCGATAATACGGATGAATTTATAAAATTTCCGCTCCCAGCTGTATGGGCAGAAGATTTTTTTGTGCGGATCAAACCATTCCGCCGGCAGTTTGTGTATAACGGTCGCAATAAGGGCATCTATGCCGAATATTGCAATTGAATTACCCCACGTAAGAAGCGCAAGAACCCACACAGGATATCCTGAAGAGCCGAAGAAAACATTACAGACGAACACAATGGCAGGTCCGACACCGAGAATCCACAAATACAAAGTCAAATGCATAAAAAAATCCTATTCTTTACTTTTGCGATACAATCCAGTATGGTTGTTGAATGAAGTATAAATCACAAACAACTTTTCGTAAACTATGTGCAGCAACCGGATTGTTCCTGCTTCTGTCAACATTTTCTTCAGCAGAGAGCGCCCTTACACCTGACGAGCAGTCACTCATGGATAATATAACGCAGTTCCGCATTGAACTTGGCGCCTGCAGGACAAGCGATGAGGCTGTAGCCAGAATCAATGCCATGCTGGCATCTCTTTCGGACGGCACACTTTGTCCGAAAGCTTCAGAGGAAATACAGCTGTCTGTTGACAATATTCTGGTATGGGAGAAATATAATTACCTGTATGAGAAGGATATAAAGCATCCTGACATAAAACCGCTCATAACCGCCCAGTATGCAAAAATAAAACAGTATTTTAAAACCCATCCAGGCGTGACGTATAACAAGTGGCTGTATGAGACTGCTGCAGATACACTTTCGTGCTGCATGCAGTTCCTGCCGCTTACGACGGCAATGTCTGAGGGACTCAATATCAAAAAATACTATGATGACGCCCTCCTGCAGGATCCCGACATGGTGTTTGCCCTTATCAACGTTGCCCAGTGGTATTACTATGCACCGGCCATAAACGGCGGCGGCAAAAAAAAGACGCTGGACTGCCTCAATAAGGCGGTAGCCGTGTCAAAAAATAAAGCCGAACAATACTATGCAAAAGCGATGCTTTCGCAGATGCTGTTCGAAAATAATGATAAAGCCGGTGCCGCCGCCATGCTTTCGGAAGATGCAGCAGCACTGCCGGGTTCAAGGTATATCGCCCATTTACAGAAGATAAACGATGCAGGCTTTTCTTATTTCTACTATACCCTGAACAGGGCAAAGGTTGATGAAAAAATGAATGCTGGAAAATGAGTTTTTTTTATGCAACCATTTTATTTAGTCTGTGTCTAAAAAGTAAGAAAGGAGCTTTATTTTATGTTTTCGATTAATACGGTAATTTTAATTTCAATAATTTTTGCTGTAGCGTATTTTCCCCGTGCACGATGCTGGTTTTCATCTTTCAGACCCCAGAAAAAACTGCACAGCGACGTTCAGCACAAGCTTGCACTTTTTATTCCAGCCCGCAATGAAGGCAAAGCCGTTATTCCGCTGTTTGAATCTATTGCAGCCCAAACGTATGACCGCAGCAATTTTGATGTATTTGTCATTGTAAAAGACCCCGAAGACGAGGTATACAAATATGCTGAGACAATCGGAGCTGAAGTATTCTGCGATCAGACTCAGACGTGCAAAGGTGACTGTCTTGATTTTGGTTTCAATAAAATCATTCATACATATCCCGGAAAATATGAGGCATTCGTCATTATCGATGCAGACTGCGTTCTGAAACCCACTTTTGTGGAAGAAATGAACAATGCAATGGCAGGCGGCGCCGACATTATTAACGGAAAGAAGCTTGTACGCAACTATTTCGAAGATAACGGAAAGAACAGCAATATTGTTACGCAGTGCAACGGGCTGATTTGGACGTTCATGGACGATATGGGCAACCGCTGGAAGAGCGATCACGGTTATACTACGATGACTATTACAACCGGTATCCTCATTTCCGCACGTCTTGTTGAAAAGTGGAACGGCTGGATTTACAAGAGCACGCTTACCGAGGATATGGAACTGCAGCGTGATTGTTGTCTTCAGGGATACAAAACACTGTACTATTCATATGCACAACTTTATATGGAAGAAGCTCCGCAGCTTTCAGAAACAGATAAACGCCGTACGCGCTGGATGACAGGCCTTACCCATGCTGATTTTATATACGCCCGGAATCTTCTTGCAAAAAAAGATGTCCACAGCATAATCGACAATTATTTTATGTTCTGTTTGTGGATTGTGTATGTATATATTGCGTCCATGTTTGTTATCGCAATCGGAAATATAGGCAGCTGCGTATTCCAAATCATCCGGTTCGGCATGTTTGACTGGAGCCTGCTTACTGTTAGTGCTGTAGCACTTGCCGCAATTTACGGAATATTTTTTATACTTACAGCCGCATCTCTTATTGTTGCATATAAAGATATGAAATTACCGCGCTCTCAGCGCCTTAAGGTACTGTTTGTACATCCTGTATTTTATATGCAGTATATTACGATTGTCGCCCGTGCAATAATAGACCGCCGCGAGAAATCATGGGATGAAATAGCGCGCGTCGAGACAGTAGAAACTACTGACAAAGTCCTGTAATACAGAAAATGGCGGACATACTATGAATTTTTACGATTTAGCATATACAACTCCTGATACACTGGAAAAAATCAGGGCAGCAGAGGCTCGTGGTGAATTCAACGAACACCTTGACCCGATTGCGGCGGACGGAATCCTGCCGGTAAATGAAAATTTTCCGTACCGTCCGCGTATGCTGCGCCGCATCGGCTATTGGTTTCTGCATGTTGCATATCTTGATTATTTTATCCGCAAGTTGAACAGGAACTATTTTTGTACCACTGTCGTCGGAACTGAAAATCTGGAAGGCGTTAAGGGTGCAGTATTTATCTGTAATCATGTGAATAAATACGACGCGCTTGCTGTCAATTATGCCCTCGGAAAGCGGAAAATAAAGATAATGGTTGCCGAGTTCAACAACCGGCCGGGATTGCTTGGCAGTTTTATGCGTGCGGACGGAATTCTGCCGTTTAAAAACAGCGGTCCTATACTCAGAAAATTTATCAACGCAGTAAACTGGTATCTCCGTCATGATATCGGGATACTTTTTTTTCCCGAAGGATCAGAGTGGTGGTGCTACAAAAAACCCCGCCCGTTTATGGACGGAGCCTTTCACTTTGCAGCGTCTAACAATGTACCTGTCGTACCGCTTTTTATTACGTTTACGGATTCCGATCGTTCCTGCACAAATGGCGTGAACCTTCCGTATTTTACGGTCAATATTTTAAAACCTGTTTATCCTGACAGTTCCGTGTCAAAACCTCAGAACGTAGAGCTGCTTAAAAAACAGTCGTACGAATCCTGGGTAAAAACTTATGAAGCCTTTTACGGCGATACGCTGTAAGATTGAATATTTGCCGGAAAACCTGTATATTTATACTATTATTATTTTGCCGCCCGTATGCCGTATGAAGCTGCGCACGGTTTATAGGAGATTCCCATTATGATCAAGACTGTAAAAGACGTAGATCTAAAAGGCAAACGCATTATCATGCGTGTTGATTTCAATGTTCCGATGAAAGACGGCGTTGTCCAGGACGACACCCGCATTATGGCAGCCCTGCCGACGATAAAATATATTCTTGAGCAGAAACCGAGAAGCCTCGTTCTGATGAGCCATCTTGGTGATCCGGCAAAAGATGTAAAAAAGGCACAGGAAAAAGCTGAAAAAGCCGGCAAAACATTTACGGAAGCCGATAAAGAAAAATTTATCAGCGGTAAAAACCGTATGAAGCCGGTGGCAGAATATCTCGAGAAAAAACTCGGCAGCAAAGTTGCGTTTGCGCCTGATGCACTCGGACAGAAAGCCGCTATCGATGCACTTCCTGAAGGTGCTGTCATGATGCTCGAAAATGTCCGTTTCCATAAAGAAGAGACAGCTAAAACCGCCGAAGAACGCGAACCGATGGCAAAAGAGCTCGCATCATATGGCGATATTTTCGTAAACGACGCATTCGGTACAGCTCATCGCGATCAGGCTTCTACGGCTACAATCGCAAAATATATGGATGCACAGCCGGTTGGCGGCTTCCTCATGGAAAAAGAAGTTAAATATCTTGAGCCTATGCTTAAAAATCCGCCGAAACCGATGGTTGCCATTATCGGCGGCGCAAAAGTTTCTTCCAAAATTGCCGTTCTTGAAAGTCTTCTCAAAAATGCCTCCTCGCTTGTTATCGGCGGTGGTATGGCATATACGTTCCTTAAAGCGGAAGGGCATAAAGTCGGTAAATCACTTGTAGAAGATGATTTTATAGACACAGCAAAGAAGCTTCTTGCCGATGCAAAGACGAAACACGTCGATATTATCCTTCCTGTAGACCATGTCGGCGCAGAGTCATTCGATGCAAACGCCGCTCCTGTTGCTGTTGACGGAGTTGAAATTCCGGACAATCTTATGGCAATGGATGTCGGTCCCAAAACTCTTGTTCTTTACAAAAAGGCTATCGGTGCCGCAAAATCAATTATCTGGAACGGACCTGTCGGTGTATTTGAGTTTGATTCATTTGCGAAAGGCACAGAATCTGTTGCAAGAATGGTGGCGGATGCAACCGGACGCGGTGCTATGACTGTAGTCGGCGGCGGTGATTCCGTTGCGGCTGTCAATAAATTCCATCTTGCTGATAAAATGAGCCATGTTTCAACAGGCGGCGGTGCATCGCTTGAATTCCTTGAAGGAAAGACTTTGCCGGGTATTGCGATCCTTGCTACAAAATAACGTGCTGACTGCATCCGTGTAATCAGTGCTCTGCAGGTTATTTTTGAGCAGCACACTTCTGCAATGAGTAACCTGCTCCGTTCAGGCCGCCCGCCGTGGCGGCATTTCATTACTTAGGAGAAATGGTGTTTTACTATTTCATATACAGACATCATTGCGAATCTGCCGGCCGCAGATTCCGTTTGGCGCCTCTGCGGCGTACAAAATCCGTTTAAGGCATCTCTAAAAACTCACTTACAGCGACTTTTTAGAGATGCCGTCGAGTTTTAGGTCGTTGTAATATCACGACTTAAAACATCGCGCTTTCAGAGTTACCTCTAAAAACTGAAGTTTTTAGAGGTTCCCTTTAATTTTTTATAGGAGTAAAAAATGCGTACACATTACATCGCAGGAAACTGGAAAATGAATACAAGTAAGGCCGAAGCGGTAAAACTCGCGCAGGACCTTGTAAAAGAACTGAAAGATAAAAAAAACAAATACATGATTGCACCGCCTTTTGTATATCTTGACGCTGTCGCCCAGGTTGTGAAGGGAAGCAATGTTATCCTTGGTGCACAGGACATCGCTGCAACAGATAACGGTGCGCATACCGGCGAAGTCTCTGCTGAGATGCTCAAAGATATTGGTGTTCAGGCTGTCATTATCGGCCACAGCGAACGCCGCCATGAAATCGGTGAGAATGACATGCTGATTAACCTGAAGGTCCGCAAAGCTCTTGCATCAGGTCTTGACGTCGTCCTCTGCATCGGCGAACTGCTTGACGAACGTGAAGCAGGAAACGCAGAGAGTGTCTGCGCGTTCCAGCTTGATGCAGATCTTTCCGGCGTTACTGCGGAGCAGATGGCGCACATAACAATCGCATACGAACCAGTCTGGGCAATCGGCACGGGAAAAACAGCTACACCTGCGGACGCAGAAGAAATTCACGCATTTTGCCGCAGGCATATCGCAAAACTGTACAGCCAGAAAGTTGCTGATGAAGTAATCATCCAGTACGGCGGTTCAATGAAAGCCGCCAACGCAGAAGAGCTTCTTGCCCAGCCTGATATTGACGGCGGGCTTATCGGCGGCGCATCGCTCAAAGCTGATACATTTGTTCCGATTTGTGTGTTATAATTATGAGTAAAAGAACAGGATGTGAACGTTCTGTTCTTTGAGAGTGAAAAACTGCATTTTCAGCAGAACTGTGAAGCCGGTGTAATCAATGACGTATGTACTGTTGGTTGCTTCGGCTTTCTATATGTATTGTATTTTTTTTGCAATTAGTTTACTATTACGGAAAATATGTTAGTTACGCTGCTTGTCGTTACGATAAGCGGAATTGGAGTCTAAAATGGGTGCTATTGGTATTATCCTGCTTGTCACGTTTGTAATCGTATGCATACTTCTCGTGCTTGTCATTCTTGTACAGGATGATGGAAGCAGCGGTATGGGCGGCCTCCTCGGCGGACGGGGAACGTCAGCATTCGGGTCTCACTCTGCAAGTGTTCTTACTCGGACAACTTTTATTCTTGTTGTACTTTTCTTTATCCTTTCGCTTTCACTTGCACTTCTGAACAAAAAACCGAAGCTGCAGCGGGATCTTGCTCCTGTTGATACAACGGCTGTTGAAGAGTCTGCGCCTGAAAATCAATCTGCTGACTGGTGGAAAAATACCGATGCGGAAAATAAAGATACTGCCGGTGCGAATTCAACAACATCCGGCACTGAGTCTACAACAACGAACGGCGGACAGAATTAGTCTGCTAAGGAAATGAATAATGCTGAGCAAGCTGATTACTCCTGCGAATATAAAAGTTAATTTGGAGAGCACTGAAAAGGATGAAGTTTTTGAAGAACTCCTTGAAGTGATAGTTGCTGCTCAGCCGGATGTTAACCGGCAGGAAGCATTGAAAGCTCTTCTCGCCCGCGAGGAAAAGATGAGCACTGGTATTATTCCCGGCATTGCAGTTCCACATACCATATGTAACTGTGTAAAGGGAACTGTTGCTGCAATCGGCTTGAGCCGTGACGGAATTGAATATGCTTCCCTTGACGGAGGTCCGGTTCATTTCATCATTATGCTGCTTTTTGAACCGGGAGCCACAGAAGCTCACCTTCAAATGATGAAAGACGTTGCCGACATCCTGCAGCATCATGATTTTATAAATGTAATTATGGAGAAAAAAACATCTCAGGAAGTATATGACGCAATATGCGATTATGAGATGTTGTCACAGGAATAGAGAGAATTTATACTGTTACTTGTAGGGGTTGCAAGGAGCATTGTATGGCAGAATCAGAAGTAAATGTTATAAATCATCTGCTGGACGTAGAGCATCAGGCATCAGAAATGATTTCCGGCGCCCAGGGTGAGGCTGATAAACGGATTTCATCTTTCCGTGCTCAGGCAGAAACTGAATACAAAAAACAGTATGACGATATAATTGCCGGTTTCGAGGCCGGTTACAAAAAACACACAGAAGAAATAGACAGCAAACATAAAAAAACGGTTGAACAGTATAAATCCGATATTCAAAATACCGCACAAAACAAAGAGGCTTTTGGCAAGCTGCTTGATACGATACTGGCTGTGGATTGAACGGAGGCGTGCATTATGGAATACTCCGGTGCTTCTGCTTATGTCTATGCAAAAGCTTCTGGCATACTCAGCAAGGCCTTTACAGGGACTCGTGCATCAAAACTTTTTGCAGTAAAAACACTTTCTGAATTATGGTCTCTTATTTCTTCTGAGGAGGTTCCGCTTATACCTCAGGCGCTCCTTGGTGAAAAGATTGAAGAAGAGGCAGAAAAGCGGTTTATCAAACAATATGTTTCCCTGATGGAAGTGTACGATCATCCGCACAAGATACTTTCCGATTTGCTTCATTTTTATGATATTGCAAATCTAAAAGAATTAGGTGCAGCACTTTGTTCAAAGGAACAGACGATGCCCCATATTACTGAGCTTGGAAAATACAGCATGTTCAATTATGCGGCATGGCCTGATATAGCAAAAATAACTAAAGGCACTCCTCTTGCATGGTACAACAAAGTACCGGATGTTCATGAACAGCAGCGTATAGATGCAAAGCTGGACAATCAGTACGTTAAAATGATGTGGGAATCCGTCAATGAAATTTCCGGTGATGGCCGGGACGCTGTCATTGGTTTTTTTCAGAAAGATTTTATCATGATGAATATTATCTGGGCGCTCCGCCTGAAAGTGTATTATGAGATGAAGAGTGATGAAATCCTCGAGCATCTTGCGAGCGGGGGGAGTATAGCGTGTGCGGGTGATCCTTTGTCGGGACCAGCCGTAGCCATCCTCGATAAAGCTGTTGATTCGTATGCCGACTGGGAAGGCTGGAAATACGCAAAATTTCTTAATCTTCATGAGGAAGGAACAATCTGGAGGATCGACCCGAGATGGGTGGAGAATGCCTACAAGTCGGGAATGTATAAACAGGCCGAGAAAATGTTTCATGCATATCCGCTTACGGATTTATCGCTTATAGCATGGTTCAGAATCAAGCAGCATGAGTGCGATATAATCAGAACAGCGGCGGAAGGAATCAGGTTGAATGTTGAAACAGCAGAGGCCATGAAATTTGCCGGAGTGGAAGCTACTATTGATTAACATAGAAAAAGAAGGTTGAAATGGCTAGAACGACTGAAATGCGTTTGATTGAACTGATTGCCCTTAAAGAGGATATTTCGTCAGTGATAGAATATCTTGGCAAGAAAGGCAATTTTCAATTTCAGACAAAACTGCAGAATGCAGACTCAAAAGGTTCAAAATCATCGAGAACTGAGACTCCTATAGATCGTAATTTTTTTGACAGCCTTCAGCAGGCTCGTATTTTTCTTAATATCTCTGACAGGACTGACGATGCATGCAGCTGTTCAATGCCGACAGAAGAGAATAGAGGTGAAGCATCAAAACTTCTTTCTGCTGTAGATGAACTCAGAACCAGGGTAAATACTATTACCAGCGAAGCTAAACGGATTGAAGAGGCATACAAGGAAGCTCTTGCTTTTTCTAATCTGAAAGCTTCATATTCGGAACTGGAACATTTATCATTTTTATCCCTGCGTATCGGAAAAATTGATGCAAATCTCTTCGACGCGTTAAAAGAAACTGTCGGGGAACGTGCCGTCATTGTTCCTCTTGGTATAGATAAGTCACGTATTCTCGCGGCGTCATCTAAAAAAGGCCGCTTTGCACTGGATACCGAACTTAAAAAATTCAATTTTGTGAACATGGAAATACCTCAGGATTTTAAAGGGATTCCGGACGATGTTTTAAAGAGCCTGAAAGATCAAAAAGAAGAGTCTGCCCAAAAAGTTGATGAGATCAATAGGGAACGTGATAATTTTGCAGAGACGCACAAGGATATGCTTCTTACCCTGCTCGGTGCGTTTTCGATCGGTATGCAGATTCAGGAGACGGAGTCAAGGCTTGAGTCGACGGAACTTGTATACCGCCTTACCGGCTGGATTCCTGCAAGAGACAGTCAGGGTATGATGAAGGATCTTGATCAGATTACCGAAGGCCGCATCGCGATCCGTGAATATCTGCCGTCGGAAGTTTCATCAGTTATAAACGGCAGGGAACAGGTACCTGTAAAACTTCATCATAAAAAATTCGTCGCAAGTTTTGAGCGTATGATTTTCAGTTACGGTTCACCTATATATGGAGCAATAGATCCTACTCCCTTTGTAGCGCTCTTCTTTACGCTTTTGTTCGGAATTATGTTCGGTGATTTCGGTCAGGGACTTGTGATTTTGATCATCGGTATCCTGCTTGAGAAAAATATATTGAAAATGGGCGGCTATAATAAATCCGCAGCCGTATTTATTGCGGTCGGTGCAAGCAGCATGGTAATGGGGCTCCTTACGGGAGAATTTTTTGCAACCGAAAAACTTCTTGAGCCGTTCGCATACTGGGTAACGGGGCTGTTCGGTACGCCGCACGCTCCGATTGTAAAACTTATGCCGTCTCCGTCAAATACGACGGCAATGTTTGTTGTGTTCGGAATTGCAGTCGGTATAGGATTTATTATTAATTCGCTGGGACTGATAATAAACATAATCAACAAATTCAGTATGAAGAAAATCGGGGAGGCGGTTTTCGGAAAGACGGGATTGGCCGGCGCGTGTTTCTTCTGGTATGTGATTATCATGGCAATTCGTATAGCTGCTTTCCATCATACGATTGCAGTATACGACTGGATCATCATCGGCATAACGCTGTTTTTTGCCGCATTCGGAGAACCGTTTGAACGCATTGTTGACAGAAAGTATCCTGTCGCGCCGGACGGTACAACAGCAATGGTCATTTCCGGTGTGGTAGAGCTTATTGAAGTAATTTCAAATTATTTTTCCAATACGGTAAGTTTCCTTCGTGTAGGCGCCTTTGCACTTGCACATGCTGTCCTTGATTATATCATCCTTACTATGACAAAAATGAGCGGACCTATAGGTGGCGCTGTTGTCCTTATCGTGGGGAATGCTATAGTCGTAGTGCTTGAAGGTATGATCGTTGCAATTCAGGTTGTCCGTCTGCAGTATTATGAGTTCTTCTCAAAGTTCTTTACGGAGACAGGCTCTGAATTCAAGCCGTTCAGATTTGAATACGGCAGACGAAACGCATAAGTAAGTGATGGATGTTTGTCCGGCAGTGTGCCGGCTTATATATTATAGAATTTTCGAAAGAGGTATATGTATGAACAAGAAATTCTTTTCTATTGCTGCTGTTTTGGCAATTTTTTCAATGACTGCACTTTTTGCCCAGTCTTCCAGCCAGACTGACCCGGCAGCTTCTCAGGGACAGCCTGCTGTTCAGACCCAGGCTCCTGCTGCCAGCAATGGAGTCAAATATATTGCCGCGGGACTTGCAGTAGGACTTGCATGTATCGGCGGCGGTATGGCAGTCGGTAAAATCGGTGCGGCTGCGATGGGTGCTATGAGCGAAAACGCAGAACTTTCGGGAAAAGCGCTTCCGTTCGTCGGGCTTGCAGAAGGTATTTGTCTCTGGGGATTCCTTGTCGGCCTGCTTATAATCATCATGTAAAAGGATGAGAGATTGAAGTATTTTATTATCGGTGAGCGGGAAATGGTACTTGCATTTCGTCTGGTGGGTGTAGCAGGTGCTATCGCCGAAACCCGGCAGGAAGTTCTTGAGTCATTTTACCGCGTTACCGGGAAGGGCGGAACGGCATCCGTCCCTGTAGATGAGATTCCCCGTGTTTTGATTCTGACAGAAAATGCTGCGACCCTGATACAGGAAGAGGAGCTGGACTGGCAGAAGACAGGCCAGTATCCGCTCATAGTCGAGGTTCCCGGACTTAACGGTCATTTGACCGGACGAAGGACTCTGACCGATGCAATCGGGGAAGCGATTGGTGTAAAGGTGTAAGTATTATTAGGAGCACAGTATGGAAGAATTACGCTCGACTGAAGTTCTTGACAAGGAAATAGAAACTGACGCGCGGAAAAAGGCGGAGCGTATCCTGTCTAAAGCTGATTTGGACGGAAAGTCGTTGCTCGATAATGTTGCAGCTCGTGTTGCTGCGTTGAAAGCAGAAAAAGGCGCTTCCTATGAAAAGAAAATAGAAGCGTTTCAAAAAGACGAGGATGCCTCTTTACCGCTTGAAAAAGCACGTTTTCTTGTGTCTTTTACCGAATCGGCAATAATTCAGGGAATGAACGAGTATCTCGAATCACTACCTGAATCAAAACGTCTGAACCTTGTTTTGAGTCGTTATAAAAAATATGAAAATATTATCGGTTCTAAAAAAGTAAATGCTTATGTATTCGGTTTTAAAGCCGGTGATGTAAAAAAGGCGCTCGTGAAGTCAGGAATAAATCTTGCTTCCTGCGCGCAGATTGAATATGAAAAAAGCGGTGATGATCCGGTGGAGGGCCTTACCGTTAAGGAAGGAGCCATTCTTGAAACAGAGGATAAACAAATCCGCTGCAGGCTTACAATTGCACAGATTATAAGCGAGATAAATAAAGAGCACCGGGCAGAACTGGCCTCGACATTGTTAGGCGGGAGGCTGAGCTGATGGCTATCGAAGGAAAAATCACGCGTATTTCAGGCCCTGTTGTTTTTGCAGAGGGTCTTGAGGGCTGCGGTTTGTATGATGTTGTTGATGTCGGTGAGAAAAAACTTATTGGTGAAATAATACGACAGAATGAAGGAAAAGCGACTATTCAGGTATACGAGGAAGACACCGGTATGCATATCGGCGAAAAAGTCGTATGTTACAGCCGTCCGCTTTCGCTTCGTCTGGGTCCCGGACTGGTTGGCACAATCTACGACGGTATTCAGCGTCCTCTTAAATCTATGTATGAAGACAAAAAAGGCGGTTCATTCCTCCTTCCCGGTCAGCGTACGGAACCTCTCGACATGGAAAAAGTCTGGCATTTTGATGCAGGAAAAGGCGTCGATGGAAATGTGATTGCAGCAGGCTCCTCCATAGCTCCCGGTGTGGCGCTTGGAACAGTACGGGAAACACCTTCAATACTCCATACAATTATGGTCCCGCCGACAATCCGCGGGCGTGTGCTCAGTACATTCAAAGGGTCGGGCGACTACACAATCGACGATGTTATAGGAACGACTGAACTTGATGAGGAAATAAAACTTTCACATTACTGGCCCGTGCGTAAACCACGCCCTTATACCGATAAACTTTCCGTTTCTCAGCCTCTTGTAACAGGGCTTCGTGTCATAGACGTGTTTTTTCCCCTTTCAAAAGGCGGTACTGCTGCAATTCCGGGTGGATTCGGCACCGGAAAAACGATGACTCAGCATGCAATCGCAAAGTGGTGCGATGCCGATCTCATTGTTTACATCGGATGCGGTGAACGCGGAAATGAAATGACCGATGTTCTTACGGAATTCCCTGAGATTATCGATCCTCGTACCGGCCGTTCCATTATGGAGCGCACGATTCTTATAGCAAATACATCGAACATGCCTGTTGCAGCACGTGAAGTTTCCCTTTATTCGGGTATTACTCTCGCAGAATATTACCGCGATATGGGTATGGCTGTCGCAATTATGGCTGATTCCACGAGCCGCTGGGCTGAAGCTCTCCGTGAACTTTCAGGGCGTATGGAAGAAATGCCGGCCGAAGAGGGCTTTCCTGCCTACCTCCCGACACGGCTTGCAAGTTTCTATGAGCGCGCAGGAAGAATCAACTCATTGTGCGGACGTGAAGGCTCTGTTTCCGTTATCGGTGCTGTTTCACCGCCTGGCGGTGACTTTTCCGAACCGGTCACTCAGCATACAAAGCGTTTTATCCGCTGTTTCTGGGCACTCGACAGGGATCTTGCAAATGCCCGCCATTATCCGGCTATCGGCTGGATTGACTCATACTCTGAATATGCAGATGAAGTAAAAGGCTGGTGGGAAAAACACGATTCGCAGTGGGCTACTGTCCGTCTTGAAGCACTTGACCTGCTCAAACGGGAGCAGCGCCTCCAGCAGATTGTACGTCTGATTGGTCCTGATGCGCTTCCTGATTCGGAACGTCTGATTCTTAAAGTCGCCGATATGATAAAGATCGGCTTCCTCCAGCAGGATCAGTTTGATGAAATTGATGCATACTGTGTTTCGCGGAAACAGATTATAATTCTTGTCCTTATTATGAACTTTTATAAAGCAGCTCTCGGTGTGATTAAAAACGGCGCTCCGCTTGTGAAAGTGACAAGTCTTCCTGTGTGCGAAGAAATCGTGCGCATCAAATCAAAATATAAGAACGACGAAGTAGACAAAATTGATCAAGTGAAGGCAAATCTTGAGAACCAGATGGGTGAGCTTCAGCGGTTGTACCGCAAGGTAGGGGCAGTATGAAAGGAATAGAATACCGCGGCGTTACTTCGGTAGACGGTCCTATTGTCATAGTGCGCCGCGCAGAGAATGTATTTTATGGTGAAACAGTATGTGTGCGCGACCGGTATGGTGAAAAACGTGTTGGACGTGTTATAGATATTTCAGAGGCTGCTGCTGTTGTACAGATATTCGGCAGTACGACAGGACTTGATCTTGAGATGACGTCTTTCGAATTCCTCGAAACGCCGCTTGAACTGCGTGTGGGTGAGGGACTGCTGGGGCGTATTTTCAACGGACTTGGTGAACCTATAGACGGATATCCGCCGATTATCTCATCGCGCATGATAAACGTAAACGGCAACCCGATAAATCCGTACGCCCGTGTTTATCCCCGGGATTTTATCCAGACGGGAATTTCGGCAATTGACGGTATGAACTCTCTTGTCCGTGGTCAGAAACTGCCGATTTTCAGCGGTAACGGCCTTCCTCATAACAAACTTGCCGCACAGATAATCAGGCAGGCGAAACTCCGCAGCAGCGATGAACAGTTCGTCATGGTATTTGCCGGAATGGGTATAAAATACGATGTTGCGCGCTTTTTTATTGACACATTTGAAGAATCCGGTGTTCTTTCAAAGGTCGTTATGTTCCAGTCACTCGCTGATGCGCCTTCAATTGAGCGTATAATTACGCCTCGCTGTGCGCTGACAGCAGCTGAATATCTCGCGTTTGAAAAAGGAATGCACGTTCTTGTTGTGCTTACCGATATGACGAACTACTGCGAAGCGCTGCGTGAAATTTCAACGACGCGCGGAGAAGTCCCCGGCCGCAAAGGCTATCCGGGATACCTGTATTCGGATCTTGCCGAATTATACGAACGCGCGGGTCGTATTAAGGGATCAGAAGGCTCAATTACACAGATACCGATTCTTACAATGCCGAATGATGATATTTCTCACCCGATTCCTGATCTTACCGGTTACATTACCGAAGGTCAGATTGTTCTTGATAGAGAGATGTCTCAGAAGGGAATGTATCCGCCGGTAGCTGGATTACCGAGTCTGTCGCGCCTTATGAAAGACGGTATCGGTGTAACGAAAGATGGTAAAGTGATGACCAGGGAAGATCATGCAAACGTTGCAAGTCAGCTGTTTGCGTCATATTCAAAGGTAAAATCAGTCCGCAACCTTTCTGCAATTATCGGCGAAGAAGAACTCTCTGCTATTGACCGTGAATATTTGAAATTCGGTGAACGGTTTGAGAAGGACTATCTGACCCAGGGAGAATACGAGGATCGTACGATTGAACAGACGCTTGATCTCGGCTGGAAGATTCTTGCAACGCTTCCGCGCGAAGATTTGTACCGCATCAAGCCGCAGTTCATCGAAAAATATCTGCCGAAAAGCGAGGATGAAAGCGGAGAAATACCGCAGGCATAACATATGGCAAAATTGAACATTGCGCCCACAAAATCAAATCTTCTCCTTATGAAAGAGCAGCTCACGGTGTCTCAGGATGGTTACGACCTTCTTGAGCAGAAACGTGAGATTCTCGTCATGGAGCTGATGCATATGGTGGAGAAGGTTAAGCTGCTTGAGCGCGATATAGACAAAGTGATAAATGAAGCATATCCTGCTTTCAGGAAGATGCTTATGACAGTAGGAAGCGACCAGGTTGAACGTATCTCC
Organism: Treponema sp. UBA1793; assembly: GCA_002314445.1. GTDB lineage: Bacteria > Spirochaetota > Spirochaetia > Treponematales > Treponemataceae > Treponema_D. The sequence goes on from DCFX01000064.1 coordinate 29,971, forward strand.
CACGCTGTCCACTATGATTTCATCATGCACGAAAAACAGGTGACGCTCGGCGGCATATCATTCCAGTCGCTTGATGTGGAACTTCCCAAAAAGGAACTATTCTATTCCTATATGGGAACATTTGCCGATAGCGATGAAGTTATGGTACAATTCTTCCGGCTGTTGTCGATTCTTACCGAGATGGCATCAATCAGGACGATTGTATGGCGTCTCGCCGGAGAAGTGAAAAAAACGCAGCGCCGCGTCAATGCACTCGATAAAATGGTCATTCCGCAGACACGTGAAACAAAGAAGTATATAGAAAGCGTATTGGAAGAACGTGAGCGCGAAAACGTGTTCGTTCTCAAAGCATTAAAAAACCGTAATAATAACCGGTCGGAGGAAAAATGAACAAGTCGCTTTTCCATCGTATTCTTATTGCCGTCAATGGCTCTCAGTCGTCAATTCATGCTGCAATGTACGGAATTATGATGGCAAAGACATATCATCTTGATTTAAAAGTCGTGTATGTCGTCGATACCGCAACGATTAAGCAGCTTACATTGTCGAAATTTTTTGCGTCTGACGAGCGTGAGGCATACGAGGCAAATCTCTCTTCCGACGGAGACCGCTATCTTTCCTATGTAAACGACCTTGCAAATACGAAAGGTGTAACTGCAGAACTGGAACTTCGCAAAGGTGCTGTCTGGTCTGAAATTATTACAGTCGCAGATGATTATAAAGCCGATCTTATTCTGCTGGGCGGAAAAGACCCCAGCGAAGCATATCAGGGCAGCGGTGCAGTGCGGCATAATATAGTTTCGGCTTCCCGCAGCGAAATCATAGCAAGCGCACATTGTTCTGTACTTGTTGTAAAACAAAAAGATATAGAGCAGCTGTTTAAGATCTCATAAAAGGGGTCTGTGTTGGAAAACTGTTATGAAATTCTTGGTGTGCGCAGGGATGCATCGGCTGCAGAAATCCGGCGTGCCTTCAGACAGAAAGCGAAGCAGTTTCATCCTGATACTGCGGGGGATGATCCTGAGGCAGTGGAAAATTTCCGCTGTCTTATGCGGGCATATGATGTGTTGTCCGACGCGCGTCAGCGTTCAATCTTTGACCAGTCATTTTTTACCAGACATCATATACGGCGGCAGCGCGGGGAGTCGTTCGATTATCATACATGGCTTATTGCCCGTGAGGATGAAGAAAGCCGCGCCAAACTGATTTTCTGGGATCTTATGCATCACCGTGAAAACGAAGCCGTTGCTGAATTCAAACGTATGTCAATGAATCATGCCGGGTTCAGCCTTAAAAAATGGTTTATCCGTGAAGATTTTATGGATTACGGTTACATACTTTCTGAGGAGCTGACAATCCGTGGCGAGTACTACGATGCATTCCTTCTGCTTGAACAGATTATACAGATGGAATATAGGTATGAATATTTTAAACTGTTTTTTCCCGAAGTGAAATCTTTTACGCTCCATATTTTGAAGCAAAATATCGAAGGTACCGTGAACGACGAGCTGGCCCTTGATGCGTGGGAACGCGCACTTGATTTAGGTTTTGCGCCGTCCGATGATGCTTTCTTTCTCAGAAAAATGGCACTAGTGTATAGAAAAATAGGTGACAGCCGTACAGCGGATATTTGTCTTGAGGAAGCTGCCAGAACAGCTGTTATTAAAAAACAACGGAAAGCTGTTGATTATTGAAGTGAATTAGTATTCAGAGGTTATATAAATGATTCGACTTAAGAATGAAGAGGAAATAAAAAAAATCAGAAAATCATGCCACCTGCTTGCGGATATGTTCAATGAGATTATCCCGCAGGTAAAACCCGGCATGTCTACTAAAGAAGTTGATGATATCTGCAAACATTTTATTGTTTCCCACCATGGCAAACCGGCTTGGTACCGGGAGAATTTTCCGGGTGCAATCTGCATCAGCGTGAACGAAGAAGTTATCCATGGTATTCCGTCGTCCAAGAAGATTATACACGACGGAGACCTTGTTTCAATCGACGCTGGTATAGATCTTGACGGGTTTATCAGCGATTCTACCCATACGCTGCTTATTGGCAATGTTTGTCCTGAGTGGAAAAAACTCGATGATGTAGCGCTTGAATGCCTTTCGGCCGGAATCGAAGCATGTATTCCCGGCAACCGGATCAGCGATATTTCAAACGCTGTGAACGATATTGCTGTCCGTCATAATTACGGAGTTGTGTATGATTATTGCGGGCATGGTGTCGGACTGGATGTTCACGAAGATCCCAGCATTCCCAACTGTCCGAGCAGGGGACCGAATCCCCGCATCCAGTCAGGAATGGTACTCGCTATTGAACCAATGATTAACCTGGGAACGGCAGACGTTCTTCTTTCGGACAATGAATGGACGGTACTCACTGCAGACGGGAAGGCGTCCGTGCATGAGGAACATACTGTAGCGGTTTTTGCGGATCACACGGAGATTCTTACCGATCTTAATTATTCAAAATAAACTGTCCGTTCTTGTGCTAACAAAGATTTATATAAGGAACATCATGTTTTTTTGTAACGCTTGATGCTCCTTTTTTATTATTTTAATAGATATGATACAGTACAAATAAAGCTGTATTTCGGAGGTTTTAGTATGAAATTATGGACTAAACGGATAATCGGGATAGCAGGTGCTGCGGTTGTCACTTTCGCAATCGTTTCACTTTCCTGCCGCAAAACACCGGTAACCGGTACAGCAGATACTGCTTTTGCGGAAACAAGAAAGGATTCCCCCATTCCTGCTGATTCTTTGAAGGTAATGCAGGCCATGCAGGATTCTTTCCGCGCAATCAGCGATGAACTTCTTCCTTCTGTTGTTGAGGTTGATGTAACGGAAACAAAGACTGTGCAGGCGAACCCGCTTGACGATCTGCCGTTTTACTTTTTCGGTATGCCGAATCAGGGAAATGACAATAATCAGCCTCGTCAGTATGAACAGAAAGGCCTGGGGTCGGGCGTTATTGTACGCCGTACAGGCAATACAATTTATGTTCTTACGAACAACCATGTTGCAGGCGATGCATCGAAAATCTCCATCAAACTCAATGACGGACGTGAATTCGACGGGAAGCTTGTCGGCGCTGATTCCCGTATGGACGTAGCGCTTGTATCTTTTGAATCAGGCGACAAATCAATTCCGGTAGCAAAGCTTGGTGATTCAGATCAGGTGCATACCGGCGATATCTGTTTTGCAATGGGCGCTCCGCTCGGCTACAGTCAGTCTGTCACACAGGGAATTATCAGTGCGACGGGGCGTTCCGGCAATGACATCGGCAGCATAAGCGATTTTATCCAGACCGATGCGGCTATTAACCAGGGAAACTCCGGCGGACCGCTTATCAATATTTACGGTGAAGTAATTGGTATTGATACATGGATTGCCTCACAGTCCGGCGGTTCTCAGGGCCTCGGATTTGCCATTCCAATCAACAATATCAAGAACGCAATAGATGACTTTATCAGGAAAGGCAAAATTACATACGGCTGGCTCGGCGTTTCTCTCGTAGACATAACAGGCGAATACAAAGATGCGCTTGGGGTCAAGGATGCTACCGGTGCATTTGCTTCGCAGATATTTATTGGTTCCCCTGCCGAAAAAGGTGGTATACAGCCCGGTGACTTTATTGTATCACTCAACGGAAAACCTGTAAAAAGTGTAAATCAGCTTGTGCGCGACGTAGGCAATCTTGAAGCCGGTACAACAGCGACATTTGATGTTCTCCGCGGAGATCAGAAAGTCGGCCTTACAGTAAAAATAGAGGAACGGTCTGAAAAAATTTCTGCAGATAACGGAAAACTCTGGCCGGGCTTTATTGCCGTACCGCTTACCGACGATACTCGTAAAGAACTTAAACTTGATGACGATAAAGTCCGCGGTGTTGCAGTGACAGGCGTCCAGGAAAAATCTCCCGCTGCTGCCCTCCGTCTCCAGAACGGCGATATTATCACAGCTGTGAACGGCAAGACTGTAAAGAGTCTGGGTGAATTCTACGAGGAACTTGGAAAATCAAAGAAGAGCATAAACTTCGATGTGTATTCCAACGGCGGTACAATAACAACAGGAACGTATAAATTTTAGAAAAATGCAGCACAGGATGTGCGGCATAAGCGCGGCACGGATCGTATGGAAAAGGTTCGTGCGCATCTTCTTTTTATTCGTGCGGAGGGTTTAATACCTCGACCCTTGGGTCGTATGAAGGGTATTAAATCCCGACTG
>DCFX01000024.1 GCA_002314445.1 Treponema sp. UBA1793
CGCCCTCTTAGGCCGGATACCCGTTGTTGCCTTGGTGAGCCGTTACCTCGCCAACCAGCTGATGGGCCGCAGGCCGTTCCTTCAGCGGAGCCGGAGCTCCTTTCCTCGCATACCTCTGACATATGCGACCGTACCCGGTATTATCCTATATTTCTACAGGCTATCCCGGTCTGAAGGGTACGTCACCCACGTGTTACTCACCAGTCCGCCGCTCTCGGCATTGCTGCCTACCGCTCGACTTGCATGGTTAAGACGCGCCGCCAGCGTTCGTTCTGAGCCAGGATCAAACTCTCCATGATTATTTTTCACTGCCATTGCTGGCAGCGATTTTTTCATAAATCGTTCAATTCCTTCTCACTATTATTGTAAAAAGAATTGTGCCTCCCTGCTGTTACACAGGAGACTGGTTGTTTTGACTTCTTTCAAAGTCGAGTCCGATTCTTGATTACCGCAGGATTTCCATCCTGCTGCTGACCTTACTTGTTCTTTCTTTCCTTCCCTTTGGTTTCAAACAGCGTGTCGCTCTGTTCTGCGACGGTGATGATGAATATATCATCTTACCCCTTTCTCGTCAATACCTCATCTCCTTTTTTTTACCATTTTTTATTTTTTAAAAATTGTATTCAGCACTTATTCATTTGCCGAAAGTATAACTTCCCTCTTCTCTATTTCCTTATTTATCCTTTTTATCTCTGTAATTATGGGCTGTATATCAGCATCACCTTCAGAAATAGTTTCCTGCCCGTCTTTAATAAATTTCTCTGCAGCCTTTTTTCCCATTATCCGAAATTGCTCGTCGCGTTTACCTTCAAACTGATGTATTTCAATCCTCACAACGCTTTTATCGCTGAAATCCTGAACGACGGCACCTGCCTTATCAAGAGCTTTCTTTGAAACCTCAAGGCTTTTATCTATCGCATTCTTTGAGACTGTAACACTCTTGTCTAAATATTCTTTTACCTTTTCGCTGACACTCATACATCATCCTCCTGTTTATGCAAATCATTTCACTTTAAGTATATATATAACTTGACTGTTTGAAAAGTTTTTTCTACGGACGCCGGACAGCCAGAAGCGTTAGATCATCAAGCTGTTCATCCTCCTTGAGAAATGTATACTCAAGATAGTTTGAAGCAGACGAGTCTTCTTTCTTTGCGCCGCAGTAATAATCATATCTGTTAAAATGTTCATGCAGAAACGTGTCGATTTTTTTGTCAACGCGGACTGTATCGGCTGCCGTTACATCAGGGGCTTTGTACATCCTGAAAACTTTTTCGACAGAGGCAAGTGCTATGACTGCTTCCTCGATAGTTCCGCGGCAGGACGTAAAATCAAATATGAGTTCCTCTCCCGGAACGGGGTTATGATACTTTTCAAGCGTGTATGTTTTTCCGGCAAAGACAGCTTCTATAATAGCACGTACGCGTTCGGGCTCCATCTGTTCCGATTCCTGCCCTACTTTGTGATTACCGTGTATATCGCCTTCCTTCATTGCAGGCTCTGCACATTTCACAACAGAAAACGTGCTATCTCTGAATTTACGCGTTGCTTCTTCAATACCGTCGGTATACAGAAAAAGCACGTCGCCGGGTTTCAGTGTTGTTTTTTCAACTTTAAAACCGCCTTTCATTTCGACCATAAACGAAGGAAGGGGGCCTGCGGCAGGTGTTTCTGCGAGGGTCAGTGTCTTTTCCCTGTGAGCCGCATTATCGTAAATATGCACGATATTATCGCCGGCATTGCACATAAAGACATCACCTGATACGGTATCGAACAGGCAGATGATAATCGTTGCAAATTTTCCTTTTATGCCGAGAGATTCGATAAAATCATTTATCTGGGTAACAAGCTGATTTATGAGTGTGCCGTTTTTTGTATACGACCAGTTTTCAAAATATTTCCGGAACAGCGTCGCGACGACTGTCATTATAAGGGCTGCAGGTACGCCGTGCCCCGACGCATCACACTTAATGAGAACGTACCAGCGGTTGTCGAGTTTTTTATAGTCGAAGTAATCTCCTGAAACTCCCGAAGCACCTTCATAATAACCGAAACATTGTATCGCACTCTCGTTAAGCTGCGAAATTGTTTCTTTAGAACCATCTCTGCTTGTAAGGAGCGGAAGGAACGTCTGTTGAACGACTTTACCGTCCATAAGCAGTTTTTCATCCTGGGCAGCTTTTACAAGTCCGTGTGTCATTTCGTTTACGGTCTCGCCGAGTAAACCTATTTCATCGTGGCTGCTTATTTCGATATCTTTGCCGTTGAGTTTGGTTTTGTCCGCGGTTTCTCCAATTACCGTAACGTGAGCTGCAAGTCTCCGGATAGGATTTACGATAATCGATGCCAGAATGAACGATCCCACAGCGCCGATACTAATTGCAAGAATCGCAATCAGTGCCGCAGTGTAAATAATTGAACGCCGGGCTGCGTCGACTGAATCAATAAGATTTATTGTTGAAACTTTTACAAAAACGATGCCCCGCACATATTCCTGTGATGAGCCCTGCCGGTACAGGACAGGACGGTAGAACAGATAGGATGTGTTCGCGCGGTCAAGCTGATTACTATTGAAACGGGGCAGCGAACCGCCGCCTTTTGCAGACAGTTCGTTCATCGCCGTATTGAATTTATTCGTGAGCTGTGTCGTTATCTGAGCTATTTCCTCACGGCGTGCAACAGATTTTGCATCCGACTTCAGGGCAAGACTTACGCCTTCTGCATTGAGCTGTACTATATTCAAAGCTATGTCTCCCGTTTCCGACACGGCTTCGGCATTTAGTTCTGCGCATCTTTTTGCAATTTCAGAAACAGTATCATCTGTCAGTTCTGACAGACCGTACGTAAGAGATTCTGTCGCTATTTTTTTTGTAATGTCGGGATCGTTCGTAGCCCACACATATTTCAGGCTTGTATTCTTTCCGTCCGACGGATAGCCCGTTATTGTCGCATATTCGACTTCGGCAAGCGCTGATGTCTGATCCGGCAGATAGCTGAGTTCGAGTAAGTTCTGCGCCGGCATATACGCCTTTGCGCTTGTCGAGAGTCCTTCAAGCAGCACATTGACACGCTGCTCAAGTCCCTGCGCCAGTGTCTGTTCCTGTGTCCTGACCATATTGATTCCGAGCGGAATCGAAACAAGCAGAACTATCATAATGACAAGGAACGAGGTGAATCCCATAAGCTTTATTTTGAGGCTTATTCCTTTCTGCTTAAGCTGTGATGTTCTTTGTTTTTCTTTCAGCGGCATAGCGTCTCCTGTGACAAGTGCCCGTATTTCCTTACGGACGATAACTGTATCTTTTGCCGTTTGAATAAGTCCGTGCATTGCAAACACCATTCCTGCAAAGGCAAGTACAAACACACTCCACAGCAAAATCGTTCCAACCTGAACATGATATTTCCACGTTTTTTTATACGGAGTCCACGATGGAACATACGTATACTGTTTTTCAATTTTGACGGTACCATTCTGCTCTATGCGCAACAGAGGAGCGCTCATATAGAGCCCCCTGGAAGGATGAAGCAGACCTATACGGTACAGACCTTCGGACAGTGTATTGCCGAGCTGTATGTCGGTAATACGATTGTCAGACTTAACTTTGAATGCGCCGTCTGAACGTTCAAGAGTCATGTCGTACGGTTCCTTTCCATCACGGTCTATATAAATTCTGCTGACAGTCCCGTCGTACGTAAAACCGCCGCCTATAATGTTGAGCGTTACGTTGCCGAAAACGTCGGCAGCGCGGTTGACAGAAAGCAGATACGTAGACGGAACATATTTATTAAGCATGAACATGACTACAGCAGGCTTTCCGATATTTCCGACAGTATCAACAGCTGCAACAGAAAACGCATACAGACCGTTATATCTGTTTGTATACGATGTACCGGTACTCATTCCCATAACACGGCGGGGCGGCATATCAACTCTGGAAACATCGTTTTCATGCTGCTGCATGAATGCGGACGTAATTGCTGCAGCCTCTTCATCACTCAGCGTAACAGGGTGCCGCTTTGTTTCCGCCAGACGTCCGTCAACAGGTGCAAGATACTGAAGGTTCCATGTATACCCGGCAACATCATCATCTGCGGCATCCGGCTGCCACTGCATGCTGAAGGTATTTGATTGTACAAAACCGAATTTATCCTTTTCGGGAACAATGATGGAAGGAGGCAGCGGCGGGGTTAAATCAAGATAATAAGTGAGCTCAGAAGATGCTGACCAGTTGCCTGCATAGTCGACGGCGCGGGCTTTAAAATACCACTTTCCTTCGGCATCGGCATTAACCGAGATTGTGCGTTCCGAAGGCAGATTCATGTACTGTTCCGGCGGTTCCACCTGCGGATCCCGCGACCAGCACCATGAAAAGCCTGCTATTCCTGATGAATCAGCAGGAAGCGTGACACGTATCTTTACCCTTTCTGCGGTGGAACGTTTTCCCTCTGTAAACGACAATGCAGAAACAGCAGGTTTCATGACAGAAGTGTCGGGGTCCAGCCGGAAGATATGCGGCTCCCCTTTTTTCTGCAGCGGATTTTCCTGCCAGACAAACGAAAGTTTTTTTCCGCCCGAGATTACGAGAGGAAATGCAAATAAATCAGGCTGTCTGCCGGAAGAAAGAGCTGTCTCATTCCACAAATATCCGTTCTTCTGCGCAAAATGAACGGATTCTGAACCATGCCGGGTATCAAACCAGACGAGAGACAGTAAATTGTCGTATGAAAAAAGCACTGCACGATTCGCGTTACCCTGCGTGCTTATTTCTTCTGCGCTGCCGGGAACCAGACCTTCCTTCGTAACCTGCGCAACCCATATGTGGGAATTTTCGGAATTATAATATGTTCTCTCCCACGCCATATATGTTGTTCCGTTGAATATATATAAATACGGACGCTGATTATGATATGCAGAAAAATCATGCGAATCACCGGATGCAAGAGATTCGCTGCCCGTAATGAGAACGGGATCGCTCCACGTAAAACCTTCATTTGATGAAACAGTTTCATACAGCTGATATGAAATACGGTTCCCGTTTATATATTGTGCCTGAAAAACGACAGTCTCTCCGTCAGCCGTTGCGGCAAGGACAGGAACAAAGGGATTTGTCATTTTCATTGCGGGTTGAAAATCAGTGAAAGACGACCAGTCCGAACCGTTGTTCGACGATGCAGTACGCATGGAAAAAGATTCATTTTCTCCTAGTACCGTGAAAAGAATAAATTTCCCTGATTTAGTCGTGTAAATACGCGGCGCAACAAGCGGCTTTTCCTGCCGGGACAGATCAGTCTTCGTAAATGAAACAGCTCCGTTATTAGAAATGAAAATCGAAATCCTGTTCACATCAGAAAGAGCGGCAACGGCAATTCTGCCGCTTTGAGACACAGCCGCAGAATACATATCGGGGACGTCTCCTGAATAACGGAACGGGCCTGCGAACCTGCTGTTTGTCTGCCATGTCCCGCTGCTGTCAATATACTGGCATGTAAGCCATATGTTTTCAGATGATGTGTCTACTTCCTGCCAGAATATGTACGTACTGTTTCCGTTGGTCACCGCACGAGGAAATCTAGTGTCGGTATCTGTAATGCGGACCGGGTTCTCCCAATAAAAATCACGCGCAGCAGCTTTTGTCGTCGAACAGACAAGAAGCAGTGACGATACGAATGAGAAAATTATTATTTTAAATGTACTGTTACTGTTTTTCATTATAACAAAGCCTTGATTTTTTTCTGCAGGTCAAGAATCTTCGACGAGCGCCTGTTCCCCTGTTTCTGCAGCAGCTGCTCTACGAGCGCATTTGCAGTAACGATATTGTTGTTCTGCATTTCCGTAATAGCCTGCTGATACTTTGCCTCATCTTCCGATGAAAGAACAACAGCAGCTTTACCACCGATCGACGTCTGTATCCTGTCTTTGAGCAGCATTGCTTCATCATTGTCCGGATTAAGCCTGATCGCTTCGTCAACATGAGAGAGTGCTGACTGCAGCTTTACTTCATCGCGTCCCGCAGCTTCAACAATCCGCTGAGCCTCTGCGGTAAGTGATTTTGACCTGACAAGGGCTGTTCTATCAACAGGTTTCTGCCGTATTCCCAGATCTATTTCAACATTATAAATCAGCTGCTTCAATCCCGGATACGACGGATTTATCTCATACAAGTCAAGTAAATCAGTATAGGACGACTGCTGCTTTCCTGCAATCTTGTAATTGTCACGCGCTGTATCAACACGTTTTGCGAACAAATCCTTAAACCCTGCAGGATCAAGTATCCGTTGTATGCGCAGCGTAAGAAGACTTGCATCCTGGTTAAGCGGATACACGAGCTGCAGTTCCTGGAGTTTCTGCAGAGCCAGCCTGAGCGCGGCCTTCCCTTCTTCCGTCTTTCCTTTATCGAGCAGACTGCTGCCCTGCTTAAAATACTGCTGTGCGATGCTGAGAATCTGGGACATCTCAGGATACAGCGGTGCCGCAGGCGGGATGACACGGCCTGTTTTCATTGAAAGAGCTGTATTTACCAGTGCAAGAAGGTTCGTAATTTCTTCATCCTCATCGATGTTCGTTACTGCCCACAAAGTTTTCGCCTGCGTCAAAAAATTTTCAGCCGAATCAAAATTGCCGTTGTAATATTCATTTCGTGCTTTCGTCTTGAGCGAGCGCACCTGACGGACAATGACTTCGTTCTGCCTTGTGAGGATTTCATTACCGAGAGAGGCAATCGACGTATCGGTATTTTTCCGCAGTACCGCAGATTCCTGATAAGACAGAGATTCGTTATATTTCGTACGTGCTTCCTGAAGACGCTTACGCGCAGTATCGAAATCATTTGAAGCGAGCGCATTTCCTGCCTGAGAATAACGAAGGTCGGCCTCGTTCTGAGCGCGCTTTGCAAGCCTGATTTGTTCCGCCGCACCAGTCTCAACTGCGGCAATAGTCTGATTCAGCGAATCAAGAACTGCGATTGAAGCAGTCACGGACTGAAGCGATGCCATATATGATTCGACATGTTTTCCGCCGGAAAGTCGACTCTGAGCCTTTACAAGCACGGCTTTATCATCAGAGACTGCTTTTTTCAAAGCTTGTGCAGCTGTAAGTGATTCCTGCGGATATTTTGACACGATTCCCGTAGATCCATCTTTCACACCGTTATACAGCTTCTGGAGTGCTGCAAAATCGGCTTTCCGCAGTTCTGTATACGACGTACCGCATAAAGCATAATACGATGCAGCCTTTCCCCAGAAAGTCGTAACAGACGTTTTTTCAAACGAGGAAGCATAGTCGTTGAGCTTCCTGTAGGCTGTATCGAGAGAGTCCCACAAAAGCACGCCGGTCTTCTTCTGCACGGCTTTTGTGACATTTTCAGGTTCTGAAACAAGGACAGCGGCATCCGCCTCCGGTTTCATCAGCACATACGGAACGGCCCATGCAGACGATGTCAGTACGTAGACTGCATCATCTGCAGTCATTTTTTCTATTTCTGCAGAAGCGGCAAGCAAATCTTCCGCATACGTATTTCCTGCAAGCTCCGCTTCTCCGGGATCAGCAGGAACTGCAAGCGACGACGCTTTTGCTTCTACAGCCACCATGCGGTCAGCAGATGACAGCAGTGCTATAATCCGGCCGGATACGCCCTCTGCATAATTCAGGGAAATGACAAAATCAGGATGCGTCTTTTCCTGTGTTCCACCGTCTTCCGTCTTGAGCAATGCATACAATCCATTTACGGAATTTCCAAGCGACGCAAATTTAATAAGAGAATCAAGCGGCTGTCGGGACGGTACGGAACCGCCTGCAAAAAGGTCACCGGAAACGGATTCGCGGAACGAATCCGCCTGACTGGTCATTACGGCAAAAATTTCGTTTTTCATGAGGTTCGTAAGCACTTCCCACTCATAATCCATTGCAACGACAATCCCTGAATCAGGGATTGAGTCTATGCCAAATAGTAAACGCGAAATGAACGGCAGAAACGACGCATCAGTTAAGTCCGGATTACTTTTCTTCATCGATTCAAAAATTGATTTAAGGCGCCAGCCTGCACTGCACATGCTGTTGCGTACAGCAGCGTATTCAGCATACACCGTTTCGACATTCCCGAACGCATTCTGAGCCTGCACAATATCCTTAGAGCGGACAGCTTTCACAAATGCGTTCACAGCATCGTCCAATCTCACTTGGATTGCCTTATATGCCGAAATTTCTTTATCGACCCGACCGAGTGCGGCCTTTACAGGTTCTACAATGTCCCGGGCTGTATTCTGGTCGAAAAAATCATCCTGATACATATAAAATCCGGTCCGCACGGTATCCACGCTGCCGCCGTAATTTCTCTGATGCGTAAGCTCCGCACTTGATTTCATGATTTCCGTAAACTGCAGACGGTAATAGTTAAACTGGGCAGCGACCTTTGCATCGCGGATGAATGCAAGCTGTTTCTCGGACGGATGCCGTTCGAGCGCTTCCAGCTGATTCGTAAGGGCAAGTATTTTTTCATCGTTCTGAGGATCGTTTTGAATTACATCGATAAGAGTATTTGCAAGCACCGTATATTTATTACGTGCATCCATGATTTTTCTGATGCGCTTTTGAGCCGCGTCAAAGTCTTCCGGATATTTTTCGATATAGAGATAAAGTTCGGTAAGGGCCTTATCATAACTCGTGTCTTTTATTAAAGAATCAATCTCAGGCAGAGACATAATTTTTTTTCCGTCTTCTGCAAAAAACGGTATGGAAGAGAGAATCATGCATAGTATGATTGCAAGCCGGATTTTTCCGTTCATTTCCAGTTCCGTACGTACTTGTTATACTTTACCATCTTTTTTATAAAAATACTTTCCCCTATTATTTATCTTCGGTAATATCATTTATAAAATGGAGAAAAAAAACCGAAAATAGAGTATACTTATAATGATGAAAACACCGGCAAAACTCGTACCGTTACTTTCATTTTTTCTCATTCTGACTGCAGGAGGAACGCTTTGTGCGCTGGACCTTACAGAAGTAACAACAAAACTTTCCGAAGCATTCTCATCACTTACAGGCGATAACGAGGGAACGACAGCTTACCGCTCCCTGTCAATTCCGTCGGGAGGACGTGCTGAAAGCCTTGGTTCTGCCTACACAGGACTGTCAGACGATATAAGTTACCTTGAATACAATCCTGCTGCAAGTTCCATCATGGGGCAAACGGAAACTGCAGTCTTCCATAATGCGTGGATTTCAGATTCCGCTATGGAAACGCTGGCCGGCACCGTCAGGCTGAACAACGCCGGCTTCGGGGCTGCAATAAAATGTTTTTACGTACCGTTCAGCGAATATAATATTTTCGGCGAACGAGTTGCAGGCAGTTACTATACGGAAACGACGGCAATACTCAACGCATCGTATAATTTTCTTGCAGGATACTATTTCAAAGGGATCGCCGCCGGCTTTAACGTAAAGGCTGTGTGGCGCGGCGTTCCCGACTATACCGATAACGATACGGATGCCATTATAAGCGGTTCAGGACTTGCCCAGTCAGGACTCGCCTTTGCAGGAGATATCGGCGTCATGATGCGGTTCAACGCCGGAAAATTTTATATTGACAGGGAGCCGAACCTGCGTATAGGCATGAATCTGCTCAATGCAGGCGCAGGAATCACAGGATTCGGTTCGTCGTCGGGAATACAGCTGGATGATCCGCTCCCCACGAGCGCCGCAGTAGGCGTTTCCTACCGCATGATAAAGCCGCTGCTTTTTACTGCAGAATTCAGGCAGCCGCTCAATCTGCAGGATATTTCCGAATACCAGATGTGGTCCGCGGGTGCAGGCGTTTCTGTCAGTATAACAAGTTTTTTCGATGTCCTCGGAGGATTCCTCATAAAAGGCGGTAATCCGAGGATAAGCCTTGGCAGCGAATTTGTACTTATGAAAAAAATACAGATGAATGTAAACTATACGCTTGATCTTACATCATCTGTTAATCCGGTAAATCACATAAGCCTGTCGGCAAAAATCAAACTGGGGGACAACGGCCGCGCTGAAAAACAAAAACTGATCGACCAGTACTACAACGAAGGGCTCGCATCGTTTGCAAAAGGAGACTTCCCTGCCGCAATACAGTCGTGGCAGCAGGTGCTTAAACTCGACAAACTGTACGACCCCGCCAAAGACGGTATAAAAAGCGCACAGAACCAGATCATGCTCTTCCAGCGCATCAGGGACGCACAGTTCCTTAATTAGGCATTACTCAGTGCTTTCTGCTGAAAATTCTGTAGTTTATCCAGGGAAAAAGAGGATGCTCTGATTCAAGATTTGTAAGCCATTCGGTGCTTACCGTATTAGAGCCAAGCGAATCAAATACAGCAGTAAAAGCAAGGATACTTTCCCTGAACCGGTCAGCAGCATATTCAGGAGAAATACCGTCGTCTATCATCTTTGCCCATCCGCAGGACTGTGCCATAAGCAGTTCCCTTGCGCCAAGGTTCAGCAGACGAGCCTTGAGTCCCGTATCATCCCGAAACCTCTCTGCAAGATCAATCATGCGGCTGCTTGCTTTCCTTACATAGCGCATCATCCAGCTGTTTTTACTTGACAGCAGCGTTTCCCCGTAACCGGTACCGATATTTGCACTGTAATACGGTTTTACACGCTGCATTTTGTATCTGTCCGCAAGAAGATCGCTGAGGAGTGTAAAGGAAACAGGCTGATTCACACCGTTTCTGTATATCTGTTCTATCCAGCTTATGCCTTCAATCCAGTTCTGTATGATTTTCTCCGCACTGAATGTGCAGACGAGCGTGACATTGTTTGAATCGGGAAGAAGCTGCTCTGCCTTTATCAGCTTTTCAATTTTGCCTTTTACAAAAAGAGAAGCATCAGCCGAACATTGTTTCATTGCGGCTTCAGCGTCATACATATCCTCATCTGTCGAAGGATCTGTAAAACGGGCATTGTCTTCGTCTGTACCATCCTGTTGCTTTTTCCAGTAACGGTATCCGGAAGCAAAGCGGGCTGTTCCTTTTTCTATATATGTGCCGAGTTTGTCCAGCGGCAGTTCAAAACCTATATCGCGGTTTACATTACAATATACTTCGTTTGATGCATATCCTTCGCTGCCAAAAACTTCCTTATCAACTTCATTATCGCGCGCAAAAACTACGACAGAATTATCGCAGCGGGCTGGCGCGAAAATTCCTTTTTCAGGTTCCGTCTCAGAAAAAAGCAAGCCCCGTGAATCAAGGACTGTATAATTAATACTGTATGCATGAAGAACTTTTTCTATTCCCTGCGTATACCCCAGTTCAGGAAGCCAGAATCCGTTCGGTGTTTCACCGAAAAATGTACGGTGGGCATACAAACCTGTTTCAACCTGCGCGTTAAGTACTTCTTCCATCCCATTGTAATGGGGTAAAAAGATATTAGTCCCGCATGTTGCAAGAAGCTCTACATATCCTTTTTTTTCATATTCGGAAAACTTCTTGAGCAGATTCTGATCGTAGGCAGTCGTAAAATCAATCTTGTCTTCCTGTGCTTTTTCAAGACCAAGCTTCACAACTGCGCATAATTTTGCATTGCCGTTACATCTGGTCAATTCCTTCTTGCCCAGATCAATTCTTCTGTCCAGCCAGTTTATATACTGCTGCTGCACTACAGGATCTGCCAGCAGCGTGCAAAGTACGGGAGGCAGCACAAGCGCAATGCGGAAAGGGATTGTATCTCTTTCCAGCGATGCAAACATATTAAGCAGAGGAAGGTAAATACCCGAAATTGATTCAAACATCCTGTTTATTTCAGCGCTGTGTTTTTTCTCATCATCGCCGGTATGACGTATATATTCCTGAGAACATGAAATAAGTAAAACAATATTTTTATCTGCCATTTGTTGCTCCGATTCAGGAAAATGACTGCCTGTGACTTTTATAATGATCAAGCAGCAGTTCTTTCATACCAGAAAGACTGATAATAGGTGCCATGCCGTCGTCTTTCCCGGGCTGCATATCTGCGAGAAGTTTGGAACAACGCGGTATTTCAATAATATTCGAAGATGCGAGAATTCTGCAGGAATTTTTTACCGTTGAAACAAGTTCTACGCGAACAAACTGTTTTCCTGATGGAATAAGTATATATTGTTCCCGGTCGGAAAAAGTGATCTGCACATCGTATGTATCTTCAGGTTTTACATCCTCTTTTTGCGCAAGGGAACAGACTCGCAATGAAAGGGAGAATCCTCCTTTTTTCAAATTGTGCAAATCGGATTCGCTTATATTCCAGTAAACAAATGCCCATGCGGGATTACGCAATACTGCCTCAATATCAGTTGTATTGTACGTTTCCGGCAGTTTGTTCCCTGTAAGTACCGCAGCAGAACCTGACGAAATGACCATATCGGAGTCAGTTGTCTTTTTCAGCTCTTCGGTAATCTCAAGCAAATCACCGATAAGGAAGCTCCTGTTAAGATTGTCAGGCACATCTATTCCGTATTTGTCCGCAAGTGAAAGAAGATCTGTAAAAGACAAAGTTTCAAGATATGCGCGGTTTATAACTTGTTTTTCCATAATTTCTCTAATAATCGTAAAAAAAGAGATATTAGTCAAGCTTACTCAGGCAAAAGGTGACTCAATCGGAATAATATTAAAGCGTGCAGCATATTCACGGGCCTTTTCTGCAGCTGCAATTACATTCGCAGGTTCATGTGCATCAGCATTGCAGATAACCTTTGCCCCTTTATCTGCAACCATCTGCCAGAATTCGTCATACGGATACTGATATCTCAAACCTTGATTCGTCTTGTTCGGCTGCCTGCTCAAGCCAAGACCATTCACTTCAAGGGGAAGACAGCAGTCCGCAGCAGCATCAAGTATCGCTCCCATGCACGACTGCGCGGTACTGTCCCATTCCTTCCACTTTCCCATGAACAAATCAGGATGAGCAATAAACGTGTATATACCGCTGCGTATGCCTTCTACTGTCTGATCGGTATATTTGTGGAGCACTTCCCTTTCAGTAATATCCATTGCATAGATGTGTGAAGCCCCCATAGTAACCCAGTGGGAACCCAGAACAAGATAGTCGGCTCCTAGTCGCCCAAGCAATTCATCTTTATACCATGATTCATATAATTTATCCCACTCGCATTCGAATCCCGCATATACAGGGAATGATACAGAAGATGCCGCACTGCGCACAGAGTGTATGTACGCAGCCCCTTCAGCCGATTTCATTCTTATGCCCGGCCAGTAATCACCGCTTTCTTCAGGATACGGGCAGTGATCCGAAAAACCAAGAGCGGCACAACCGTCTTCTTCAGCCTGTTGAATATAGTCAGAAGGCATTCCCTCTGCATGATTACACAACAATGTATGTGTATGAAAATTCGTAATGATTTTTTTTGCCATAATAAAAATATACAGACTTTTTTTACAAACAGGAAGAGCAGTGTTATACTAAAAAAAGAGTAAAAAGTTATATGACTATCTATTTTTATACGCGCCAGAAAAAAGTCTGCAAAAAAATTGCTGATATTCTTGAAGAGCAAAACAATATATGCTGCATTTATACTGATGAAGGTGAATTTTACAAAGCCCTTTCAAATATGAAAAAATACCCGGATCTGCTGCTGCTTGATTACCTTGTGTTCAATCACGACGTATTCAACGTATACAGATATATGCAGGAAATCAAATGTCTGGTTCCTCTCATATTCTATAACGATCCGTTTCCTCCGGAGGATATCCGCGTGCAATACTGGATTATGATACTTAAACTCTATTATTCCGATACCGATATCAATACCGATCTGTACACATCCACGCTCAACCTAGTCGCTGATGCAGTCAATTCCGATAAGCTTCGCCCGTATATTGCCCTAATGAGACCTCCTCTCTCGTATCCCGAGCAGGAAAACAACACAGCAGAATTTCTTCCGGCTGCTTCGCCAAAAGTCCAGGACAAAACTATAACATTTATCAGAAACGAGCTGCCAGATTCGCTCTATTCTGTTTTTATCATTTTGTACAAACACAGAGGAAAAACAATCAGTATTTTAGAACTACAGTCACTTCTAAAACAAAAAGACAGAGAAGTAAAAATTGACACAATCTACTCGGATATTTCCCGTCTGAGAGCTTTTTTCAAAATACACAACAGTGGCGGTATAGATATCCTCAAAGCTGGAAAAGGGTACAAACTTCTTATAGCGGAATAGATGTTAACTACAAAAACCGCCCATTCATAAAGAAAAGGCGGCCTTTATATACGGACATCTGCAGCCTATTTTAAAGAGGCTGAAATACGTTCTAGTACCTTTTTACGATCAAGCGGTTTTATAATATAATTTTTCGCACCAAGAAGAAGGGATTTTTTTACGAGTTCCTCCTTTCCAAGTGCGCTAACCATGACAATACGGGCATTTTTGTCGAATGCCATAATCTGTTCAAGGGCTGTAATACCATCCATTCGTGGCATTGTAATATCCATTGTAACAAGATCAACATTCGGACAAAGCTCTTTATATTTATCCACACCTTCTTTTCCGTCAGCTGCAGTCGCGACAATTTCATATCCTTCGCTTGAAAGGATTTGTCCGAGCTGTTTAGCAACGAACATAGAATCATCAACAATCAAAACCCGAAATTTTGTCCCATCGGTTTTTACACCTTCCGGCGGACGCTCATTAATTGTTGGAAAATCCTGCTTTGTTTTCATTTTATCACTCCTGCCGTTTATGTACGTTCACGTATAGCAACGTTGACTTCTATTTTACCATATTCTGTAATGAGCGGCACGATAAGCGCCTCAACATTTTCAGAAGTTCCCCCCAACGCCGCAATTTCCATTTTTTGACCAACAAAAAGCGCTGGCGGTGTAAGATCAAACTTAAATCCAAGTTCATGCAGCTTGGTAACGGCCTGTGCTGTTATAAGGTTTGCAAGCTCACTGATTGTTGCCTTTGCAAGATCATCAAACTCAGGAAGCTTCTCGCCGTTCATCTTGGAAGCGATATTAAGAGCTGTGTCCATTGTCATATCAAACAGGACCCGTCCTTCAACATCACCTGCAAGTCCGACAAGAGCTGCCACTCCCATAACAGGCATTGCTGTAGATTTGAGATACAAATCACCACGCTTTACTTCAGAACCGCCTAAAACTTCTTTCAGAACTCTGTAGGAAGTTTCGACAAACGGGTTAATATACTCTACTCTCATTCAAGACCCCTTATTTCGCGTTTATTTTTTACTGTACGCTTTCAGCGTACCAACTGCTTTTTCTTTAAAACCTGCAGAAGCTGGTACTACTTCATTATCTCCGATGATTATAGTGCCATTTCCCTTCATTTTTTCTCCAAAATCATTAATAACAAATTCCTGACCTTTTTCATCAAGCAGTGAGAGTATATCACGGGCAAAAATTAAATCAATAACAGGCAACGCGTTAGTATTCATACAATCGTGATATTCAAACATAATACTATCTTTTATTTCCTGTGTAAATGTATACTCACCATTTGCCTTCTTTGCAATGTATGGGCTTAACCAGCCTGAAGCAACATCGTCCGGGACGGACAACAGAGGAGCATTCGACACATTAAGTAAATCAATATCCTGCGCATAAATTTTAATCTTACTGCCGGGATACCGTTTGTAAAGCACACAAGCCAATGAATATGTCTCCTGACCTTTTCCACAGCCCGGATTCCACACGCATATCTGTTTCGCAGTATTATCAGGCAGAAGCTTAGATATCGTATCCGCATACTGTTGCGTCCACCATGTCCCTGAACATGTAGACCAGAATGATTTGAGAAACGCATCTGCATCGTTTTCGCTCTGCAACTGGGTATTTCCCTTACCACGCTCTTCCTGCCATGAAATAAACCGGGAACGTACCCAGGTTTCATTAAGCGGCGTAACTGAAAATTTACGATAATTATAAAGGCTTTCCGTAATAAATTTAAGTTCCTGTACAGATTTCGCTTCATCTGAAGGAATTTTTTCCGCACCTGCCGTAGAAGAACGGCCTGCATCATGATTCTGTGACTGCTCAGGCATTTTAGTTGAAAGATGAGCGACTTCGGAAGAAATGGAATTATCGGAAAACACTTTCTTCACAACCTTTCTCTTCTGTTCTTCGCCGGAAACACGGGAATTGAATATCTTTGCAATGTCCAGAAGAATATACAGGCGTTTATTGGCTTCCACCACTCCGTAAATATATTTAATGTTTATATCACCGAACAGCGGATGCGGCGGCTGAATTCTGCTTTTCTGCACACCAACAACCTTATCGATTTTATCGACGACAACACCGAATGTCTGTTCCCCAACAGAAAGAATAAGCAGATTCTCAAGTTTATTATCAGTATGTTCCGGTACCGCAATATTAAAAAACAACCGCAGGTCAAGAATCGGAATAATATCTCCGCGAAGATTGTATACACCGAGCACAAACGACAACGTGTTAGGAACGTATGTAAAACGGCCAGCTTTTGCTATTTCTTTTACATTCATGATGTCAATGGCGTAATCCTTTCCTGAAAGAGAAAAAGTAACCATTTTGAAATCAACAACGGCTATAGATTCCTTTTTATTGTCCTGAGTGCCTTCATCTGTAGCAGTATTAACCTGCTGATTTTCTGCTGTCATATTTTCTGCTTCCATAAGACCCTCACTCGTTTATAGTCTGGTCAGACTGCTGTGCACTAATTTCCTGTTTGACACCCAATTCCAGCAGCTGGCTTACATCAATAATAAGCGACACCGAACCATCACCAAGGATGGAAGCGCCCGCAATCCCCGGGGAATTGGTAAACTGATCGCGGAGAGGTTTTATAACAACGTCCTCCTCGCCTATAAGAGAGTCGACCATAATGCCGATTTTCTTTTCCTGCGATCCTACAATGACAATAAAACAGTAATCATCCTGGGCCAATACCGTCTCACGGATATTGAACAGGCGTGAAAGACGCAGAATACTGATGACTTCATTCCGCACATTGAGTACTTCATAGTTATCAATCGTACTGATTTCGTTCATCTTAATCCGCTGGCTTTCAAGAACGGACGCAATCGGAATTGAATATACTTCCTGGCCGACTTTCACAAGCAGCCCTTGGATAATTGCAAGCGTAAGCGGCAGACGGATACTGAATTTTGACCCCTTTCCGTGCTCAGAAGAGACAGAAACCGTTCCGTTCAACTTGTCTATCATTGTTTTTACGACATCAAGACCAACACCGCGCCCCGACACATTCGTAATTTTCTCGGATGTTGAGAAGCCTGCCATAAAAATAAGGTTGAAAGCTTCCTGATCAGTCAGTATTTTGTCGGGATGAATAAGTCCCTTGTCGATAGCCTTCTGGCGTACTTTTGAAATATCTATACCGGCACCATCATCAGCTATGTCTATGATGATCATGTTGCCTTCATTTGAAGCTTTAAGGAAGACTGTGCCCTCTTCCGGTTTGCCGGCCTTAACACGAACCTCCGGCGATTCGATACCGTGATCAACAGAATTACGTACACAATGCATGATCGGATCAAGCAGATCGTCTATAACGGTCTTATCGAGTTCTGTATCTTCACCTTCAATAACAAGATTTACCTTTTTGTTCAAATCACGCTGTAAATCGCGTACGACACGCGGGAACCGGCTGAAAATCTGGCTTATAGGAACCATACGGATTTTCATAACGCCTTCCTGCAGTTCGCTTGCAATACGTCCGAGATTCTGGGTCGATGAACGGAACTTTGATGTCACGCCTTTCAGTTCGGAATCGTATGAATCGAATATAGTTGCCATACTGCCATAATCGAGAAGAATGGAATCCTTTACATCTTTTATCGATACTCCGTTCTGGATCTGCTCCAGATACTGCGGCAGCATTTCAAACAGGTGGTGAACTTTTTCTTTATAGCCGGTTTCCAGTCCCTGGAACTGTACAAGTTCGTTCGCAAGCTGCATTGAAAGTTGATTAAAAGAAGCTTTAGTAATAACTGTTTCACTGACCAGGTTAAGCAGGTAATCAATACGGCGTGAATCGACACGGAGTAATGAACCACCTTGAACAGCATGTCCGGCAGTTAAAGACTTCTTTGCGTCTGTCTTTATCGTATCAGAAGAATCATCTTCTGCAGTTGCGGAAGTCTCCTCTTTCGTTTCCATTTTCTCTTCTTCCTCAGGAATAATTTCCACAGGTGTCTTCTGTTCAACGACAGGCTCTGCCGGTGTTGAAACTACGGACGCAGCAGCCTTTGCCGGTACCGCCTCAAAATTATCAAGCGGCAGTGCATCGGTACAAACAGTAACGTCAAGAAGAAATGCAGTATCTTCTATTTTTGATTGTTCTTCATTTGTTGCCAAATAATAGAAAACATTTTCATAAAAACTATCTTCGTATAATGCATCAAAATCAGGAACCGTCTTAAGGACACTTCCAAGCGCCTTGAGGGCTGCAAATACCTGTATACCGCCGACGGAATTCATCGGATTATGTTCGTCAAATTTTACGGATACACACCACAGTTTCTGTCCGTTCTGACAGGCATTTTTAAGTTCTGCAATTTCATTCTCGCTGAGTTTCGGTCGGTTAAAAGAACCTGTTGTACCCGACTGCGGAGAAGCCGGATGTTGGGCAACGGAAACTGTCTGTTTTGGAACGGATGGTTGTACAACTTCGGGAGTTTTGCTTTTCGGTGCCTTTGTGCCTTTTCCGGGAATATAAGAATGAAGTTTACTCATCAGCTCATCAATATTTTCCTGATAAACAGTACCGTTTTTACGGGCTTCAAGCATGGCTTTTATAACATCAATTGAATTCAGGAGAACATCAATGACAGGCTCCGTGACTTTTACTTTGTCGGAGCGTATTTCATCAAGCATATCTTCAACAGTATGGGTAAACGTTGAAATTTCGTTCATTTCTACAGTTGCAGAACCGCCTTTCAAAGTATGCGCGGCGCGGAAAATTTCATCAATTGCTTCATGATTTGCCGGATCATTTTCGATGACCAGTACATTACTCTCAAGATTATCTACCTGCTGTTCAGCTTCGGCAAAAAAATCCTTGAGCAGTTCTTCATTGTTCGGATCGAGATAATCACTCATATACTATTATTATATACTTTACAGAAGATAATTCAAGCGATTAAGATAAAAAAAGTTATGGCATGATGAATGATAAAGTTTTCCCCGCTTTATGCCGATAAGATAAAAGGGTCATTGTTTTTCCGGCCGAGGAGCATATTGTGAATAAAAATAAAATCATTTATATGGTTGCTTTTATATCGGTTTTTCTTTTTTCCCTTCCGCTGAGCAAAGCTGCTGCATCCGGCTTATTCAGCGGATATGCAGGCATAAAAGCGGACCTGGGGTTTGCCGGCAGCGGAAGCAGCACATTTGACCCACAGCTGCTTCTTCAGTCATTTTTTGCCGGACAATTCAATCTTACTGACGATCTTATAGCGCGCATGGAGTTTTCATTGAATACTGACGATCTTATTGAAAACTCCGTATTTAAAAAAACTTCTGCTGAATTCCAGATAGACGAAATTTCCCTCATTTACAGAAAGAAATTTCTGGGATTTTCAAATTACCTCAGTATTTTTATGGGAACGTATGAGCCGATCGGCTCCGACATATTCCTGCGCCGCCAGTTCGGCATTCAGTCGATTTCGTCGAAACTCACGGAAAGCTGGCTTGGCCTTTCAGGATCCGTCCTGTATCCCCTTTTTGGCATAGGTATTTCTGATGTTATACATTTTGCTTCCCAGCCGATGGCGGCCGGTGCGTATTTTTATGTAAATCATGAAAACAGCGATTACTATGTCTTCAACGGTGATCTGCGTTTTGCATATGTATATCCATACATGTGTCTTGACGTAGCAGGCGGCATAGGTGCGCCAATGAAGACGAACTACAACGGAGAAGACGTCATCGTGCTTGTCGACACGCTGTATGCCCACGCAGGCATTGATATGCTTATTGGCAGCAACTACACTCCTGCTGCCCTGTATGCGCAGGCAGGAATTTACGATATCCCGATCGAACGCAACTCTGACACATTTACTGTTGATCCCGATAAAGTATATCTGTTGTTTGAACCCCGCTTTAACATGTCTACATTCCAGTTGAGATTTACGCTGTTCAGCCTTCCCTCCGATACGGTGGAAAAACTGCTTTTTATAGATGATACGTTCGGCTTTAATATATTAAGCTATGCAGATTCCCTTTATATAGGAAGCACGTCATTCGCCTTCGGAGTGAACACGACATTCTCTTTCCCCGACGAGAGTTTTCTTATCTTTACAAACCTGAATAATATTACGGTCGATACGCTCAATGTCACGCTTTCTCCGTATATTTCAACGCAGATGTTTTCAGGAGAACTTCACATAATGGCGCAGATAAAAATAACGGACATTGCGCGCAATTCAATTGCATCTGCATTCAAAATCAATATCGGTTATAAAACCCAGCTGTAAAGACACAGTTACAGTTTCAGATGAGAGAGCCGCACACACGCCTCGTTTACCGATTCGTGATGCCCGAATGAGCTGAACCGCAGGAAACTTTCTCCTGTAGCTCCGAATCCGGAACCCGGTGTCGTCACAATTCTGCACTCGTCAAGGATTTTGTCAAAGATGCTCCAGCTTTTGTATCCGGGGAAACGAACCCACAGATACGGCGAATTTCCGGTACTGTAAATTTGTACGCCGGCCTTTTTGAAGTTATCGCCGTCAAGTGCGTTGTGAATCGTCTTTACGTTCTCCAGATAGTAATCAATTATTTTCTTCATTTCGACAAGACCGTCGGAATCAAGCGCGGCAAGCCCTCCGTGCTGCGCTATATTCGACGCTCCGTTAAAAAGTGTCGTCATGACACGCGACCAGTCTTTTATGACTAGTGAGCCGTCCGCAAATTTCAGCGTTTTCGGAATGACAGACCAGCCGAGTCGTACCCCTGTAAAACCTGCAGGTTTTGAAAAAGAATTGATTTCAACCGCACAGTCGCGCGCACCGGAAATTTCAAAGATCGTTTTGGGCAGGCCTGGAGTTCGTATAAACTGCGCATAAGCCGCATCAAAAATAATAATGCAGCCGTGTCCTTTTGCAAAATCAACAAGCTGTTGAAGTTCTTCTTTTGTCGAAGTATATCCCGTCGGATTATTCGGCGAGCAGAAATAAATCAGGCTGTTTTTCTTTATTTTTGAAAAATCGGGAAGAAACCCGTTCTCTGGAGTACATGGAAGATAGGTAAGGCCTTTGTACCGGCCGTTTTTATACGCTCCTGCGGCACCGATAAGCACCGAACCGTCAACATATACAGGATACGCCGGATCCTGTACGGCAACAGGCGTTCTGCATCCGAACAAAGTCTGAATACGGGCTATGTCGCATTTTGCTCCGTCGGAAACGAACACTTCATCTGCTTCTGCCATACCTGCATAAAATGTTTCTGCAATTTTCTGACGAAGAGCCGTAAGTCCCTGCTCGTCTCCGTACCCCGAATATCCTTCAGGGGTTGCAAGAGCAAGTGCATAGTCTGACATAGCTTTTGATATATGAGAGGTCAACGGTTCGGTTGTATTGCCGATGCTCAAACTTATGATTTTTGCATCAGGATGAGACACAGCATATTCCCTGCTGCGCCGTGACACTTCAGGGAACAAATAACCTGCTTTAAGATTAGCAAATCCGGAATTTCTTCTTACCATGAAGATATTCTAGCAAATCGGAAGTTTTTTAGCAATAAAGCAGCATGTCACATCCTTACCTTTCCGGCAGCCGTACCGTAAATTCGGCCCATTTTCCATATTCACTTTCCGCTTTGATTGTACCGCCGTGATTTAAAACTATTGACTGCGCTATCGATAAGCCGAGTCCTGAACCGCCTGTGTTGCGTGCCCGTGATGCATCGGACCGATAAAAGCGCAGAAATATTTTTTCGAGCTCTTCGGGAAGTATTCCTTTCCCTGTATTGTACACTTTTATGAACCGCTGGCTTCCGACTTGATAGACACTCACTTTTATGACTGCACCTTTATCAGTATTTTTAAGCGCGTTGTCTACAAGGACTATTACGACTTCCTTCAGGCGTGTTTCATCTGCCCTGATGTGAATGGTTTCGGGAATATCAATCTCAAGTTTTTTTCCCTGCTCGTACACAATACTCTCGAAGGGAAGTACAACACTTTCCGCCATTTCGGCAAGGTTGAAATCGGTTTTTGTCAAATTCGTACGACCGGAGTCGCTGTGCGCAAGATACAGTAAATCTTTTACAAGAAGACTCAGACGCTCATTTTCAGTTTTTATATACTGAAGCCACTTGTTGTCTGGTATTGCCGCCATAAGCACATCCACATTTGCCCCGATAACAGCTATGGGAGTCTTCAGTTCATGCCCTGCATCGGCAATAAATTGTTTTTGTTCTATAAGTGTTTCCTTCACAGGAGCTATTGCCCATCCTGAAAAAAGGAGGGCAAGCAAAAAGGAAATAAGCACGCACACTGCGTATAAAATTGTTGTAAGGCGGAGCAAAGATATCTGCATTGCAACAGTATTCTGCATATTTATACACGCAATAAAATAACCGGAATCTGTCTTCTTCATTTTCCAGCGGATGCCGTTATAAACACCTTCTGTTTTCCCCTCTAAATACCCTTTATAGGCCCCCGAAACAATCGGCGAAAAAGTTTCATCATTATACCTCAGACGATAATCGGATACGACCAGAAGTTTTTTTCCTTTTTCGTCAATAACAAGAGAAAAATAATCATATAAATCAAATTTATCATGAGGAAAAAATGGCTGTATGCCGAACCAGCGCCCAAGAGGGTCTTTTCCAGACCCCATAGCATCAGAGGTATTAACTTTAGGAGGTAAAATGTCGTCAGGAAAAAAAGGAATTACCTCATCTCCGGGCTGTGCATGCGGCCCTCCAGCCGGTGGGAAAGGCATTGACAAAGGTATACGATGCCCGTCGTTATTAAGCAGCCGCGTCAAAACTTCCGAGGTCTGATTATTATAGAAAAGATGAAAATATAAATTAATGGCACCGAAAATCAGGAACAGTACAAATGCGAGAATAGCAGTTATACTAAGCTCCATTTTCAAACGCAGCTCACGGCATATGACTGCATCTCCTGTCTTCGGTTTTCTTATGTTTTTCACACCCGTAAATTCGATCCGTCTTCAAGAGAATAACCAATTCCGCGGGCTGTACGGATTTCCGTCGTTACTTTAAGGAATTCCATTTTCTTCCGGAGAAATGAAATGTAGACTTCGACGTTATTGTACTCTGCATTACTGTCGCCGCCCCAGATTTTTTCAATGATGCGGTTCTTTGTTATGATTTGATGCGGATTCTGGAACAGGAGGTCAATAATCTGGTATTCCTTGAGTGAAAGTTTAACGGCCTCACCTTTGTTGGAAACAAGTTCGCAGTTCTTTACATTAAGCGTGAGGTCTCCGAATGTGACGTCGTCGTTCTTTACTTCCCCTTTCCGTCTTCCAAGCGCCCGGATGCGGGCAAGAAGTTCTTCTGTTGAGAAAGGTTTTGTCATGTAGTCATCTGCACCAATGTCAAGTCCGTGTACCTTATCGGAAATGTCATCCTTTGCAGTCAGCACCAGTACAGGTACGGAATTATGCTCTTCCCTGATTTTCTGGAGTACGGTAAATCCGTCCATTCCCGGAAGCATGACATCAAGTATGATGAGGTCATAGATACCGGAAGAGGCATACTCAAGAGCCGCATTCCCGTTGTACACAGCATCAACGCTGTACCTGTTCTTCTTGAAAATCTCGACCAGCGCCTGCGAGAGGCGTTCTTCATCTTCTACTAGTAATATTCTCATGCTTAAAATATATCATAGAATTCCTTAAAAAGTCTGTAAACAATACATAATTTTTAAGAAATAACAGAATTTTTATAAGCAGATAAGACTGATAGACTACTTTTTTTCTATCCGCTATACTTTTATGTATGAGTAAAATACAGATGAAAAATGCTGTCGCAGAGCTCGACGGCGATGAAATGACACGCGTTTTATGGCAGGTAGTCAAGGACAAACTCCTTATCCCGTATGTAGACTTAAAGACTGAATACTACGACCTCGGTCTTAAAAAACGTGACGAGACAGACGATAAAATAACGTACGATGCAGCCGCCGCAATCAAAAGGCTCGGTGTAGGCGTAAAATGCGCAACAATCACCTCAAATGCTACACGCATGGAAGAATACAAGCTTTCTCATCTTACGCCGAGCCCGAACGGTATTATCCGTGCCGAACTTGACGGAACGGTATTCCGCGCACCGATTTTTGTAAGCAATCTTCACGGAACTGTATCCTGCTGGAAAAAGCCGATTATACTTGGACGCCATGCATACGGCGATGTATACAAAAACTGCGAAATCCGTACACCGTCTGCCGGAAAAGCAGAACTTGTGTTTACCGGTACTGACGGAAAGGAAATCCGCAGGACAATCATGGAAATGAAAGGTCCGGGAATCATTCAGGGAATACACAACCTTGATGCATCAATCGAAAATTTTGCAGACTGCTGCTTTACATTCGCTCTCGACCAGAAAGTTCCTGTATGGTTCGGTGCAAAAGATACGATTTCTAAAACATACGACGGACAATTTAAGACAATCTTTCAGAGCGTGTTCGATGCAAAGTACAAGGATAAATTCGACAAAGCAGGGCTTACCTATTTCTATACGCTTATCGATGACGCCGTAGCACGCATTATGCGCAGCGAAGGTGGTATGCTCTGGGCATGCAAAAATTACGACGGCGACGTTATGAGCGATATGATTGCATCCGCATGCGGAAGCCTTGCAATGATGACAAGCGTGCTCGTAAGCCCGGACGGTGCATTTGAATATGAAGCCTCGCACGGTACAGTCCAGAAACATTACTACCGTTACCTGAAGGGCGAAAAAACTTCAACGAACCCGGTAGCGCTCATCTTTGCGTGGACAGGAGCTCTCTCAAAACGAGGAGAACTCGATAATACGCCCGAACTTGTTGACTTTGCAAAAAAACTTGAAAAGGCAACGCTCCAGACGATTGAGGAAGGTGAAATGACAGGCGATATTTCACGCATTGCATCGCCTGCGGCAGTTCATGTGCTTAATTCGTGGGAATTCATCGACGCGATTGACAGCCGGCTTCAGGCTGTGTAATCAGGAAAGGATTCCGCCCCACCCTATATTGAGATTTCTGCAGAGGACGCAGTATTCGTCGGCGTCCTTTTTTTGTGTAAAGCCGGTAACGAACAGAGTCTTATCCGCCGGCTCCGTATGAAGATTTTCAGACGATACCGATGCGTTCTGCACTTCATGCATGCGTTCCACTTTGAGAGCCTGTCGAACGACGCCGTCTCGGGAATCTACAACCTGCACTGCACTCCCCGCCGCTTTTTGAATTATGTCCGCCATATGGATAAAGTGAGTACATCCGAGGATTATTGTATCGCAGCCGTTTTCGGCAAAATACCGAACGGCAGGTTCAACAGCAGCTGCTTTCTGTTCGTCCGTCGCGGTGAACAGATCGTGTTCAATAAAAGACACAAGTTCTGCATCACCCCGCGCAAATACGGTACAATCGGACGCAAAATCGTGTTCGAGACGTTTTATGTAAGAATGCCTCACGGTAGCGTTCGTCGCAAGAAGTCCTATATGCCTGTTCTTCGTTATCTCCGCTGCAACTTTTATTGCGGGAACAGTACCGACAATCGGGAGCTGCGGATAAAGTGAACGAAGGTTGTCGAGAGCTGTTACGGAAATAGTGTTACAGGCGACAACAACAGCCTGCGGCTGCCATTTCTGCATGATAAGGGAAACAGCCTGCGAAGCACATGCTGTAATCTCTTCAGATGTTTTTTCACCGTAAGGGAAATTAAGTGCATCTGCCAGATATGTGCATGTCATTTCGGGACATTTCTGCTTAAGATAAATCATGTACGGAATACCACCGGTACCTGAATCAAGGAACGCAAAGTTCATATACAGACGATCCCGCCGAAGAGACTGTTGAATGCATCGCGGGCTTTTTCTGCCTCATTGTTTTCCTTGATACCTTTTGCTTCAAAACTGCTTTTCGGGGTAAAACTGTTGCAGAAATTAGCGGTCTCCTTATCTGCAACAAATTCTACCACAGTTTCCCTGCAGTCGTAATGCGCTCCCGGTGCGTAGTAGCTGCAGTTCCGGCAGCAGTGAAGGTCAGCTCCGCATTCAGGACACAACGATCCCCTGTATATCGATTCAGCCGTATCTATCGGTTTTCCACATTTCCAGCACATGGCAGTATTTTAATCATTTGACTAAACAAGCGCAATACCGTACCATAAAAGCATGTATACGTTGAATAAGTGCCTTGTACACTCGTGCAAAAATCTTGCACTTTCTACTTTTGATGAGGACGGCAACATTACAGACAAACAGAATTACTGCCTCGACCATATTCCCGATCCCGGAAAAGTAAAAGAACAAATCTACAACTATATAAAGACGCATGACGTTATAGTCGGCCTTAATACTGCCGGAATTACGTTTGCAGACATTGATCTTACAGACAAGCGGTTTTACGGATGCAATTTCCAGCACTGTACATTCACTAATCTGCATTCCAACGGGCTGCGCAGCCGCATGAGTATGTTCGATTTTGCAGTATTCAGCGATTGTACCCTGCTCAACTGCAACATGCAGTTTACGTCATTCGGCGGCTGTACGTTTTCACACACACTTTTTACAGGCAGCGATATGGTTCAAAATAATTTTAACGGAATGCAATCCTTTCAGTCATCGTTTGACGATTCAGATTTGTACAATTCGCGTTTTATCCGCGCAAGACTGGTAAACACATCATTCCGCAACTGTAATATAAAGAAGACGATGTTTCTTGACTGCAGGCAGGAAAACGTATCGTTCAAAATGTCAAATACACGTGAAGCTGTCTTTGACCGCGGAGGAAGCGCGCTTTTTCAAGGGGTTGACCAGACCGGAGGTGCTGTCTTTTGAAAATCTATTTTCATTTGAATCTCAGTGGTTTTTCCAACTGTTATGTTATAGCAAACGAAGTCATCAAAGAAGCTGTAATAATAGACCCGGGACAGATTACAGAAGAGATTATCGACAAAATCGAGAGTGATTCTTACAAACTTACCGGCGTTTTCATTACTCATAATCACGGAAGCCACGTTCACGGACTGAAGACGCTGCGGAAAATCTACACGCCTAAAATTTATGCGGCTGACTGGGAAGTTGCCGGCAACGACACGAACGTTATAACGGGAGACGGAAAAGTGCGTATTGCAGGACTTACCGTGCGTTATATGGCGCTCCCCGGCCACACAGCCGACTCAATGGTATACAAAATCGGTAACGTCATTTTTACAGGCGACACGCTTTCTGCCGGAAAAATCGGGACGACCAACAGCAAATATTCAGAATTCATACTACGCAACAATATCGAGCGGAAAATCTTTTCACAGCAGGATGCAACAGTCATCATGCCGGGACACGGACCGCCGAGCTGCGTCGGTGTTGAAAAACTTTTTAATCTGGACATAGCTCATGTATCGGAAAAGGAAGCAGTACCGGTCATACCTTTATCTGACAAGTGAAACCCTGCCGCATGAAAGTCCCCAGTTGTCGAATGCATATTCGTTGAGCACTCGGGCTGCATCTTCAAACTGCATACCGTTATTTTTTCGTACGTATGCAGCGAGTTCCGGTATGCCCTTCATAACGGATCCGCGGTTTGCAAGGTGTACAAAATAATCTGCGACTTCGGGCAGCGGCTGCTGCATGAGGTATGCCATGAATTCATTATGCACAAGATATGTATCGTTCGTATCGTAGTCCAGATCGCTCTGTGTGTGCCAGAATTTTATTAAAAAATCAAGAGACGTCTGATCCATTGTGTAAAAAACTGCTGCAACAGCATTACGGAATTTTTCATCAGTAAAGAATATTCCGTGCCATCCCTCGTGAGCTATAAAACGCCTGCGGAGCCATAAAGGCGAATCCTGCGAGACTGATACGACGGCACCTTTTCCCGCTTTGTAACCGCCTGTGTCCTTTTCAATCACTTTATTAGCGAGCAGGATATCGCGCAGGAGATATTCCTTTTCATTCAGTTTAAAATTCTCTGTGGCTGCTTTCGTAAAAAAAGATGCAAGCGTTTCAGCACTGTAGTCATGAGCATTGTACGCGTGCTTGTTTTTAAGTACGTCGTCACTTACGAGTGTGCCCCTGTAGCCTGTCTTTTCCGCATAAAATGCAAGACGGCGGAAGAAATCATTCTGTATGTCATAAGTACGTGTATCAAAAAAAAGCACACCCGGAAATCTGTCCCACTCGAACAATTCATAATCTGCTGTACGCCAGTTTCCTGTGGGCCAGTCCATAATGAAACCGGGGTCTGTTTTAAACGGAACAAGCACATGTTTTCCGGCCGGCGTAATAGCGCCGCTTTCACCGCGGACCATCATAACAGACTGGACTTCATAGGAACTGTCGTCTGTTTCTATACGGGCAAAGGGATTTCTCAGCGCAGACGTATGAATCTGGTAACTGTTCATATTCTTTACCCTGTACAGCACATATTTTTCTCCGCCTGCATTTATGGAAAAGGTCGCGGGCTTATCAGGCGTGCCGAAATCCTCTGTGCCCCTGAAAGACAGGTGTATGTCAGGCATAACGGAAGACGATGTATTCTGTGAAGGAAACACCATCGAACAGCCGGAAAAATCTACCGATAATGACTGTGCATTTACTTTTCCGCCTGTCGGTGCAAATCCGTAAAAAGAAACTGTTCCCGATTTATCCCAGCCGACAGCAGCTTCTCTGACGGCTGCCCCTGTTATTGATACGGGTACTGCAGTATAAATGAAAAAACCGTCCGGCAGTGTATCATCTTTTTTAAGTTCATCTTTCTGCACTGAAAGAGAAAGAGAAAAATCTTTCATGCCTCGCAGATCCGCACTTACAAGCGGACGTTTATTAATTTCCCCATAAATCGAACCGTTTTTCTTAAAATCCCGGGCAAAAAGAAAACCATACATAAAAGGCATTTCTCCCTGAGAAGCAAGAGAATCGTATGCCTTTCCAGGCTTTACATGAATGCATATGACAACAGCTGCGTCGCCGTATTTATTAAAATATTCAAGAAATTTATTCTTCTGGAATTTTGTGAATTTATAATAGGCATAGCCGGCTTTTTGTGATGAAGAGCGTGCATTCCCGTTCAGGGCACGGAGTTTCTCCGAA
This sequence comes from Treponema sp. UBA1793, assembly GCA_002314445.1. Taxonomy (GTDB): domain Bacteria; phylum Spirochaetota; class Spirochaetia; order Treponematales; family Treponemataceae; genus Treponema_D. The sequence goes on from DCFX01000024.1 coordinate 29,258, forward strand.
GGTGTGTGCATTGCAGGGGGAAATGAAAGCTTTACGGCAGACGACGGCGACAAATATTTTTGTACAACCAGAACAAGGTCGGCAACAAGGAATATACAGAGGACGCTCAAAATGATTTTCTGTTTTTTTGTCAATGCATTCAAAAACAATTTTATGGAAAACATAGCATAAATATACTACACTGTTCGACTTAAAATTGCTATACTTTTTCTATGGTCGTTTTCATTCCACATCCTTCAGAAGAACTCATCCTCGTACAGACGCAGAAAGCGCTGCTTGCCGCTCTGAATAAAAAGGAACCTCTCTGGTATCCAGAGTTTCCGCTCTGGGTATTGCCTGATCTGCAGCAGGAAAAAGCAGATGCGGCATCGTTCCGCGGTGCTGTTTCGTCGATGACAATATATATGCCGGAGAAAAACAGAAACACCATTTTTTTTCCGGTGGAAATACGGCTGAATGACGGAAGGCTGCTGAATGGCAATATTGCGGCAGGGAAAAAAAATGATAACGACAGCCTCTGTGCGGCTAAAAACAGCAACAGGGAACGCCTGCCGGCGGAACTTTTTCCCCTCGTGTGCAGAGTATTCCGTGCAGCCGGCGCGATATTCACGACGCTGCCGGAAAGCGGCCGCACATGGAAAGTAACGCAGTCGTTCTGGATAAAAACAAAGTAACTGCTATTTGAGGATTTTTTCGCCGCGCTCCATTGCGTTAAGACCTGTTCTTGCAAATTCAAGGATGCCGAACGGCTCAAGCAGCCGCAGGAGGCTTGCAATTTTGTCTCCACTTCCGGTAGCTTCGACGATGACGGAGTTGATACCGACATCCACAATATGCGCCCGGAAAATATCGCACGTTTCTATGATGACCGCGCGGTTTTCCCCGCTTGCTTTTACCTTGACGAGCGCCATTTCACGCTCGCATGTTTTAGCTGCATCGCAATGCTGAATCGAAATGACTTCTACAAGTTTTGAAAGTTGCTTTTCAATCTGTTCGAGAATATATTCGTCGCCTTTTACGACAATAGTCATGCGCGACTGCCCGGGATTACCCGTTTCGCACACGGTAAGAGAATCGATATTGTATCCCCTGCGGCTGAACAATCCTGAAACACGGCTCAGAACACCAGCGTGATTCTCTACCAAAACCGAAAGAACATAACTTTCCATTCATGAATCTCCTTTCTTACAGCTTATATACTTTTCTCGGCTTCTGCGTAAATACCGAGCAAGCGGACATCTTCAGCCTGAACTTTAAGCGCAGCCAGCATGGTCTTCACATAGCCGGCAGCATCTTTTCCTGTCGACTTGAGTTCGGCATCCGCATAAAAACGGTATCTCCACGGCTGTCCGGGAATGGGTCGTGACTCGAGGCGCGTAAGGTTCAGGTTGAACGACTGGAACACACCAAGACTCGAATATAATGCCCCTGGTTCATTTTTTACGCAGAACATGAACGAAGCCATGTTCGGTTTAAGTCCGCCTGCACAGCGGCAGTTATCGGCCATCTGTTTTGTTTCCGTCGAATCTGTAAAATGATTTGCTGCAATGACGACAAAGCGGGTATAGTTGGCGGCATCGTCTTCTATGCCATCCTGAAGTACATCAAGTTTATAATACGCAGCATTGACCGCACTTGCGATTGCTGCATTCTCCGTTGATCCTGATTGTGCAACGTCGCTGGCCGCAGTTGCCGTTGAATTGCTGTCGATTTTGTTCCAGTCTGCATGCTGGGCAAGAAATTTTGAACACTGACTTATTGCCTGCGGATGTGAATATACTGTTTTTATGGTGTCTAAAGATGCTCCTTTTACGCCGAGCAGAGAATGCTGGACGCGGAGATGTATCGCACCGACAATGCTCACATCTTCAAACTGCGTAAGGTTGTCATAATTTTCAAAAACGGAACCTGCAAGCGTGTTTTCAATCGGAACTATGCCGTAGTCTGCCAGTCCGTCTGCAACAGTCTGGAACACCGCGCGGAATGAATCTACAGGGAGAGCCTTTACACAACCGTCAAAATAACGGCCGATAGCCTGTTCTGCGAACGCCCCGCGTTTTCCACCGAATGCACAGACAGTGCCTTCGTGTTTCGCCGCACTGTCTGCAAGCTTTGCAGGTCTTTCGATACTGCGCAAATGCGTAACTGACTTCCCCACTACAGGTGCCATAGCTTCAATGTCGCGCATAAGTTTATCGAACTGTTCCGGATAGAGAGACTGTGCACCGTCTGACAGCGCCTTGTCAGGGTTGCAGTGAACTTCAACGATAATACCGTCCGCTCCAGCCGCTATTGCGGCAAGTCCCATCGGTGCAACTTTATCGCGGATGCCGACCGCATGACTCGGATCTACAATAATCGGAAGATGTGTCATTCCGCGCAAAATCGGAATTGCAGAAAGATCAAGTGTATTGCGCGTAGCCCGTTCATACGTTCGTATACCGCGCTCGCACAAAATAACCTTATCAGTTCCCGAAGAAAGAAGATATTCCGCCGACATCAGCCACTCTTCAATCGTTGCGGAAATACCCCTTTTCAGAATGACAGGTTTCCCCAGTTTTCCGAGCCGTTTCAGCAGTTCAAAGTTCTGCATGTTGCGCGCACCGACCTGATATACGTCGATGCCGTGATCTTCCATAGTCTGAAGGAATTCCGCAGCAACCACTTCCGTTACGACAGGCATGCCGTATTTATCGCCTGCTTCTTTGAGCAGTACAAGCCCCTCTTCTCCAAGTCCCTGGAATGCGTAAGGGGAAGTGCGCGGTTTGTATGCGCCGCCGCGCAGCATGACAGCCCCGCTTTCGCTTACGCGCTCTGCGACAGACATCATCTGCTCGCGTGTCTCGACAGCGCAGGGACCGGCTATTGCGACGATGCGCTGGCCGCCGACGCGGACAATCTGCCCCCTGTTGCTTGGAATTTCAACTATCGTATTTTCAGGTTTGAACTCACGGCTTGCCATCTTGTACGGCTTTGAAATGGGAATGACACGTTCAACGCCGGGAAGTATTTCAACCTCACGCGGATCGACTTTAAGTTTACCGACCGCAGCGATGATAGTCTCTTCCTCGCCCTTTATTTCATTTGTTTTGAAATTATTTTTTTCAAGAAAATCAGCAAGCTGCTTTTTCTCTTCCTGTGTAATATTCTGATTTAAAACTATAACCATTTGAACCTCCCTGTCTTTTTACTTTTCCGGGTTAAAACTTACGGTGCGGAGAATGTCTCCAAACACACCGGCTGCCGTAACACCCGCACCCGCACCGTATCCGCGAACAGTAAGCGGAATCGGATTGTAGCGTTCAGTATGGAACACAAATGCATTCTCACCGCCCTTTACACCGTACAGCGGATCATCATGCCCGACTTCAAGCATGCCTACACTGCACCTGCCGTCTTCTATCGACGCACCCATACGCAGTACTTTATTTTCCTTTTTGAGATTGGCAATTTTCCTGTTAAAATACTCATCTATCTGGGGAAGTTTTGCCATAAACTCGTCAACAGTTCCTGAAGAATCAAATGAGTCGGGAAATACTTTATAGATAGTAATGTCTTCAAGCTCAATTTCCGCTCCGGCTTCACGGACTATGATAAGCGCTTTTCTTGCTACATCCATACCGTTAAGATCATCGCGCGGATCGGGCTCCGTATAACGAAGTTCCTTTGCTTCTTTTACAGCCTGACTGAACGGAACATCCTCGTCGAGCCGTCCGAAAATATAGGAAAGCGAGCCGGACATAATACCGGTAAAGCCCGTCAGTTTATCGCCGCTTTTAAACAGATTCTGCAGCGTGTCGATAATCGGAAGCCCCGCACCGACATTCGCTTCATAAAGAAAGCGGCGGTGCATAAGATTTGCAGTTTTTCTAAGCTCGTGGTAATAACCTATTTTCATCGAGTTCGCGCGTTTATTCGGGGTGACGACAGACATGCCTGCTTTAAATAAATCGACATAGCGTTCCGGAAGATCATAAGAAGCTGTACAGTCGACAAAAACAGGATTCAGAGGTTTTGTTTCCTGTACAAATTTAATAATTTCTTCCACGCTCGATTTTACGTTTGTCTTTCTTACATCTTCGCGCCAGTTTGTAAGGTCAAGTCCGTCAGGATTCATAATCATCCCGTCAATCGTGGAAATCGCCACGACCTTGATGTCGACGTTCTCTGAAAGCAGCTTGTTCCGCTGATCCCTGATCTGGTCGATGAGCGTACCGCCTATTGTACCGGCACCAAACGCAAAGACTTCTATTGACTGGGCAGTGTTGAAGAAGAAACGGTGGGTCACCCGCACGGCTGTATCGCCGTACTCACCACGCACGACGCATGAAATACACCGCTCGGACGATCCCTGTGCAATTGCAAGAATATTCACATCCTGAGAAGCAAGCGCTGCAAAGAAACGTGACGCGACGCCTCGCTTCTTTATCATATTGTCACCGACGATCGATACGATTGCGCAGTTCTTATGTACTTCAACGGGATTCACTATACCGTCTCGAATTTCAAGTTCAAATTCCGATTTCAGTACATCAACAGCCCGGTCTGCTTCGCTGTCGCGGATGCAGAACGAAATTGTATATTCCGACGACGACTGCGTAATAAGCAGCACGGATATGGACGAACGAGACACTGCTGCAAAAATTCTGCTGGCCATACCGCTTCTGCCGCGCATGCCTGTCCCGCTTATACTGATCATCGCTGTATTCTTGAGGCATGATATACCGCAGACATCGCCGACTTTCATCTCGCTTTCAAAAGGCCCCCGTCCGATTCTTGTCCCCCGTGCTTCCGGTTTATGGCTGTTGAGACTCCACGCCTCTATATTTTTTGATGCAAGAGGTGCAAGTGTTTTGGGATGGAGGACTTTACTTCCAAAAAATGCAAGCTCAATTGCTTCTTCGTAGGTCATATCGTCTACAAGAATCGCATCCTCTACGACACGGGGATCGGCTGTGTAAATACCGTCGACATCAGTCCAGAACTCAACTTTCTTTACACCGAGGGAGGCGCCAATTATTGCCGCGGAAAAATCGGAACCGTTGCGGCCAAGCAGTCCGGGCACAGGTTTGCATCCTGTGCCCCCGATCCATGAACAGACAAAACCCGGAAACAAAAGGATATGCGTCTGCGTCTGGCTTTCGCCGTCCCTGAAGGGAAGGACGGCTTCCGCGCATTTTGCATAATCAGGGTCACCCTCTTTCTGATTTCCTGTCGTAAATATGAATTTGCGTGAATCAAGCAGAATCACACTCTGTTTTTTTGCAAGAAGCACCGACTCCATAATGGGAGCGGAAAGGAGTTCACCCATTCCCATTATACGGCAGTGAATTGTGTCGGGACATTCGCCGAAAGACACACAGCCTGTAAGGAGTTTTTCGTATTCGGCAAACGTCGGTTCAAGATGTCTGAGTACTGTGTCCGCATCAAAGCCGGGTAGTTTTGACTGAATTTCGGCACATATTTCAGAATGAATATTGCGGAGATTCTGCACATATTTGTCCACCTGAGCGCCAGCGACACACGCGTTAATACTTTCCTGCAGACCGTTTGAAATTCCGGCAACGGCAGAAACAACAACGCTCAGTCTGTCTGTCTGTGCGCGGCCGACAATAATATCCGCAGAAGAAAGGATACGGCGCGCACTTTCCATCGACGTACCGCCGAACTTTAATGTTATCATATATTTTTTACTCCTTCAGGAAATGCAGTATATATAATATTTCCAATAATAACAGAAACAGTAATCTGACTCAATAGATAGGAAACGACAAAGCGGAGTTGACCCCTTGACAGTAAATCAGTATAGTGCATCTATATGTTCAAAGCGGAAAAAAAGCGGCTGATGTTTGTCGCCATTATCTTTACGTTCCTCTGCGTCCAAACCGCATTCGTTTCACAGAGGATGAACATATGGCGTGAACTTTCGCCGCATTGTGAATCAATTGTTTCAGAAGGCGCCGACGATGCATTTTCAGCTTCTGCATGCATAGCCGACAACCATTCAGGTTTTTCTGCTGATTCATTTTCTACAGATATTCTCATCTGTTTTATCTCCGACGGCATTCTGCGCAGGGCAAGTCAGTTCAGAGAATTTTTCTCCTGCGTTTCTGCAGGGAATGCTGTACTTACACGATATCTAAGATCTGTCATAGCAATTCAAACTTTGAAATAACAAGCCTTTCCTGAAAATTTTGACTATAATCTATACTTTTTTCTCCAGGGATTTTTTATGAATACAGAATTACAAGGCTGGCTTCTGCCCTCTTCTGTCACGGCTGAACTTGAAGAAGGGACAAATAAAGATATCCTCAACCAACTGATACAATTGCTGCAAAAAACCGGAAAGGTAATAAATCCGGAGCAAGTCATGCAGGATATCACTGCCCGTGAACAAATCGGGAGTACTGAAATAAGCAACGGTATAATAGTGCCGCATGCAAGAAGTGCGGGAGTTTCATCTCTGTGCGCTGCAGCAGGAATTGTCAATCACAAGACAATTTACATGATGGTTGTATGGCCGGAAAATACAGCACCCTGTCTTAAACGGCTTTCGGCTCTCATTGAAGTACTGCTGAATGCAAAGACCGAAACGACGTTGCTTTCATTAAAGGATAATACTGACGTCTTCAGCTGCCTGACATCGCATCTGAAACAATATGGTATTTCCTGCTGAAAGGCTCAACACAAAACATATATTCTGATATAATAGGGCTTACCTGCACGGAGGCTTTATATGACGTCACGTAAAACAAAAATTGTCTGTTCGATGGGACCGACAACAAACAGTGATGAAATTGTCATCAGCATGATAAATGCCGGCATGAACATTGCGCGGTTTAATTTTTCTCATGGAACTCATGAAGGCCATAAGGAAATGATGGAACGAGTCCGCCGTGCCTCCGCTGCAACAGAAAAGCCTGTCGCGCTCATGCTGGACACGAAAGGTCCTGAAATCAGGACAGGCATCGTGCCGGACGACGGAAAAATTACAATTACAAAAGGCGAAACAGTTCTTGTCACTGCGAATGACACTCCTGTTTCTGCGGCGGGCGGAAATAAATATGCACACATATCGCTCTCATGGAAAGATCTTCCATCACGCGCAGCCCCGGGAATAAAAATTTTAATAGCAGATGGACTTCTCGAGCTTGATGTAAATTCGACAGACGGTAAAACAGTAAAATGCACTGCTGCAAATACTGCATCAATCGGCAGCAGAAAGAACGTCAATCTGATAGGACTGCATGCAGGCCTTCCCATTATGAGCGAGCAGGATAAGGATGATATCGCATTCTGTGTGCAGATGAACTGTGACTTCATTGCGGCAAGCTTTACAAGTTTTGCAGGCGAGGTGCATGAAATCAGGCGTTATCTTGATTCACTCGGCTCAAACATGAAGATCATCGCAAAAATCGAAAATGAAGAAGGTCTCGACAACATACACGAAATTGCGGAAGCTGCAGACGGTGTTATGGTTGCACGAGGCGATCTGGGTGTACAGCTTCCTACAGAACGCATTCCGCTTGCCCAGAAGCATATTATAGAAGAATGCAGAAAAGTCGGGAAACCCGTTATTACTGCAACGCAGATGCTTGACTCAATGATCGTAAATCCGAGGCCCACGCGTGCAGAACTTACGGACGTTGCAAATGCAATATTCGACGGAACCGATGCGGTCATGCTGTCGGGTGAAACTGCAAACGGCGCATATCCCGTAGAAGCAGTCGAGACTATGGCACGCATTGCGCAGACTGTTGAAGACAGTTCGGAATACTGCAAACGGATTAAAGCATCGGTTCCTGAAATGGACAGCAAAGTCACCGTAGGACGTATCATGGCGCGCATGGCGTATGAAACGGCCGACAGAGTAAAGGCAATGGTAATTGTAGTCCCGACTATGAGCGGCAATACGGCCCGCATGATAAGCACGTTCCGTCCTGAACAGGCAATCCTTGCAGTCACTCCCGATGCGCAGGTTCAGCGTCAGCTGCTGCTCAACTGGGGCGTATGCCCGCTTACCGCAGAAATCGCGGACAACAGCGAAGATATGGTCCAGAACGCCGTAAAAATCGCACTCGACGCAGGATTCGTGCACCAGAGCGACCGCATAATTCTGTGCGCAGGCATTCCGCTTGCAAGCCCGATTCCTGTCAACACGATACGTGTACTGCTTGTCGGCAACGTGCTCGCGCGGGGACATACAGGAGGATACGGAGATTCAGGCGACGGCCGCATATCCGGCCGTATCGTGCGGGCGTCAACACCGGACGATGCAGTTTCCATGATCCGCCATAAAAGCGGCGAAATACTCCTTTGCCCTTCTCTTGATGAAGACTGGATTCCCATACTGCGTATAATAGACGGCGTAGTCTGTGAAGGCTCGAATGAAATTCCTGCAGCCAGAATGAAGCTTGTGAATCAGAATCTTGTATGGATTTCGGATGCCGGAAGATCTGTCGTTACGATAGAAAACGGGCTTACCGTGACAATCGACGGAAAGGACCTGCTTGTTTATGAAGGTAAACTGTAATCGATATAGATGTACTGTTGTTCACACGGAGGCATGGTATGGCAACTATTGAAGGATATTTTGACGGAAAAACGTTTGTACCGCTCGAGCCG
>DCFX01000096.1 GCA_002314445.1 Treponema sp. UBA1793
GGTTTTTGTACTTTTCCGTCGTCATTTCTCATAATAAACTCTTCTTTTCTATATTATACATACAAAAATAGTAATAAAAAACGGCTCCTGTTTCAATAAAAAAAAGGAGCCCCGCCAACGGCGGGGCTCCAGAAAGGAGAGGAGAAAGCAAATTAGATTACGTTTGCTCTTGCATTTACATAATAAACCATGAGTTTTTCCGAAAGTTACAAAAACTACTATTTTTTTATAATTGCCGGATTAACATATAATATGAATATAAACAGCAGACTCACCACTATTTGAAGCACTTTCACATTATGCTGTTTTCGCATATACTATCTGAAAATGAAGAAATCAGAGAAATTACTTATAATTAATCCGCTTACTGACATAGAAATAATTAAGGCACTTGCTTCCGAACCGCGGATGCAGATGCTGTCTCTTATCAGAAAGCAGCCGTGCAATATAAATGAAATAAGCAATGAGCTTCATCTCCCCCAGTCTACGGTAGCCACACACATTGAAAAACTCGAAGAGGCGGGACTGCTCAGGGTTGAAGCGGTAAAGGCAAAAAAGGGAAGCCAGAAAATATGTTCACCGGCATATAACAGTTATCTCATTAAATTTCCGGAAAATGAACTCGACAAACGAAACAGTATAAGCGTTGAAATGCCAATCGGACTCTTTACAGATTTTCACGTCTCATCACCATGCGGATTATGCAACGCTGAACATATAATCGGCTTTCTCGATATGAGTGATTCTTTTTTCAGTCCGGCGCGCATGTCCGCCCAGCTTCTCTGGTTTGCGACAGGATATATCGAATATAAATTCCCAAACAACTCTTTTTATGATTCGCGTAAAATTGAAAAAATTGAATTCAGCGCAGAAATATCTTCGGATACGCCCGGAACAAATCAGGATTATCCTACCGACATCACGCTTACAATAAACAACGTAGAAACAGGTACATGGACTTCTCCGGGGAATGCAAGCAGCGAACATGGAAAGTATACTCCGCGCTGGTGGAATCAGAAAGAATCCCAATACGGTCTGCTTAAATCATGGACTGTAACGGAAGAGGGAAGCTATATAGACGGAGAACGAATTTCCGGAATTACCCTTGCTGATCTGCATCTGGCGGAGCATCATTCAATAAAGACGAAGCTTTCCGTTAAAGACAGTGCAAATCATCAGGGCAGGCTTAATATTTTCGGGAAGGGGTTCGGAAATTATCCGCAGGATCTCATCCTCAAAATATATTTCAAAGACTAGGCCAGCCGTCTTTCCATACGAATTGTTCTATCATAAGCGAAGGAGCGCCGTTGTGCAGGCGGTCATACGCATGATAGACAAGATACTGTTTTCCATCCTCTGCAAAAAGAGAATTATGACCGGGTCCTGCCCATCTGTCGAATGAAAATCCGTCACGTAGTGTCGTACCGCCGCTTTGCATCATATCTACATCATCCATATCAAGATACGGCCCTGTAACAGAACGCGACCGGCCCACAACAATATGATAGGTACTTGCACTTCCCCTGCAGCAGAAGTCGTGGGAAGCAAAAAGATAATACCAGCCTTCATGAAAAAATATATATCCGCCCTCAATGGGATTCGGATCGGTACAACGGCTGGCAACACTGTATCTTTCTGCATTTTCTATAGGCATACCGTCCCTGCCGATACGCTGCATTTTGAGGCCGCCCCAGAACGAACCCCATAAAAGCCAGTCGTCCCCGTTTCCGTCCGCTATGACGGCAGGATCAATCGCATTGAACCCGCTGCCTTCTTCCGACAAAAGCACCGGTCCCCTGTCTGTCCATCCGTAATCACCGGAATCCGTATCAAGAGTCTTCGATACGGCAAGTCCTATTGCAGAACGACAGCTGCCGAATGTAGAGACTGAGTAATACACCCTCCATTCGTCACCGCGGCGGATAATTTCAGGTGCCCACAAGTTGGAACAGTTTGGAACAGTCTTATCGCACCATGCAGGGTTTTCCCTGAAAACGGAACCGGCCTTACGCCAGCTGACCAAATCATCTGATGTAAAAAAAGTTAATAAATCACTTGTTTGAAACCTGAAATAAATCCCGTGGTCTTTTACGATCACGGGATCGTGTGCCCGGATATCTCCTGTAACAGGAATAAGATTCATGCCGGCACCTGTTACTTCAGACCTGTCATTGCGACTGATGCGATAATCTGCTTCTGGAATATAATAAACACTATAAGAACAGGAAGAAGTGCAAGTACAGAGGCTGCGAGAATTGCAGGATAATCTGTCTGGATAGCGTAATATGCGTTGAGCGACTGTATCATGACCTGAATTGGCATCATCTTTTCGTCGTTGATATAAATGGACGGCGCAAAGTAATCGTTCCACGAACCCATGAACCACAGAATGGCCTGGGCGGCAATTGCAGGTTTTGCGTTCGGAAGCATAATTTTCCAGAATATAACCGGATAACTTGCACCGTCTATGCGGGCAGACTCAATCATGGAAGACGGAATGCCTGTCATATACTGGCGCAGAAAGAAAATCATCGTAACATTCCCGAGAAGCCCCGGAATTATAAGCGGATACCATGTGTTCAGCCAGCCAATGCGGGAATACAGTATAAATTGCGGAATCATAATAATGGCAAAAGGAATCATGAGAGTTCCAAGCAATGCTAGGAACAATTTGTCCTTTCCCGGAAACCGGAGTTTTGCAAAAGAAAATGCCGCAAGTGACGATGTCAGGGTCCCCACAGAAACAACGACTATGGCAATAAATGCACTGTTGAAAAAACCGTGTGCAAGGGGCTTCATGCTCCATACGCGGATAAAGTTGTTCCACTGAGGATTTTTCGGAATACGAAGATCAAGCTGCTGGACAAGAAACTGCATCGGCGTCTTGAGCGACGAGATGAACATCCACCAGAGCGGTACAACCATAGTAGCCGCACCGATAACAAGAAATACATATACCCAGAAATTACCAATCTTTCGTTCGGCACTCTTCGAACCATAATTACTATTTTTCATTTCACTCATGTCTTACTCCAGATAGTTATCGCTTTCGGGACCAAATTTGAATTGTATGGCTGTCACTACGAAAATAATAATTGCCAGTATCCATGACGCTGCACACGCATATCCTTTCGCATCCGCAGAAGAGAAAGCTTTTTCCCAGATATAGAAAACTATTGTTGCAGCACTGTAATTAGGACCGCCGTTGTCAGTCATAATCTGCGGTTCGACGATCATCTGAGCACCGCCGATAATGCCGGTTATTACAATAAAGAATGTAATAGGCCTCATCAGCGGCCATGTAATTTTTCGGAAAATCGTGAACGGCGAAGCGCCGTCCACATAAGCTGCTTCGTAATAAGATGAAGGAAGATTCTGCAGTCCCCCGAGATACAGCAGTGCGGTAAAACCGACACCTTTCCATACGGCCATAGCCATTATGCCGGGTTTTACAGTGGCTTCGTTGTACATCCAGTTAGGTCCTTTTATGCCGAATGCCCACTCAAGAAACTGGTTAAGAAGTCCATAGTCGCCGTTATACAGCCATCTCCAGAGAATAGAGATTGCGACGATCGATGAAACAACCGGAATATAATAAATTACGCGGAAAACTTTCACACCCCTCATGTTCCTGTTGAATGACAATGCAAGAAACAAAGCCCAGAACATGCCAATCGGAATACCGATCATATAGAAAAAAGTATTCCAAAGCGATTTCCAGAACCGCGGGTCTGCAAAAAGTTCTTTATAATTATCAAGTCCGACGAAATCATGATCACCCATCGAATTCCAGTTCGTAAAACTGGCCAGAATGGAAAAGATAAACGGACCAGCAGTAAAAAGCAGGAATTCAACAACAGGCAGCATCGCAAACACAAGGCCCCATTTCGCTTCATCATTCCATTTTTTTCTCTTATTCAATACGACTGTATCTGCCATTATTTTACCCTATACGTACAAAATGAATGCAGGGGAACTTATCACCCTTTCTTATTAATCAAAACAGCTGAATCAGATTATTTCTTTTTCAGTGAACTTTCCATTTTCTTGTTCGATCTGTCGAGAAGCTTCTGCATTCTTGGTTCCATCTTTTCGCAGTATTCTTTCGCAGAAACTTTTCCGTCAAGCACATCCTGAACACCGATCCAGAATTCATCGTACCAGACTCTGTCGTATGTATAATCGAACGGCCATGAGCGGCCGTAATCCTGAATAATCTGCAGATACTCTTCTCTGTTTGCAGGCCGGCCTTTTGCAAGGTAGCGGGGAGCAAGTGATTTGAGGTTCGGAATCTGAAGATCAAGATCACAGAACATTGTATTGGCCTCTTTATCAGCAGAAAGGTACAGAGCAAGTTCAGCAGCTTCTTTCGGATGTTTTGTCGAAGAAGAAACGCCGTATCCTACACCGCCTCTGAATGTTGCAGTTTTTGTTCCTTTGTAATGAACCGGCCACGGAATAAGGTCAAAATCAAACGGAAGATTTTTGAACGCAGCAAGATCCCACGGGCCTGCAGGGAAGAATCCAAGGTCGCCCTTGAGCCAGCGCTGATATGTATCCATGGACTGAGCCTGTTCGTTACTCGGAGTCATATGAAGTTTGAGTGTCATATCCGCAAAATACTGAAGTGTCTCTACAAATTTCGGATCAGTGATAGTTACTTTTGTATGTGTCGGATCAAGGAAATCGGTACCATTTCCCCATACGAACTGAATGAACGACCAGTGAATATTTAAGCCTGTTCCGTACGTATCGTCCTTGCCGTCACCGTTCGTATCGCGTGTAAGCTGCTGGCATACTTTCGTAAATTCGTCCCAAGTATACGGAACATCTTTATCAGGCAGCGGAATTCCGTATTTCTGAAACAAAGTTTTGTTGTAAGCAAAAGCAAACGGCCCGAAATCCTTAGGAAGTGCATAAATATCACCTTTGCCGATTGTAGTTCCGTCATACCGATATGTATCTACTGCCTTTTCATACAAATCGTTGAAGTCGACTCCTTTTGCAGTCTTTACATAGTCGGTTAATTTCAGCAGTTTGCCGTAATCGGCATATTTGCGGACAGATTCGGGGCCCACATAAAAAACATCAGGCATCGTATTTGCCGACATGGCAGCCTGAAATTTTGCCGTATACTGATCCTGTGTTACCGTAATCATTTTTACGGTTATTCCGGGATGTGTCTGTTCAAAACGTGTAATAACTTTATCGATTATCTCTTTTTCCTGCGGCTGAGCATAATTCATTAATGTAACTTCTTCTGCAAACAAAAATGATCCCGCCAGCAGACATGCCAATAATGCAATGATCTTTTTCATACTGTATCCTCCTAATTAGCGTTGCTGCATATTGCAGCTTGTATTACGAAATCAATTGTTACACCGTTTTTTATATATGTCAAGTTTTTTTGATAAATTTCTATAATTATTGATATACACATTATTGAAATACTGGAAACCCTGATTTGTCCCAGCTGAAATGTTTTACCCATGTGTGGCGGTTCGGGTCGTACAGTGCAAAATTCAAGTCAACATCCGCATATGGGCGGGCGTGATACACAAGAATATCCTCTTTACCGCTGCGGTCCGTTGTAAAACAGCTGTGTCCAGGCCCGAATATTCCCTTTGCTGCGTCCGTTGTATATACCGGTTCCGGACTCTTTTTCCAGGAATTTTTATCAAGCAGATCGGAAGAATCACCGGCAGAAAGGAGTCCGATACAGTATGTTGCATCGGTTGCGCTTGCAGAATAGGTAATGAATATGCGTCCGTTTCTTTTTATCACCGACGGCCCTTCATTAACCTTGAATCCCCTGCACTCCCATTCATACTCCGGACGTGAAATCATGACCTGTGGATACTCAATTGTGTAAGGATTCGGCATACGGGCAATGTATAAACATGAATTTTCCGTACGTTCCTTTGATTTTTGTGCCCAGACTGTGTATAGGCTGCCTGCGTGTTCGAACACGGTAGTGTCAAGCTGAAAAGAATCCCACTCAGGAATGAGTGGCCCCTTTTCTTTCCATTCTCCTGCAAACGGGTCGGGACTGTCGCATTCAAGAATCCATGTACGTATATACCAGGGTGACTCTGCCTGCCCTGCTGCAAAATAGATGAACCATTTTCCATTAATAAAGTGAATCTCAGGAGCCCAGACATGCCAGCTCATCGGCCCCTCTGCGTGTTTGTGCCAGATAACACACGGTTCGGCATTTGCAAGTCCTGTGATTGTCCATGAGCGGCGCAGTTCTATACGGTCGTATTCAGGAACAGACGCGGTGAAATAATAATACCCGTCGGTATGAAAATACATATACGGATCGGCACGCTGAAAGATTAGCGGTTGTTTTTCGGTTTCAGCTGTAACATCAATCATATGAACACTCCTCGTGTAAGTCATACGTATACTACAGCTAAATAAATATCAAGTCAAATGGTTTTATATCAATTATTTCAAAGTGGTTTTTTCTTATATCTGCATCAGAAACAGCCGTGACAGACAGGGCTGCCCCTGCTGTTCCCGTTTACGCACCGGGAACAAACTGCATAAACAGCTTGATTCCCTGGTCGTAATTACCGAAACCGCGCCCGAAAATATTCATTCCGCCGGGATGGGCTGCAGTATCTTTAATTCCGATTCTCATCGTAATCGAATGGTGTTCGTTCAGATGTAAATCGTCAAAACAGACAGAGGAAATCCTGATACCGTCTATGTAGCTGCCGTTTTCTGTTACGCTCCAGTGTTTGAGAAGACCGTACTGGGAACCTTCCAGCTTCCACCACAACGGCGTATACTTGCCGCGCCTGTCACCGAAATCTCCGGGTGATGTCCACGTTCCTATATCAACACCGTTGAGCCACATCGTTATATCGGAAAGCCAAGAGGGGTTCGTTCCGGGGGTTTCGGACGAAAGTTCCATGCTCAGCTCAAGTTTTGAAAGTTTATTCTGGCTGGAAAGCGCGTTGTTCGGGAATTTATATTCAATAAATCCTGTCGTACACCATATAAGGCCTGCCGACATGCGGTTCGGATTAAGGAATGAATCGGGCATATCGAGAAAGCCGATGATTTTTTCGGTACTGCACAAACCGCACGGAGCTGTAACATGAAAATCAGTAAACAGACCAATCGGCATCTCCACTTCGACGGAATTATCCTCTTTCTTGTCTTCCGGAAACTGGACAAGGATTTCCCTGAAAGACGGGGCACATATTTTCTGATTTCCTTTTTTTGCCTTTACCGATTCGGAATCGACAAGCCCTGCTTCTTCAAGTTTTGCAATATGAGTTGCAACGGTCGACTGAGGCAGACTGAGTGCTGCACTTATTTCGTTGACGTTCAGCGCTTTTTTTCTGATAAGATCAAGAATCTGGATACGAGGCTCTGAGGCAAGTGCCTTAAGAATTTCTATATTTTCCAGAGGATTCACCATCAAAACTTTTTCTTCTTCACTCATCATTAACCTCTTATTCAGATATATATACTTAAAATGTGATATATATTATACTCTTGCTGTACTGTTTTTTCAAGCAGAAACAGTAAAAGTGAACTAGTATGGGCAAAAATTATTGACACACTGAATATTTACCTGTAGGATGAGTGTACGTTCACGCAATCATTTTTGATGGAAGTAGATATATATCATGTCTGTAAGCGAAATTGCAAAATTAGCAGGTGTCTCTATAGGAACGGTTGACAGAGTTCTTCACAACAGGGGCCGCGTATCAAAAGAAACATATGCAAAAATTCAGAAAATAATTGCAGAAACCGGTTATCAGCCGAATGCACTTGCGCGTCATCTTAAACTCAACTGCGAATACCGCATAGGAGTCCTTATTCCGGACATCACGGCGGAAAGCGGCTACTGGAAACAGCTGTACGACGGTATCTGCCGTACGGTGGAAAATGAGCTTAGCGCGTTTTCTTTCAGTACTGAACTATTCCAGTTTGTACGTCCGATACGGACATCATTTGCAGAACAATTTCAAAAAATGCTGGACTCGGACTGCTGTGCATATATTATTGCCCCTGTCATGCAGGAGGAAACTCTTTTTCTGCTCTGCGACAGCAACATAACTCATCCCTACTGCTTTATTGATTCGGCACTGCCCGGCCCGAATCCCGTCTGTACGGTTGCGCAGGATCCTTTCCGTGCAGGATATCTTGCAGGACGTATGACAGAACTGACTGCATTGAAATCAGGTATATTCGCAGTCATAAAGTCGGACACGGAAGCATATAACCAGAATGAACGCGCACGAGGATTCTGCGAATGGTTCAGGCAGAAAAAAAACGGATGCAAAGCCGTTCTTGTTCCCGGCACCAGTTCAAAAGAAGACGGTATTTCACAGGAAATAGACAGGCTCCTCAGGGACTATCCCGACACGGCCGGTATCTGCATGGTAAACGCTTCGACTCATATTGCGGCAAAACACCTGGAGGAACTGGGGCTGACAGACAGAATCGCTGTAACAGGTTTTGACCTTGTGGCCGAAAACTGTAAAATGCTGAAAAACGGCGCAATTGACTGCCTTATATCGCAAAAACCGGCGGAGCAGGGGCGGCTGGTAATGGTACAACTGTATAAAAAGCTTGTACTGGAAGAAAATTGTGAAACATCAATCAACATTCCGATTGATATTTATTTAAAAGAAAACATTGATTAGTAATGAATGCTAATTTTAACAGGAGAAATACTATGACGACACAGGAAATTGCAAAAGAAATCACATCCGGCAGGGCAATACTCGGTATTGAATTCGGATCAACAAGGATCAAAGCGGTACTGATAAATTCAAAGAACGAACCGGTTGCTCAGGGTGCTTTCGACTGGGAGAATTCCCTCACGGATGGCATATGGACCTATTCGCTCGATGAGATTCACCGCGGACTTGCAGCAAGCTATGCCGGAATGAAAAAAGATGTGCAGGAAAAATACGGCGTCAGGCTTACAAAGCTGCACGCAATGGGCGTAAGCGCAATGATGCACGGATATCTTGCATTCGACAAAGAAAACAACCTGCTCGTTCCTTTCCGGACATGGCGCAACACAATCACCGGCGAAGCATCCGCAAAACTGTCGGAGCTGTTTAACTACCCTATTCCCGAACGCTGGAGTATTTCACACCTGTACCAGGCTGTTCTCAAGAAAGAACCGCATGTCGGCAGCGTATCGTTCTTCACGACGCTTGCAGGATACGTGCACTGGCAGCTCACTGGGAAAAAAGTAATCGGCATCGGAGACGCGTCAGGCATGTTCCCGATAGATACTGCAACCAAAGATTACAATAAAAAAATGCTCGGACAGTTTTCGGCTCTTGTCGAAGACAGACACTACGGATGGAAAATCGAGAATCTGCTGCCGGAAGTACTTTCGGCAGGAATGAATGCGGGTACGCTCACAAAAGAAGGTGCCGCGCTTCTGGATGCTGAAAAAGACCTTGAGCCCGGAATTCCGCTATGCCCGCCGGAAGGTGACGCCGGAACAGGTATGGCCGCTACAAATTCTGTTGCAAAACGAACTGGCAACGTATCAGCAGGAACGTCGGTGTTCGCAATGGTCGTTCTGGAGAAGGAACTTTCAAAAGCGTACAACGGAAAAATCGACCTTGTAACGACCCCCGACGGCTCGCTTACCGCGATGGCACATGCAAACAACTGCACGGGCGAATACGACAAGTGGATTAAACTGTTCGGTGAAGCCGCATCCGCACTCGGTGCGCAGATGGACAAAGGTAAGCTATACGATACACTTCTGTACGCCGCACTTAAAGGCGACAAGGACTGCGGCGGACTTATTCCGTATAACTACATCTCCGGTGAATCGATGACAGGACTTAATTCAGGAAGGCCGCTCTTTGTCCGCACGCAGAACTGCAATTTCAACCTGGCGAACTTTATGCGTGCACAACTTTTTACATCGCTCGGTGCGCTCCGCACTGGTATGAATATTCTGTTCGATAAAGAAAACGTAAAACTTGATACACTTGTCTGCCAGGGCGGATTCTTCAAGACAGCAGACGTCGGTCTTAAAATAATGGCAGCAGCAATGCATACTCCGGTTGCCGCGCTCAGCACGGCAGGCGAAGGCGGCCCGTGGGGTATGGCAATACTTGCCTCATACATGGTAAACGGCAGAGGAAGGCAGCTCGAGCAGTACCTGAACGAAGACGTCTTTACATCAAGCGAATCAAAGACAGTTCAGCCTGATGCAGCAGACGTGGAAGGGTTCAATAAATTCTTCGCCCGGTATACAAAAGGCCTTGCGGTAGAAAAAGCGGCAATTGAAAACATCGATTAGATTAACGGAGGACTAGTATGGCAGGTATATATCAGACACTAAAAGAACAGGCATATGAAGCAAATATGCAGATCCCTGAGCAGCACCTTGCGCTGTATACATGGGGCAATGTTTCCGCATTTGATGCGTCTAAAGGCGTCTTTGCAATAAAACCGTCAGGCGTTCCCTATCCTGAACTTACGCCGGACAGTATGGTCATAGTAGACCTTGAAGGAAACGTCGTTGAAGGAACGCTCCGCCCGTCATCAGACACGCCGACACACGTCGTACTGTACCGCGAATTTGCCGTAAAAGGCGGCTGTAAAACAGGCGGCATTATCCACACACATTCGACAGCGGCAGTTTCCTGGGCACAGGCTGTGCGGCCGGTACCGCTTTTCGGAACGACCCATGCCGATCACATTCAGACAGCAATTCCATGCACTCCGTATCTGTCAAAGGAAGCCGTCGAGCGCGATTACGAAAAAGAAACGGGAGACCTTATCGTCGCCCATTTTAAGGAACACGGACTTAATCCCGCAGAAGTAAACATGGTGCTTGTCGGCGGGCACGGTCCTTTCGCATGGGGAACGGATGCGGCAAAAGCCGTATACAACGGAGCTGTCCTCGAAGAAATATGCAGAATGGCGCTTAATACAGTGCTGATAAATCCGGGAGCGATGCCCCTTCCCGACTATATAGTGAACAAGCACTATCAGCGGAAACACGGTCCTAACGCTTACTACGGACAAAAAAGGTAAACGCACGTTT
Organism: Treponema sp. UBA1793; assembly: GCA_002314445.1. Taxonomy (GTDB): domain Bacteria; phylum Spirochaetota; class Spirochaetia; order Treponematales; family Treponemataceae; genus Treponema_D. The sequence goes on from DCFX01000096.1 coordinate 11,054, forward strand.
ATTATGCATTAGATTTCTGAAAACTAAATTATTGTCGTGCATTTGTAAAAGAGAATGCTCCCGCAGAAAATAATCCGCTTAAGCTCCAACTTCGCTCCGCTCAGGGTCGCACGCGGGCTTATTTTCTGCTCCGCATTTCCTTTTACGCATGGTATACAGAATATTTTTCCCAAAGGGCATGTAATAATAGACTCCATTAAGAGAACAAAAAAACGGAGTTCAGGGGTGTCCCCGGTCATACAGGGAAAAGTAAATGATTTGGAGAGAGAGCACGGACAAAGCTGGTGCGTATGTCCTTGCTCTCTCTCCAAATAAACGTACGACGAAACAAGAAATCCCCGCCATGGATGGCGGCTTATGCAAGCGGGAATCCCGGCGAGCTCGTTGCGCGAGCCGGGGCAATTCCCGGTAAGCAGGATTTGCATGGATGCAAATCCTACGTTTATTTGGACACTAATGCCGGCGATACGGCGCCGGCTGTTTCGTCTATTGTAACGAGTGCCCACTGGCCGTCTTCAAGGAAACCGGGCAGATTATATTCGATAAAACCGAAATCAGTATAGTTGTACATGTGCGTATGTCCGTCAAACAGAATCTTCACGTTGTTGCTCTCTAAATATGAAATCAGAAGATTGCGCTCGGTTGTATCCTGCAGGCAGTAATAAAAATATCCCTGCGCATATACCGGATAATGCATGCATACAACTTTCGGCGCACCGTCATTCTGGATGGCAGACACAAACGTATTGAACTGATGCGAACCAAGCGTTCCGCTTCCTGTGTCAAGAAAATACCAGCTGAAATTATTCGTTTTAAAATGATAGAACGATGTTTCCGGATACACAATCTGTTTCCAGTTTTTCCATCCGTTATTATACAAGTCGTGATTTCCAAGTACTGTATATACCTGTATACCATATCCGCGGATTTTATCGCAGAATGAGTCATAATCTTTCATCTCTCCTTCGTACCCGTGTTCCGCTATGTCTCCAAGACAAATAACGAACTTCGGAATTTGTCCCTCAGAGTTTAAATTTTCGAGCCATGACAGGAAAGCCGCATCTACGCTGCGTTCTTTGTCCGCCCCGAAGTGAACATCGGTGATGACAGCAACAGTATACGATACACTGTTTCCGACTGTTGAAGGTGCTGCGAGTTCAGTAAGATTTTCCGCACGGGTACGAACCGTATCGTCGCGTCCGAAAAAATTATGCAGGCCATAGCTGGCCAAAACGCATGACGAAAACAGCAGCAGCAGCACTGCACCGAAAATTATAATTATACCCCGCATCAGAATACCCACTTTGTAAATAAACGGATTTCACAGTTGTTAAAACAGGAAGACAGCGTCATCATATCGATATACTGAATATTAAATTCAGCACCAACAATCAGTCCGTATTTGAACCGCCAGTCAAATCCAGTCATAAAATCAGGGGCGAAGAAAAGATAATACTGATATACTGAATAGGAACTGATGCAGAAGTAAAAATCGAGATGGTTAAGGATAAACCACTTCCATGTTGACCTTACGGCCAGACTCCTGTTCGTAAGCCACGGAATATATTTTTCCACTGCATAAATTCTGGTCCATTTATAAAAATAATCGACATCTGTCGTCAGGGAGAAGTCTCTGTCGCTGTATCTGAAAAAAACACCCGGAAGAATATCCTGTTCAAAAAACATATCGTTGTATGAAAGAAAATGATATGTTACTCCTGCTCCGACGTTCAATCTGTTCCAGAAAAGCGGCCAGTATGCAGTACTGGCCGTAAAATCGACAGTATTCAGCGAAAAACGCATTCCCGATTCCGCAAACAGCTGAGGCATTTCAAATTTATACGAAAAAAAACAGGAAGGCACAAGAACGCTTTTACCATCGACATACGGGGAAAAACCTGTATTCGTATCCATCATGATTCCGCCGGACAACGTATGCTGAACCTCCGGCGTAAACAAAACTATACGGGCAGAGCACAACGCACTGCCTGTCAGAAAGACAAAAACAAAAATAATTTTTCTCACTGCACTCTCCCCTTTTTTTATTTTACATTATCTGCCTGCATCACGGAACTGCCCCGCGATATAACCTGCATCTTTCGTCCGTACAAGGGCTCCGCTTTCAAGCGGATACTGTATGTACAGCACACACGGGTGGCCGTCAAATGCCCACTTCCTCATCGTTCCGGTTTCCGGATCAATCAGCTGCCACGTCCCCGGTTCCACCGCCTGCACGGCCCTGTCAGGAGTAATAATTTCAAGCAGCTGCGAAATGTCCGTCTTGTTAAGAGGCGTAAAATCATACATATACCATCCGTTTTGCTGCTGCGACGCGACAGGTACTTTTTCCGGATGTTCACGTAAATCGCGATCCCGGGCTGTTTTCGCCTCAGGGCATAAAGAATCAAAATTTTTATTAAATTCCCTGACGCTTTCCGCACCTCTTTCAAATATCACCGTCTGCCCTGCCGCCGGAATTTCCGCACCTATTTCGGCGGCAAGCAGATACGGACTGTCGGAAGCACCTGACGTTGTTTTGTCGGCATCGCGGCGGCTGTAATAAAATCCGGTAGTCGACTCCCTGTGTGCGACATTGTCAAGTTCGGCAATAAACGGAGAAGCTTCCTCTTCCGTAATCTTTCCGTCAAGGGCATCAAGAGCTTTGCGGTATGCCCGCGTGACAAGCGCAACATAGTACACGCTTTTCATACGCCCTTCTATTTTCAGAGAGTCGACGCCCGCAGTTTTCATGTCCGCAAGATGATGAATCATATTGATATCTTTACTTGAAAGCACTGCAGTAAAATCATCACCCTCATACACAGGAAAATATTCTCCGGGCCTTTTTCCTTCTTCAAGTGAAAGATAACCTGATTCCGCCAGTTCTTTTGCATTCCGGGCGACAACGCTGTAATCCCAGCGGCACGTATGAGAACAGAATCCGCTTTGCGCGCTCCGCCCCGTAAGATATGCGCTCAAAAGGCAGCGTCCGGCGTATGCAATGCACATGGCACCGTGGCAGAACGCCTCCAGTTCCATATCCGGCACTGCATCCTTTATCTGCCTGATTTCGTCAAGTGATACTTCCCGTCCGAGCACGACGCGCTTAAAACCGAGGGCTTTATACATCCTGGCCGCTTCATAATTTATGCAGCTTGCCTGCGTGCTCACGTGAAGTGCGGCATCGGGAAATTCTTTCTGAAGCAGTGGGACAATCCCAATATCCTGCACGATGAATGCATCAATCGGATACTGCCTGAAATAATCAATATTATTTTTGAATGCTTCTATGTCGTCGTTGTGAAAAGAAATATTAAGCGCACAGTGCAGTTTCCGTCCAGGAAACCGCTGTTTCAGCTCTATGACTTTTTTGTATTCCTCATCATAAAAGTTATCCGCTTTTACTCGAAGCGAAAATTTTTTGAGGCCGATATAAGCTGCATCCGCGCCGTACGCATATGCATAATATAATTTTTCTACATTGCCGGCAGGTGAAAGAAGTTCCATAGTTTTTATGTATCAGGCGTCTGATTTTATACTTTCTTCAAGACGCGGTTTGTTGTCAATGCATACCTGCGAAGGCCGTCCGCCCGTTTCAGAAACAATCTTTCCAAGCTTTTCTATTGCAAGATGTGTTTCCCATAAATAATCATCCGCAAACTGAAACAGATGCATCATGCCGGGCCATACATCAAGCGTACATTCCACCCCGGCGGATTCCATAAGCAGTTTGAATTTCTGCGCGTCACCGAGGAGTATTTCTTTTTCACCCATCTGAATGTACACCGGCGGAAAACCGGCCAGCAATTCCTTCTCCGACTTCAGGGGAGACACAAGCGGATTACCGAGATTGGAAGCATACGTATATACCAGACCGCTGTGATGCAGCGAATCTCCCCACATAACTTCATCGTACATTTTTTTCCCGTCAAAAAGAGGAGAGTCCGTCGACATGTCCAGCCACGGAGAAAGGAGGATGACATGTGAAATGCATGCGCGGTAGCGTTCTCTCAGATTGAACAGTAAAGCCATTGCGATGGACGCGCCGGAACCGTCAGCGGCAATAATAATTTCCGGCATTGCGGGTTTCTCTGCCGTATTTGAATCAAGCGCACATGCTACCTGCTCCTCTGTAAAAAGAGCGCGGAACACAGCCTGCATATCTTCAATTGCTGCAGGAAACGGATGAGCAGGCGCAAGCCTGAACTCAGGCACAACAATGCGGCTGTACGATTTGTTTGCAAGGCGCGCGCAAAATCCGCGCCATGAAGCCCGCGATCCTCCGACAAATGAACCGCCGTGAATATACATCATGACGCGCCGGGACGCATAAATTTCAGGTGCCAGAACGTCACACACGACACCGCCATAATTATGCTCTGAACATTCCACATGATTAGGCAGAATGGGGCAGGCAAACGTTTCTTCTATTTTGTTTCTAAAAGAATTTATTTCAGATTTCGGAGTATACACAAGAAGCCTGAGCCTTTTTACAGCTGCCCTCCGGTCAAAAGACATACTCATAATCTGCAGTATAGCAGAAAAACAGCTCTTCTGCTATACTATTCTTGAATATGCCTATAAAAATACAATCGGATCTGCCGGCGTGCAGCATCCTTGAACATGAAAATGTCTTCGTTATGACAGACAAACGGGCTATGGCGCAGGATATCCGTCCGCTTAAGATTGCCATAGTAAACCTTATGCCCACAAAAGAAACGACGGAAACCCAGATGCTGCGGCTTCTGGCAAATACGCCGCTTCAGGTGGAAATATCGCTTATCCGCATGGAAAATCATATATACAAACACACAGGCGAACAGTACCTTGAAAAATTCTATATTACATCAAGCGAACTCATAAAGCAGAAATTTGACGGCATGATCGTCACCGGCGCGCCTGTCGAACAGATTCCGTTCGAGCAGGTCGACTACTGGAATGAACTGTGCGGTATTATGGATTATGCAAAGCAGAACGTATTTTCCACTCTGTACGTATGCTGGGGGTCTTTTGCAGGACTGTATCATCTGTACGGCATTCCAAAATATCCGACAGATAAAAAACTGTTTGGTATATTCATGAACAGGCGTCTTACTAATGCAGACCCGCTGCTGCGCGGATTCGACGATGAATTTCCCATTCCGCAGTCACGCCACACGACGATTCTCTTTGAAGATGTCATGAAGCATCCTGAACTTACTGTGCTGGGCGCATCGGAAGAAGCAGGGGCGACGCTCATAAAGTCAAAGGACAACCGGGAAATATTTATGACAGGTCATCTTGAATATGACACGGATACGCTCTCGGATGAATACTGGCGCGACAAAAGAAAAAGTCTCCCGATCGAGATTCCGCAGCATTACTTTCCGAACGATGATCCGACAAAACCGCCGCTTTCCACATGGCGGAGTACGGCACATCTTTTCTATTCAAACTGGCTCAACTACTACGTGTATCAGGAGACTCCGTTTAACTTTGTATAACGGAAAAAAATCAAACAAAAAAGGCTGCCTTCGTGTAAGGGCAGCCTTTTTCATCAAATCACAAAAATATGATCAGTCTTTTGCACGCTCGACGAATGAACCGTCCCGTGTATCAATAACAATTCTTTCGCCCGAATCAATAAAAAGCGGAACGTTCACTTCAATTCCTGTATCAATAGTTGCAGGTTTCGTTGTTTTACCGCTCGTGTTGCCTTTTACACCGGGTTCACAGTATGTAATTTTGCGTGTTACGTTTACCGGAATTTTTACGCCTACCGGTTTTTCGTTGTAAAATGTGATAGTAATATCGACATCGTCGTCAGGGGAAATATAACCGGCATTGTCTCCGAGATCATCTTTTGACATCTCAAGCTGTTCGAATGTTTCCTGATCCATGAATACGTATGTATCGCCGTCGATGTAAGAAAGTTTCATTGTCTTCTCATCGAGGTCGACTTCATTAAATTTTTCGCCTGCATCGAGACCGACATCCTGTGTCTGACCGGTAACGACGTTTTTTACACGAAGGCGAGTAACCATTCCAGCGCGGCCGGATTTCTGTCCAAGCATGCGCTGTACCACAAGCGGTTGATTCTCATACATGAATGCTGCACCGACTTTGATTTCTGATGTTGTTAACATTATATCTACCCCTAAACAAAAAAAGGACTAAAGAATACACATAGTATAGTAAAAACGCATGGTTATATCAATCCTTCTATATATTGCAGTAAACGTGCAGTAAAGTCTCCGTTACTTCTTAAATCCGACGCAAACGACGAAAAACTGTGTCTCAGAACAGCAGTATGTTCCAGAAGTCCGTACAGCACTGAATCACATGAGCCGGACTGCCCCGGCGTCATTGTCGTATTATACGAAAGCCAGTATTTTTCAAGCAGCGCTGCATCTTCCGGGGAAAAATATGGTTTCATGCGTTCCAGCAGAGCCTGAACTTTTACCTGCTGATACTCGCCATCCTGCGGATATGCGTGCCAGACAAACGGGATGCCTGCAAGACATGCGCGGGAAAGAGAATCTTCTCCGCGTACGAATAGAAATGACATTGAGCACAACAGATCGTCCCAGTCAGTCTGGGAAAGAAACGGCAGTTCAGTTACGGAAAACGGTTTCCCCGCTTCATCCCATGCATCCATAAACGATGCCTTTCCGCGGCCGTCTGCTGCAAACACCTGCAGACGGAATGAGGCATCATCAGTACGGCGTTCTTTCTCAAAACATGACAGCGTATGCACAACGGACGTAAAATCCCGCTCGTAACTGAACATCAGCACCCGGAAAGCCTGCGGCGGGCCGGAAAGCAATCCCTTCACGGTACTGCCTGCATGTTCAGATGCATAAAATGACGGTGTGGGGGATGCAAAAGAACCGTCAAGCACAAGCCCTCCCGTCTGATGAGTAAACCCGGGCATAAAGTTCACCTTCCTCACTGCCGCCGAACGAGTCAAAGACGCCAGACAATGAAAATCATCAGCATACTGTTCTGCCGTAAGGTAATCTATATTTATCACCTGGACTGCCTCACTGCATGTAGTCGTAAAAAGAAGTGTTTCAAGCCATGCAGGATACCCGCACTGGAAACATTCAAGAATAGTCCGCGGCTGTTCTGAGGAAAAAGAGCTCGTACACACATCGACAGCATTCCAGTCGTACACGATCCAGCCGTTGTACTGCTGTACAGGCGCATAAACAGCAAGTCCCGGAGCAAGAGACGCAAACGATGCAAGATTGTCAGTTACAATACGCAGTTTAAGTTCCGGCTCAAGTGCAGTAAGTGCCCTGGCAAGACGGTACACGAAGCCTATATCGCCGTAATTGTCGACAACTTTACACAGAAGTGTAATATCGGAAGAAAAAGCCATGAAAAGAGTGTACACAGAGGCAATTACGGAGTCAAGAAACGATATATGCAACATTTTTTCTTCTATATTGTAAAATATCATGCATTTACTCTATCAATTAATCTGCTATCGTGATAGACTTTGAGACAGTACAGGAAGGATATTTCACTTTTGTATCTAATCAGTATATGTACGCTGATTAATCTTTAGAAGCTCATAGAAGCGAGCAGGAAAACATGGGAAAAAAAATTTATGTAGGTAATCTGTCCTACAACACAAACGACACAACAATTCGTTCATTATTCGAGCCATTTGGCACGGTAGTATCAGCAAGCGTAATTACCGACAGATACAGTGGATCATCAAAAGGTTTTGGTTTTGTAGAAATGGAATCAGCAGAAGCTGCTGGAAGCGCAATCGCATCTCTCGACGGAACTGATGTTGATGGACGCAATATCAAAGTAAACGAAGCAATCGACAAGCCCGCACGGCATGGAAATAACCGCTACTAGACATTAAAAAAATAAATCCCCATAATTCCCAGGGGAGAGGGGGATTTATTTATATGATTACCTGGTATTCCATCGATACGGCTGGAAAACTTTTTCCATCCGTATCAAGTAATAACAATTCTTCTTTTTTCCGCATAGCTGCGGTTCTGAAAGAACCGATAAATCAAGATATTTTCCAGGAAACAATAGACAGGGTGCGTCCCCGTTTCTCATTTTTTTTCGTCCGGCTGAGAAGAGGTACGTTCTGGAATTATCTGGAAGAAAATAACGAACCGTTTCTTGTACAGCAGGAAACCGACTGCCCCTGCACCGCATCCCAGTTCGGACGCCACGATTCACACCTGATACGCTTTCTCTATTTCGGAAACAGGCTTTCCATAGAACTTTTTCATTCAATTACAGATGGAAGGGGCGCAATAGAGTTTATGAAAGCAGTGCTGTTCACCTATTCTGTCATTGCAGCAGAAAGAAACTGTGATAAAGTTTTACCTGTCCCTGAGGAAAAAATAGTAAACATACAGAGTACACCGGTAATTGATGATTACGAGAACAGTTTCCTGCGTTTTGCAAAAATCAATAAAAAAGGGTCAAAACTCGAAATACGCAAGTTCCCACCGGCTTCGTATCATATAGAAGGCACTCCTGCTGCGCAGAAGTGCGTCGGCGTTATTACCGGACTTATTTCCTCAGAACAGTTAAACCGGTATGCAAAATCACTCGGTACTACAGTTACCGGCTATCTTGCATCCCTGCTCATATACAGCATCTACAGTGCACGCATAAAGTTCAGCACGGAAAAAAAACCTGTCGTCGTCTCCGTGCCTGTAAACCTCCGCAGACGTTTTCCGTCAGTTACATTCAGAAATTTTTTTGCCGTCGTCAATATATCTTTTTCGTTCAGCACTATAGAATCGGAAAATTCAGCTCCGCTGTTTGATACAATACTGGAAAGTGTTTCACAGCAGCTTGAACATCTGACCAGAAAAGAAAACCTGCAGCGTGAAATCGATAAGAATATTTTTTTTGATAAAAACCGTATAGGACGCTGGGTTCCGTTGAGAATAAAGCACTTATTCGTACGGCTGGGCTTCAATTTATTCGGCGAAGTAAGAAGGACTATCACGCTGTCAAATATGGGCGAGATAGACCTTCCGTCGGGAACGGCACAACTCGTTGACCATGGAGAGGCTTTGCTGTATCCGAGCTTAAAATGCCCGCTTAACTGCGCTGTTATCACAGTCAACGACAGTATGTCAATCTCATTTACAAAAGCAATAGAAGAAACTGATGTTATCAGGAGCTTTTTCCTGCTGCTCAAACAGCAGACAAATCTGCAGTTACAGGTTTATTCAAACATCAGCAGGGAGAAAGTATGATTTGTCCTTCATGCGGCATTGAGATACTTACCGGAAAAAGTTTCTGCCCGTTATGCGGCATGCATATAAAACATCTGTCTGAAGATTCAGCTGAACTCAGGGAAAGAGCCACTGCCTGCAGGTATCCTGAATATAAAGAAAAAAAACCTGATACGGTAAAGACAGCAGTCTTTTTTTCAACGTGCGTAGTAAGCATCGTCAGCCTTTTTATAAATTATCTGACTTTCGCGCAGAATCACTTCCTGTGGTCGCTGCTTGTCATAAGCGCAGTCTTCTTCATATATAAGACAATATTTATCTGGACATCCCGGGTATATTATATCGGTGCAAAATTATTTACACAGTTCTTCTGGTCTGCCCAGCTCATGATTGTCATAGATGTACTTACAGGTTTGTCCTTCTGGTCTTTTTCGCTTGTCATTCCCTGGTTTTCTGTCGGAATAACGACAATACTGACAGTCCTTGCGGCATGCAACCACAAAAACTATGAAGAATACACGGGATATATGACTGCAGCTTTTTTCCTGTCGGTCGTCCTGTTCATTATCAGTCTCTTTCCATTCATAAGAACAAAGTGGCCGTCATGGGCTGCAATGCTGTATGCAATTCTGACGGTCTTCGCGCTATTTCTCTTCTCAAGAAGACAGCTCAAGGAAGAATTAAAAAAGAGGTTTCTGCTCTAAACTGCTCAGGACTTCGGAACATTTTTCCGCACTTTATTCGTTAAGAACAGAGCCGGCAGGATACTCACAAGCATAAAGAAAAGGCTTGTAACAAATCCTGCATGGTAAGCGGCGGTAATGCCTGCAATTCCGGTTTTTGCTCCGGTCTTCAGTACACTCCCTACTACCGTTCCGAGTATGGCAGAGCCGAAAGCAGCTCCGATATTCTGAATCGTCCTGGTAGCCACACTTGCCGCAGCAATCTGGCCCTTTTCAAGTCCGACAAATGAATCGCTCATTACAGGAATTGTAAAACCACCAAGACCCATACCCCGTATGAGCAGAACAAACCATATAACCCACTGGCTGGTTTCCGCATTAAAGAACACAAACGGCAAAGTCCCTGCAAGTACTACAATAACGGAAGGAAGCGTGACAAATCTGGCACCGATTCTGTCTGTCAGTTTTCCGACCTGGGATCGTGTTATAAGCATTCCCACACCCTGCGGTATAAGCCAGAGGGCTGATATGGTGACACTCAGTCCGTGTACGTTTTGGAAAAAAAGAGGAAAAAGGAGCAGCGGCCCGTTGGTTGCAAATCCTGCGAGAAAAAGCAGAATGAACGACGCGCTGAAGTTTTTTGATCTGAACAGAACTAAAGGAATCAGTGCCTGATTCTTCTTTTTCAGAGCATAAAAAATATATACCAGAAGCGAAAGCGCCGCTGCCGCAAATGAACAAATGGCAATTGTCTGCCCTTGTACTTTCTTTATCTCAACAACGCCGAAAACGGACATTGCAGATATCAGGGCAAGCAGCAGAATCCCGAACCAGTCAAGTTTTGAAGATGTATCGGCAGCTTCAAAATGAGGCAGTTTCCACTGCATCAGGATTAATGCAATTGCCCCTATAGGCAGATTCACAAAAAACAACCAGTGCCAGTTTAAATACTGGAGAATCAGGCCGCCTATAATCGGGCCTATAATCGGGACAAAAACAATCGGAACTGAAACGATTGATATAAGGCTCCCGATGTTCTCACTACCTGCTATCTGTGCAATCATAGTGGTCAGTGTCGGAAGCATGAGTCCGGAAGCCAGTCCCTGAAAGATACGGAATACAATCAGGCTCGGCATGTTCCATGAAAGCCCCGAAAGCAGGGAACCCGTCAGAAAAAGCAGCAGACTTCCCATCATCACTTTTTTGCCGTCACACTTTTTCATAAGCCATCCTGAGAACGGTACGGCGATTCCCAAAGCAAGGACATAGCACGTAATCACCCATTGAGTAGTAGTCAGCGTACTCGAAAACTGTTTTACAAGATCGTTTACCGCTATATTGACGATTGTGGAGTCAAGCATTGCCGGCAGTACTGCAAGTACCAGAATCAGGGAGATAGTCTTAATCTCACCCGGTGATTTTTCTTTTTCCATCGTTAAGCCCCCAATAAGATACATATCGTATCTTATTGGGACTACTATATATTTTCCTAAAATAAAGTGCAACATGTATCTTATATTTTTTTCAAGCTGATGCTATACTGATCCGGTAAGGAAACACAGACAAAGGAGATACATTTTATGCAGGAAACAGGTGTCAATACACGGAAACGCGGTGATACGCTGACGGAAAGCATATATGATGCATTCATAAAGCTTGTAAAAGAAACCGGCTACTCAAATTCTTCTTTACAGCAGATTGCAAAGGAAGCAAAAACCAGCCGCAGCGTGTTGTACCGCAGATGGACGACAAGGTTCGATTTACTTATAGATATAGTGGACGAGAAATCGGAAAAGGCCCTTGGCGGACAATTGATCGACAAAATTGAAGATACAGGAACTTTGCGGGGAGACTTATTAATACTGCTTACACTTTATCAGCGTATATACACAGAAATCGGCCCGGAGCTTCTGAATGCGTTTCTATTTGAAATAGGACAGGACAGTAAAAAAATTGCAGAGGAAAAGACAGACGTCAAAACGAAGAATCTCCTGGTCATGAAGAAGCTGTTGAATAATGCAAAATCAAGAGGTGAGAACATAAAGGAGGTCAGCGATATTACGTTGTTCCTCCCTTTTAACCTGCTCCGTATGGAAAACATCATATACAGAAACACCGTAGATGAAAACCGTCTCGTATTACTTGTCGATGAAATACTGCTGCCGGTTTTCACCGCATGACATTATTGTACTTTTCCCAGCCCCTGATAAGTCGTAACATGCTCCTTCCAGACAAAACTGTATTTTTTAAGCAAATCTTTCGGCTCTGCAGGTTTTCGTCCGGTGAGCTTTTCCACTGTATCGGTTTCCACAGCCATCAGTCCGTCACGGATACCTGATTCGTTTGTTACCATATCGTTAGCGCACCACGGAACAGGAGACTTTGAATAATTTCCGCGTGATGTCCGTGGAATATAAATTGAATCGAGATAATCGTAATAATCGTTTTCTTTTAACGTAATATACGTATAATCGATTCCTGAAATTTCACGAATCATATTGCATATCTCATGTTCGCTGATCAGCCGGCCTGTCACATCGTAGTCCCTGTTGTTATCCCCCTTCCCAAGGAGCAGCGCAGCAGCTACACGACCGCTGTCGTCTTTCGGAATAAACGTTGCTTTTCCCTCACCGGCTGCCGTCACCCATCTGTTGTTGTCCAGATTCGCCATCATTACGGAATTAAGCAGATAATTTTCCAAGTACAGATTATTCCGCATAATGTTGTATGCAACTCCTGACTCCTTCAGATATTTCTCTGTCGCAGTATGATCGGGCAAAACATACTGATAATATCCCTTCCTGTTTGCCCCGAAAAAAGATGTATATGTTATGTGTTTTACACCTGCACTGATGGCTGCATCTATGACATTCTTATGCTGCTGAACCCGTAAAGGTCCGATGAAAACACCGGATACCATATACAACCTGTCACCGCCCGTGAAAGCCTGTATCATTTGCTCTTTATTGTCATAATTGGCTTCCCTTACTGTTACGCCCTTTTCTTTCCATGATTCAGCCTTTTCCGCATTCAGACGTTTCATATCAGGACAAGTAAATAGTAATTCATCCCCGGAAACTTCCTGCAGCATATTCGCTGCAACTCTGCCGCCAAGCTGACCATCCACGCCAGTAACAACATAACGCATTGTACACCTCCACTAAAAACTGTTCATACCGTGAATTGCCGCTGATTCCGAACAGAAACAAGCAGGCAATCGTTTTTCCTTTCCGAAAATAATTCCGCGTCAGGAAAATTCTTATATAACTATATAAAATCCGCGGGTGAAAGTAAAATCAGAATATGTTATACTCGATAAAAGATTATTATAAACGGGGCCGCGTATGTTTCTGAAGCAACTGAACTGTTTTGTCAATCTGGCTGAAACGCTGAACTATTCAAGAACTGCCCAACTGCTTTACATCACACAGCCGGGAGTAACGCACGAAATCAATACGCTGGAAGATGAGCTTGGACTTAAGCTGTTCATCAGAACAAAAAGAAAAGTGGAACTGACGACTGCCGGTTTTTCATTATATAAAGATATGAAAGACATTCTTACCAGGGTAAACATTGCAGTCGCAAAGGCAAAACAGTATTCGTGTGATTATGAATCGAACATTTCCATCGGTTACGACGGAAATACGGAAGTAAAACATCTTCCTGATATATTGAAAACATTTACAAAAGATTTCCCAAACGTGCACCTGTACCTGAAAACCGCGGATTCGATGGAAAAAAGAACATTATTTTCCAATTATAATCTTGATATTATTTTTACCGTGAAAGAATTGATAGAAAACATTCCGCAGACAGACTATATGGAACTTTTCACAGCCGAATTTGTCTGCGTCGTACCAAAGAATCATTCTCTGGCGGCAAAGGCAATAATCAGAAACCCGGATCTTGCCAATGAATCCCTGATTTTTCTGGATCCGCTGAGATGCCCCGCGGAAATGGGACGCATTCAAAGAGACCTCCAGGAACAGTGCCCGGTTTCAGGACTCTATTTCAGCGACAGTGCGCAAATCAGTTACACAATGATAAAAGGACAACTGGGAATAGCAGTAATGCCCGATTTTGTCTGCCCGGAAGATGCAGGACTTGTACGCATACCGTTCGAAACTCACGAATCACTATCATATGGAATCGCCTGGCACAGAAACGGGATCAGAAAAGAAATCTGCGGATTTCTGGAAGCAGCAAAAAAACAATATCAGGTCAACTGATTCCGGAATGGCAGTACGAAGACGGTTTCCGCAGCTGTCTTACCGGAAGCGGCATTATTGTATAAAACACCTTTTTCGTGTACCGTTCCTGCATAACAGGTATATATGAAAAAACAGATTATTATCATCAATTATCCGCTGAATATTACTCCCGACCGTACAATGCTGCAGAACTGCGCACCGGAAGCAGAATTTATATACGGCAAAGACGTGCAGAACTTGCCGGCCGGCCGATTTGAAGAAGCCGATGCCTTAATCGGCGATCCTCCTGCACAGGTTAATCTGATGCAGATAAAAAACTTAAAATGGTTCCAGCTTTTGAGCGCCGGTGCTGACCAGTATACGAAACCAGACGTCCTGCCGGAGCAGACCGTTCTTACCTGCGCGTCGGGTGCATACGGAAAGGCTATGGGCGAATACATGATCTGTGCGGTGCTGAGCCTCATGCTCGATTTTCCCCGGTACAGGGACAACCAGCGGAATCATCTGTGGGAAAAGGGAGGACAAATCCGGCATATAGCAGGTACGACGGCGCTTGTCGTGGGACTTGGCGATATCGGAAGCGAATTTGCCGCACGGTACAAGGCGCTCGGCGGATATGTTATAGGAATAAAACGCACGAAAACGGCACAAAAACAGGACTGTGCAGACGAACTGTATGCGACGGAAGAGCTCGACAAACACATCCCTCGCGCAGACGTCGTCGCACTGAGCCTGCCGTCTACGAAGGAAACGGTGCATCTGTTCAGCGCGGAAAGGATCGGACTCATGAAACGGGATGCCCTCTTCATCAATGTAGGCAGGGGAACGGCCGCAGATACTGATGCACTTTCGGACGCTCTGTACACGGGAAAAATCGGAGGGGCTGCGCTCGATGTGACTGACCCGGAACCGCTTCCACCCGCCCATCCGCTCTGGGACGCGCCGAACACGATAATTACGCCGCATGTATCAGGCGGCTGGGAAATACCGGAAAATACGGAGCGCGTGCTCGGCATTGTCTACGACAACCTGCGGCGTTTTGCAGACGGACAGCAGCTCTGCAATATTGTAGACCGCACAACGGGATACCGCACGCGCTGATGCAGGTCTGTATGCAGCGCTAGTATACGTACAATCTGTAGAACTGCCTGATATGCTTTTCCAGGCTGTCCAGTGATTTCTGCTCGCGGGCAGGATCGGCATAGCAAAGTGAAACCAGCATATAAATCGGTGCATAGAATTGTACCGCCGTTGCTTCAGGATCGTCAGTATGCACATACCCTGCTTCTGCAAGGAGCTTAAATAAAATATTCTGATAATTAATCATGCTGTCTACATATTCATGCATATACAGCTGAACAAATTTTTCGTTTTTATACTGTTCAAGCGTAAACATCTTCAGGAACCGGGACGTATATGAATCATGAAAAAAGAAGTTGAAAAAACTTATACCGACAGCTACCAGCTCATCCTCCGACATGTTCTCATAACGGGAAACATCTTTCGATAATACATCAGTCTCGTGCAGATGCATGGATTTCCCCAGTTCGTCATACCGGGTTTTCATTATATCAAGCAATGCCGTGAAAATCTCCTGTTTGCTGGCAAAGTGTTTGTACAGCGACGGAGCTTTTATGCCGACCGCATCCGCTATCTGTACAACGCTTGTCGCATCATATCCCTGCCCGGAAAAAAGGGTCAGTGCACAGTCAAGTATTTTTTCCCTGGTTGAAGGACTTCCCTTCTCTGCCATCAGGCATCCTCCTGCATAACGGCGGAAGCAAGCGCCCGTACCTGCTCTTCCTGCTCAAACAGTGCACATCCGCCGCTGTGTTCCGTTCCGGTAAGATGATGTTCACGGAGTGCGGAAAAGAGCGGGGAGTTCAGAACTTCTTTGAGAGATGATTCTGCAACGTTGCAGTCTGAATGGGGAGAGAACGGACACGGTTCCGCTCCGCCGTACGGATTAATATGGAAAAAAGCGCGGCCTCCTGCTAGACAGCCGCCGAGATATTTTTCGTCACCGGGAAAGGCGAGCAGCACCATATCCTTATACCGCTTCCGGAGGACGTCTTGCCGCTCTTCAAGCAGCGTCCTTTCCTTTTCGCCGGGAGCAAGTTTTTCAGTACCGGGAACGGCAGGAACATATTCTATGAAGAAAACAACCCGGGCACCGTTTTTATAGAGACTGTCCGTAAAATCCGCAGAAGTGACTTCGTCTATGTTTTCCGTCGTCAGGGTAACCGATGCGCCCCAGAGGATGCCGCGCCGGTGAAGCCTTTCTGCTGCTGCAGACAGTTTGTCGTACGTTCCGTTTCCCCTCCTGCCGTCGGTATGTTCCCTGTCGCCTTCAATACTCATAACCGGAACAATATTCCGGTGTGCATTGAAAAACCTGCAGTATTCATCGTCTATCATTGTCCCGTTCGTAAAAACCGGAAAAACAATACGCCGGTATGACGCTGCTTTTTCAATAACATCGCGCCGCATAAGCGGTTCACCGCCTGCCAGCAGGCAGAATGAAACGCCCATATCCTGCGCCTGTGAAAAAACAGATCCCCATTGTCCGGCTGTAAGCAGTTTCTTTTCCGTCTCCCCGCATAAACCGTTTGCCCTCGCATAGCAGCCTTTGCAAAAAAGATTGCAGGAATTTGTAATACTTGCAATGAGAAAAGAAGGAATATGCTCACCCTGCTCCTCGGAAGCAGAACGGAGT
This sequence comes from Treponema sp. UBA1793, assembly GCA_002314445.1. GTDB lineage: Bacteria > Spirochaetota > Spirochaetia > Treponematales > Treponemataceae > Treponema_D. Next base: position 27,873 of record DCFX01000096.1, read on the forward strand.
CCTGCAGCGTTGCCGACGAAGCGTCTGAAGGCAAGCAGAAATAATTTCTCCCTCATATTTGAAGAACCGACATTCACGGCAAGATTTCTGACTGCTGCGTTCATATATTCAGTCAGCTCGTTTTGTTCCATAAAAATAAATCTCCTTATCAAAAGGCCCGTCGGAACGGACACTTATTGCAAGGCTAACGAACATTAGCTTTGCAATAGTATAATATCCACCGGCAATCTGCGTGTCAAGGAAATGCTTGTACTCTTCCCGTGTATCAGGTAGACTATGTTTTCAGGTACATTTATTATGACCAGTACTTCAGGAAACAAAATTATTGTCGTGTATTTGTAAAAGTGAATGCTCCTGCAGAAAATAATCCGCTTAAGCTCCAACTTCGCTTCGCTCAGGGTCGCACGCGGGCTTATTTTCTGCTCCGCATCCTCTTTTACACACGGTATGCAGAATATTTTTTCCCCGAACGGCATGTATGATAGACAACGTTTAGAAAAATCAAAAGACGGGGTACAGGGGATTCCCCTGGTCATGCTGAAAAAAGTAAGTGGTTTGGAGAGAGCGCACGGATAAAGCAGGTGCATATGTCCGTGCGCTTTGAAAGTAGAGGTTTTCTCTCTCCAAATAAACGTACCTTTCACTGCAAAGAATGAATAAAGAAAACGAAAAAATCGAAAATCTGAAATTTTCATATTCGCGGCAAATAATAACATTTCCGAAAGGATTTCCCATTTTCTTATTCGACTATCAGGTATCGAAAGATCCGCTGACAATGCTTCACTGCCATGATGCCGTTGAAATCGGATACTGCAGACACGGCAACGGGCTGTTCGTTCTTGGAAACGAGATTTACACGTATAAAGCAGGAGATATAACAGTCATCGGGACTGATATCTATCACCGGGCGCATGCAAGTGAACCGGATGACGATCTGTGGACGTTCCTCTATTTTAAACCGGAAGACTGGAATATGAAACTTCCTGCCACCATGCGCATACTCACAGACAAAACAGGAGACCCTGAGCTTGCCTGGCTCATACCGGTGTTCTGCAGAGAAGTAACTGAAAAAAGTGAAAACTATCAAAGTGTAACAAGAGGATTGCTCACTTCAATCATCGCATATCTCCAGCGTAATCTGGTCCAAAACGAAAAAAAGGGAAATCCTCACCACTACGATTCACCGGCAATTTCACTTGATATGCGGATAAAGCATGCTGTCGATCTGATGATCGAACCTGATAAAGGCCTTACAACCATACAGCAGTTGTCAGACAAATGTAACATGTCGCCTTCCTATTTCAGGCAGCTGTTTAAGCAGGAACTGGACAAATCGCCGAAAGATTTTCTTATTGAACTGAAATTGAAAAAATCAATGAATCTCCTCCGCAATACAAATAAAAAAATTGTAGACATCGCTCTCGACTGCGGCTTCAACAGCCTGTGCAGTTTTAACAGGCAGTTCAAAAAAAAGATGCAACTGTCTCCCCTCCAGTGGAAAAAGAAAAACACCTGATTCATCGGCGAAAATGCATAATTTTACCGTGTTAGTGCAGAGAAATAAGTACAGACTGCGGTACCATTGAACTATGTCACTGTCAGGAGGTCAAAACAGTATGAATAAGGTTATAGTAATTGCAGCTGCGTTGTTACTGGGAAGCGGATGTATCTTTGCAAAAAGCTCTGCAGGTGCAAAGAGCAGACAAATTGTAGAAATTTCCGCAAATTATACGGAAGAAACCCAGGTAAAAGTCTGCCAGAAGATGTTCGGAGAATTAGTTGCCGAGTACAATAAAAAGAATGGGACGAATTATCAGCTCCAGCTGCTTACAGGGCAGGGAATGGATATCACGAACACCAGAATGAGTTCAGGAGACAAACCGGATCTGTTTTCCATCGATTCCCCATCCGATGCAAACCGCTACAACAAGGATGGTCTTCTGTACGATCTGAGCGCATATGCAAAGAAATACGGATGGAAAAACAAGATGTTCCCGTGGGCGTATGATCTTGCGCTCGCCAACGGAAAAATGATGAGTATGCCGTTCGGATACGAGGGGCTGCTGCTCTGGTACAACAAATCTGCCATGAAAAAGCTCGGGCTTAATCCTGCAGATATCAAAGATCTTGCATCATTCGAAAGTGCAATGCAGAAAGCAAAAGGAGCCGGCTACATTCCGGTCATTCTGGGAACACAGGACTGGCCGTGGGCACAGGAATGGTATCTTTCCATTATGTACAGTTACACCGGAAGGAATCTGCTGAGGGACACACTTGAAGGAAAAACCAAGCTGGGATGGAAAGACCCCCGTTTTAAGAGTACCGTCGAATTGTATAAATCATGGAATGATAAAGGCTATCTCGCGGATGGAAAATCCTACATACTAACGTCTGACGATGCCATCAATATTTTTACAACGGGAAAGGCACTGTTCAAACTCGAAGGAACATGGGCGCCGTACTGGATTCTTCCGTTAAGCCAGGAAGAACAGGACAATATCGGCGTTATGCTCCATCCGGCAATCAACAGTGCGGAAAAACCTCACCTGCCCATAGCCATAGGACAGGAGTGGTGTATCTCGGCAGGTACGAAAAACGCTGATATCTGCGCCTTTATTCTTGACGGCCTTATGCAGCAGAAATACCAGGGAGTATTTCTTGACTCAGGAATGGATGTCGCTCCTATAAAAATCGATGATGCACAGTATGCAAACTTGACTCCTGTTGTCCGGAATATGTGGAAAATAGTAAATACCGCATTGGACAACAATCAATTCGGATATGCAACCTATGCGTTTTATCCGCCGGAAACCAGGGTGTACTGCTATGAAGGTATCGTTAATGTGCTGAGCAATAAAATCAGCGTTGACACGTATCTTTCCAAAATGCAGGAATTAAACGAAAAAGAATTAAAAGCGGGATTCACCCCCGTCATTCCGTCAGCAAAATAATAGCATTTAAACTGATAAGCGGCATGGAAGTAATAACAGTTTATTCCCATGCCGTACTATACAGGGAGTCTCATAAAAGAAAAATGAAACAAAACCAACTGTCTAAAAAAACATACCAGAAAAAGGAACTGCATGCAGCAATGCTGGCGCTTGTTCCCATCTTTCTGTATCATTTTTGTCTTGTCGTACTTCCATCACTGAATTCGCTGACAAGTTCATTCACAAACTGGAACGGGTTGCTCACAAAAAAATTCATCGGGTTGGAAAATTACCGGAATCTTTTCAGGGATACCGATTTTTACGAAGCATTTTTTAATAATATTAAATGGATGCTGCTGTTCATAACAATTCCCGTTATCTGCAGCATATTGATTGGGTTTATGCTCAGCCATATAAAAAGAGGCCGGTCAACTCTCAGGGTAATGTATTTCCTCCCGTACGTAATTTCAGCTGCCATTGCCGGAAAAATATTTGCAGCGTTTTACAACCCGTATCTGGGAATTAACAGCTGGCTCAAAGATATCGGAATGCCGTTTCTGGCCTTCGACTGGCTTGCCCCCTCACACGCACTGCTGTCAGTTGCTTTTGTAGATATGTGGCACTGGTGGGGCTTCCTTCTCGTTATTTTTATGAGTGCACTGCAGCAGATTGACCCGATGCTCTACGAAAGTGCCGAAGTCGAAGGTGCATCCGAACTGCAGAAACTCAGGTATATTACTATTCCCAGTATAAAATCGACCCTTGTCTTTATTATTCTGGTATCAATGGTATGGTCTGTCAGCACGTTCGATTACGTGTGGGTTATGACAAAAGGATCAACAGGTTCCTCTATTCTTTCCACCATGCTGTACAAGAATGCGTTTCTGAAATACAAAGCAGGATACGCCTGTACGATTTCCGTCTTTCAGAATGTTCTTGCACTGCTCATCTTCGGAATATTCAACTTTGTTCAGAGAAAAACGGAGGATAATTAACATGACGGCACAGAAAAAAATACATAAGGACATCCTGTATTTCGTTCTTTCAATTATTGCGGTTCTGGAAATCTCTCCTGTTGTAATTACACTGCTTAATTCGCTGCGGACGAATTCGGAAATAAAAACGGCCGCCATAGGCTTTCCGTCAGTACCGCAGTTTTCCAATTACCTCAAAGCATGGAATATCGGCGGATATGCGCAGGCGTTTCTGAACAGCCTTATCATCAGCTGTACGGCATCCTGCATAGTCCTTGCAGCATCGATTCTGTCAGGATATTTTCTTGCCAGAATAAAATGCCGGTTCACCAGACTGCTGCACGTCTATTACGGCTTCTCATTGTCCATTTCAACATTTTCATTTCTCGTTCCGTTGTATTTTTATTTTTCCAGAATGAATCTTGTTAACAGCAGATTGGGAATTATACTGATTTACACAGCGACAAACCTGCCGTTTAACATTATTCTGGCCGCTACGTTTATTTCAGAAATTCCAAGAACGCTGGACGAAGCTGCCATAATAGACGGCTGCAGCACATACCAGCTAATAGGGAAAATAATTTTTCCACTGGCAAAACCGCTCATTACAACCATACTGCTTATTGTCTTCGTATCGACATGGAACGAATTTACACTTGCGAACACATTTCTGCAGCTGCCTGAAATAAAGACAGCAGCAACAAAATATGTGTTTTTCGTCGGGGAACGAGGCTCCGATTTATCACTCATTTATTCTGCAGGAATTATAACCATGATTCCTATTGTAGGTATATTTCTGCTTCTGCAGAATTATTTCATCGAAGGTTTGACTTCAGGAAGCATAAAATAATATGACAACACAACAATCTGTCCCCTTTCTCCTTGACAACGAATACTTTCAGAAAACATATGCCGGATGGCTGGGCAAAATTATCGGAATACGCATGGGCTCTCCGATTGAAGGATGGCCCAACGAAAAAATCGAATCAACATACGGTAAAATTAACGGATACACTAAGGAATACAATGACTACGCTGCCGACGATGACAGCAACGGCCCGCTGTTTTTTATCAGAGCACTTTTCGACTATCCGGAATCCGCCGTAAACGGCAGCGGACAGGAAATGGCCGAAACATGGCTGAACTACGTCCCTGCTCACCATGGATTTTTCTGGTGGGGCGGATACGGAATCTCGACAGAAAACACCGCATATGACAACCTTGCTGCCGGCATACCCGCCCCCCTGAGCGGTTCAATTGCGTTGAACGGAAAAACATGTGCCGAACAGATAGGAGGACAGATATTCATCGACTCATGGGGATTTGTATTTCCTGCCGCCCCTCAGAAAGCTGCTGCTGCTGCACGCAGCATGATACAGGTGTCGCACGACGGTAACGCCCTGTACGGCGGAATGTTTATTGCTGCATGCATCAGTGCAGCGTATAAAGCCTGTTCCGTTGATGAAATCATAGATAAAGCACTTAATACCATACCTGCAGACTGTCTGTATGCAAAAGTAGTAGCCGATATCAGGCGGTTTTACCGTGCAGACGCAGAAAAAAACTGGAAAAACTGTTTCCGGTATGTGCAGCAGAACTATGGATACGATAAATTCACCGGAAACTGCCATATCATTCCGAATGCGGCAGTCATTATTCTGTCGCTTCTGTACGGAAACGGCAGTTTCAGGGAATCACTTTCTATCTGCAACACGTGCGGATGGGACACGGACTGCAATGCGGGAAACACCGGCGCCATTCTCGGTGTTTTCTGCGGAACTGATAAAATTGACGATGATCTCATCCGCCCGATTAAGGACCTTCTGATTGCATCAAGCGTTATCGGAAACCTGAATATTACCACGGTAAGCGCGTCGGCACAGTTCTTCTGCACCCTTGGCTGCCGGCAGGCACACGTCCCGCTTCCGGCTGTCTGGCAGGACAGGGATATAACAGACGGCAGTGTAATCCACTTCGATTTCAAAAAATCAACAGGGGCGTTCAGAAGCAGCGACTCATGCGTACAGATTTCCAATTCGGAAGAACCGGTCGTTCCCGGACATCGTTCACTGCTGCTTGAGAAAGGCAACGGGAACGGATTCAGCATATTCTATAAAACGTATTACAGTCCCGACGATCTGGAAGACTCCCGCTACGATCCGTCGTTTACGCCGGTGGTATTCCCGGGACAGACAATCAGCGCGGTACTGAAAAATACGGGGAACGATGCCGTATCCCTCTCTCTCTTTGCATCAGATAAACATACCGGGGAGACATTTGTGTCTTCCGTAAAAAATATACGTGCAGGGGAAATGACCGGTATCAGTTATCAGATTCCGGGAGGGACAGACGCACTTATCGGAACTGTGGGGCTGCAAATAACTTCTGCACAGGGAAATGGACAACGCATACTCCTTGACAACCTTACCATAAGCGGAAAGCCCGATTACAAAATAGATTTTTCAAAAGAAAAGGTTGAATATTATAAAACCGGCGGCGCGGGCATTCACCGTGAATTAGGATGCTGCACTGTTTCCAAAGGATTATGGGACTACGAAGACGGCAGCCTTACCGGAAGCTGTGCAGATACCGGTGAACTGCTGACCGGATATTATTACGGAAAAGACTACCGGTACAGCTGCCTTGTCACACCAGTCTCAGGAGAGTACCACTTTATAAATTTCAGAGTACAGGGTCTGGCCCGCAGTTACGCGTTCGGGTTCTATGAAGGGAATACAATCGCACTGCTGAAAAAGAAAATCACCAGCTCTGTTCTGGCCAGAAAAGAATTTATCCGTGAGGAAGGAAAAGAATACTGTTTTTCCGTGCTTGTAAACGGAGGCTGCATAAAAGCGTACGTCGACGGTAAACTGGTGTTTGAGTTTACCGATCCTGCTCCCTATCAGTACGGGCAGATCGGCATGACCGTCTGCCGCGGCAGCCGCTGCCGCTTCCGTGATGTTGAAATACGGCCTGTAAACTAAAACTGTACCTTCCTTTTGCTGCTGACTTAATTTTTTTTACTTTTTTAAGCCACACACAAACGGTATATGCCGTCTGTGTGCGGCTTATTTTTTTTTCCCACATTTTTTAATTATATGCTATACTAATCCACATGTGGATACAGGTGATTTCCGGAACCTGCATTTAAAAACGCAGTTTTTAAATAATCTTTCTATAAAGTAAAGTATGGAAGGAAATGTTCATTTTTAAATCTAGACAAAAAAAGATACTTATCAATTTTATCCTGTTTTCAGCCGCTATATTAGTATCACTGCTTGTATTCTATGTTGTCCTAAACAAACCTGTCGACAAAAATCATCTTCCGAGGAAGTTCGGAGCAACATACATGACTATGGATAATGAGTTTTTTGAAATTTTAAATACATCAATTCAGGATGTCATCGATTCAAACGGTGATCAGCTTATTACACGGGATCCCGCTCAGAATCAGACAAAGCAGAACGAACAGATACTGGACATGCTGGCCATGAAAGTGGATTTGATTTTTATAAATCCCGTCGACTGGACCAGAATAACACCGGCTCTGGATGCCTGCAGAAAACAGGACGTTCCGTACATATTTGTCGACACAAATGCACTCTCAGACAACTATGCAGTAAGCGTTATCATGTCGGACAATTATGAAGCCGGCGTTCAAATAGGAAAAGATATCATGTCAAAAAGAAGCAGCGCTCAGATTGCCCTTCTGTATAACAAGGACATCATATCAATGGCTCAGCGTGTACAGGGACTCCTTGATACACTGAATGCCGCATCATTTCATTACAGGATTTCATATCAATGTGAAGACACTTCAATGCTTCTTCAATCCATGATAGCCATGCAGACTTACCTGGAGCTGCAAAAATATACAAAGTCTGACGTAGTATTCGGTGCAAACGATCCTACTGCACTTGGTGCTCTGGCCGCCCTCCAGAAAGCCGGTCTTTTGTCCGGAATTCTGCTGTACGGGGTGGACGGCTCGCCTTCCGGTAAGGCTATGATTCACGAAGGACATATGGAGGGTACTTCGGCTCAATTTCCGCAGATAATGGGCCGGACTGCAGCGGAAAATGCCTACAACTATCTTGAAGGCAGAAAGATAGATAAAAAAATCCTTATTCCTGTAACCTTAATAACAAAAAAGAATATTGAAAAATTCGATATGCTGGGCTGGCAGTAATGGGCAATATAACCATAAAAAAAATACGGGACAGTATGCTCTGCATAAATATTATCGCGTGTCTGTTCATCATGCTTGTCATACTGAAAACGTCCAGGACAATATGCATATATCAGGAAGCCGTTGATTTTTTCAACTCTATAGAAAAAATCCCCATAAAACCGGACAGCACGTTCATTTTGAGCATTCTGATTTGTACCGGATTTATTGTAACACACTGCATACGACAGTTTGTCTTTATTAATAATAAAGTATCCGTATACAGTACGTTATTCGCAGACATCATTCTCAACATATGCATGCTCAAAGTTACGGACTGCAACTATAACGGATTCATCCTGTGGCTGCTGGCAAACTGTATTTATTACGTCGAAAATAAATGGAAATATTTCGCGATGATTGCGGGAATATTTTTATTTGTATTTTCAAGCTATGATTTGATTACCATTTATTATCCGCTCTTTTCAATAAGAAATTATATATCGTTTTATTCAAAAAGCACTCAGAATCTGCTGCTGTTCATATATTATGGTTTATCATCAGTGAATCTAATCTGCTTTTTACTATTCTGCATAAATGTCATTCAGAAACAGCGCGGCATAATTGCCGTCATACACAGGTTGTATAAAAAGCTCCGGAACGCAAATACCAAACTGCAGGAATATGCCGATATAAAGGAAAAAATGGGTCAAATGAAGGAACGCAACCGCCTGACTATGGAGATACACGATACGCTGGGCCATTCGCTTACGGGAATTTCCGTCGGAGTTGATACATGCATCGCTATCATGGACAAAAATCCGGAAAAAGCAAAGGAACAGCTGCAGGTAATATCAAGCGTTGCAAAAGACGGAATAGACGATATACGGCGTTCCGTCAGCATGCTTAAAACAGATGAACTTGACAGTGTAAACTTTGAAGACACTATCCGGAACATGCTTGAAAAAATAAAAAAGGCCACAGGAATCAAAATTGTATTTGCATGCAATACCAGGTTGAACCTTGCAAAGGACGAACAAAATGCGGTATTCCGTGTTATTCAGGAAAGCGTGACAAATGCAATACGGCACGGAGAAGCATCCAGAATAGTGATAACACTGCTGGAAAAAAATAACAATTTCGATATAACAATTTCCGACAACGGCAAAGGATGCACCCAGCTGAAGTACGGATTCGGTTTAAGCCATATGCAGGAACGTGTAAAAATGCTTCAGGGAAATATCGAATTTAAATCCGACAGAGGTTTTACAGTGCATGCCCTGATACCATTGCGGGAGAAAACTCAAAATGATAAAAATCCTGATTGCCGATGATCAACAATTAATCAGAGAAAGCCTGAAGCTGTGGCTGGAAAGCAAAGATGAATTTCTGGTCACGGGAATGGCAGGTGACGGACTTGCCGTCTTAGACTGCATACGGAAGACTGTTCCGGATATTATCCTGATGGACATACGGATGCCGAAACTGGACGGTGTCCAATGCACAAAGGCCATAAAGCAGGAACATCCGGAAATAAAAATAATCATTCTGACGACGTTCGATGACGACGAATATGTATACAACGCTTTAAAATACGGAGCAAGCGGCTATCTGCTTAAAGGTATAGCGCTGGATGATTTATGCAGTGCCATAAAAACCGTATACAGCGGCCAGGCAATGATAAATCCCGACATAGCGTCAACAGTCCTGAAATTATTTTACAAAATGGCAAACGAAGGATTTACACTGTCCGTAAATAAAAAAAAGGCGGATGAGCTGACTGCAACCGAATGGAAAATTGTCCGTGAAGTCGAAAAAGGCGCATCAAACAGAGAAATCTCACAGACACTTAATCTTTCCGAAGGTACCGTCAGAAATTATCTGAGCACTATCCTGGACAAACTTGGTCTGCGCGACAGGACTCAGTTGGCCATATGGGCCGTCCAAATGTCGCTGGAGCCTTAGACCTTATGAAACATCCGCGTTATTTTCTGTTCTGCTGTGTTATTTCAGCAGTTTTTATTTCCTCATGCAGGACAAAACCTGTTACGCTTGAGCTGGGCATGTTCACAGGAAGCAACTGGGGTGTGGCGGACAGCGACAGTTATTTTTTAATTGATAAGGCTATAGAAAAATTTGAGAAGGCGCATCCCGGCGTCCTGGTCCATTATTATTCAGGTATACGCAAAAACGATTATGAAGAATGGTTTTCGGAACAAGTGCTTCAGGGGAAAATGCCGGATGTTGCAATTATCATGGAGGACCAATTCGACAGGCTGGCTTCAATGGGCATTCTGAAAGAGCTGTCTCCGTTAATGTACGCCGACGGCAGAATAAAAAACTGGGAGTATTTCCCGAGCGCATGGGTTTCAGGGACATATCACGGTAAACAGTACGCCCTTCCCTATCAGACTGATTTTATGCTGATGGCCGTGAATAAAACACTGCTGGACAAGCACGGAATTGCCATGCCGGAAAGAAACTGGACGTGGGACGATTTTTACACACTTTGTACAAAACTGACGGCAGACGAAAACGGAGATTCCGTAATAGATACAGCCGGAGTCTGTAATTATACATGGCAGGAAGCTGTCTACTCAAACGGTGCAAGGATATTCGACGAAGACGGGCGGCGTGTCTTTTTTTCGGATTCAAAAGTAATAGAGGCTGTCCGGTTCATGCAGCGGTTGTCGGCACTGTCAGGCGATACACTTTTTACACAGGCCGATTTTGATGCAGGAAAAGTTGCCTTTATGCCGTTGTCATTTACGAAATATCAGGCGTATGTCACCTATCCTTACAAAATAACAAAGGATGTGAACAATGAATGGCGCTGTGTAACCATGCCTGCCGGTTATTCCGGAAATAATATTTCGGAAATAGATACGCTGCTGATGGGAATAAGCTCATATACAAAACATGAAAAACTCGCATTTGATCTTCTTGAAACATTCACGCACGATACTGAAATTCAGACAAGCCTGTTCCAATTGCAGCAGGGGGCGTCGGCACTCCGGATGGTGTCTGCATCAGACAGGGTAATGAGTATTCTTGAAGGCAAAACGGATAAAAACGACAAACAGTATTCAGGCGGCCTTCTGGCGGACATAATGGTAAAAGGAATTCTGCCTCCGAAATTCCATGAATATACAGACGATATGGTATTGGTAGACAGTGCAATAAATAAAATAATAACAGAAAAAAAAGATGCTGAAAATTCATTAAAAGTTTTACAGCGTACGCTTCAGGTACGTATGGAAAAATGACATTTGTCATCAAAAAATGATGACAAACCTCAGTTGTGTCCTCAGACGGAAGATTTATACTTATTCCCATAAGTATACAGGAGGACGCGTATGAAAAAAATCATAAGCACATTACTGGTGTTGACTCTTGCCGCAGGCACAATGTTTGCCGCTCCAAAAGGGTCAAAGAAAACAGCAGACACAGGAGCTGAAAAACACTACAAATTCGGCTTCACCTGCATGGATCAGTCGAATCCCTTTTTCGTTCTGATTGAAAAGACTATCCGGCAGGAAGTTGAAGCACGTGGCGATCAGCTTATTTCCGTCGATCCCGCAAACAACGTCACGCGGCAGATTCAGCAGGTGGAAGATGTCATAGCACAAAGAATCAACGGCATCTTCCTTAATCCGGCGGAAGCGGAAGGTATTATTCCTGCGCTCGATGAATTAAAAGCCGCAAAAATTCCTATTGTTAATTTTGACACGGAAGTCGCGGATATGAGTTATGTTGCGACATATACGGGATCTGACAATTACAATGCAGGAAAAGTCTGCGGCCTTGATCTTGTTAAAAAATGCCCGAAAGGCGGTAACATTATAGTCCTTGACTCACCTACCATGAATTCCGTTGTTGACAGGACAAACGGCTTCCTTGATGCAGTCAAGGGACATAATTTTACTATTGTATCGCAGCAGGACGCAAAAGGAAACCTGCAGGTTTCCATGGGAATTGCAGAAGATCTTCTTCAGGCACACCCTGATGTAGTAGCCATCTTCGGCGGAAATGATCCTACCGCCCTCGGTGCGCTTGCCGCTGCAAATGCCGCAGGCATTAAAAATACAAAAATCTATGGTGTCGACGGTTCCCCGGATATTAAAAAAGAACTTGCCAGCAGCAAATCTTTAATAGAGGGAACAGGAGCACAGTCACCTGTCAACATTGCAAAAAAATCAGTTGAGCTCATGTACAAAATCATGAAGGGTGAAAAAGTTGAAGCCCGCTATCCGGTGCAGACATTCCTTATCACAAAAGACAATGTCAGCAAATACGGCACAACCGGCTGGCAATAATCGTACGGGAGTGTCCAAAAGTTCGTTTTGGACATTTTTCAAACACGGAAGGCTGTCCCGCAAGTAAAACTTCCGTGACAGCCCCTTCTCAGCCTTAACAAACAGCAGGTCTACCATATGAATGAAACTATTTTGCTGAAAATGAAAAATATACATAAACGCTTCCCCGGCGTTAATGCCCTTGATAATGTTGATTTTGAATTACATGCCGGAGAAATTCATGCCCTCCTCGGCGAAAACGGCGCAGGAAAATCAACGTTAATTAAAATTCTCGGCGGAATTTACAGAGCGGACGATGGAGACATTTATATTAACGGAGAAAAAAAAGAAATTAATAATGTCTTCAGTGCACAGGAAAACGGTATAGCAATCATACACCAGGAACTTGTTCTTGTTCCGCACATGACTGTTGCGGAAAACATCTATCTTGGACGTGAACCCATGAAGGGTAAGTTCATCGACAGGGAAATGATGAATTCAGAAACAGAGAAATTGCTGAAAACTTATAGCATGTGTTTCACTCCTCAGACATTAATTGTCAATTTAACAATCGCGCAGCAGCAGATGGTGGAAATCGTAAAGGCTGTTTCGAGTAATTCAAAAATTCTTGTAATGGACGAGCCGACTTCCTCCATTTCCGATAAGGAAGTAAATTTCCTGTTCAGTATTATGAAAACCCTTACAGCAAAAAAAGTCGGTATCATCTATATTTCTCATAAAATGAGTGAACTATGGCAGATATGCGACCGTGTGACGGTACTCAGGGACGGCCGGCTTGTCGGAACTGAGTGCGTAAACAACATAACAAAAGACAACCTCATTTCCATGATGGTCGGCCGTAAACTGGAACAATATTATACAAGGGAATTTCAGTCCGGCGGCAAAACCGTTCTCCGGGCGGAACATCTCTGCGACGGGGAAATGGTAAAAGACGTTTCATTTGAACTGCATGAAGGGGAAATTCTCGGATTTGCAGGTCTCATAGGAGCCGGCAGAAGTGAAGCGATGCAGTGTATATTCGGGCTGAAGAAGAAGTACACAGGCAGCATATGGATAAAAGGAGAGGCAGTGCATTTTACATCCCCCGTCGATGCGGTAAAAAAAGGTCTGGCGCTTGTCCCTGAAGACCGCAAGCTTGAAGGCTTATACCATATACAAAGCGTAAAGTACAATGCAACAATCGAAGTCCTGAAAGAATTCATCAAAGGCATATATCTTAATAAAAAAACAGAAACTGATATTGCTGATAAATACGTCAGCATGATGAATACGAAAACGCCCTCCCTGAATCAGCCTGTAAGTCATCTTTCCGGAGGCAATCAGCAGAAGGTCATGATCAGCCGATGGCTTGCAACAAATCCGTCCATACTTATTCTGGATGAACCGACGAGAGGTGTGGATGTCGGGGCGAAGGCGGAGATTTATTCAATTATGAACTATCTGGCGAAACAGGGCATTGCGATTATTATGATTTCCTCCGAACTGCCTGAAATTATTAATATGAGCGACAAAGTCTGCGTCATGGCGAATGGGACTGTAAAGGAATGTCTGCCGCATAATAAAGTGTCTCAGGAAGCAATAATGAAATTTGCTGCCGAGTAATACAGGAGAAAAAAAATGGATAATAAAGGAAAATCCGACATAAAAATCAAACAGGGTGCGTATCAGTATTTTAAAGAGAATATGGGCATAATAATAGCATTTATAGTGCTGTTCGGTTTTCTGGCGTTAAACCCAATAACGATGCACGCATTCCTCACATCGCAGAATATGTTCAATGTCCTGAGACAGATATCGACAAACATGTACCTGGCCTGCGCAATGACAATGGTCATTATTCTCGGCGGCATTGATTTGTCGGTAGGTTCAATAATAGCGCTTTCCGGCTGTGTCGCTGCAGCATGCGTCGTCCGGCACGGTATGTCGATTCCCGTTTCGCTCATAATGGGAATTTTTGTCGGGCTGCTGTTCGGCATGATTAACGGATTCATTATTGCCAAAACGACAATTCCTGCGTTTATAGTAACCCTTGCAACGATGGATATTGCCAGAGGTTTTGCATATGTATATACGGGCGGTTCTCCCGTCCGTGTAGTTTCAAAGGCATGGCAGTTTATCGGAGCCGGATACATCGGCAGAATACCCGTACCGGTTATCATAATGATTGTGCTGTTAATTATTACCGCCCTGATTATGAACAATACCCGGCCCGGCAGGCATATTTATGCCGTCGGCGGAAACGTCACGGCCGCAGTCTTTTCCGGTATTTCCGTAAAAAAAATAAAATTCCAGGTATATGCATACTCAGGACTAATGGCGGGAATAGCCGGTGTCGTTCTCGCTTCCCGCATGTATTCAGGACAGCCGACTGCCGGAAACGGTGCGGAAATGGATGCAATTGCAGCTGTCGTCGTAGGCGGTACGTCGATGGCGGGAGGTTCAGGCAAAATAGGCGGCACCATAATAGGCGCGCTTATCATAGGCTTTCTCAACAACGGCCTTAACCTTATGAACGTCAACTCTTTCTGGCAGTATGTCGTAAAGGGTGTCGTCATCCTTCTCGCAGTCTTTCTTGATTTCGTACGCAATAATAAAAAATAATACAGGAGATGCAATATGACGGTTTCATTGTGCGATGTTTTAAAAACAGCAGAAAAAAATAATACTGCAGTCGGGGCATTTAACGTACCCAACTGGGAATCGGCGGAAGCAATAACCGGAGCGGCAGAGGAAACCAATAAACCGGTAATACTTAATTACGCTCCCCTTCACGCTCCCTTTATGAGCATGGAAGATGCAGCGGAAATCATGAAGTACTTTGCAGACAAAGCAAAAGTTCCCGTGTGTGTGCATCTTGATCACGGAGACAGTTTTGAAACATGTATAAAAGCAATACAGCTTGGTTTTACTTCCGTAATGATTGATGCGTCTGCAGAACCGTATGAAGAAAATATACAGATTACATCAGAAGTTGTTAAGGCGTCCCATGCTGTCGGAGTTTCCGTCGAAGCGGAACTGGGACACATTTTCGTTTCAGTCAACGGTGTCGGAAAGGCGCCAGTCAAAGTTGAAACGAAAGATTCATTCGGCGACGTAAACGATATATATACCCGGCCTGAAATGGCAAAAGATTTCGCAGCAAAGACCGGGGTTGATGCGCTTGCAATTGCATTCGGTACGGCGCATGGTATTTACGTTACGAAACCTGTCCTTGACCTTGACCGTATCAGCGAGATAAAGAGGGCTGTCGATATGCCGTTCGTCATGCACGGCGGTTCGGGGTTAAGCAAAGAAGAGTTTCAGACGGCAATACGGAACGGCATCAGAAAAATTAATTATTATACGTACATGACGCTGAGCGGCGGTAAAGCCGTAAAAGAGGCAGCAGACAGGATGTCCGCCGGGGATACTGTCTTTTTCCATGATATTCCGGGTATAGCGGTAAAAGCAATGAAAGAAGATGTAAAACAGGCGATACGCATTTTCAGCAATGAAATATAAAGGGATATGCTATGAAAAACGGTATTGTAGTTGCCGGGGCGCTCATTCTTGACAGACATTATGCGGCGGTTACCTATCCGGAAGAAGGCAGACTTGTTGAGATTCACGACATGCATGAGGACACAGGAGGCTCCGGCAATCTGATTATCGATCTTGCAAAGCTTGATAAAAATCTAACGGTACGCGTAAGCGCCCTGCTGGGTAGAGGCAGTTCCGGAAATACGGTTATGAAAGAACTCGGCCGGTACGCTAATATTGAAACAAAAGGTATTGTCCGGTACGGACATACGCCGGTTACAATCGTAATGGATGCAGACGATACTCATCAGCGTACATTTTTTTATTATCCGGGTGCAGGCGATTATTATAATGAAAACTATATCGACTGGAGCGTGCTGCAGGGCGATATATTCCAGATTGACTATCTGCTCCTTATGAAAAGCCTTGACGCAGCCGATCCGGAATACGGTACCCATGCGGCCCGCATTCTGGCAGAAGCACAGAGACGCGGAATGAAAACTTCAATCGATATGGTTTCAAAAAAGGGAACGGGTGTCAGAGAAAGTGTCCGTGCCGCGTTGAAATATACGGATTTCTGCACAATCAACGAACTTGAAGCGCAGGAAGTCTCCGGCCTCCCCCTTACGGAACACGGGATACTCATAGAAAAAAACATGCGCCCTGTACTGGAAAAACTTGCAGCATGCGGAGTTTCTTCATGGATTATTATCCATGCAGCTTCATGCAGCTTCGGCCTTGAGTGCAGAACGGGAGCATGCTTTAAGGTTCCGAATATTCCACTCCCTGACGGATATATAAAAGGAAAAACAGGTGCAGGAGACGCCTACAGCGCAGGCGTTCTCTATGCAGCGTACAGGGAAATGTCAATCATTAACGCTATGAAACTGGGAACAGCCTGTGCATCCTGCTCGCTTTCTGAAGTCAACGGAACAGACGGGATGCGCTCTTATACGGAAGCATGCGCCCTGTATGACAAATACAAAGGAATCATTGAATATGAAAAGATCTGAAATAAACAGCATCATAAAAGAGATGGAAAATATGCTCTGCAGGCATTCGGTATACCTTCCCCCCTTCTGCCTCTGGACTCCTCTTGAATGGGAAAAAAAAAATCATGAATACGATGAAATACGGGACAATATGCTGGGATGGGATATAACGGATTTCGGGCTTGGAAATTTTAATAAAACGGGATTTGCGCTGATTACATTACGCAACGGCAATCAGCACAACCCCGCGTATAAGAAAGTATATGCAGAAAAACTTATTATGCTCAGAGAGGGACAGACAGCTCCCATGCACTACCACTGGAAAAAGAGCGAAGATATTATTAACCGTGGAGGCGGAACGCTCTGTATTTCCGTCAGAAACGGACGTGCAGACGGAGCCATCGATACATCTGATGTTCTTATTAATTCGGACGGAAGATCATATTACGTAAAATCAGGTACGGGCATTCTGCTGAATCCCGGTGAAAGCATTACGCTGTGGCCGTATCAGTATCACGACTTTTCGGTTGGTAAGGGGACAGGTTCTGTCCTTATCGGCGAAGTATCACAGTGCAACGACGACACGACGGACAACTGTTTTTATGAGAAAGTCGGACGTTTTCCGGAAATAGAGAACGACGAAATTCCATACAGACTGCTGTGCAATGAATATCCCGCGGCAGCTGACATTACAAAATAATTCTCAGGAGTCTTTATATGAATAAAAATTCTTCAGGTACAATACCTGCAGATACGAAACGCAGAAGCATTATTGTGGATTTTTCCCTATGGCTCGGCATTGAAATCACGGCATTATTTATTATTCTGGGCTTGTCATCATATTTTACGGTAAAGAAAGGCTCGGTGCAAAGCTTTTCCGGCACCATGTCGGGCATGCTCCCGGTGTACGCAGATACGGTTGATTCATGGAATCAGCAGCTTATCAGTGAAATGAAACAGTATACAAAATCCTACTTTGTGGCGGTCGGAGATACAGACGGCCTTATAAACTGGGTGCGGCAGAACAGGCAACGCCGCTCAGAGTCTTTTACGGGCGTTGCATTCTGCGGAACGGACGGCACCGCACATACTGACGACGGACACGATTTTACCATATCGGATCGTACATATTATAAAAAAATGATGAAGGATAAAACTGATTTTTATGTCAGCAACATGATTCAGTCTGAAACCGGCAGAACACCGGTATACGAAGTCTGTGCTGCGGCATACAACACGCGTCATGAGAAGATAGGATTTTTTGCCGGCAGCGTTCCGTTTACCAGACTGCAGGAATATACAGAAAACAGTAAAGTAGGGAACAACGGCTCACTCGGTATATTTGACGGAAACGGCATCTGTCTTGCGTATCACGACAAAGCAAAATCGATGACAGATATGAGTAAAAGTCAGGATCAGGGCTGGCGCACAGCCGTACAAAAAATGATAAAAAGAGAATCGGGCAGCAGAAAACTTGCAGACGGTTCATATGTATTTTTTGAGCCGGTTAAAAATACGCCGTGGTCTATAGCCGCCGTACTGACGGCATCCGAAGTAAATGCAACTGCAAACGCTCTCGGCAGGACGATGGTCATTCTTTTTCTGCTGTGCATCATCATACTCATT
This sequence comes from Treponema sp. UBA1793, assembly GCA_002314445.1. Classification (GTDB taxonomy): domain Bacteria; phylum Spirochaetota; class Spirochaetia; order Treponematales; family Treponemataceae; genus Treponema_D. The sequence continues at coordinate 46,395 of DCFX01000096.1, forward strand.
ATTATAACGGCGCTGACAATCCGCCATTTTATTAAACCGCTGGAAAATGTTGAAAAATCAATAAAAGACATCGCATCCGGCAATGCGGACCTTACCCGGCGTCTTGACCGGACTGTTAATAATGAAATAGGTTCTGTCGTTATGGGATTTAACAAATTCGTAGGCAAACTTCAGGGAATTATGACGAACCTGAAAAATTCAAAAGAAACGCTTGCATCAAACGGCGATATGCTGCGTGCAGGCATTGCAAACACTTCGGACGCAATAACGCAGATATTGTCGGACATGGACGGCGTTAAAGAGGAAATAACTAACCAGTCGGCAAGCGTCGAACAGACAGCAGGCTCCGTAACAGAAATTTCACAGAACATCATGTCGCTTGAAAAGATGATAGAAAACCAGGCGGGCGGCATTACGGAAGCGTCGGCAGCGGTGGAAGAAATGATAGGGAACATCGGCGGCGTAAACAAGTCCGTTGAGCAGATGGTAAAGTCATTCTCGTCACTCGAAGAACGGTCAAAAGACGGTATCGGCAAGCAGAGCCGGGTAAGCGAACAGATAAAACTTATCTCCACACAGTCCGAAATGCTCGAAGATGCAAATGCCGCAATAGCATCGATTGCAAACCAGACAAACCTTCTGTCAATGAACGCCGCAATAGAAGCAGCACACGCCGGAGATGCTGGAAAAGGATTCAGCGTCGTCGCAGATGAAATCAGAAAACTGTCCGAAACGTCTTCCTCACAGTCAAAGACAATCGGTGAAGAACTCAAAAAAATACAAAAATCAATCAGTTCTGTTGTAACCATATCCGCAGAAAGTACAACTTCGTTCGGATATGTTTCCGAGAGCATTCAGGAAACGAATACGATTGTATCCCTGATAAAAAATGCAATGACAGAACAATTGTCCGGTTCACAGCAGATAGGAGAAGCACTCCATCTCATGAACGACAGTACGGCGGAAGTCCGTACAGCATCGTCGGAGATGAGCGAGGGACAGAAAGCTATTCTTGACGAAGTAAAGCGTCTTCAGGATGCAACAGCATCAATGAACGAAAAGGTTCTCCAGATGGAATCCGGCGCCCGGAAGATACATAAAACGGGCTCCGAACTTGACGGTATAGCAAAAAGCACTGCCGATACTATTGAACGTATCGGCAGTCAGATTGACCAGTTCAAAGTATAACCGGCAGTACTGCCCGTTATTTTACAAACTGCCTGATAAACGATTCACAGACAGCTTCGTACACAGAATCAGACTGCAGCCGGTAACAGGCAGAATCAGTATGCCATGACCACTCAGTCATACTGCTCACGTCAGGCTTACTTTCCATATCCATATTTGATGAAACAATCGCCCAGCTCCTGCGTCTGGACACGGGAACACCAAGATCCACCGCATCTGAACTGATAATCATATTCTTTTCCGGAGCGTCCGCATCAGGAGGCGCATCCAACGGCAGAATCTCCAATTCCAGAGATGGAGGAAGATCGTCAGAAGTTCCTGAAGTCACTGCATAATACACGTACAATGTCCGTACAAGTTTTCCATTAGCTGAATATTCGTCAATAGTCTGCCAATCTTTCGTATATTGAGCTTCATAGTCTGTGAGTGTTATTTCAGAAGGACAGGATATTTTGTATCCCAGTTCCCTTGAAAGTTTTTTCACTGACGTTTTCATTCTGAACTTCATAACGGAAACGGGATAAGATTTCATGGCCTGTAGTTCAGCAGGAGTCGCAGCCCGTTTCACAAGATCCGGTTTCCGGCCTTCAGGAGGAGAATCCTGAAAAAACCAGAATGAATTCTGACTGTCATACCACGAGTCCAGATACTGCTTCCGGTGCTGCGCTTCAAAATAGCTCAGGCGGTCATAATCTTTATCGCCGGAGTACCCGTCACCTAAGGCAACTCCACCTCCTTTTACGTCGTAGGTTATGTACCATTTACAATCGTTTATATCGATGTCGCTGCGAAACGTCAGACGGTTTGTTCCGGAATCAAAGGTATAATCATATCCGTCTATGGCGAGCCTGTCATTAAGTATGACATACATATTTTTCAGGTTAACGATACCGTTAAGGACATACGAATACGGAAACGCAGCTTCTCCCCGGACACTCACTATGCAGGTACTGAAGGGAACGGGTCTGTTAATGACAATCCGGGTTGTATCCTGATTATAACTCCAGTCAGCTGCCGAAAGTTCTATCTTTTTTGACCGGTCATTTTCGTCGACGAGCAGCACACTTTTTATGTTTGAAAAAACGCTGTACGTAAAAATATCACCATTCAAATCCTTTCCGGCATTTACAGATATATCGTGTTTTGCGCTGCCCGCATCAGGTGCAGAGACACAGGACACGCACACACTCCCTGCTGCAAGCAGGAACATACCGGAAAACAAAAAAAACTTCCACAAATTTTTTTTCATTTGTACCCCCATATGAACAGATCCTACTCTATGAACTGCCTTCCGGGTATCGGCCGTAAGTATGATTTTCACTTTTTCCGGCATAAAGCGGCAGCTTCAAGCCTGTTCCGTGTTCCGGTCTTAAGAAATATGGACGAAAGATGGGTTTTTACCGTTGAAAGCGAAATAAACAACGCTGCAGCGATTTCCTCGTTAGTCCTGCCGCGGCACAGTAAAACGAATACTTCCCTTTCTCTGGGAGACAATCCGTACTCTGCCGCGACAGAATTGATTCCATCGCCATCCGATTCTCCCTTTTGCAGCGGGGAAAAAGGCAGACTGATGAATTCATACAAAAGGAACAAAAACAATATGCCAGTCCTGCACAATGCCGTAACAAATCCGGGAGCAAATGGCAGCAGCGAAAACAGAGCCGCACCAGACTGAATCAAACAATGCAGGAACAGCAGACGGAACGGCGGTACGTCCCTCAGTTCCCGCGGCAGCCTTTTTTCAGCGGCGTACACACCGAAACAAAGACCGGCACAGGCATACACGTCGCTGATGCGGACAACAAGCTGCAGGTGCTGGAGTGAAAGTCCGCCTCCGGCAAGAACAAGAAGTGAAAAGACCGGAACGGGAATAAAAGCCAGAACGAAAGTACGGATAAACGGTACCGGCAGCCGGCCGCAGGCAATTCCGATAAATCTGAGGCCGAAAAAGAGCATACAGCACAGGCAATACACACCGACAGCAAGAATAAACCGGAACGCAGAAGCACGGGGAAAAGAACTGAACCACGCAGGTGTACTCCACGTATAGAGAACGAGCGAAAGAAAATACAGAAAGGCAGCAGAGATACATCCTGCGGCATCTGAATATACAGCATACAGCGGGGAACCGGTTTTAGATGGAAGAGAATATATTTTTTTCATGCTACAAATCACCGGCACAATGGTACAGGAAAGTATACGCCTGTGCCAAGCAGGGGAACTTGTATAACACGAATCAACCGAACATTATACGGACTGGAATACGATTTTTCCATCGACCATAGTCATAACAGGTCTCATATTCAAAATATCGTCTTCTGGAACAGTAAACAGGTTCCTGTCCAGAACGGTAATATCGGCAAACTTTCCCGGATCAAGCGTACCTAAATCTTTTTCCCTGTTCAACGCACATGCGGAACCCCAGGTATATGTCCGGAGCGCCTCTGCAAGTGTTACACGCTGTTTTGGAAACCACCCTCCCTTCGGATGCCCGTCTTCGTGCTGACGTGTCACTGCCGCATAAATACAGCGTGCGGGACTGAATGAAACGACAGGATAGTCTGAACCTGTCCCGATGATTGTACCGGCGTCAAGAATGTCGCGCCAGCGGAATGCGAGCTTCGCGCGGGATCCCATGATTTTTTCGCCCTCATCAACATAGAACGTAATATGCCGCCCCTGCATGTCGCATACGACATTGAGTTCAGCAAACCGGGGAACATCTTCATCACGCACGTATTCAAGATGCTCCATCACGTTCCTCCGCGGAAGAAGACCGTACTTCTTTTTCGATTCTTCAAATGCATCAAGTACATAATGAACAGCAGCATCGCCTATCGTATGAATACGGACATTAACGCCAAGAGCAGCCGCTTCAAGAATTTTCTCCCGTACCTTTTCAGGGGGAACTGCCGGATACCCTTTTGTAGACGGATCGTTATAGTACGGTTCAGACATCCATGCGGTATGTACGGATATAACCCCGTCTATAAGATTCTTAAGTCCCGAAAACTGGAGCATGGGACTGTTGTATATTCTTTTATATTCCACGATATCCGCCGGAGTAAACGAAAGCAGTTCCGGATAAAAATTAATCCGGACTGTAAGTTTATCCTCCATTTCCTTATACAGAGGATACGGTTTTTCGGTTCCGCACGGATACATATCCCCTACGGCAGTAATTCCGTTTTTATTCAGAATGTTCATAAAATTTATCAATGAATTATGACGCTGCGAAGCGGGACGCTGCACTATTTTCTGCAGTGCGAAAGCGACTGTATCGTTAAAAACGCCTGACAGTTCACCGTTTGTATCTTTTCCTATCCCGTTGTTCGGATCAGGAGTATCTTTCGTAAAACCTGCAAGCTGCATGGCCTTCGTATTTGCGTAGTATGTATGCGTCTCCCATGTCTGAATTAAAACCGGTCTGTCAGGAAAATACGTATCGAGAAGCCTTGCGTCAGGAATAACGACTGGGTCGAGATTAAAGTAATTAAAATCCGTACCGTAAACGACGGGATTATCCGGATATTCCGCTGCAAAATCGAGCATCATTTTCATAATGCCTTCAATTGTCGTTGCAGAACCTATGTCAATACAGTACGTTGGATCAAGAAAGTCGAATGCCTGTCCAAAATGTATATGTGAGTCTATAATGCCGGGCATAATGAGCTTGTTACCGTAATCGATGACTTTCGTTTTTTCATCTATGTAACTGTTGAGCATGTTCACCGGAAAGATACCGACAATTTTATTTCCGTTGATTACGACACCTCCTGAAAACGTATTCGGTGCAGTCCCGTTGAATATAGCCGAACTCTTTAAAACATACGTTGCATTCATTACTGACCTCCATAAAATAAATAAGGCGCATTTTCCTATAACAGGAAAAATGCGCCTCTGCATATAATCAATTAATACGTTTTTTAAATAAAAAGTATTGTAAAAAATCCCACTGTACCTGCCGTTAAATAGTTTCCCGTATCACTTTAAGCCGTGAATTATAATTCACTTTGTTCAATTCGCTAATGTAATCGGACGGTGTACGGCTGGAATATTTTTTGAATTCATGAATCATATGTGCCTGATCAAAATAGCCGAGATTATACGCAAGTCCCTTGCTGTCGATGGTCTCAGAAATGTTCCGTCCGCCGTCATTCATGGAATTGAGACAATTCAAAAGCCACTGAAATCTGATGATACTGCAGAATTTCTTCGGTGAAATACCTATATCGTTGTTGAATATTTTTTCCAGATAGCTGATAGAATATCCTGTCTTCTTTGACAGTTCATCTATTCTGATCATCCCGTACGAATTAACAATTTCCGCCACAATCATCTGATCGAGCTTTCCGGAATTTCCGTTGTAAAACCGGCAGTATTCTGCAATGAACAGCTTTATCTGGTTCTCAAACCCCGTCAAAGAAGCAATCCGGTACGGCAGCTGTTTATCCTTCGATACTTCTGCAAAAGGAATTATCCGGTCTATGATGTTTATCATTTTCAGATCCGTAAAAGCCGGAACGACTCCGGGCAGAAACCGAATGCCGAAATGATAACACCCCTTATAGCATTTCATCGAGTGGGGAAGCAGGGCTGTCCCGTAAAAATCCGCACCTATTTCCTCACTTTTATTTTTATAATGAAAAATTATGTCGATGCATCCGTCCGGAATAGACGTATCTATTACAGAAACATCTTCTCCCACTTTAAAAAAGTAGAAGCTTGAAATTCCAAGCTTACCGAATTTAAATGTGTAATACACATCTGCCAGCTCAACCATAAACGGCTGCTTTGGTATAAAAACCGTCTGCCTGTTATTCATATATCTCCCGGAAACGGGTATGTCAGCTTAACATGGGGGTATCCCACAAATGAAGCTTCGTACCAATTCCATTTTTCAATGCATTTTCATAAACAGTTTTACCCCATGCAATATCTTCAACAGGCATTCCGCCTACTGAATACAGTATTATCTGGTCCTCGGAATCACGCCCGGATTTCTTACCCTTAATAATATCACCAAGATCCATAATGTCTTCCCTCTTGATCTTACCTTCATGAACAAGATCAGTGAACTTTGAACCGATGATGGTAATATCGCCGAAAGTCGGGTACGGAT
>DCFX01000009.1 GCA_002314445.1 Treponema sp. UBA1793
CTGCTTCGCGGAATTTTGCAGGCGGTCCTGTGGCGATGCATACTGCAAAAAAACTGTACGAGGTTATAGACGGAAAGACTTCGGATACGCTTGTCTACGTCATGACAGGATTTGTCCTGCGGCCGCATCTCCAGCCTGAGACTGACGGCATAACAGGAGCGCTGCTCTTCGTGCGCGCATTGATCCGTGCGTTCGGCATCACCCCCGTTATCGTCATTCCCGAAAAAAATGTACCTGCCGTGCTCACCTGCGCACCGCTGCTGGGACTTCATGTCTATGATGATATCGAGACTGCGCGCCGTCTGCCGCTGTCGTTCGCTTATACAACAATTTCTGTCGATAAAAATGAGGCCGAAAAAATGATTGCCCGATTGCTTGCCGGCCCGAAACCCGCGGCCGTGTTTTCGACGGAAACAGCTGGGGCAAATATAAACGGCGAATATCATAACGCTGTCGGCGTAAACATGACAGAGATTGAAGCTAAACAGGATAATCTCTTTACCGGCATGCAGCAGCTTGGGGTTCCCACCTTTGCTGTGGGTGATCTGGGCAACGAGATAGGAATGGGGACGATTGAAACGCATATACGTCAGTTTATTCCGTATACAGGCGGGCGCGGAGCGTATTCCAGCTGCGAATGCGGATGCAATACGGGCATAACGTCCTGTACGCGGGCCGACTATCTTGTTACTGCGACAGTTTCCGACTGGGGTGTGTATGCCGTAATTGCAGCACTTGCCTATATACGCAAAGATATATCGATAATGCATGATGCGGAAACGGAAGAAACTGTTTTAAGGCAATGCTGCCTGAGCGGAATGGTTGATATGACAGGTTCTCTTCTTCCTGCCATCGACGGATTCAGCGTGGAAATAGAGAAGGAAATTGTTTCCCTGATGAGGACCTGTGTCGAGTATGCACTGAATTATTCATCTGATACATGGTTCAAGGCGACGCTTGAAAAGGGGTTTTATGAACCGGCAGCTTTTCGAAATTATTGAATCGGGACAGGACGCTTTTTTACTGCAGTTCGGGAACTGTATAGACGAGGCAGTCAACAGCAGAATACGCATTTTCTGCAGGGAACTTGCCCGGACTCAGGAATGCCAGTCAGGACTTATAGAGATTGTCCCTGCGTACTGTTCCGTTACGGTCTACTTTAACCCGCTCGTCCTGTCCCGGAAAAGTATTACGGCTGTCATTTCTCAGGCAGCGGAAAAGTGCGGAAGTAATGATTCAGATGATACGGCGGAAACTCATGTAATTCCAGTCTGCTACGAGGGCGATTTTGCGCCTGACATGGAGAATGTTTCAAATTATACGCATTTGACGGAAGAGCAGATAATATCCCTTCACTGTGCACAGCCGTATCTTATTTACATGCTCGGTTTTCTGCCGGGATTTGCATATCTCGGCGGATTGGATAAGCGGCTTCATACCCCGCGACTGAAGACACCCCGCACAAAAATTCCTGCAGGCAGTGTTGCAATCGGCGGAGAGCAGACGGGAATCTATCCCGTTGATTCACCAGGAGGCTGGCAGATAATCGGCCGGACGCCGGTAAAAGTGTTTGATCCTGAACGCAGCCCGCAAATCCTGTTTAAAGCGGGAGACAGGATACAGTTCAAACCGGTTACGGAAGACGAGTTTCTGCGGTACAGTCAGGAAGAAGCATCGCAGCCGGAAAGTGTTTCTCCTCCTGCATATCTGCAGAAACCGAGAGTCGTGCAGTCGGGAATTAAAGTGATTTCCGGCGGGATGATGACGACCGTACAGGACTGCGGGCGTACCGGATATCAGAAAGACGGCGTCGGCGTTTCGGGAGCTATGGACAAGATTTCGTATGCAGCCGCGAACAGTATTGCAGGGAATCCGCCCGGTACGGCCGTGCTTGAAACGACGCTGTCGGGGCCGGAACTGCAGTTTACGCTGTCTGCCGATTTTGTCATAACGGGAGCCACTGTTGCCGCAACGCTCGATTCAAAACATGTACCGATGTATGCGCGTATACACGCGGAAGCGGGAAGCATGCTGCAGACAGGATTTGTTTCAGCGGGGCTCCGCAGCTATATCGCGTTTACCGGCGGCATTTTGGTACCCCTAATACTGGGCAGCAGTTCGACGAACAGCAAATGCGGGCTCGGCGGATTCTTCGGCCGTAACCTGAAAGGGGGAGATGAACTTGCGATAGGGCGTGTATCCGGGTTATATGAAGCAAGGCCGTATGCGGACGCTCTGAAACTCCGCCGCATACAGGGGGAGGCGTTGTATTCACCGGCTGCAATACTGAAGAAACTCAGTACAGTCAGGAGTATTTCAGACAGCCCTGTGGTGCTGCGCGTGCTGCCCGGTCCCCAGATACGTAATTTTCCGGAAGATGCGGTAAAGACGTTTTCTTCTTCCGTGTTTACCATTACGGCTGATTCCGACCGCATGGGCTGCAGGCTCAGCGGCCCGCAGATTCAGTGCAGAGGCGGCTCCGATATAATTTCAGACGCAGTCCCCTGCGGTTCCGTTCAGATTACGTCTTCGGGTAATCCTGTCATCATGGCTGCTGACAGGCAGACTACCGGAGGGTATGCGAAAATTGCAGTCGTAACAGCAGCCGATATGCCGCACATTGCGCAGGCCGTTCCCGGGACAAAAGTAAAATTCTCCTTTGTCACATACGAAGAAGCAGATGCCGCTCTGAAAGAACAGGAGCTCCTGCTTGCAATGCTCGACGAGGTTGTTATCGATTTATGATGCAGGAGGCCGATTATGGACAGAAAATTACTCAACAAAAATAAATATGCTGACTCAATGCCGGCAGAAGTACGCACGCTTATTCGTGCGGGAAAGATTTCTTCGCAGACATCGGGCATGTGCAGCGGATATGCACAGGCGAATTTATGCGTGCTGCCTCGGGAATATGCGTACGACTTTTTACTGTTTGCACAGCGGAACCCGAAATCATGTCCGCTGCTTGAAGTCCTGGATACAGGAAGCAGACTGCCGGAAACAAGCGCATCGGGTGCTGACATAGCGACTGACATTCCCCTATACCGCGTATGGGAAAACGGCATACTCAGGGGAGAGTATCCCGATGTCGTACAGTTCTGGCGTGATGATCTTGTGAGTTTTATCATAGGGTGCAGTTTCTCATTCGAGTCGCTGCTTATTGGAGCGGGAATAGACGTACGCAATATTTCCGAAGGATGCAACGTTCCGATGTACGTGACTGATATCGACACTGTTCCGGCCGGTGTGTTCAGCGGAAAGATGGTCGTAAGCATGCGTCCCATTCCGTATAATCAGATAGTAAAAGCGGTGACTGTTACGGCGGCAATGCCCCGCGTACACGGATCGCCGATCCATATTGGGGATCCGTCCGTCATAGGCATTAAAGATATTGTGCATCCTGATTTCGGAGATGCTGTAACTGTAAAAGGCGGGGAAGTTCCTGTCTTCTGGTGCTGCGGCGTAACGCCCCAGTCAGTTGTCATGAATTCAAAACCATCATTCTGCATCACCCATTCCCCGGGGCATATGTTCATTACCGATATACCTGATGCGGATCTTATTTCATAACTGTCACGGAGGAACTGATGAATCAGATTGATTTGAACTGCGACCTGGGGGAAAGTTTCGGCGCTTACACAATCGGCATGGACTCAGACATACTTCCGTACATCACGTCGGCCAATATTGCATGCGGTTTTCATGCAGGCGACCCACTCGTTATGGCGGAAACAATGAGGGAGGCTGTAAAGAACGGCGTGTCGCCCGGAGCACATCCGGGGCTGCCTGATCTTATGGGATTCGGGCGCCGGGTCATGAAAATTACACCGGAGGAAGCAGAAGCATATATCGTGTACCAGACCGGTGCCCTGGCGGCTTTTGCCCATGCGGCAGGCGCGGAACTTCATCACGTAAAACCGCACGGTGCGCTGTACAATATGGCGGCGGCGGACGACGTTCTTGCCGAAGCCGTCTGCCGCGGCGTCGCATCTGTCGATAAACGGCTCATACTTGTAGTGCTCGCCGGCAGCAGAATGCAGGCTGCAGCGGAACGGTCCGGCAGCAGGTATGCATGCGAAGTATTCGCCGACCGCGCGTATACAGACGACGGCGCACTGGTTCCCCGGTCAAAACCCGGTGCAGTTATAACTGATGAATCGGAAGTTATTAAGCGTGCCGTACGAATGGTGAAAGAGGGCATTGTAAGAACAGCCTCTGGCAGGGAAATTACTGTGCAGGCAGACACGATATGCGTGCACGGTGACAATCCCAAAGCGCTGCTCTTTGTGCAGAAAATACGTGATTCGTTTGCGGCCGCGGAGATAGAAGTACGTCCGTTACCATATTGATATTTGTTTGTCAATAGTAAAAAAGATATTAATAGTTTTGAAAAACGGGTATGAGATACTTGATTTTTATTTTTTAATTTCCTAGACTACAAGATATAAGCAACAACGCTGTTGCCGCAACTGTGGATTTAATTCCACAGCATCCGCGGGGAGCGTTGGCACTCCCCGGCAAAAAGAGGAGCGTCTTATGAAAACACCAGCAAAAATCGGGATCGCCGTTCTGGCAGTAGCAGTTATTTCCGGCTTCCTTACGGGAGCTAAGAACAATCAGACAATTAAAATCGGATTCAATATCCCTCTGACAGGGGATTCTCCCAAAGTCGGTGAGGGATCCAAATTTTCCGGCGAACTCATCAAGAATGAAATAAATTCGCAGGGCGGCCTTGAAGTAAAAGGCAAAAAATACCAGCTTGAATTTATTTATGTCGACAATGAGCTGAAAGCTGATTCTGCGATTCAGGCCGCATATAAACTTATCGATCAGGATAAGGTTCTTGCATGTATCGGACCTGACGGTTCCGGACGCGCCATTCCTGCAGGCCAGGTTTATAATGATGAGAAAACTCCGATGATTTCTCCCTGGGCGACAAACCCTGCCGTCACAAAAGACAGACCGTATGTGTTCCGCGCGTGTTTCCTTGATCCGTTCCAGGCTCCTGTCGCAGCGAAATTCGCAAAGGAACAGTTTAAAGGTACGAAGGTTGCAATCCTTTATAACCTTGAGGACGATTACTCAAAAACGCTTGCAGAACTTTTCAGAAAAGCATGGGAAGGAACACAGGGCGGCAAAGTCGTTGTATTTGAAAGCTTCGGACAGAAAGACCAGGATTTTTCCGTTCAGCTTACGAAAGTCGTAGACTCCAACGCCGATTTCCTGTATCTGCCTGACTACTACAACCACGTCGCGCTTATAACAACTCAGGCAAAAGATTTGGGATGGACAAAACCTGTCATGGGATCGGATTCATGGGGTTCCGCTGATCTTGTAAAACTGAGTAAAGGTGCAGTTATCGGAGACTATTTTACGACACACTACGCTGCCGCAGGTGCAGTCGGCAAGACAAAGGCATTTATCGACAAATATAAGGCTGCATACGGATATACACCGGACGATGTCGGTGCCCTCACGTATGATGCTGTAAATATAGTCCTTAAAGCCATTCAGGATGCGGGGCTTACCGGAAATCTTAAAAAGGACCGCACTGCCATAAAAGATGCTATGGGAAAGATTAAAAATTATGACGGTGTTACCGGACAGATGACATTTACACCTGAGGGGGATCCTGTCAAAGACGCTGTTGTTGTAAAAATTGCTGATAACGGCGACTTTACATTTGTTAAGAGCCTCCAGCCGTAGTTCTCTGAAACTGGAACTGACGGAGAACAGCATACCCCGCTGATTGAGGCGGGGCTGCTGATTTTATTTTGTTTTCCTAAGGAGTAATCATGCTGTCATACCTTGTTCAGAATGTGTTTAATGCCCTCCAATGGGGCAGCTTCTACTCTATGATTGCATTGGGATATTGTCTCGTGTACGGCGTTCTGCGTCTTATTAATTTTGCACACGGCGATATCTTTATGGCCTCATGCTATTTTGCTTTTTTTGTCATTGCAGGAATTACCGCTCACTTTGCGGGTATTACGGGTATTCCTCTTTTTGTCATTACGCTTGTCGTCACAATGGCGCTTACGGCACTGCTCGGTGTGGGAATCGAACGTGTTGCATACCGGCCGCTGCGTGAAAAAGGCGCAAACAGACTTTACGTCGTCATAACAGCGCTTATGATCGGCTTTATTCTTGAGAATGGAAACCTTGCGCTTCTCGGTGCGAGTTCACGTCGTTTCCCTGATATCTTACCGAAAATAATATGGAAAGTCGGACCTGTTACGGTTACGAATCTGAAACTGCTTGTTATTATCAGCGCGTTTGTCGTTTTTGCAATACTGCAGTTTATTGTCCAAAAGACAACACTCGGCATGTCGATGCGCGCGATTTCGTATGATAAATTTGCCATTCCGCTTATGGGCATTCCGGTAAACACCGTTATAACATTTACGTTTGCACTCGGTTCAGCACTTGCGGCAATAGCCGGAATTTTATTCGGCATGTCGTATCCTGTCATGGATCCGTATATGGGTATGATAATCGGATGGAAGGCGTTTATTGCCGCGGTCGTCGGAGGTATCGGTGATATACGCGGCGCGTTCCTGGGCGGATTCATGCTTGGCATCATTGAAATCCTTGTAACGGCGTTCCTTCCGTCAAGTTATAAAGATCTTATTTCGTTTGTTATCCTGCTTGTTATTCTTACATTCAAACCGACAGGATTTTTCGGCGTTGCAAGAAGTACAAAAATCTAGCAGGAGACAGCTATGACAGATAAAAGCAAAAAATTCCTTGTTCCCGGCATATCGGCTGCCTTTATGGTTGTCATTGTTATACTGGCACAACTCGATATTCTTAATAATTATTATCAGACGATCCTTATGACTATCTGCATCAATGTCATCATGTCGGCAAGCCTTAATGTCGTAAACGGATATATGGGTGAGTTTTCCTGCGGACACGGCGGATTTATGGCAGTCGGGGCATACGTTTCCTCCATGCTGTCCCTGATTCTTTTCTGTCCGGGAAACAGCATTACAGGAAAAGCGCTCCTTCCGCCCGAATCGGCCATATTCCTGTTTCCGCTGGTCATCATCATCGGAGGACTTGCGTCAATGGTCGTAAGCCTTCTTGTTGCTATCCCGTCATTTAAAACCAGAGACGATTATCTGGCAATCATTACGATTGCAATGAATTTTATTATTACGACATCCCTTAACAATATTAAAGTTGCGGGAGAAAGCCGCGGACTTATGGGCATGAAATCGGCATTGAGCCGCATGAGCGATGTAATAGACCTTCCGTGGATACTTATCTGGGGAATGATATTTGCCGCGTTTGCAATTCTCGCAATACACCGGCTTATGACTTCAACGCTCGGGAAAGGGATAAGCGCGGTCCGCTATGATGAAATTTCAGCCGAGATAATGAGCGTAAACACGAACAAGATGAAACTCATCGCATTCACGTTTTCGTCAGGGCTTGCAGGAATTGCAGGCGGTCTGTTTGCGCATATGCTCGGATTCATTAATCCCGCATCGTTCGGCATTATGAAATCTACAGAATCCCTCGTCATGGTATACCTCGGCGGCATGGGATCGTTAAGCGGTTCCGTCCTGTCTGCATTCATATTCACCATCATGCTTGAGCTTCTGCGTCCTGCACAGATTTTGAAATGGGTCATTATTCCGCTCATGCTCATACTAATCATGCAGTTCAGACCGGAGGGAATAATGGGGCAGCGGGAACTCCCTGATGTATTTCCTAAACTCAAAAAATTATTTTCCGTCAATCCGGATCTTGTACGGCATTCTGCCGGTGAAGGAAAAGGAGGCCGGTCATGAGCGATACACCTTTTCTCGAAGTAAAACACCTTACTCAGCGCTTCGGCGGACTTCAGGCACTTACCGATATAAATGTTGATTTGAAGAAAGGTGAGATTGCGGGGCTCATTGGACCGAACGGTGCAGGAAAGACAACAGTGTTCAATCTCGTCAGCGGTTTTTACGTTCCGACAGAGGGAGATATATTTTTCAAGGGAAAGCGCATCAGCGGGCTCAAGCCTCATGTCATTGCTTCAATGCAGATAGGCCGCACATTCCAGAACATTCGTTTGTGGAGTGATATGACCGTGCTCGATAATATCTGTATTTCGCAGCAGTACAGGCTCTGTTACGGAGTCCTTGCTCCTTTTTTCCATACGAAGAAATACAAGGCGGAAGAAAAGAAAATACACGATGAAGCATGGGCGCTGCTTGAAAAATTCAACCTTGCAGATAAAGCGCTTGATTACCCCAGAAATCTTCCGTACGGCGTGCAGCGGCGCGTCGAAATTGCGCGTGCTTTGAGTCTTAATCCCGACCTGCTGATGCTTGATGAGCCAGCCGCAGGCTTAAGCACTTCCGACCTGGCGGAACTTATTTCTTACATCCGGTGGATACACGAAAAGTTCGGAGTGACAATCTGGATGATTGAGCATCAGATGGAAGTAATAATGACGCTCTGCGATACGATACAGGTTGTTAATTTCGGTAAGGAAATAGCGCGGGGGACGCCGGAGGAAATACAGAAAAATCCGGAAGTAATTAAAGCATACCTTGGTAACGGTGAAATTGATTAACAGGAGACGGCAATGTTGTTGGAAGTAAAAAATCTCAAAGTTGCATACGGCTATATAGAAGCGCTGCACGGAATATCGTTCACTGTTGATGAAGGCGAAATAGTCACGCTCATAGGTGCAAACGGGGCTGGGAAGACATCTACGCTTTTAAGCCTCTCCCGCCTTCCGAAACCGGAAGCGCCAGTTGTAAAAGAAGGCGATATTCTTTTTAAAGGAGAAAGCATCCTAAAAACGGAACCACATACACTTATTCAGAAAAAAATGATGTGTCTTGTACCGGAAGGACGTCACATATTCGGAAATCTTACGGTTGAAGAAAATCTGCAGATGGCAGAGTATGGACGTCACAAAGACCCGACTCATGAATCGCGCACGGTGGAATTATACGATCTCATATATGATTTGTTCCCGCGTCTGTATGAAAGACGGAAGCAGCGCAGCGAACTTCTGTCAGGTGGCGAACAGCAGATGCTTGCCGTAGGCCGTGCGCTCATGACAGACTGCGAGTTTATCATGCTCGACGAACCGAGTATGGGACTTGCACCGAAACTTATGTACGAGATGTTCCGTGCGCTCAAGAGGCTCAATGATCAGGAACACATGACTATTCTTGTCGTGGAACAGAATGCAAAAGTAGCGCTTGAATTTGCCTCAAGGGGATATGTGCTGAATACAGGCTCAATCTTCGCAGAGGGGACTAGTGCTGAACTTGCCGCAAATCCCGACGTTAAAAAAGCATATCTGGGCGGTTGAAACAGTCACTTCAGTCTGAGTATCCGCTGGTTGCGGGAACCTCTGAACTGGAGTGAAATATCACGCTGTTCTTCGATGAACGGTCCGTCTACAAGCACGTCGATGAGGGCAAGCATTTCGTCTGTCGCTTCGCAGTGCTTGCGCCCGTCTTTCTGCAGGTCTTTGTCGTATACGTAGCCGGTGTAGCACCAGATTGTCTTTTCCGGATACGTTTCTCGGACTTTCCGCAGGAAAGGGAGCAGTACGCGCTGATTTTCCTCTTCAAATGGTTCACCGCCGAGTACGGAGAGTCCCGCAATATAGTCAGGAGCAAGCGCCTGCAGCAGTTCTGTTTCTGTTTCCGGCGTAAATGGCTTTCCGAAAGAAAAATTCCATGTCTCCTGATTAAAGCAGCCTTTGCAGTGATTTCTGCATCCTGACACGAACAGAGAGACCCTTACGCCTTCTCCGTTTGAAACATCAGTTTTTTTTATATTTCCATAATTCATATTTTATGTATCATTCTTATTCGCAAAATTTGTGAAACTGAGAAAACAGGACACAGACAAAACGATGGTGCAAACCATACTGTCTGCTGTGCCTGTTTTTTTTATAATAAAAGACTATAGATGAAGCACCCGTTCCTTTATTTCCTGAGTTCGTCCCTGATTCCAGTACTGCGTGCCTATGTATCCGCAGGTACGGCGTGCGACGTTCATTGTGTTCTGGTCGCGGTTTCCGCAGTTCGGGCATTCCCATACGAGTTTGCCGTCATCATCGGTGACGATTTTAATTTCGCCCGTGTATCCGCATTTCTGGCAGAAGTCACTCTTTGTGTTGAGTTCCGCATACATTATATTGTTGTATATGTGTTTGAGCAGAGCCATTACCGCCGGAATATTATTTTCCATGTTCGGCACTTCCACATAACTCACTGCACCTCCCGGGGAAAGTTCCTGGAACTGAGATTCAAACGTGAGTTTGTTGAACGCGTCAATCGGTTCTGTGACATGAACATGGTAGCTGTTTGTAATGTAGTTCTTGTCGGTAACTTCAGGGATGATGCCGAAACGCTTTTTGAGGCATTTTGCGAATTTATATGTTGTGCTTTCGAGCGGCGTACCGTAAAGCGAAAATGCAATGTTTTCTTCTGCGCGCCATTTTGCGCATGCGTCGTTAAGGTGATGCATGACCTGCAGTGCAAACGGAGTTGCTTCGGGATCGGTATGCGGTTTACCTGTCATATAGCGCGTACATTCGCAGAGACCTGCATAACCGAGGGAGATTGTCGAATATCCGTTAAAAAGCAGCTTGTCGATTTTTTCGCCTTTTGCAAGCCGCGCAATCGCGCCGTTCTGCCAGAGGATGGGTGCTGCGTCGCTTTTAGTCCCCTTCAGGCGGTTGTGGCGTACCATGAGCGCGCGTTTACAGAGTGCAAGCCGTTCGTCCATTATTTTCCAGAACTTATCCATGTCACCCCCGGAAGAACATGCGACATCGACAAGATTGAGCGTAACGACACCCTGGTTGAACCGTCCGTAGAATTTCGGCTTTCCGTTTTCGTCATGATAGACGGTAAGGAATGAGCGGCATCCCATGCACGGATAACAGTTGCCGTCTTTCAGTTCAAGCATCTTTTTTTCCGAAATATAATCAGGAACAAGACGGCGCGACGTGCATTTTGCAGCAAGCTCCGTCAGATAATAATAATCCGATCCTTCGTCGATATTGTCGGGTTCAAGCACGTATATCAGTTTCGGGAACGCGGGCGTAATCCATGCGCCTTTTTCATTCTTTACACCCTGATACCGCTGTTTAAGAACTTCCTCGATAATCATGGCGAGATCCGATTTTTCCTGCTGATTCTTTGCTTCGTTGAGATACATGAAAACGGTGACGAACGGCGCCTGGCCGTTTGTGGTCATGAGCGTAATGACCTGATACTGAATTGTCTGGACACCCCGTTTGATTTCGTCGTGAAGACGGCTGTTTACCATATAGCTGAACTGCTCTTCATCGACTTTTAGGCCTGTTGCTTCCATCGTCTCGCGGACTTCTTTTTCAAACTTTTTGCGGCTTACGTCTACGAATGGAGCAAGATGGGTAAGCGAAATGCTCTGGCCGCCGTACTGGCAGCTTGCCACCTGTGCGATAATCTGCGTCGCAATATTACAGGCGGTTGAAAATGAATGCGGCCTGTCGATTTTTGTTCCGCTGATTACAGTCCCGTTCTGGAGCATATCTTCAAGGTTGACCAGATCGCAGTTGTGCATATGCTGCGCAAAATAGTCGGCATCATGGAAATGGATAATTCCTTCTTCATGTGCCAGTTCAATATCTTCATCGAGAAGGAATCTGCGGGTAACGTCCTTGCTCACTTCTCCGGCCATGTAGTCACGCTGGACGCTGACGACGGTCGGATTCTTGTTGGAATTCTCCTGTTTGACTTCTTCATTATTTTCTTCAAGCAGACTCATGATTCTGTCGTCTGTGGTATTCGCCTTTCTCATGAGTTCATGTTTGTAGCGGTACGTGATATACAGTTTGGCAACATCGTACGCGTGACATTCCAGTATACCGTTTTCAACAAGATCCTGAATTTCTTCAACATTCAGGGCATGCTGTTCCTTTGCGCTTTCGATTTCTATATCATCGACAATCGACTCAATCTGCGCCTGTGTAAGCTGCTGCGTTTCTTTTGCCTGATTGTTTGCTTTTGCAATCGCGACTGCTATTTTATTACGGTCAAACGGTACCTCAGCACCGCTTCTTTTGATGATTTTCATTGATATTCCTCCCTGCATACAATAAGTTTTGTACTTGTATAAAGTTGTCTTCAAAGCTTTGCGCCAACCGCAGCTGCTATGGCTTGTGCAAATATATGAACGACGTATAAACACTATATCTGGTGTCTAGGCGAGTGAGAATATACTAGCTATAGCGTTTTAAGTCAATACGAAAACAGACAGTTCCTGCCGGTTTGTATTCTTGAAAGATATTCGGGGTACAGGGTATACTGAATGCATGTCCACTCCACCAGTTAAACACTTTACATCTCTTCCCGGCGCCCTTGCCGGATTATACGGTACGGATACGCGGATTGTACGCACTGACAGGCTTTCCGGCGGCGATATCAATAAAGCGTACGGTCTTACGCTTTCAAACGGCGTCCATGTTTTTATGAAGGCGAACGCAATGGAAAATGCAGGATTTTTTACTGCCGAAGCCGCAGGCCTGGCAGCCATTGCCACTGCAAAAAAAATCGGGACACCGAAGATACTCTGTACAGGAACTGATCCCGGCGAAAAGGCTGGTTATTCGTTTCTGCTTCTTGTATATGTTGAATCGCGCGGCAAAATCGAATCGTACTGGGAAACGTTCGCCCGCGAGCTGGCATCGCTTCATACGGCAGACTGTTCCGGTTTCGTACACGGCGGAAAATTCGGTTTTACACAGGACAATTATATCGGTGCGACAGAACAGATAAACAGGGCACGCAGTACGTGGGTTGATTTTTTCCGTGACTGCAGGCTCGTACCGCAGTTCAAAAGGGCTTCCCGTTATTTCGACAGCAGCATGTCTGCAAAAATTACGAAATTGCTTGATCATCTTGATTCGTACATGGCGGAGCCTGTGCAGCCGTCTCTCCTGCACGGCGATTTGTGGGGCGGCAACGTCCTCTGCGGTTCAGACGGAAAGGCATGGCTCATCGATCCTGCCTGTTACTGCGGCAGCTGCGAAGCGGATATTGCGATGACTCAGCTTTTCGGAGGCTTTCCCGAAACGTTTTACAAAGCGTATGAAGAAGTGAATCCGTTCCAGCCCGGATACGAAGACAGGCGGGATTTATACAATCTGTACCAGCTGCTTAATCATCTGAATATTTTCGGTACGTCATACCTTGAACCGGTGTGCAGTATTGTCGACGAATATGCAGGAGACGCCTCATGATTTATTATTTTTCAGGAACGGGCAATTCCCGGTTTGTTGCCATGCAGCTTGCAAAATATACGAAAGACACGGCATTTTTTATACCAGAGGTTTTTGATGCCATGGAGTCGGATATTACAGTCGGAGCGGGTGAGGCAGTCGGAGTCGTATTTCCTGTATATGCATGGGCTCCGCCTGCAGTCGTCATCGATTTTCTGACTCATGTTCATGTGGACAAAAAGGCATTTGCTTATGCCGTCTGTACATGCGGTGATAAAGCCGGCAAAACAATGGATGAGCTCCGGCACGTATTTCCTTTCAAAAGTGCTTATTCAATTACAATGCCCAACAACTATATTCCGCTGTATGAGGTCGACGAGCCGGAATTGATGCGCGAAAAGATAAACGTTGCGACCCAGCGTCTTCCGAAAATTGCGTCTGAGATTCTTGCCCGCCGGGAGATAATCGATGTGCATGAAGGGCCGGAAGCGTCGTTTAAAACGATTGTGATAAATCCGCTCTTTTCACTGTTCGCTACGCGCACGTCGAAATTTTCTGCTGATAGTACGTGTGTGGGGTGCGGCGAATGCGAAAAGAACTGTGCATTCGGTTTTATTAAACTTGTTGACAGAAAGCCTGTGTGGGAAGAAGGAAAGTGCCAGATGTGCATGAGCTGTATCATGCACTGTCCGGTTCGTGCCATTCAGTACGGCGGCGGAACAAGGAAGCGCGGCAGGTATGTATTTCCGGAACCGGGGGCAGGACAGAACAGCCGTATACAGCCGGAAGATTCCCTTTCTGCCCAAAGTGACGGCCAAAAACAGGATGCACGGAACAAGACGGAAGGAACGGCAGAATTTATAAACAGCATCGACATCAAATCATTTTCAAACCCCGGAGTCGTTTCCCGTCAGCTGCTTACACCTGCAAATTCAAACGGCAGACAGGCGGCTGTAACAGAGGTACATGTACAGCCGGGCGCCATGCAGCCGAAGCATACGCATGCGTCGTCCGAGCAGATATGGTATGCAGTAAAGGGCAGCGGAAAACTGTTTTTGTCAGATAACAAGGAAAGAATATTTTCTGCAGGAGATGTTGTTCGTTTTCCTGAAAATACAGTTCACGGTTTTATAAACAGCGGCGATGAAGAGTTCGTCTATATATCTGTTACCTGCCCGCCCGTAAATTTTGCTGCCGGATATTTGAAAGACAGGTGAATTGCAAAACGCATAGTATAACAACCGGAACGGCAGTTTCTATTGTACGGGTTCAGAATTGATTCCGTGTAATCTTTCCAGTTGAAGTTTCAGCTCTCTGTCGTTTTCTTCATCTGTTTTTGTCGGATCCTTCAATGCATAGAATGAACACGGTAATTTACCGCATGATCCGCAGTTTGCATATTTCTTTTCATGTATGCAGCAGTTATATATACTGCATACGCTTTCGCCTGTATAAGCAAGCCAGAACACTTTTCCCTCGACAGCTTTGCAGCCGCCGCAAGACTTTCCGAAGTACCCGCATTTGCCGCATAGTACACCACAAGAACTCAGTTCGTTTTCCATATATCAGATACTGCCGGATTTTTTAATTTGAAACAAGAGTCCGGCATTGAACGGCAGTGTGTCCGGGCTGATGTCAGTATTGTCTGAGTTGTTAACCGGGGTGCAGATTCGGTTTTATGAACATGGTTTTCGGATTTTTATACAAATATGTAATTGACAAATAATATATGAATTGCGATGATATCCTAAGAGGCTTATATAATGTTTGATTATTCCCTGTTACCCGGTTTTCTGATTGCGGTACTTCTTATTAATATTTCTCCCGGCCCTGAAATGATTTGTGTGATATCGACTACAATCGGCAGTGGAAAAAAACAGGGACTGCTTGCATCGCTTGGCGCTGCGACAGGATCAACCGTACACGTGATGCTGGTGGCACTTGGTCTGGCCGCAATACTTTCCACTTCTCTGGTGGTATTCACGATTGTAAAAATCATGGGGGCGTTATATCTGTGCTATCTGGGAATAAAATCGATAGTTTCACGGACAGAGACATTTATTCCGGGAGGGAAGGATGTGAGAAACAGTAACGGATACAGAAAGGGACTGTTTGTCGGAGTACTGAATCCCAAGAGCATACTGTTTTTTCTGGCCTTTCTGCCTCAGTTCGTAAACCCTGAAATAAGTTCATATTCGTTTCAAATAGTCACGCTGGGATTGTGTACCGTTGTTGCGGGTATTCTTGTGGAACTCATAGTCATTTTTCTTATTGACAGAATAGTAACAGTTATCAGCAGAAAAAAGAGAATAATGATGTTTATAGACAAGCTGACAGGTGCCGTATTAATCTGTTTCGGGCTGAAGCTCGCATTATCTACGCAGAATAAATAAAGCAGCCCGAGCCACTTTCAAAACGTGTTTGACTTTTGAAAACGCCTCGGACCTTTAGTTTATTTTTGCCACGGATTCCCGTATAACCAGCGACGAAGCAAGCGTTACATTCTTTTGTGCAACAGGAAGCTGCTTGATAAGCTTCAAAAGCATCTGTACAGCGAGAGCTCCTTTTTTTGAGACATCCTGATGTACTGTTGAAATTTTCGGGTGTGCAGTCCGGGAAAAAATATTATCGTCGAATCCTGCAATGGAATAATCCTGCGGAACATGAATGTGCTTTTCAGTAAAATAATTAAGCGCGTCGACAGCATAATAATCGGACGAAAAGAAAAGTGCCGTATAATCGCTGCGCATCCGTATTATTTCGTCGAGAATTTTAAAACGCTCGGTTTCATCCCGTGAAATGCTGATGAAGTTTTTCCCGGTAAAATCTATTTTATTTTCTTCAAAAGCGGCCCGGACTCCTTCCAGCCGTTCCCTGTCTACACCCCTCGGATTGCTGCTGTCTGCAAGAAATGCTATTTTTGTATGTCCCATTGAAATAAGGTAATTTGTCATCATCCTGCTGCCATCCCTGTCGTCAAGGCCTATGTTGTAATACTCGTTGCCGTCATTATTAAAATAGCAGTCAATAAAGACGACAGGCAGTGAGACTGATACGCGGAGCAGGCTGCATTCCTGCGGCTGCAGACCTATGATGACAAGTCCGTCTATTTTCCATGTCGCGGCAAGATTAATAACTTCCGACGTCGTCGTGGCCACGTAGAGCATCGTATAATATCCGTTACGCCGTATTTCTTCCTCAAGCGAACTGAGCAGTTCGCCTTCAAACGGGTCCATGAATGTTTTCTCCGCACTCCGGGTCGTATACTGGAGAATGACTCCGATGATTTTTGAGAAACTGTGGGCCAAAATCATAGCACCCATGTTAGGCACGTAATTCTGGTCCTTTATTATTTTCTGAACTTTCTCTATTGTGTCAGCAGATGTATGCGATGTATTGCCGTGAAGGACATTTGAAACCGTCGTTGCGCTTACACCAGCGCGTTCTGCTATTTCTTTTATAGTAATCATAACGGAAGCAAGTATATACTGAAACAGGATTATTTTACAGCACCGTTTGTTACTCCTGCGATTATCCACTTCTGGCAGAGTATGAAAAAAAGTAACGGTACCAGTAAGACAAGAAAATACGAAGCGAACGCAAGATTGTAATCAGCCGAAAATTGTGTCTGGAATACATACTGGGACAACTGCAGTGTCTGGTGTTCCGACTTTGTAAGGAGTACGAGCGGCATAAGAAAATCATTCCATGTCCACATGACGGAAAGGACTGCAATTGTCGCGTGCATCGGTTTTAACATGGGAAAAATGATGAAGAGGAATGTCTGAAACGGATTTGCGCCGTCTATGAGTGCGGCTTCATCAAGCGCTTCGGGAATCGTTTTTAAATACCCGGTATACAGGAATGTATTCATGGGAAGGCCGAATACGACATACAGAAACGATATGCCCAGAATATTATCAAGATGAAATACGGATGCCTGTTTGACGAGCGGAAGCATGAGCACCTGAAACGGAATGAACAGGGCGCTGATAAAATAATAATACAGCAGATTGATGATTCTGCTTTTTTTCCTGTTCCTTGCAATGACGTATGCAGCGGCAGAATTGGTGAACAGCGTAAAAATGAGACTGAGTATTGTTATTACCGCCGTGTTTATGAATTTTTTCGGAAAGCCTGTCATAATCCATGCTTTTGCAAAATTTTCAAAATGGGGAATACGCGGAAAGGCCATGATATGAACCATTTGATCCGGACTCTTTATTGCAATGACAAACGTAAGATACAGGATTCCGAA
>DCFX01000091.1 GCA_002314445.1 Treponema sp. UBA1793
ACGGGGAACCGCTCACCCTGCCTGCTCAGGATGCCCTCCCCGCCCTGCTCCACAATACACAGGGCTTTGAAGATGATACAGGAGCGGTACCCGTTGCAGTACTTGCAGGCATAACGGCAGACACACTCGTAAAAGACTACGGCTATGAGCCGGAGGAAGCGGAAGCTTCCCTGAAAACACTCGGGAACTATGCGCTCCCGAAAGTACAGGCCTCACACTACGAATCCATTGCACCGGACCTTACCGCAGCAATAGGCAGCGGCAAAACAGTGAAGACGCTCAGGCGCAACATGAAGAAGCTGGCGGAGACAATTAATAAACGAGCAAAGGACTCCTCCGGCATAATGACAGAACAGTCAGCCTGGAATGATGCTGATACAGTCATGCTCTCTTCACCGGCAGACAGCGGGACGGTCAGAGTCCTGCATAACACGCAGGGCTTTGAGGACGGCGGCTCAGCCGTACCGCTCATGCAGCTTGCAGGCATAACGGCAGACACACTCGTAAAGGACTACGGCTATAAGCCGGAGGAAGCGGAAGCTTCCGTGCGGACACTCGGGAATTACGCACTCCCGAAAGTACAGGCCGCTCACTATGAATCCATTGCACCGGACCTTACAGCCGCAATAGGCAGCGGTAAAACAGTAAAGACGCTCAGGCGCAACATGAGGAAATTTGCGGAAACAGTTAATAAACGCGCTCCCGTTTCAGATACAGGGATTGCAGAACAGGATGCAGGACAAAATGAAGACACAGTCCTGCTGACTACACCTGCACGAAGCGGGGCACTCACCCTGCTCCACAGCACGGAAGGGTTCAGCGGCGGCAGCACTGTTCCCCTTTCGCAGCTTGCAGGCATAACGCCAGGCACACTCGTAAGCGATTACGGCTACGCACCGGAAGAAGCGGAAGAAGCAGTCCGCACGCTCGGAAGCTATGCGCTCCCGCAGGTGCAGGCATCCCGGTACAATGCCATTGCACCGCAGATAACACACCTGCTGGGACAGGGAAAGACCGCAGGCGCATTCAGGAATAACATCAGCCGCATTGCAGACTCATACAGCATGCCGCAGCATGCAGGCAGCATACAATCATCAGGCACGGGGGAAGGTTCAAACCTTACACCGTTCATGCAGCTGTTCGGCACACCGCAGGGAAAGGCCGTCCCGCTTTCATTCGGCAGCGGGTCTCATCATGCATACACGGACTCCATACCGTCAGGCTTACAGGAACCGGACGGATACAGCGGAACGGGTAACACTGCAGAAATTCTTTCCGCAGGCAGTACGGTACAGACAGAAAAGTCCCCTGCAGCAGAAGGCATCATGAGCGGCTCTGCGTTTACAAACACATCCGTACCTGAAAGCATGCGCGCAGCACCAACCTCTCCCCACCTCTACAACAACATGCCCGTGGACACACCCTCACTCACACCTGAGGACAGGGAAGAAGCACGCATGGCACGCATCAACGCAAACTACGAACACGACAGGGCAGCCCTTGCACGGGAAAAGACTCCCGCACTCGCAAGAAGCGACACACACGACGTAGGACATGCCGAAGGGATGGAAGAAACGGGAAATATCGATAAAACAGCTTCTGAAATCAACAGGGATATTTTAAATCAGCTAAGGGCTGACTGGAACTGACTATGGCACGAACAGAAGAAAACATAATGACATTGCAGGAAGCATGCGGTATCTATTCTGAACTTGCTTCCGCAACGGCAATCATTGCCAAAGCAAACTCATTTTTCAAAAAGAATTCCCATTATCTGGAATATATCCAGAAACCAGAAAAACATGATCCTCTCACGATAAAATTCCAGCATGCATCTGCACGTCTCAACAGGAATCCGGAAGAAGACCGGGTATTCCCCATGGAAACGGTTCAGATAATAAGCCATAACACAACCCACAACGATGACCTTGAATCTGCAATACTTCACGCAGGTCCGTCTGCGGATGAATTTGCACGTTCGATGAACGCTCTTGCCATAACAATCGGACGCGATATCTATTTCCGTAACGGAGCGTACCGCCCGGAAACGGAGGAAGGACGTTCCGTCCTTGCCCATGAGCTCACACATGTCCAGCAGTATGAAGACAGGCGGATTACAAAATCGGGCAGCATGGAAACACTTGAGGCAGAGGCATATGGTGAAGAGCAGAAAGAAGTATATGATCCTGACCCGTATATCAGTATACAGTCAGGAAACAGCATATACCGTATAAGGACATCCCGTTACAAAAGGCTTATCAAACTTGCCGCTGAACAGATAGAAGAATGGATAGAGGAACAGAAGCACACGCTGAGTGAAGAAAACTATCTTGACCTGCTCTGCAGGTACCAGCAGCTTACAGGAGCACAATAATGGAAAATCTTGAAATAGACAGGAGTTCCGCAGCAGATACCATATTTACCACAATGCTCGAATTCGACAATACGCTGGCGGGCTATTTTTCAGAGTACAACAGTGAAAACGCAGAACATATGACTACCGATAAAATCTCAATTGCACTTGACTCTTCCAACCTGCATGCGGCTGTCACTGCTGACGGTTTCCGGAACGAAATGCTTGCAGGGCTGAACGCTGCAGGACTTGAAGAGCTTATGGGAAAATGCAGGACGCTGGCCGAAAATTATTCACTGGCATCCTTCTCATCATATCCATCCGGTGCAATAAAAATAAAAGTTTCCGTCATCGACGATTTCAGGAACAGGATAAAAACAGAAGCACTTGCACGCCTTCAGGAAAACATACACGCACTGCCTGATATACAGCAGGAGATGCTTGCAGAGGCTGAGACAGCAGGGACGGGAAAGGGAATACTCGGCGATGCACTGCGGGCAAAAACGGAATATACAGAAAAAGTCATGAGACTGTCTGAACTGAATGCAAAAAAGACAGCAACACAAAGCCACGATGCATATATTCCGGGGACGGGACTGTCTGCAGCAGAAATGACGGAAATGACGGAAACAGCAGCACGGATGAAAGAACTGGCGGCCGCATACCCGCTTATGCATTTCCTGAGCGGAAAAAATAAACCGTCCGTGCTTAAAAAAGAAATTAACAAAGCGTGCAGCAAAGTTGCAAAGGCACAGGAAAATGCAGCACTCCAGATTACGTCAGGGACATTTCCTGTATGGGAAATAACACCGGTCGTAAATGCGGTCATGCAGTCTTTTACCAAAACGGAACAGGCTGAAATAGCTGCATGGATTGCAAAGCAGAAACATATTGAAACAATCAAAGGCATATTCAGCTTTGCAATACCCGTTGCATGTGCAATAGCCTGTTTCTTCCTGCCGGGAGGTGCATCATACGGGCTGCTGCTCATACGGGCAGGCATCCAGACGGTAAATGCAATTGCCGGGGTATCTGCAGGCATCAGCGATTTCAGTAGTGCTGCATTCAGCAAAAACCTGAATTATGCGCAGGTATTCAGCCCTGAAGACAGGAAAATCATCGAAAGCTCAGGACTGACAGCTGTTGATATACAATACATACTGGGAGTTGTTTCTCTGGCAGCAGGTGCTGTTGATGCAGTCGATGCTGCAAAGGCAATGAAACTGGTAGGAAAACTGGACGAACTTGATAATACTACCCGGATAATACTAAAAAAGGCAGACAAACAAGGATATGTATTATTTGAGTCATGTCCAAATGAAGCACTGGGGAAGCTTGGCAGACTTCCGGAATCAAATTCTCTTGCAATTATACGTATGGATAATGCCGTAATGTACGTAAACGCCATAGGAAAATCGTCCAGTCCTGCGCTCATACGGAATCTATCAAAACTTGACGCGGACAGTATACCGACAGCACTAAACTTCTTTCCACAGAATCCTAATACAAATGTCATCTGGCTCGGAATGGATACCATTGAACCTGAAAAAGTACTTACGAGTTCCGAAAATGTAATTAAAAAATACAATAACATGACAGAGGATGTTAATATATCGCTCAAATTTTCAGATAAAGCAAAGGACGTCGAAACTAAAATGAATACACTTCTGAACTCGACTACCTCTTTTGATGACAGTGAACTGGTTGCCCTGCTGAAAGAAACACTGCCGCCGGGAGAACGATTAACGCCGAGAACAGCATATTTCCGCGTTCAGACCAGTGAGCACGGAACTTTTGCCGCACCTGACAAACCCTTTGCATGGGTCACTGACCCGTATATAATGGCAGGAAAGAGAATGCCTGATGATTTTATGCGTGCAGTTGGATATAATGAATCAGTGATGGGGAAAGAAAATATCTATCTTGATATTGTTCTATTCAAAGACAGCTCTACTGCAGAAAAATTTGTTCCTGACAAAGTTATTGATTGGGATGAGATAAAAGAAAAATTTGTAGAAGGTATAAACAAAACTTTATCATCTGGCAATAAAAAAGCTGTAGAAAAAATCAATACCGTAATCCCAGATTTGATTACAGATAACAAAATAGATGAAGCTGTTCTTGAAAAGAATTATTTTACCTATTTCCGAAATAGACTGGCGGGTAGAAATCTTCCAACAGGAAATTTGAAAGACATGGAAAATCTAATTTATGACTATACAGGAGCAAGCAATCTATTTGCAGGAAGTGGAGTTACCATCAATGAACAAGGTTTAGGAAATATAGAACGGGCTTATCTTAATTCAAATGAATTTAATATAAGCAAAATGCGTGACTATAGAAATGTAAAAATATTCAGATTTGAAGTCAAAAATGACACAGAAAGCGGAGTTAAACGCATATATATAAAAGAGGTAAAACAATGAACGAAAATTTCTCCTTTTCAATCATGGAAGAAAATAAAACTGATGAATTAATAATAAAAGGTGCTATGGATTATAATCCAAAGTCAATATATCTAAAAAAATACAGTATTTCATGGATAATAACAACTCTACGAAATATGACAGAAAAAGATTATAATACATATAATCTCGAAAGAGAAATTGAAACATCCGACTATTATTTATCGGTGTCATTGCATGTACATGACGATAATTATTCATGGCTGGATATATTTCCGATATGGGAAAATAAGGCAAAAAAACATGCCCCTATAGAAATTCCTTACAATTCATCGAATAAAAATCTTCTTATGGGAGAATTCATAGAACCTTTTCTTACTGCACTGGAAAAATATATTTCAGAGGAAGAACGGGCGAAACTTCCCAAGCCATGGCCTGATAATATGACACGGGAGCAATGGGAAGAATACAGGAAGAACAAACCGAAGGGAAATGGAAAGTCAAAAATAACTTTTGTAAAAGAAATAAAACCTGAAGATTATTTCAAATAATAATAGTGGAAAGATATTTATGAAACACGTTATTATTCCAATACTGTAAAATTCTTTAAAAGTACTTTATATAAAATTAATTCTGTTTCTTTATGCAGATGTTACACAAACAAATCCTCACGTATCTTCTGCATATTTATTGTTTTTTTATTCTCCCCGCACAAGGGATTGCAGGGGCACGCGGAGCGTGTACCGGAGCAAAGCGGAGGTATGGAGCCGGAAGGCGGAACCCCGGAAAGCCCGGTTTCTGCGAAGCAGAAATGCGCCCGTATATAAAACAGAGGGCATTAAAAAATGTTTATACAACGAGACGAGTTTCTGACCGCAGGGCAGAAACTCGGTAAGTACAGTATGCGGAGCATACTGTACGGCGCGCACTGCTACCAGAAAAACCTGTGGACATTCATGGGAACGACAGGCAGCATGACCGTCATCACAAAGACAGAAATGGAACAGCAGGGACAGCACTACGAAGACTACCTGCCCGTATCATATAAAAAGACACACCCGCAGCACACACCGATAGAGTCGTACATAAAGAAAGGAGAAGTACCGTTCTATATGTACGGAGACGGAACAATAAGCAGCACCTACGACAAAAAGAAAGCAAAACTGCGGTTTGACACATTACAGGACAAAAGCGGCTTCGACTGGAGCCGGAAAGGATACGACCCCAACTACGAAGTAACAAAAGACGGCTGGCACGGAGCATTCGACAAAGACGGGTACTGGGTGCGTGTAAACGACAGAGAACAGAAAGGCATGAACGGAGCAGTCACTGCAGCACGCCCGCAGCCGCTTGAATTAATAAAGACAGGAAAAGACACAGCCATATTATACGACCCCGGCTTTATGCTGCTCACCCCCGCGCAGATATACTACCTGACTGACACAGACGACGTGTACGGAGCAGCAGAAACAAGCACGGCCGAGACGGCGGAACAGATACGTACAGCAATGAAACAGCTTGGAGTCACACACATAGCATCAGCGGCAGGATACGGAAAGAACGTCACTGACAAAAAACAGAACGAAGAAACAGCAGCGAAATACAGAAAAATACTCGGAGACCTTGCAGCAGAGACATTCACGGTAACAGACGGAAAGACCGCAGAACAGCAGAAAGAAATTAATAATAAAGCAGCACATGAAAAAAATAATATAGAACAGAGTGCATCATTAACAAAAACAATAGAAGTACTGGCAGACAGAGGAACGACAGGAACCGCACTGTATGAAGCCGCCCTCACCGGTACTGCAGAAATACCGCTTTCCGTAAGGGACAGGGCAGACAGGCACACCACAGGAATAACGGACGAAGAATACAGCGTACTTGAAACATACGGCGTACCGGAAGAAGCAGAAGCTTCATTCAGCAGGATGGTGATGAACCTTGCAGCGCTGAAGAAGAACACACCCGGACCAGCCGCACTCATCGAAGCAGCCATACAGGATGACAAAAACAACAGTACTGGAAAGTGCGTACTCTATACAAAAGCATATGAAAAAGCCGTACAGCACAAGACACTGACGGACACCGTGAACACGGAAGCAGCGTTCGGCGCCCTGTGTGAGGGAAAGGTTGCCGGCCTGCCCTGCACCGCACCTTCTGCAGAAATAAAAGAAGCACTTGAAAAGGCAGCGGCAGAACTGCCGGCACAGGACACACCGGAGAAAGAAGAAGCAGTGCATACGGCAGTACGGAACGTCATAACATACTTTACCGCAGTACAGATGAGCACGGGCATGACACCGGAAGAAGCAGTAACGGAAGCAGTGAAAGCCGTACACGGAAGGACAGGCAGACCCTTTGTACCGCCTGCCACTGGACTTGTTCAGAACGTACAGAAGACGGCGGACAAACGCATATTCTTCGAGTTCACGCTTGATGCGCTCATGGAACAGGCGGAACGCACACCGTGCATGACAAAAAAAGTGCCCGTAACGGCGCTCATGCAGAAAGTCACAGAACGGCACGGAGCGGCAGCAGATACAGAGCTGACTGCGGCTGATGGTAAAACCGCTGCACGTCCGCAGAATGAGAAGGGACGGGAAAGTCCTGCATCCGGTGACATCATGGATGGAACCGTTACACTGCCCCAGAATGAGGAAACTCCGGCAGCAGAAGACATTCAGCAGGGAACCATTACGCTTCCGCTGAATGAGCAGGCAAAGGCCTCCG
>DCFX01000055.1 GCA_002314445.1 Treponema sp. UBA1793
CGGTAAGCTTCAGGCACGAAAAAACTTGTTAAAATGACTGTTTTTTCGGCATGGGACAAAAATGGTGCCGCCGTTATGCATCCGGCAAAATCACCGTTCAATGCACGGCATACAAAACCGCTCTGGCTGACAGAATTGCCGTATTCAAACAGATGCTCCCATAATTGGGAAACAGCATCTTTGATTTCCTGCGGCCAATTGCAGTCGGAATCAAGCACCCCTGCGGAATTTAGAATGATATCCCTGTCCTTAACAGGATCATATTCCTGAAATGTGAAGTCGTTGTGTACAAGATCTTCGCTCTCTTCGGGCGTCCGATCAAGCCTTTCAAGTCCCCAGATTTCACGCAGACTGTTGTACCATCCGTCGATATATGAATGCATTTCCCGTCTGCGGAATAAATGCCATAACTTTTCGACTTCAGGAAATTCTTTCAAAACACTTTTGAAATTTCTGAACACCCCCCTTCCGGAATGAAGCACATTCTGCAGTTCGTCATGCGCCAGCGGCGAGTGAAGGCCGTTTACAAATTCCTCTCGCAATTTGAATCCGGCAGCAGAATCCCATTCGGGCAAAGCATAATAATTTTCTTCATCATCTCTGACCGCAGATGCATCAGTAAGAGTATTGTCCGCCGCCCTGATCAGGAACTTTTGTTCCTGATTTTCGAGCGCGGACAGAATTGCATCTGCAAGTTCATCGGTCAGATTGAATGTCATATACTTTTATCAGGCGAGTTCGGCGCGCCTGTTGATTACGGAACTGATAAGGCCGTATTCTTTTGCCTCGTCCGCATCGAGCCAGTGATCCCTGTCGGTATCTTTTGCTACTTGGTCTACGGGTTTTCCTGTCTCGTCTGCAATAATCTGATTAAGTTTTGTGTGAGTTTTTGCGAGTTCCTTTGCGTGAATTTCAATATCCGTTGCGACACCTTTCATTCCGCTCATCGGCTGGTGGATGAGGTAGTGGCTGTTCGGCAGGCCGACCCTGCGTTCTTTTGGAACCGCAAGCAGAACAAGAGCTGCTGCACTTGCAATAAGTCCCATTCCAATAAGTATTACCGGCGCTTTGATGAAACGGATCATGTCAAAAATGGCAAAACCCGCGTCGACATCACCACCGGGGGAGTCTATGTACATGTAGATAGTTTTGCTGTCGCTGTCGGCTTCAAGTACAAGCAGCTGACGTACAATTTTATCTGCAAGGTCTTTATTGATTTCTCCGGAAAGAATTATCTGACGTGTTTTAAGGAATTTCTCAGTGAGAGGATCCGGCATTTCCGGCATTTTTTTCTTTTCATCCTCTTCATCATCGCAGCAAGGTGATTGATACATGTTTTTCATTTATACTCCATAAAAAAATGACAATACTATACTATATAATACTAAAAGAAAGGCTGCTTAGCAAGGCGAAATCATGCGGACAGCCTACAGCCCTTTTTCCTTTGCTTCGTTCCAGAGCAGCTCTTCTTCAGTAAGGTGATTTTTGTCCATCGGAACACCTTTATCGTTCATGTGCTGCTCAACATAGGTAAAACGGCGGTAAAATTTACGGTTCACGCGGTCCATTGCAGTTTCCGGATCGATTCCGAGGTGGCGCATATAGTTGATGACTGCAAACAACAAGTCACCGAACTCTTCCTCAAGATGGAGCTGGGCTGTATCAGCTTCTGCGGATGAATGCTCCGACAGCGGCGCGGCAGGAACGGATTCTGCTGTGTGCACAGCCTGACCGTGAAGTATGGCATTAAGGTCATCTTCTGCCTGCTCGGTTTCGTGCAGCTCCTCATACACTGCAGCCCTCACCGGTTCCATTGTCTGCCAGTCAAAGCCGAGTTTTGCAGCTTTCTTCTGCATTTTATATGCACGGAGCAGCGGCGGAAATCCTCCCGGAACTTCGTCAAGAATCGTTTTTTCTGATTTACGACCTTCTATTGTTTCTTTTATGGTATCCCATTGATTGATTACCTGCCCGCTTGTTTTTACTTCACCTTTCATACAGGAGCTGCCGTCGCTTTGTGGAAACACATGGGGGTGCCTGCGGATGAGTTTATCGGAAAGGTCGTTGAGTACGTCGGCGACGGTGAAGTCACCGTTCTGCTCGAACATATATGCTATCAGCGACGCATTGAGCATAACGTCACCAAGTTCCTCTTTTGCATGGGGAGGATCGGACGTCGTAATTGCATCGACTGCTTCAAACGTTTCTTCGATTAAATCCCGGCGCATGGAAAGCGGTGTCTGTTCCCTGTCCCACGGACATCCGCCCGGAGCTCTGAGTGTTCCGATTATTTCGTAGAGCCGTCTGTACGCATCGACTGTTTCTGTTGTATTCATCTGCCTGTTATCCTTTATACGATGCATTGCCGGGTTTGCAGCCTGTCGATGCAAAAATTTTACAGCTGCTGCTTAATCTGCGGACAGTTTCTTTTTTCCCCATTCGGGAATAAGCCTTGCCGGATCTTGTAAAATCAGAACCTTTGCAAGAAGCTGTGCCGTCTGCGGAAAAACCTGACTCATCGTAATTTTTTCGTCCTGCGTGAAAGGGGCAAGAACGTAATCCGCAATCTCGCTGTTATCCGGGCGTCCGATACCGAAGCGCAGACGCCAGAAATCGGCGGTATTGAGTACCGTTTTCGTTGAGCGCAGCCCGTTATGGCCGCCAAGACCGCCTGACCATTTCAGGCTTACCGTTCCGAGCGGGAGTTCAAGTTCATCGTGCACGACCAGGATATTTTCCGGTTTCAGCTTGTAAAAATTGACAAGTTCAATGATACTGTCGCCCGACAGATTCATATATGTTTCCGGTCTCAGAAAGAAAAATTTATCCGGTGCAGTTTTGGGGAGCTGTATGACGGCTCTGTCTTTTGCTGTATACAGATTATATGCATGAACCCACTCTGCGAACTGCTCTGCTGCAACTGCAGCGAACTTTCCCTTGAACTTAGACTGCCATGAAAATTTTTCAGCAAAGGGCAGCGAGTCTGAAAACTGCCAGGCGGTATTGTGCCTGGTCTGTTCGTATTCACGTCCGTAATTACCAAGAAAAACGACAAGCTGAATCATGTAAAAAAGTATACCACAAAAATAAGGATTTATACACTTATTCCGGGAGTTTTTATGTATGAGTTTATGCTGCCGGAATAAGTATTACTTTCTCGTAAAACGAAAATCACAGATTGTTCCGTTTTCTGCTTTGAGACCTTATCGCATTTTCTTTTTCCAGCCTCTTATATTTTTGGGAAAAGAACCTGCTTCCTACTATATGCAGTATCCATCCGGGATATTGCTGTAATTCATGTTTTATCGAATCATCAATCATTCTGCCGATTTCATTTGTTGTTCTTCCTCTCTCTTTTTGAACTTTATAAAATGCCAGTACCATTGCAGCGTTTTCGATGTCTTCTGTTCTGGGATTTTCATCTCCACCGATATATGGAATGGCAGGTATAAGGAGATCGAATTGTGCACTTGTTTCAGCGATGATTTGCTGTATTTCGGTATCCTGATAATACTTTCGCAATGCAGGTTTAAATATATCCTCTTTTTTTGAAAGCTCTTTTTTCAATAACTTTTCTTTCTGTACATAATATGCAGGGGTAAGCAGTTTTTTTCCGCACCCGCTGCATTCTGCACATATACCGCTGCATGCGTTTTTCTTTTTTGCGGAATTAATAATCAACAGGGTAATACCGGCGATGATTGTGGCGGAGACAGCAGATGTAATAATAATGTTCTTTTTCATATGGTTATTCTGTTCTGAGAGAATCCTTTATATATACTAAGGACTTCAATTATGCATCACGAACGATGTGTGATTGAAGTCCTGAATCTAAGAGCGCATTAAAGTGCAGGTATAGCTGAATTTATTTTTCTGTCTGCTTCTTGAGTTTTTCTGCCTGTGCAATTTCATAATTGATATTGTTCAATGCCGTCATAGCATCTTTTTCGCCGAAAGTATTTACAAGAGTTTCCATTAAGTCTCTTGCGTCATATAATTTTCCCTGCGCCTGCATGAGTTTTGCAGCATTATATCCGGCAACAAAAGAATTTTTCTCTTTATAAATCGACAGGAATTTAGCTTCGCTTTGTACAATCAATCCATTTTTTGTCATTTCATCGGCGATTTTCATATCAGGATCTTTTGTTTTGTCAGATTTCAGGGCAATATACACGCGTTCTTCATACGGTTGCAGTTCCCTCAGAATCTGTTCGCTTAACAGTTCAATATCTGTACGGATGACGTCGAAGTCTTTCGGCAGTCTGTAAGTATCTTTCATTTCCTGTGAAAGATTTCTCAGATTAGTCGATTTATATGCAATGACCTGATTCGTTTTTGAATCGATTATCTGATAGGTAATAGAGACTCTGACTGATTTCTGGTAATAATATATCGTATACTTATTTCCGTCGGAATCTGTTTCACTTCTTCTTGTTGATTCTAAGCTTGAGCTGAAATCTGTAATTTTTCCTGTTAAATATACATCTGCAGGAACCTGAGTTCCGTTTTTTAAAGCCGCCTGCACCGCCGAAGCATTGACGAGCTGGAAGTACGGTGACGTTGAAAGTCTCTGTGCCAGCTGGTCGGTCAGATAATTTGCCGTTCTGATTTCTTCCGGATTATCACTTGGCCGCATATCGAAAAAACGATTAATATCGATGATTATGGTAGTTCCGCCATTGCTGTTTCCTGTATCCTCTTTTGCTGTGGAAATACGGAAAGGAAGCACAGAAATTGATTTTGCGCCGTGCAGGTCGAGTTCTGCAGGACGTGTTACCGTAACGGGAACAGTTGTTGCACAACCAGCCACCAGAATCAAAAGCAGCGGGAGCGAAAGAAATAAAAATAGTTTCTTCATAAAATCTCCTTTATATTAATTTAAATACTAATATATTTACTGCTTTCTGTAAACAGGAGCAAAAAACGGTTTTACGGTAATGCTTTTGCCCTTAAGGAGATGCATGATATTTGATGTATATCGCTCCGCCCGCTATTCCAGCGCCTGCTTCAGGTCTCCGATTATATCGTCTATATATTCCGTTCCGATTGACAGCCTGATTGTATTCGGCTTTATGCCTGACTGGTTCAGCTCTTCAGGGGTCATCTGTGAATGGGTTGTCGAGCCGGGATGGATTGCGAGTGATTTTACATCGGCAACGTTTGCAAGCAGTGAAAAGAGTCTTAGTTTGTCTACGACTTCACGGGCACGTTTGTCGTCACCCTTTACTTCAAACGTAAAGATTGAACCTGCTCCGTCGGGAAAATATCGTTTATAAAGTGAATGGCTCGGATTGGCCGGCAGTGACGGGTGGTTTACGTGTTCGACTCCGGGATGATGCGCAAGAAAATCCACAACTTTGAGGGCATTCGACACATGCCGTTCGACACGGAGGGAGAGAGTCTCCAGCCCCTGCAGGAAAAGAAAACTGTTTACGGGACTTAAGGCCGCGCCTGTGTCCCGGAGCAGGGTTGTACGTATTTTGATGATATACGCTGATTTTCCGGCAGCTTTCGTAAATACAAGCCCATGATATGCAGGATTCGGCTTTGCCAATCCCGGAAATTTATCTGCATACGCATCCCACGGAAACGTGCCGCCGTCTACAATAAGGCCTCCTATAGAAGTGCCGTGCCCGCCGATGAACTTTGTTGCGGAATGAACGACTATGTCGGCTCCATGTTCGACAGGGCGGAGCAGGTACGGAGTTGCGAACGTGTTGTCTATAATGACAGGAATGCCGTGTTTATGCGCAATTGCAGATACAGCTTCAATATCTATAATCGATGAGTCGGGATTACCAAGCGTTTCAAAATAGACAGCTTTTGTATTTGGTTGAATTGCCTTTTCAAAGTTCTCAGGATTACTGCCGTCTACAAATGTCGTTTCGACACCGAAATTTTTCAGTGTATTGGAAAAAAATTCGAACGTGCCCCCGTACAGCGTCGATGCGGAAACAATATGATCGCCTGCCGCTGTGATGTTCTGGACTGCATAGGCAACAGCCGCAGCTCCTGATGAAACAGCGAGCGCTCCCGCTCCGCCTTCCAGCGCATTAATGCGTGCTTCAAGCACATCGTTCGTGGGATTGCCAAGGCGTGAATAAATCTGTCCGCCCTCCGCCAGTCCGAAACGGGCTGCAGCCTGTGCGCTGTCCTTGAATACGTACGATGATGTCTGGTAAATCGGAACTGCGCGTGCGCCTGTCGCTGAGTCGGGAATTTCCTGTCCTGCATGAACCTGCAGTGTTTCAAAATGATATTTTGCTGCCATAGAGTGACCTCCGTAAGCGGGATGTATAATTACTTAGTGTTTTAGTAAGTAATATAGAATGTATACGTTAAATAAACTACTAAGTCAATAGGTTTTTAGTAATTTCTGCATAAAAAAACAGGTCCGTTTTGGGACCTGTCTGATATGGAGAAATGCTTTTTTACAACGTTTTTTTTCTGTACAGCATTATGCGCATGGCATTTGCCACAGCAAGAAGCGCGACTCCTGTGTCACCGAATACCGCAGCCCACATATCTGCAATTCCGAGCGCACCTAAAACCATGATGCCGAGTTTTATCGCAAGTGAGAAAAAGATATTCTGCTTTACAATTCGTATCGTGCGGCGTGAAATTCTGATGGCATCTGCTATCTTTGCAGGTTCATCAGTCATAATGACGACGTCTGCCGACTCTATTGCAGCATCGGAACCGAGGCCACCCATTGCAATTCCCGTGTCAGCACGTGCAAGAACCGGCGCGTCGTTTATGCCGTCGCCTGCGAAAAGAAGTGTCCCTCGTTTTTTGGAAGTGGTGTCTCCGCCGAGTTCGGAAATAAGCACTTCTACTTTATCCACTTTGCCGCCTGGCAGCAGCTGTGCGAACACCGTATCAATACCGATTTGCCGGGCCACACCGTCTGCTGTCTCTTTATTATCACCTGTAAGCATGACAAGCTTTTTGACGCCGAGAGAACGCAGCTGCGACATAGCTTCGGCTGCATGTTCTTTTGTCTGATCCGCTATGACGATATGGCCTGCGTAAACACCGTCGACTGCGACGTGTATGATTGTACCGGAATCGTTTTCCGGGCAGGGCGTATATCCTTCGATATTGTTTGATTCCATAAGCTTCATGTTGCCTGCAAGTATGTTCCGGCTGTTAAGATTGACGCGGATTCCCTGTCCGCTTATCTCTTCCGCGTCTGTTACTTTCGCAAGGCTGCAGCAGGGGCCTGAATGCACAGCCCTGATTGAGCGGGATATCGGGTGGTTTGAATATGTTTCCGCATGAGCTGCTATTGCAATAAGCTCGTCCGCCGGAATCCGGGATTCATCTGCCGGATGGACGGCCGTGACGACGAAAACGCCTTTTGTCAGTGTACCTGTTTTGTCGAATACCGCAGTCTTTGTTCGTGCAAGTGTTTCGATGCTTTCGCTGCCTTTAATAAGTATGCCGTTCCTGCCTGCTGTCCCGATACCGCTGAAGAAGCTGAGTGGGACGGAGATAACAAGAGCGCAGGGACATGATACGACAAGGAATATGAGCGCACGGTATACCCATGTATGCGGGTCATGTGTTATAAGCGACGGCACAACAGCCAGAAGAATGGCTGCGGCGCATACTGCGGGCGTATAAAAACGCGAAAAGCGTGTAATGAACTTTTCCGATTTAGCCTTTTTTTCTGACGCATTTTCTACAAGCGCAATGATGCGCGCTGCTGCCGATTCGCCGGCAATTTTTGTTGTCTGTATTTCGATGACGCTGTCGGTATTGATTGAACCTGCCATAACGCTGCTGCCGGTAAAGACTTTAACCGGAACAGATTCTCCTGTAAGCGCCGAGGTGTCCAGAAATGTTTTTCCTGATGTGACTATACCGTCAACAGGAATGCGTTCACCCGGTTTTACGACTATCGTCTCGCCAATCTGCACTGAAGCAGGATTGACTTCCGTTGTTTTTCCGTCGCGCTTTACATATGCTTTGTCGGGCCTTATTTCCATGAGCGCCTTTATTGATTTGCGCGATTTGCCGACTGCTTTGTCCTCGAAGTATTCTCCAATCTGATAGAGAAGCATAACTGCGACAGCCTCGGGATACTGCCCGACGGCGACAGCACCAAGCGATGCGATTGTCATGAGAAAAGTTTCGTCGAATACTTTACCTTTGAGCAGGTTGCGGACAGCTCCGATTACAACGTTTTTTCCGCATATAATATACGAAAAAAGATAGAGCAGCATGGGGAGCAGTTCATCAGCCTTTGCGAAGTTCCCGAGCGATATGCCTGCTCTTGAAAAAATATGCAGATGTTCAGCTGCCTCTGCCACGGCAAACAGTACAGCTGCAATAATAATCTGTCTGATACCTGTTTCGTTTTCCTCTTCTTCTGTTTCCTGTGCGCAGCATTCGCATGCGACTTTTTCGTTTTCCATAAAGTACCTCATGTATGTGTAAAATAGTATGCAGGGCAAGCCTAATCAGCCAGATGATCGAGCCCCTGACTTAGTATCGTGTTGACATGCGTATCAGACAGTGAGTAGATGACCGATTTTCCTTCCCGTCTGTATTTAACAAGCCTGTTTGCTTTCAGAATCCGCAGTTGATGGCTTATAGCCGACTGCGTCATGTGGAGAACGGTTGAAATGTCGTTTACAGACAGTTCCGATTCAAGCAGCGCAAAAAGAATTTTTATCCGCGTTGAATCCCCGAATATTTTGAACAGTTCTGCAAGGTCGAACAGTGCGTCCTCATCCGGCAGCTCATCAAAGAGTCTTTTTAATGTGTTCTCGTCTTTTTCTGCATAGGCAGCTTTATCCGGCAAGTTTTCCTCCTGTTTTCAGTGTTTTATAGTTGTTGAATATACTATCATATGAACATGTGTTCATATGATAGCTGACATGATTTTTCCTGTCAATATGCACTCATTAAAAAGTTGTATACTATGCTCATTCGTTGACGACTTCAGGAGGCAGAAACATGTTATGGGACATAAAAAAACAGGGAGCAAGACGCTCCCTGTTCAAAATTACTATAAAAGCTGTACCTGTTTATTTTTTGAAATCTTCTGCCTTTTTCATATACTTACCGGCTGCATATGAACTCAACTCAAATTTATACGGACTCTCACTGCAGGTACCGTAATATTTGACATCCTTATCTTTTCCGGTTTTGTATACCGTGAGCGCGATTTTCTTTGTACCCGCTGTAATGACCGTGACTGATTCTGGTTTTTCCGGCAGAACAAAACTGTCGTCAAGCCATGCATCCGCACTCACTGAATAGAGCGAGTCTGCCCAGCTGCTTGCTTTTTCGCTGTCTACTGCAGGTGTACCGTCTGCTGCACCCCATGATGCAGGATCTCCCGACTTGGAAACAGCAAGCGTTATACCGTCCATCGTTTCTTCTATTTTTGTGAGTTCTTCCTTCTTAGCTTCGTAAACGATTTTGCTGCGCAGATCGTCGACAGATTTTCCGAACGTTTCGTGCATGTTGCCGGAAACAAGACAGATATCCTTTCCGCCGTCTATCGTAATATAAGACTGAGAACCTGTCGACGATGCCTTTCCTACAGTAAGCGTACGAAGCGTCTTTCCTCCTGCTGAAACTGTGACGGTGATTGCTTTGCCCTTGTTGATTTCGTACCGCTCTTCAACAGCCTCATTGCCCGTCCTGCCGACAGTATTAAGAACGTTAATATCCTTTACAGCATTAACAATTTCATCTATGCTGCTTTGCTTTGCAGGATATTTCTTTTCGCCAATTATCCAGCCGGTACCGGTTTTTGAAAGAGAAACAGAACTGCTGCCGTTCTCAATAGTGACGGCATCAAAATCGGCACTAAGGCTGATTTTTTTTACCGGACTGCGTAAAGAGGATACAAGCTGGAATACATAGATGCAGAGAAGAACTCCGCATGCTGAAAGAAGTACTATTTTTCGTTTACTCATACTTATTTACCTTCCTTCGCTTTTTTTGTAATGGTTCGCGTATCATCAGGATTGTATGTATCGTGAATTCTCTTTCTGCGGTTTTCGCGCATGCGCCAGATTATTAATCCTGCCAGTGCAACAAGAACGGTAAGTCCGAACTCGTTGAAGTATTTTGCCAGATAAGCAAGCAGGGTGTCTGTGTTCTTAAGCGTATTAAGCGAGAGGCCTTTCGTTCGCATCGTGCAGAGTTCTGCATTTCCGTTCATATAGTCGACGATATTGCGTGTGAACATTGCGACAGGTTCAGACCCGTTTTCATCAATGAGCTGCGAACTTGTAATCTGCGATGTCCCGGCCACGAAAATCCTTCCGCTTTGCGTACTTTGAGAAAGATGCGATTGTGCAGTAAGATTTCCTTCCTTGTTTTTGTCGGGAGCAGGATCTGACGAAAATGCGCTCTTAAATTTTCCTTCAAGCAGCACTGCAAGGTCTTCCGGTTTTTCATTTGATTTGTCGGAAGGCGGTGTCGTCATGAGCGGATTCAGCATAATGTTTTTTTCCATGAGCCATGACTTCGGAGACGATTCTGCAAGAACGGTGACTTTTACGTCTTTATCATTCCGTGCAGCAGTCGCATCGACAGAACCAGCCTGCAGGAAAATTACGTATCCGAGATTCTTTGTGATAACGCTTTTTTGAGCAAGCTGGCTGTTCTGGAGCATGGGCGCCCAATAGAGGGACACGTTTCCGTAACTTTGTGAACGCTGTTTGTAACAGCTTTCGTCGAGTACGTAATTTTTCCCAAGCTGTACTCCATACGTGTTCAGCAGTTTTTCGAGTTTTGTTTCATTCGGAGCATATGTCGGCGATTGATAGTATCCCTGGTTTTCTTCATTGAAAGGATCGACGTAGAACATGACATTTCCGCCGCGCATGATAAACTGATCTACTTTGTACAGTTCTTCGTCGGAGAATTCTGTTTTCGGCCCGTTGATTACTATTGTTGTGATGTTTGCGGGAATAGCATCCTTCTTCAAATCGATTTCAGAGAATTCATACATGTCCGAGATAAGTGAAGAAAAACGGGACTGCCCGTTCTGATTGTACAGGTTTTCCTCATTGTGGCCGGTAATGTATCCGATCTGCGTAGCCTTTGAAAACAGGCTCTGCAGGCTGTCGCTGATTGATTTGTCAATGTTGTCGAGTCCGTCTATTGCATATCCGAACAGGGATCGCTGCATCGAAAGCGGGATGAGTCGGAAGTTGTCTCCATGCTCAATAACGAGGCCAATAACGCCTGTTCCCTGCGAACCGTCTTTGTTTTTCCAGTTGATAAGCTGAAGGCCGTACTTGTCTGCGAGCAGCTGCATATCAGAAGATGCCGGATCGATTTTTTCATAATCTATGCGGTCCAGATTTTTTTTGTTAATGTTGTCGTATGCTTTCTGTACCGTCTTTTCGATGGTGTCAAACCCTGTAATCTGAAATTCTTTAAGTTTGTCAGTGACATACAGCGTCATTTTTATGCGGTCGTTTGCACCAAGTCCTGCAAGTGTATCGGACGTTGATATCATCTTGCTGATTTTTGTAGTAAGTTTGTACTCGAATCCGTCGGAACTGGTGATACCGTCAAGCGTTTCTATCGAGTCTGCATACGAAACTACAATCCCCATGTAAGCCTGTTTAAAACCTACTTCGCTGTTTTTTACTTCCTGAATCTGTACCTGATTCAAACCGTAGTTGGAAGCAAGTGTCTGGTTTTCCTTGTTGTTCATGTCCATGAACGAGTAGGAAAAATTCCTGTTCGCTGCACCCTTGTATTCGACAAGAATATCGCGGACGTATTGAGCCGTGTTGCTGTACGGAGACGGCAGATTGTCGCTGAAGAATACTTTGACGGAAAGAGGTTCGTTGAGCGTCTTCATCAGCTGTTTGCTTGCAGGCGACAGTGAATAGGATTGCGGCTGTGTCAGGTCAAAACGCAGAAAGGCTCTGTGCCCGACCAGGTTTGCAAGAATTAATAATATGACGAGCAATGCAAAATCGCTTGCGGGGCTTTTGAGCCAGTTAATAAATTTTTTCATATCCTGTTATCTCCTTTCATCCTGCTGTGTAATCACAGTGAGGTAGAAGAAAAACGCCGTGATTGAAATGAAATACAGCAGGTCGCGTGTATCTATGATGCCGCGCGAAATGGAAGTAAAGTGTGCATTCGCCGAAATGTACGAGAGAACAGTGACAATACCGGCGGGCAGGAAGACGAGAAACTGGTCGATCATGGTGAGTGCGATGCAGATTATGAATGCGGTAAAAAACGCAATAATCTGGTTTTTAGTAATTGACGATGCAAAAACGCCGATTGCAGAAAACGCGGCGCACAGGAAGAGCGCACCCAGGAAACCTCCGATAATCGGCCCGGCGTCGGGATTTCCGAAAATTACTACCGGAATAATATAGAGGACTGTGGGTGCTATCATCACTGCAGAACTCAGAAAGGCTGCAAGAAATTTACCGGTGACGACATCAGTTTCCGTAACAGGCAGTGTCATCAGCGTTTCGATGGAACCGCTCCGTTTTTCCTCGGCGAATATACGCATTGTAAGCGCCGGAATGAAAAATGAAAGCAGTATCGGCAGCAGGCTGAAATAATTGCGCAGTTCCGCACGGTTCTGCAGGAAAAATACTGCAAAGAACAGGATTCCTGCGATGATGAGAAAGAGCCCTGTAACGATATAAGCGACAGGGCTTGTAAAGTATACGCCCAGTTCGCGTTTCATAATGACAACAGCAGGTGACTGCTTTTTTCCAGATGTGCTGCTCATTTTTCTGCCTCTTTATCTGATGTGGTTAGTTCGTGGAAGACTTCTTCAAGACTGTTGCGCTGGATTGCCAGCTCATAGAGATAGCCGCCTTTTGATGCAACTGCCTTGAACAGTTCCGGCCGTACTTCTGCGGTTCCTGTAACGGAGACAATCAGCGTAAATGTGCTGTCGTCGCCCGGTATTGATTCGCCTGGCGAAACGGCAACGCCGGCAACCCCGTCTGCTGTTTTAATTGCTGTTGCAAGTTCATGTTCATCGCATCCGCCCGCGGTAAGCCTGACAGATGCTTTGTGGCCGTAGCGCTCACGCAGCAAATCAGTCGGACTGTCTGCAACGAGTTTTCCGCCCGAAATGATGATGACACGGCTGCAGAGCATTTCAACTTCGCCAAGAATGTGAGTGGAAATGATGACGGTCCTTGTTTTGCCTATTTCTTTGATAAGGCTGCGGACTTCACCGATCTGGTTAGGATCAAGGCCGCTTGTAGGTTCGTCAAGAATCAGGATTTCAGGATCGTTCATCAGTGCATGAGCCAAACCTACCCGCTGGCGGTATCCGCGGGAGAGCTCGCTGATATTTTTGTGCATGACTTCCTTTAATCCGCATTCGTTGCAGAGTTTCGGAATCTTTTCATCAGGATTTTCGTCCTGCATTTCGGCGATATAGCGGAGATAGTCTTCAACTATCATATCGCTGTAAAGCGGTGCGGCTTCCGGCATATAGCCTATTTTCCGCTTTGACTCGACGGCAGCATCGGCAATGTCGACGTTGTCAATTCTGATTGTTCCGT
The DNA here is from genome assembly GCA_002314445.1 of Treponema sp. UBA1793. Classification (GTDB taxonomy): domain Bacteria; phylum Spirochaetota; class Spirochaetia; order Treponematales; family Treponemataceae; genus Treponema_D. Next base: position 13,530 of record DCFX01000055.1, read on the forward strand.
CCGACGGTTTCAGAAAGCCGGTAATCATACGCATTGTCGTTGTTTTTCCGGCACCATTCGGCCCCAGCAGACCAACGATTTCACCTGTCGGAATCGAAAAGCTGATGTCATTTACCGCACGGAACGTCCCGTAATTTCGGGAGAGGTGCGAAACTTCAATCATAAATATTCCCCCAATTTAAAATATAAACGTTAAAACTATATATATAAGAAAAAATAATAACAAGAGTAGTTACGCAATAATTTATTTCATCTTGTTTTTTTTACCCGAAAGATGTATAGTTAGAGTAGCAGTAAAGGGGGAGTAGTTTCCCTGACGAAATCAACATACCCGGTTAGAAATCCAACCTGGTTTCGTCTCTCCGGCCAGCCGGATAACAAGACCTTTTATCTGAAACTTTTATCAGGAAGTCTCAGATAAAAGGTCTTTTTTTGAGTCTGAATGATTTTCAGAGGAGTATTATGTATGGAAATAAAATGGTTCATACTTGCACTTACCGTCATTATGTATCTGCTTGTTATATGCCTGCAGAACAAAAAAGTGTGGTTTACATCGCTTGCCGCGCTTATCGTTATTGTAGCAGGGACTTTTCTGCCCGGTAGTATTTTTCCTCTTTCCGGCAGTGCAGCTGAAGCAGGTGCACAAAGTTCAGCAGGTCATTTATTTACGCTGATACATGCATGTACATCTCTTGTCAACTGGAATGTGCTCCTGATTTACGTTGGAAGTATGGCTATCGCTGCTCTTTTTATTTATTCAAAGGTGCCGGCGCGCATTGCAGATTTTATTGTAGACTCTGCTCCGAGCACGGGTATCGCCATCGTCCTTATTCTTGCAATGACAGGTATTATATCAATCTTTGTAGAAAACGTTGCTACCGTTCTTGTTATGGCGCCAATAGCGCTTGCATTATGCAGGAAACTTAAAATCAATCCCACGTATTTTATGGTCGGGCTTGCTGTCATGTCGAACCTGGAAGGGACGGCAACGCTTGTAGGCGATCCGCCGTCAATGATTTTTGCCAGTTACGCAGGGTATACATTCAATGACTTTTTTGTGCACGGAGGCAGGGCGTCTATCTTTTTTATGGTACAGGCAGGGATGCTTGCCGGGTGCCTGTATTTTTATGCATATTTTGCAAAACAGAAGGGAAAGGCCGAAGTTGCAAAAGAAAAAGTTATATCGTATTTTCCGACAGCACTCCTGCTTGCAATGATTTTCGGGCTGGCAGGCATATCATTCATCCGCACCGATTTCAAATATTTTTCTGGATTATATGTTGCTGCGCTCGGACTCGCAGGCGTTCTCTGGTACCGCTTTGCACAGCATAAAACAAAAAGTGAAACATGGACATTGATTAAGGAGCTTGACTGGGAGACGATCGCCTTCCTCATCGGCATTTTCATCGTGATTGGGGCAGTTTCCGAAGCAGGGCTTCTGCAGGATTTTGCCTTGTTCCTTGCACGTATAACAGGCGGTAATGTTTTTGCCGGTTTTGCGCTCATCCTTTGCGTGTCGATTATCATTTCGGGTTTTGTTGACAATGTTCCGTACATCATAGTCATGCTTCCTGTCGCACAGTCACTGGCGTCGCAGATTAATGTTGTGCCGGAGCTGTACATGTTTGCGCTTCTTATAGGTTCCTGTCTCGGCGGCAATCTTACACCTTTCGGTGCCAGTGCGAATATCGTTGCAATGGGAATATTGAAAAAAGAAGGGCATCCGATGAGTTTCGGAGGATGGCTCAAAATAGGAGCGCCGTTTACAGTGATTACGACATGTGCTGCGGCACTGCTTCTTTGGTTTATCTGGGCATAATCACCGGTCAGGCGTTGATGCTGAAAAGCGCTCCCGACTGCGGTTGGGCGCCTGACAAAATGTACGGCGTGCCGTGAACCGCCTGCTGAATTTGTTTCTGGTAATTTTCGATGAGGGCGTCGACCTGTTTATCGCTTATGCTTGTTACGCTCATTTTCGGTTTGTTTTTGATGGCAGTCAGGTGGTCAATTAATGTATTAAGTATCTGGATTTTGCTGATTGAAACTCCTGTTTCTCCATGTCTGGCTGCTATACCTGAAATGTGATCGAATTGTGCATAAACAACAGCCATCGGGCTCACCGGTACATACAGCTTTCCTGATGAGCCACCGGAGGTAAAAGCTCCGTATGAATACGGATTAAGATTACCCATATAAGAAATCATACCATGCCTCCTTCTTTACAGTTTCTATTCTATATATCGGTGTATTTGAATAAAAGTTTAGTACACTTATTGGAGAGAGAAACCCTCTACTTTCAAAGCCACGGACACACGCACCTGCTTTGCCCGTGCTCTCTCTCCAAACCTCTTACTTTTCCAAGCATGACCAGGGGACACCCCTGGATCCCGTTGTTTGTTCTCAAAAACGTTGTTTATTATTTTGTAACATTTGAAAAAAACTGCATGCCGCGCGTAAAAGAGAATGCGGAGCAGAAAATAAGCCCGCGGGCGACCCTGAGCGAAGCGAAGTTGGAGCTTAAGCGGATTATTTTCTGCGGGAGCATTCTCTTTTACAAATGCACGACAATACTTTTTTCTGGAAGTCCTGTGAATAATAAACGTACGCTTTTATTTGGTCTCGCAGTATGTTATAGTAATAACTATGATAGACATTGATGAACAGAAAAAAATAGCGGTTCTTATTGACGCTGACAATACACCTTATAACAAAGTGCCCGCCATCCTGCAGGAAATGGCAGTTCACGGGCATATAATTACAAAACGTGCGTACGGAGATTTTTCCATTGATACGCTCAGGGCGTGGAAGAATGTACTCAATGAAAATGCGATTGCTCCGGTGCAGCAGTTCAGTTATACGCAGGGGAAAAACTCATCCGATTCTGCGATGATAATCGACGCAATGGATCTGCTGTATACGGAAAAATATGATGCCTTTGTACTCGTTTCGTCTGACAGCGATTTTACCAAGCTGGCGTCGAGGCTTCGTGAATCACAGGAATTTGTGTTCGGAGTGGGGAGAAAACAAACCCCCGTATCTTTTGTTAACGCCTGCGACGATTTTATTTACATAGAAAATTTGCACGGTGTGGAAGATTCTTCTGTTCCCGAAAAGGTAGAAGAAGTACACAAGAGCCACGTCAGAACGCGAAAAGTTTCTCCTGCAGGCGGAACGTCCGCAGCAGGTTCCGCTCCCGCTGTCGGCGTGAATGCTGACGGCGATACAATGACAGATCGTCAGTTCCGGCAGATATACAGGCTGCTTTCAAATGCATATGAGAAATATTCCGATGATTCAGGCTGGGCTCCGGTTGCCGCCGCAGGTTCTCTTTTCAAGCGGCAGAATCCGGGATTTGATACGCGCGACTTCGGATTTAAAAAGTTGTCTGACCTTATTGCCTATCTTGATGACGATTTTGAAATGAAGAGTGCGGGTACCAGCGGACGGGGCGGAAATATGATGTACCGTCCGCTTAACAAAAACTAAAGCTTATTCAATTCTTTTTCGTACCTGCGGTCGGCAGTTTTTTCCGCAGGGCGGTAAAGAATTGCTTTATTGCCAATAATCCTCACGAGCGCTGCACCGTATTTTTCTGCAAGTGCCGCAGTCAGATTTCGTTTTTCTTCTTTGAAGTCATTAAAACTTATTTTTACAAGTTCATGCGATACCAGAGACGTATTTACCATCTCCCCTACGGCAGCAGTCACACCGTTTTGGCCTACAATAACAACAGGAGAAAGAGCCTGCGCATATTTTTCCAGAATCTTGCGCTGCTTGCTTGACAGTTCTATCATAGAGGAAATAGTACAGGTATTCTGCTTCTTTTGCAATAACATGATAAGTGTGTAACACCCTTGATTTATACTTGTTTAAAGTTAAAATGATATGTGAAAGATGGCAGTAAAAGATAACGGTTTAAATCATAGTAAATTATGGAAAAAAGGCGGATTCAGGCTGCCGAAATTCGACCGTGAGAAAATGATTTCCGCAACAAGGAAAAACCCTGTGTGGATTCATTTTGGATTGAAGAACCGTCACAGCATCTTTCCCGCCATACTTATGCAGCGGATTCTTGATAATAAACAGGCAGAGCAGGGCCTGTATGTCTGCGAGGCTCCTGATGCCGGAATCGCGGATTCAAGTCATATACCGTATGATGATGTGTCCCTTCTTATAACACCGGATTCAAACGGTAAATTCATAAAAACAGTTATTGCTTCAGTAGCAGGTTGTTACAGGTGCTGCCAGACCGATACTGCCGACTGGAATGAGCTGAAAAATATATTCTGCAGAAAATCGCTGCAGATAGCCAGTTTTACAATCGACAAAGAAAAATATGAAATGAAAGATTCTTCCGGCAATTATAAACCGGAATATCTGCCCGATTTTGAAGCCGGTCCTTCGGGTGCGGAACTGTTTATTTCCCGCCTTTGCGCGCTTTTGTATGAACGCTATCTTTACGGCGAACAAAGACCTATTGCGCTTGTGAGTCTGGACGACTGTGCGCAGAATGGAATAAATCTGCATAGCGAAGAAAAACTACAGCAGGCTGTATACAGCATCGTATCTGAATGGGTAAAAAGGGAACTTGTGGAAGACGGGTTCTGGATATATGTCATTTCTCCCAACTTCGTAAGTTATCCGTGGAGTATTACCGATACGCTGCTGCTGTCTGATCAGAATATTCCTGAACAGTTTTCAAAAGGCAGCCTGAATCATGAAGACGGGGCTGTAACGGAAGAGACATATTATCTCGTAATTGAAGATACTTTTCCGAACGGCCGTCCTCCGCTTGAAAAGGCAGGTGTCTGTTTTACGGACAGGGAAACTGTTTCAAAAGTAGAACGCATGGAAAAATGTATGTGCCTTGTACCCCTGTACGGGGCGCTTGCCGTTTTTGGCTGTCTGCTCGGATATGAGAATATGGCTGATGAAATGAACGACAGGCTTTTGAACGCGCTGGTACACCGCCTTGCATATGAAGAGGAGTTGCCTGTCACCGTTAATCCGGAAATTATTGATCCGAAAAGATACGTGAAGGAAGTTCTTGATATACGGCTTCCAAATAAACTTGTGTCCAATACTCCGCAGCAGTTTCTTGCCGACATGTCGCAGCATATGTCTACATATTTTGGGGAAAGCATAAAGGTATATCATAAAGAAAGAAATATCCAGGAGTTGAAATATATTCCGCTTGTCCTTGCCGTATGGTGCCGTTGTCTCATGGGGCTTGATGACGATGGAGTACCGTTTGATATAAACGTTTTTCCTGTTCCGGAAAAAGCCAGAACGCTTACGGCTGTTCAGCTCTGCAGTCATAATGCAGGTGAGATGACAGAAGAGTATCTTTCACCGCTCCTTGCCGATGTTTCTGTTTTTGGAATTGATTTATATGCATGCGGTCTTGCCCGGCGTGTCGTACAGTATTTTAATGAATGCATTTCCGGCACAGGTGCTGTTCGTGCAGTGTTGCAAAAGTATCTGCAGTAGAAATGTTTAATAACAATAATTTATTTGGAAATAACACCTTTTTTTTGCATATTAAGTGTTTTACTGGTATGGTTTACATATCCTGAAAATAGGAGTATAAGGAAAATGAATCTTAAGAAGAAAAGCACGTTTATCCTTGCTGTTTTATTGATGGCAGCAGCCGCAGGAGCAGAAGAAACTGTGCTGACAATTGATAAGGCTGTGCAATATGCCTCTGAAAACAACATCAGCATACAGCAGAGTAAAATTACGTTGAATGCCCTTAAACGGACTAAGGATTTTTCATGGAACAGTGTGAGTCCGACTCTGACAGGAACAGCAGGCTATACTCGTCCCAATGAAAAAACAACGTATGAATATGAAGGATACATAGAAGGTACCGTCAGCCTTTCTTTGACCCCGGCCCTTTACTCAACGATGCGTGGAGCTTTACTGAATTATGAGAACGGGAAAATTACATATGATGAAGCGGTGAGAGCTGTTGAGCTGAATGTCCGCACCGCATTTTACAGTCTGCTGTATGAAAAAGAAAATATTGTATTGCAGCAGCGCAACCTTGACACGGCGAAGCAGCAGTATGAGCAGAATCAGGCAAAATATAAAAGCGGGCAGTTAACAGAACTTGATATGCTTACAAGTCAGGTAGCCTATGAAAAACTGAAGCCGACACTTGAATCTGCACAAGTAACGTATAATAACGATCTGGCATCTTTTAAACAGATGCTGGGCATTGACCAGAAAATGGATATTACACTGTCCGGTTCTCTTGATGACGTATTGGTACTGAAAGATATTGTACTTCCTGAAAACATTTCTTCAATTCCTTCCGTTTTGTCGGCGGAGAAAGATGTTGAAATAGCCAGGAACTCTTTACTTGCAGAACGTTTCAGTGCCTATGCTCCATCCCTGAGCGCAGAATGGATGTATGGAAAAATAAAAACAGATCTTTCTGATACACTTTCAACGGCAGGTTCTGTTACACTTGCAGTTTCAATTCCTCTTGACGGATACCTTCCATGGTCTTCCCGGGCGCTGTCCGTAGCATCTCAAAATGATAGTGTCAAAAAAGCCGAACTTTCACTCGAAAACGAGAAAACAACCGTATCTGTAAATACAGCAAGCTATTTCAATGAAATAAAACAGGCTCAGTCTCAGCTGCAATCATTAAAAGCAACTATTGATCTTGCTCAGAAATCATACGATATGACTCTTACCGCGTATAATCATGGTTCAAAAGACCTCCTTGCCCTCCAGGATGCAGCCGATTCTCTTCTTGAAGCAAAGGTGAGCCTGCAATCGGAAGAATATATTCTGATTAAAGCTGTTTTGAATCTTGAGAGTACGCTCGGTATTCCGTTCGGTACATTTGGAAAATAACTATTAATTTGCTCACATTTTAGAAGGTACATATGAAATTTAGAAAATCGACTATCGTTATTGTTTGTGCAATTGCAGCTGTGTTGATTACACTTCTGTATACTTGTGTGGCCTCGAAGAATAAATCGGGCGGATTCGGTCGGAAAGGACAGGGAGCCGTGAAAACAACTTTTTCCGTCAAAACCCAGACGGCGCAAGTGGCAGTGCTTCATGATTATGTTGAGGCTAACGGAGATATTTCAGCAGCGAATTCCGTTGCCGTGTATCCGAGTATTGGAGGAAAAATAGCAAGTACCGAGGTAACGCTCGGATCTCCTGTCCGTAAAGGTGACGTAGTTGCAAAAGTAGACCCGTCGGAACCCGGCAGCAATTACGCACTCAGCCCTGTTTATGCACCGATAAGCGGAAGTATTGTGTCAACTCCTTTAAAAATCGGAACTACTGTTACAACGTCAAGTACGATTACGACTATCGGCGACATTGCGAATCTGCAGATTACGGCTTACATTCCGGAGAGATATGTTGCAGCCCTGAAAAACGGATTAAAGGCGGAAATAACTGTCGAGGCATATCCTGGCGTTGTATTTGCTGCAACCGTAACCCATGTGTCTCCTGTTGTAGATTCCACTTCCCGTACGAAGGAAATAATTCTGGCATTCGATAAAAATGATCAGCGTATCAATGCCGGTATGTTCGGCAAGGTAAAATTGTATACATATGATTACAGTGGATATATAACCGTCCCGTCTGATGCTATTGTGACAAAGAGCGGCAAATTATATTTGTATGTGGCGAAAGACGACGGAACTGCCGAACAACGCGAAATAAAAGAAGGAAACAGTGTTGACGGGTCTTTCCAGATTTTGTCGGGAATTAATCCTGGTGAAAAAATTGTTGTTGAAGGTGAACAGTCCCTTTCCGACGGCTCACTAATCAGAGATATTACAAATAATATAAATGAATCTTCCGGTGTTGCCGTCCAGGAAAACAAAACAACAGGTACAGCAGATAAAACTTCAGAAACAGGGAATAAAAAGATTTCAGGGAGTAACTAATGAGCATATCACAGAAAACTCTTGAACACCCGGTACTGGTGCTGATTGTATTTGCTCTGCTTGGTATCATGGGCGTGTTTGTAATCGGAAAAATTTCACTAAGTCTGTTTCCAGATATGGATAACCCCTATGTTATGGTCTCAACAACATATGAAAATGCAGGACCGGAGGCAGTAGAGAAAACTGTAACGGAAGTTCTGGAAAGCGGACTGGTCAGCGTCAGCGGATTGAAAGAAATCGATTCGACATCATCCGAAGGCTCAAGCATGATTTCACTTGAGTTTAATTACGGTTCGGATCTTGAGACAGCGGTGAATGATATACGTGATAAGCTGGACCGTGTAAAAAGTTCACTGCCGGACGATGCTGATTCGCCTCGCATTTTCAAGATGGATGCATCGGCAATGCCTATCATGCGTATTGCAGTTCGCGGAAACCGCTCTTCAAACGAATTGAGGGAAATCGCAGAAGACGATATTGAAGATCTTTTTGAACAGGCGGAAGGTGTAGCAGAAGCGAGCGTCTCCGGAGGTCTTTCAAAAATTGTACGAGTAGAACTGTCGGAAAACAGGCTTGCGGCTTACGGTCTTACAATGGCGACGGTATACTCAGCACTTGCAAAACAGAATCTTGAGCTCAGCGGAGGAAAATTCACCGAAGGCAAAAAAGATTATAAAATCCGTACGACCGGTGAATTTTCAAGCATAGACCAGATTAATAACGTTGTAATAGCGACCGTCAATGGATACGATGTCAAACTGAGCGATATCGGTACGGCTGCATGGGGGTACGAAGATCCTTCTTCTCTTGTATATATTAACGGTGAACAGGGAGTGTATGTTTCTATTACAAAGCAGTCAGGCGCCAATAGTGTCTCCGTAGCGGACGCAATGTACAAAAAAATTGCAGATGTACAGAAGACTCTCCCGCAGGGAATTACCCTGGAGATAGTTTCTGATGATACAACTTCAATTCGTGATACACTTAGTACGCTCTTTTCTTCCATCTGGCAGGGATTGCTCCTTGCCGTTATTATTCTTTTCATATTCCTGCAGAATTTCAGGAGTACATTTATAATTTCGATCTCTATCCCGCTTTCCTTGATTATAACGATTTTATGTATGTACTTTGCAGGCATAACGCTTAACATGATGACTCTGACAGGGCTGATACTTGGTGTCGGTATGATTGTCGACGCATCTATCGTTATGATTGAGAATATGAATGTGTACCGGTCCCGCGGCGCAAAACCGAGAATTGCTGCAATACTCGGCTCCCAGGAAATGATGATGTCCGTCGTTTCGGGCAACCTTACGACAATCTGTGTCTTTATCCCATTCCTTTTTTATATAAAAGATTTGGAAATGATGGGACAAATGTTCAAGGGAATTATCTTTACAATTGTTATAGCGATTGCATCGAGCCTTTTTGTTTCTATTTTTCTTGTACCGGTTCTGGCAGGTAAGTTCGTACCGCTTCCGAACCGTAACGAAAAGCCTGTAACAAATCCATTCTTGAAAAAAATGTATGGTCTGTTTCAGAAGGTGATAGATGGACTTACGAACGCATATCGGAAGGGGCTTTCTGCAGCTTTAAACCACAGGGTTGTTGTCGTCGTCGTGAGTTGCAGCCTCCTTGTCGTGTCACTTGCACTTATACCGACGCTGCGTATAAACATGATGGGAAGCGGGCGGGGTGGTGACACAACTGTTACCCTAAATGTTACAATGCCTACGGGGACGACACTTTCGGAAACGACAGCAGTTCTGACGCAATTTGAAACTATCGTCCGGAGTGAAATAAAGGGATATAAAAATATTATAACAAGTGTTGGAACAGGAGGAAACCACAGGAGTACATCTGCAACCTATAAAGGCTCAATAGCAGTTTCTCTTCCTGATGCAGCCGAACAGATCGATGATTCAACAACAGTACAGAAGAAATTGCGTGCGCATTTCAAAGATTTTGCAGATGCCCAGTTCTCTTTTGATGATGACTGGTCTCATCAGATTTCCGGCAGCGATCTTGTTATAAAAATCCATTCGAAAGACCTTGATACTGCGCTGAATACAGCGGGCAAGATACAGTCTGTGATGGAAAAGATAAGCGACATAGGGGAAGTGTCTGTAGATACAACAAAAGGTCTCCCTGAAGTACAAGTAATCATTGACCGGCAGAGGGCATATGCATTTGGAGTCGACGTCACAACTGCTGCAAAGGAAATTTACTATGCGATGGATGGCGTCACTTGTACGGAATTCCGTTCAAACGGGGATGAATACGATGTTGATATTATGTACCGCCCTGAAGACCGCGCAAAAATGACTGATTTGGCGTCAATTTATGTAAAAGGTACAGACGGTTTGGTAAGTGTTGCTAACTTTGCTTCATTCAAGAAGGGCCTGGGACCGGTAAGTATTAATCACGTGAACCGCATACGGACTGTGGAAGTTTCAGCCGATATTGTATCGACAAAAAATGCTAACCTTGTTGAAAATGAAATAAAAGAAGGAATATCCAATACATTTGTTGTTCCTGAAGGCGTTACAATAAGCTATGAAGGTGCATGGAGTACCATGCAGACGCAGTATAAAATTTACGGATTGATAATAATAATGGCTTTGCTGCTCGTTTTCGGTGTTATGGCCGCAACGTACGAGTCGTTTAAAGCTCCTGTTATTAACATGATGACCATACCGTTCCTCATAATCGGTGTTGTCCTCATATATAAAATGACGGGACAGGCGATGTCGATTACGTCAATGGTTGGTATCATTATGCTTGTGGGTATAGTTGTAAATAACGGTATTATTCTTGTTGACTATACCGGACTGCTTATCAACCGCGGAAAGAAAATGAAGGAAGCCTGCCTTGAAGCTGGAACAAGCCGTCTGCGTCCTGTCCTTATGACGACTCTTACAACAATTCTTGGTACCTTGCCGATGTGCTTTCAGACAGAAGGTTCTGCTGCCATGGTTCAGCCTATTGGACTTACCATCGTTGGAGGCCTCACATCAAGTACGTTTGTTACCCTGTTCTTTATTCCTGTGCTGTATTCACTGATTATGAAGGAGAAATCGCAGAGTGAGGGCGAAATTCCTGTAGAGATTGCAGAGTTGGCTTCAAATGCGGGCGTACCGGCAAAAAGGGAAGATGTTCAAGTTGAGATTATTGCAAATAAGTCTGTCGAAGAAAATATTATTGATATGCTTGAACAGGCTGTTCCGGGAATCCAGTATACAATTATTCCGACCGTTACAGGCCGCGGAGGCGACAACTATAAACTTGGTACGACAACATGGCCGGAACAGAACTTTTTGATGCTTGCATATATGCATAAAGAAAATGTTTCCATGGTGCAGGCTGTTGTTGAACTGCTTAAGCGAAAGTTCCCGAAAGAAGGAATAAAACTGTTTCTTATAGAAAACTAATATGAACTGATGTAAGGCGTGCATTTTATGAAGTGCACGCCTTTTTTATTAACGGATTTTTAAGAAGAGTCCCAGCAAGGCCACTGTTATGAGCAGCTGCATGATCATGAATTTAATAAGGACCTGAGTCGGCGACCAGCCATGATTCTTGCGCATTTCATCATGAAGAGGAAACCGTATATTTTCAAAAATGTGAATATGGAAAAATCTGAGCAGCGCTACTTTGAGCAGCCCCATTCCACCATTGATGAAAATAATCGTCGATGTTGACAGAATGAGGAACGGATTGCCGCTTACGAGAACACATACGCCGATGAAAAATCCGAGCGCTCTGCTGCCTGCGTCTCCCATGAGTACCTGGCTCGGAAACGCATTATGCCACAGATACCCCATGAGAACGCCTGCAAGCGCAAAAGCCATGACAGCCCAGTTTGCACCGGAGGAAAGATGAGGTACAAGCAGGTAAGCCGAGATATCTTTATGACCGAGAATAAAGTAGAATATTACGCCCATTGTTATGAGTGCAATAAGGACGAGCGTTCCGGAAAGTCCGTCAACACCATCCGTACAGTTTGTTGTGTTCACTGAACTCCACAGCAGAATAATACCTACGATAAGATATACGGCAAAGTTCACCGCAACAGGGTGGGTAATGAACGGGAGCCAGAAGTATACTTTACCGTCTGCAGACGTACTTGAAATGCAGTAAAAAAGCAGAATTGTTTCTGCCGCACTTATAACAAGATCAAGGAATCCTTTCCTGTATTCGCCCCAGCTGGAAATACTGCGGTCGTCGAGGTATCCGGTAAGCATCATAATCCATGTAAGTGCCAGTGTACCGCATTGCAGCAGGGAAAGCGGCGTAAACAGAATTGTTATGATGACGAAAATCGTGATGAAGACGACACCGGCACCAGTAGGTTTTCCCTTTGCGGCTTCTGCCGTAAAGGTAAATTCCCTGCCGCGGTCATGAGGCAGCCGCTCATAAAAATGAGGCAGTAATTTCATCGAGAGGATAAAACCTGTGTAGAGTGCAAGCGTTATGAGGACTGTATAAGACTGGAGTAGTCGTGCTGGTCCAAAAAAGTGTTGAAGATATGCTCCAAGATAATACAACATATGAGCCCCTTAAATTTTTTACTTTGCCGGAAAACCAGATTCTCAGCAGCCTGGGTGTTCAATACCCGTAAAAATCATTGCAATTCCGCGTTCATTACACAATTTAATAAACTCTTCGTCGTTCGGCGTACCGCCCGGTTGCAATATTGCATGGATACCACTGTCTGCCAGCTGTTTCAACTCTGTACTGAAAGGAAGAGCTGAACCACATACTAAAACTTCGGCATTTTGCGTATTGTTTGTTAGACCGGCCTGTATATTTTTTACAGAATGATCAAGTGCTGCAAGGCATGCATCTTCCGGAACCATCGCAGTACAGCACATTCCTGTTGTAACCTGGTCTTTAATAAGAACGGCAGCATCCTGTTTTGTTCCCATTATAATAAGCTGCCCGAAAGCCATCTCATCAATCTGCTGCTGCGAGGGGCGTGTTTTCGTAACGAGATTCCATTTTTCAAAAAGAATATTATCCGCCGTTTCTATAATGAGTCCTCCGTCGAGCGAGCGGAAATTATAGGAAAGCATGGCAGGTTTTGACATGGCAATAAGACGCATGTCTTTTTTTGCCGCAAGCGTAACTCTCGCATCTGCCGTGAATCCCGGCGCGACAACAGCAGTAAGATTTGACTGTACAAGTTCCTGTGCGGCTATGTCATCAACGACAGCGCTGAATCCCACGGCTGCGCCGTCAAGGGCGCGTTTTCCGCAGTTGAACATTTTCTTATATGATTCTGCTGCATTAGAACCAAGTGCGGCACTAACAGAAGTCTCGTGTTTTATGGAATACGTGAAGACGCAACCTGCTGCGGGGGTAAACTGAGTAACAGTCGGATTTCCTTCACTGTCATTTCCCTGTACGGCAGCTGCATTTTTTAACTGCATTGAAAACCTTGTGAGTTCCTTCCATATTGCGTCTATTTCAATATAGAGATTGTACGATATTTCTTTTCCCTGCAGCTTTTTGAGGCCCCCGAGCGAACCAATGAATTCCGGCAGCATGTATAAGCTTGCAGACTGGTGGCTGGTAGCCCCGTTTTTTAAATCTACCGCTTTTTTGTACGGTATTGTAAAATAGCGCAGATATGTATCGGTTCCTGTCTGAAGAAGAATTGAATCGCCTACTGATGCGTTGCATGCGGCAATCATGTTAAATGCTTTACCTGCAAGATAAAGCCGGAAATCAGATGAAATGCTTTCTGTCTTCATCCTGATCATTACTTCTTCATAATCGGAAGGATCTGTAAGGGCAAGTACATTTTTGTAATTTCTGCATGCGGCCTGTATGAGAGAACAGCAGCGCATATCGATACAATTATTTGAAAAATCGAGTTCTACAAAATCGCTTATTTTCTTGAAGGACGGCATGGTATTGATGCATACCATGTTGATTTCCTGGTAGTCATTGCTGTAATAACTTCTGTCACGCTGTTGTCCTGTTGTAAGAATGGAACTATACAACGTCAGGTAATGCTGGAAAGTGCGGGGCGTTTCGGTAATCGCTGTCATTTCCGTATAAGGAATATCTGCTTCTGCAAGCATCTTACCTGTTTCTCCGGCAGAAATAAGCTCCCATCCGTCCCTGAAAAGATATTGAGACAGCTTTATGAGGTTTTCTGTGTCGGCTGTACACAAAATCGCCCGTTTCTTCATAAGAAAATAATAGCAGAAACGTCAGGTATTTGCAACGAAGTTTTCTGCAATATTGCATTGTCCCGCATTGCTTACTTTTCAAAGGTATGTTACTTGTGATAGAATCGCTGAAATGGATATCATATCAAGAAAGACAGTACTGCAGGGAAGCATCCGTGTTCCCGGTTCAAAAAGTCATACAATCCGTGCGCTCCTTTTTGCGTCTCTTGCACACGGTACGTCTCATATTTCAAATCCGCTTCCAAGCGCCGACTGCCTGTCAGCGGGTAGAGCAGTTCCGCTTATTGGCGCGAAAGTTGATTATGGCGGAGATACAGATGCTGTCTGGACTGTAGAAGGTGCGGGTGAAAATGCGCATCTCCCTGACGATGTGGTGAACGTAGGAGATTCAGGTTCTCTTCTGTATTTTATGTCGCCGATTGCAGCAACATTTCCAGGCTGGAGTATATTCACGGGAGATGAATCAATAAGAAATCGTCCTGTTGCCCATGTCGTTGATGCTTTACAGCAGCTCGGCTGCGAGGCGCATATATCCCGTCCGGGAAAGAATGCCCCTCCGCTTATCATACGCGGGCCTGTCACAAATCATAAAGTAGTTACCGACGGTCAGCTTTCCCAGTATGTAAGCGGCATGATGATGGCGGCAACCCGTATGGATGGGACGCTTGAAATTGAACTTACTGATCCAAAGGAAACGCCGTATCTTACAATGACGAGAATCTGGCTCGAAAGTTTCGGCGTCAAAACGACAGTCTCTTCCGATTTTAAACATATTACGGTAACAGGACCGACAGTCATTTCAGGCTTTTCCCGGACGATTCCATCGGACTGGGAAGCTGTCGCGTTTCCGCTTATCGCTGCTCTTATGACTGACAGCGAAATTACGATTGAAAATGTCGACGGCTCCGGCAGTCAGGGTGATGATGCTATTGTACATGTGCTGCAGTCCGTAGGCGCTGATATTTCATGGGATCGTATTGCCGGGAATCTTACTATACGGGGCGGCCGCCGTGCACATGCGCCAAGCGGTATGATTCCCGGAAGACTTTCAACGCAGAAACTACCTGCCGGTGAACTTCATGTAAATCTTGCAGGCTTTCCCGATGCTGTTTGTGCAATTGCTGTAATAGCAAGCTTTATTGAAGGGACAACTATAATAGAAGATATTGGTGTATGCCGCAAAAAAGAGACAGACCGTATTGACGTTATGAAAAGTGAACTTGCAAAACTCGGTATAGAGACGGAAGCCGGATCTGATTGCCTTGCGATACACGGTCATTCACCATTGACTTCATCGGGCGAAAAAAATAATGCATTTACGCTGCACGGCGGTACCGTAGAAAGTTATGGTGATCACCGCGTTGCAATGTCACTTTCGTGCCTCGGTCTGGGTTTGCCCGAAGGAGATACGCTTACGGTAAAAGGTGCAGAATGCTGCTCGGTATCATTTCCCGGATTTTTTGATGTGATGAACAGAATAGGCGCAGGTTTTGTAATATTGTAAAATCCGTTTTTGGGGATTATACTTAACTGTATGGATTTTACAGAGTACAAAATAGGCTATTACAGGCGATGGCAGAAGAGAATTCTCGGAATAAGCTGGACTATGTTTATAACTGTATTTGCTCTGGAAATCGTTGTCGGTCTTTTTCCTCTCATATACGGTAATCTGCCTCCGTCTTTCCTTGATTATTGTATAAAAAATATTGTACTTCCGAGCAGCATGAATTTTGTCTGTCTGATCATCGCAACTATTCTTGTCGGTTCTCCAGCTTTGACAATTATGCAGAAAAATTATACGGTTTTGTTTCTTTTTCTTGCGATAGTGGCTGTCATTTCTTTTTTTCATAATTATTATCAGATTGTATTTTTACTTCCCTGTGCAGCACTGTTTATTGCGGCGCTCCTCACTGACAAAAAACTGTTGAGTACTATTTTTATATCTGCAATGGCGGTTGCGGTTTTTTCAATGCTGCTGTGGTTTATTACAAAACCGGGGGACAGTTTTCAGTTAAAAATAGGTACAGCAGTTGCCGTTGTTGCCGTTCACTGCGCATCTTATTATTTTTCAAACGCCATTCTGTTTTCTGTTCAGGAGCAGATTGATTTTATCTATGACGGTTATTTAAAACAGCAGCAGCTCCTTGATGAGCTCCAGCTTGAACCTCTTACACGATTGTACAACAGGGCCGCGCTGGCTGAAGCAATTTCCAGCTGCATAAAGACATATAAGGAAACAGACGGTCTGCTTATGATCGCTCTCATTGACCTTGATAATTTTAAAAGCGTAAACGATAAATACGGACATGCAAACGGAGATATTGTACTTATTGCTTTTGCAGAGTTGATGATAAAAATACTTGGAGGCAGCAGAAATGTGTTCCGGTACGGCGGAGATGAGTTTGTTATTTTATTCAAGAACCAGAATCTGAGGGCTATTGAATCTTCTGCCGAAAAAATTTGTTTTTCTTTCACGGAAATGAAATTTGACTTTATGGACAGGAGAACCCGTTTATCTGCAAGTATGGGCATTGCTGCATATCATTCGGGGATGACAAGTAAAGAGTGGTTTGAGTCTGCGGACAGCGCCGCATATGCAGCAAAGTCTGCCGGAAAGAACCAGTTTGTAGTCGTTTTATAAACACATGGCACTTGAGGAAAATCAGTCGTATCTCCATGAACAACTCATTACATATATAGGCAATAAACGGGCACTTCTTCCTTTTTTAGGTGAAGGTATCCGTTATGTCCGGGAGCGCACAGGCTGTCGTAAAATTGACTGCTTTGATGTATTTTCCGGGAGCGGTATTGTATCCCGTTATCTGAAGCAGTATGCGCGTTCTCTTACAGTAAATGATATGGAACTGTATGCACAGGTTATAAGCAGTTGTTATCTTTCCAATACGGATGAAATTACTGTCCCTGTTCTGTATGAAAAATATACAGTGCTTACCGCCAGAATAGCGCAGGAAATGCGTGAGAACGGCGCAGTCCGGCCCGGATTTATTTCCCGCCTGTACGCTCCGCAGAATGAAAACGATGTACAGGACGGTGAGCGCTGCTTTTACACACCTTATAATGCCCAGTACATAGATACAACCAGACAGCTTATTTCTGAAATGATTCCTTCTCCCGAGCAGCAGTATTTTATTGCACCTCTTTTATCGGAATCATCCGTCCATGCGAATACCGGCGGTATATTCAAAGGCTTTTATAAGGATTCGGGAACAGGAAGAGGAAAATTCGGCGGAAACGGAGCGAATGCACTCAACCGCATCAGGGGAAATATTGAGCTTCCGTTTCCCGTTTTCAGCAGATATTCCTGCCCTTTTCGTGTTTTCCGCAGCGAAGCAAATGAACTTGCTGACGGAGAAAAATTGTACAGCGGATTGCCCGGCGGTATGTTCGATCTTGCATATATTGACCCCCCGTATAATCAGCATCCATACGGCTCGAATTATTTTATGCTTAATCTTATTGCTTCATATGAACCGCCCGACACGACGCATATAAGCCGTGTGTCCGGCATACCGCGCTGCTGGAACCGTTCACAATATAACAACAGGAAATGCGCTGCGGAAACGTTCAATAGACTTGTTCTGTCTCTTCGGGCAAAATATCTGCTTGTGTCGTTCAACTCGGAAGGTTTCATAACACGCGAAGAAATGCTCGACATTCTCAATCAGGCGGGCAGCGTAAGGGTATTCGAATCGCCGTACAACGCTTTCCGCGCTTCACGAAATCTTGGCCAGCGGCCGATACATGTGAGCGAATATTTATACGTTGTAGAAAAGCGTTAATAAACTATAGAGGCTGCAATCGGGAGATGGTCTGAATAGCCGGTTCCTGTATACACTTTATATCCATTGGGACGTCCGCCGCTGTCTGCCCATGCACCATGTGTTTCCGGCCTGAAATCAGTTACGGCCGCATTTCCAGCTGTGAAAAAGTGATCTATTCGTTCCCAGCTGCCGTCGTAACAATAACTGCCCGGTTCTGCATATGTTCCGCCCCCGGTAAACCACGGCGAATGTACCGGTGTTTTTTCAACAGAGCCGAACTGGGCACCGCGGAGCAGTACAACATCGTTTTCCGCCCCGCGTACAAAATCTCCTATGTCACGGTTAAAATCTCCGCATGCAAGCACTGCAGAACCAGGCAGCATGGCGATTCTTTCCGAAAGCAGTGATTCCTGCCAGTCCCGCCATATTTCAGTCTTTTCCTCACCGCCCGATTTCGACTTCCAGTGATTGACAATCAGTACGAGAGAATTGCCTTCCGTGAGCACAGAGACTTCCATGACAGGACGCATCGGAGGCTGCACTCCCTGTACACGGATATCAAGAGTGTGCACAGTCATGCCGCTGAGAGAATAACGGGAAATGACTGCACATCCGATTGCGTCGCCGGCGGTTTTTGAAAAACATGCATAATTCCAGTTTCGACTGCTGTTCCAGGAGTTTGCAGCAAGCCTGTTTGCAATATCATACAGAATGCCTTCGTTTTCAATTTCTTCAAACACATATACGTCTGCATCGAGTTTGTTTATGACATCACATAACCTGTCAAGCCGCGTAACATAAGCATTCCTGTTCCATGCTGATTTCGATGATTTGAATTCACTGTATTCTGTACCGTCGTTTACCGCATTGAAAAACGTTTCCGTATTCCAGTTTACTATGCGGAGTGTCTGACGTTTCGCACTCCTGTTATTTGTATCATTCTCCATGCTGCGGCAGGAGATATCTCTGCAGCCGCATATAAAAAATGCCGCAGCAAAAAATAAGGTGATAATCGGTATTTGTTTCATAGGCATAACTCCGGAACAAAAAAATAGCGGAGATAAAAGATCTCCGCTGTATAAATCGTTCAAAGTTTACTATTTTACGCGCCCTGAAAGCTGTTATTTGTTCGGGGCGCTGAATTTGATGAACAGTACATCGCCGTCCTGCACAACGTAATCTTTGCCTTCCACCCTGTACTTACCGGCTTCCTTGATTTTTGCTTCGGTGCCGTATTTGCGGAGGTCGTCAATCGAGTATGCCTCTGCTTTGATAAAACCCTTTTCAAAATCAGTATGAATGACGCCTGCCGCTTTTGGTGCGGTGTCGCCGGCATGAATTGTCCATGCATGGCAGTCATCCGCTCCGCCTGTAAAGAACGTACGCAGTCCCATAAGTTTATATGCTGTGCGTGCCAGCTCGGACAGACCTGATTCCTTCAGGCCAACGGCATCCATGAATTCTTTCCGCTCAGCCGGATCAGTTATTTCACAAAGATCTGATTCAAATTTGCCGCAGATGACAACAACTTCCGATTTTTCTTCTTCTGCGAGTTTTTTTACGACTTCGACATATTTATTCGTTCCCGTTGCGATTGAATCCTCATCGACATTGCAGACATAAAACGTCGGTTTTATGGTGAGGAGGAACATATCCTGAACAGCAGTTTTTTCCTCGTCGGAAAGATCAGCCTGACGGGCACATTTTCCAGCTTCAAGCATCGGTTTGATTTTTGCGACTGCACTCGTCCACGGGGCCCACTTTTTTTCTTCTTCTTTGCCAAGTGCACGGCATGCTTTCGTTACTTTTTCCTGGCGTTTTTTGATTGTGTCGAGATCTGCAAGTGCAAGTTCCATGTTTATAGTAGTAATGTCGCTTTCAGGATCAATGGGAGCTGCCGTGTTTGCATTTTCGCGTACATGCATAATGTCCGGATCATCAAAGCAGCGGACGACATGCGCAATGCAGGTAACTTCGCGGATGTTTGCAAGAAACTGATTTCCGAGTCCTTCTCCCTGAGATGCGCCCTTGATAAGACCTGCGATATCGACGAATTTTACGGAAGTCGGCGTTTTCTTTTTAGGCTGAAAGACACTCGAAAGAAAATCGAGTCGTTCGTCGGGGAGGTCAACAATACCGATATTCGGATCGATTGTACAAAAGGGGAAGTTTTCTGCTGCAGCCGGAGCCGCCGTCAGAGCCGTAAATATAGTAGATTTGCCTACGTTCGGGAGGCCAACAATACCGCAATCTAGTGACATACTGCGTCCTTAATAATGTAGTTATAATAGATAAATAGTATAAGTCATTTACAGTGAATAGGCAATAATCAGAAAAATACAAAATTGCTGCTGAAAAATTTGTTTTTTTACTGACATTTGTTATACTTATAATTAAAATATTGATGCAGGTAAATGTATTTATTTCTTTTTATTACACCGTACAAAGAATAAGTTAGCAGTACATAGCATTTACATGCGAGGATACTATGAGGAAAAATTACAAAATTGTGTTTATTCTTTGTTCTGTATTTATTTTGCTGTCCGGCTGCAGCGGTTTTACGGACAAAGGGGCTGTATTTGTTTCTTTCGACGGCTCTTCCCTGAACAGGAGTGCGGATTCTACAGATGCCGTTCTTACTGTAAAACTTATTAATGCAGAATCAGGACAGGTATTAGGTACGGAAACAGAATCGTTTTCATCCTCCGATTCTCAAATAGAAATAAATTTTACTGCTGAAATAGGGCTCCGTGTTTATCTGCATGCCGAACTCACGCAGAATGAGACTGTTTCGGCTTCCGGCGATTCAACAACCGTTACGGTAAAAAATGAGACTGAAATTTCACTTGTCATGCAGTGGAAAAAAGGTTCCGTTGCTGTTTCCGTAACCCAGGGGGCGACACCGTCCGACGGTTATTCGTTCAACCTTGCGGTAACGTCTTCTGATTCTTCAGCATCTGTCGTTTCCGACAGCAGCAGCATTACCCTGTCTGCCGGCTATGCGTATTTGATTTCATTCAGCACGGAATTTTCCGGAACAGAAACTGCTTCTGACAGTCGTTCCCTCGTCCTTTACAGCGGCAGCGATTCCGTACTTTCGTCGGAAACAGGGACTGTAACTGTTCCTGCGTATTTTGTGGCAGGTACATACACTTTATATATGGAAGCAAATATAGGCGGCATATCGTATACCGGCCGTGAAACAATTATTGTTGAGTAATATTTTAGAGAACTGCTGATTAAATCAGCGTATTCTTCAAGGATGATAGTATTTATGGGAAGAGTTAAATTTGAGGGACGTACCGTATGCATTGTGATTTCTGCCTGCGCTTTTTTGTGTGCGGCAGGTTGCAGCAATTTATTGAATTCAAAGAACAGCAGTACGGCATCCGGTAACGGACCTGTTAAGGTATCCGTTGACGTATCGGTGGGAGATGCACGAGCTGCATATCCGTCGACGTTGACAGGTATTTCAGAACTTAAAGCGACTGCAGCGGATTCTTCAGGAACGTACGGTTCACAGACTGCCACAGCCGAAGTAACAGACGGATCGGCCGGCAGTCTTAATTTTTCGTTAATGCCCTGCAGCTGGACTATTACCGTCGACGGTATGTACTCCGACGGAACGACTTCGACGATCCTGCTTACCGGCAGTACAGCGGTAACGATTTCGGCGAACACGGACAGTACTGTTGCTGTAAAACTCCTTCCGGTGTCGCAGACGACGATAACAACAGGAAACGTTGCGCTCAGTTTCTATGACGACGATAGTCTGAACTTTACGAAAGTGACAGCAGCACTTAATTCTGTCGATGGGACGAATATGGGCGGGACATCTTCAGCAGCAACGATCGACGGAAAGACATGCTATACATACTCTTTGTCGAACTATACTGCAGGTGCATACACCATTGTGTTCGCGTTCTTAAAAAACGAAACAACAGTTGGTTATTATATAGACAAAGTTGTGGTAGAACCTGGACTTACGACGGATAAATGGTACGTAACAAGTCCGGGTGGAACAACTGCCTGCGCATATATGACGATGACATCGTCCAACGTCCTGAGTGAAACTGCGGCCACATCTACGGTGTATGTGTCCGGATCCGGCGGCGTGCTTGGAGGCGGAGTTGACAGCAACAGCGGAACATTCGCAAGACCTCTTGCGTCACTGAGTGCTGCTCTTGGCAAATATTATTCAGGAACGACATCCTCCAATCCGTTCAAAATTATCCTGGACGGTACAGTAACACTGAGCGGAGAGGTTGAAACACTGACGCAGGATATGTATGTTAAGTTTATGCCGCTCGCACGCAGTACGGCAGATGCTGTAATTGCTGTCGGAGGTGAGTATGGAATCGAGTTTGTGTCCGACAATACGGAGACATCAGCTTCGTATACGGCGGAAATCACACTCGACGGCATATCGTTTACCGGGTATACCAGAGGCGCTGTAGAAGCGTCCGGTTCAAAGATGATGCTGACCGTACAGGACTGTACATTTACACCTTCTTCGTCCGTAACGGCTGCAGATACATTCAGTATAGAACCCGTTGTAAACAAATTTATTCTTAACGGAACAAATACATTTAACAGTTCTCCCGTAAACCTTGCGAAATTTGAAAACTGCAGTACGTCGGCCGACAGCAGCAACTCGTTTATTACGCTCGGAACGGACATCAGTGTATCGGCGGATTCTATCCCGGTGTATATAAACGGCGTTTCCGGTTCGGATACGCAGAAAATTGTCGTAAAATCCGGCGGAACGGCTCTTACTTCAACGGAGCTTGCATACTTCTCTGTAACACCTTCCTCCTGTTATTATTTGGCGCTTTCGTCCGACGGACTGTATGCATATCTGGTGGGTTCAAGTACGGCAACGGTTACAGCAACACTTGATACGCCGCTCAGTACGGTATATGCAGTGCCGTACCAGTCCACAGATACAGCTGCTACTATTGCGCAGTACATTTCAGACGGTGCAGTCACGCTTTCTGCAGGCAGTACAATTTATGCTGCCGCAGTTCAGGTATCGGGAACAACATATTCTGTATTATCCGGTGTATCTTCGTACAGCATGATTCTGTACGACGCTTCCGGCGTTTCTCTGTCGGATACATATACAGCACTGAAGATGGATTCTGCAACCCATTCCATCACGCTTCCGGCGTGGATGCCTGCAGGTACGTATTATCTGCATACTGCTGCGAAATACAATAATTTCTGGTATACGAATACATTTAAAATTACAGTAGAGTAATGTTCCGGGCTGTAATGTACGCAGGACTCATTCTGCGGGGGATTTGTAAATGAAGGCGATGAAAATTTTACTATACAGGTTCATTCCGGCTGCTGCGGCAGTACTGCTGCTTGCAGGCTGTACCCAGCTGCTTCAGAATACCGGTGGCACAGCTTCGTCCGGTACGGACGGATACAGCACGATAAAACTTGTTCTGGCTCCTGAGGAAAATACACCGGCAGTTTCGGAATCTGTGTCATCAACGGCGCTTGTGCGGTCTGCATATCCGTCGTCGCTCGACAGTTCCATGCTGTACAATGTAACGGCGCTTGAAAGCGGAGCATCGTCTTCAATAGATTGCACAGTTTCTGTAACTGACGCAGTTCTTTCGTTTTCACTCCTTTCGGGAAAAACGTGGACAATAACGGTTACCGCATACGGCTCATCCGACACAACACATACAACGCCTCTTCTTACCGGAACGGCTGAGGTTACGCTCAGTACGAACCAGACATCCGCTTCTCAGACGGTCAGTCTGCTGCCCGCAGACGGTACGACAAGTACCGGTACAATCAGCCTGCAGATGACGGACGGCACGACAGCTAAAACGATAAGCTCGATTACGGCTAAATATACTGTTGCAGGAGCGATGTATACGACAGCACTTACCGGTTCGAGCAGCGTCGGCTGGACATTCTCCCACGGAACGGAAGGTACGGCCGCCGACGCTTCAATTGCAGCCGGTACGTACGATGTTGTCTTTTATTTTTACGACAGTGGCAGTGCGCTTGTCGGTTGGTATGCCGATAAAATAGCCGTTTATCCGGGACTTACCACAGATAAATGGTACGTAAGCGGTAGTACCGGCTCGGACACGCTTTCCGTAACGGACAGTATGCTGAGTACTCCCGATTCCAATACATACTTTGTGTCGGGCACAGGGGGTGCCTTTACGGGAAGCGATTCAAACAGCGGCACTGTTATTTCAGAACCGTTTGCGACGCTTTCCGCGGCGCTTTCCGCCGTGAACGATGTGAACGACGGAATTTCTGCCTATAAAATATATCTAGACGGGACGCTTACGGAAACGGAACAGACTGCAGACAACGTCGGTCTGGGGTACTGCGAACGGATTTATCCGGGGAAAAATCTTACATTGTCGATTATCGGCATAGGTGGTGCGGCAGTGCTTGACGCGTCGGCAGTGAGTGGTTCAAATCTTATAACGCTCCTGTCCGTCACAAGCGGAACCGATAATTACACGGTAAACTTCACACTCAAGGACCTTACGCTTAAATGTCCGCCGGGTACTTCGGATGGTGAAGCATACGGTGTGTTTGCACAGAGTTATTACGGCAGCGGTTCGCTGCTTACGCTTTCCGATTGTACCGTCGAGGCTGATTCAGAGTATGCCAGGCCTGTATGTATACTCCCGAGCGAGAACAGTTATATACCGCTTACTCTGACCGGAAAAACAGCGCTTAACGCTTCCGGTTCTTCCCTCGTCGCTCTGCGTTCATACGGAGCGGTGACGCTGGATTCGACGGATATAAGCATTACCGGTGTTCTGCAGGCGGGATCTATCGTGGTAAACGCTGTGCCGTCGGCTTCCATTACCGTTGAACCGTACTCTTCCGCAGCGACATCGGCAGTAACGCTTTTTTCAGGTGACAGTACACAATCCGTCTCCGGTAATATTTCGTCATTCCCGCTGTGGGATACCACGAACTATTACTACACGGGTAGCTGTGATGTTATGCCCGTGCAGACATTCTCATGGAACGGATCGTCAAATGTTTCTGCAACAATAACGTATGCAGGAACATCGTATGATGTTTTTACAGCAGATAATTCCGTAATCGATGGCTATTTCTGTACTGCTGTTGACAGTAACGGTCAGATATATGTTATGTACTACAGCAGCACTTTCACGGTCTATACGGCTGGTGAAAGTTATTCCGTGGACGTCGGGAGCTGTGATTTAAATTGCTGTAGCGGATCAATGTGTGTCCTTACTGACGGCAGTCTGCTTTTTGCGCGCAGTAGTTACTCTAACACCCTGTGTGAACTTACCCTGAGCGGCGGAACATACAGCTGTACGGATGTTACGCTTACAGACAGTGATAATACGGACGGGCCATGCATAACTTCACTTGCTGCGGAGGAGAACAACAGTACGCAATACGTGTTCTATACGTATACGGATACAAGCAGTGAGCCGTGTATACCGAAACTGGCATGTGCAGTCCTGTCCAGTACCGCGCTTACGAAAGAATGGGCGGAATCTGTTTCCATTTCCGACGTATACTGCAGCATGGTAAGTATTAAAGACATGACCGTCGGATTTGACGGAAATCTGTATATGTTGCTGTCGGATAAATCTACAGTAGACTTTATACTGAACAATAGTCTGTATCTTACTTATAGAGGTGCGCTTGTCTGTGCCGGAAGTGCACAGTCGCTTGCTTCCGATACAGCTCCTTCTTCTCTTTCGCTTACTTCGTACGGATGGCGCAGCAGTTCTAACGGAACCACGCAGTGTACTGCCAGCGGATATGAGTCGTCTGCTATATCGATTTATGCATCATCAAGTGATTCTTATACTGATGATCAGTATCTTACGGGACCTGTCAGGTTCCTGGGGCTGACGCTGAAGCAGATTACAATGGCCGATTACGGTATATATGTGAACGGGACAAGTTATAATACAAAATCAGGAACTGCGGTATTTACACTGGACGCCGGCACTCTGGATCTGGCTGCAACAGATTCCGGAGTATACGGAGAATATATCAGCGGAACCATTTCGACATATTCTTCCAGTTACCAGCCTATGAACTAGCAGGTATCGGTTTATATGTTGAGGATGCCTGATGAGACCGGCTTGGCGGAAGAAAGACTGCCGGATATACGCAGAGTGAGGCTGTATACGTAGAAAATCTTATAATACTGCAATCTCGTCTTCAGAAAGACCCGTACACTGTACTATGGTTGCAACCGGAATGGATGCTTTTTTCATGTCGAGTGCAGTATTCCTGTCCCGTTACTTCACGGTCCAATTCACGTTTCCACAAAATCCAGTCACTGCTGATTTTATCAAGTGTTTTTTTTGGCTTCCATAATATTCCCTTCTGCTGACGTCAGCTGGTCTATGTATTTCTGCTTTGCAGGGTTGTCTGTATTTAAGAAAAATTTACACCATTTTTCAATCGAATTCAAGTTTTTAAGCAGATTCCCATTATTATTTTTCATCTGATACATATTCACCGCGGATCTGACGTCTCTGTCGAACGTAAAGTTCAGCAGGGATATCTGGTAGACTTTGGGAATCTGAAGCCAGGCGTCTCCTCTTAAAAATACGGTAGTAAGGTGACGTGCGCTTAAATATTCGGCCCGTGCACCAAATGAATGATATTTGTTTACTCCCTGCCTATCAGCCCTGCGGGCTGTTTCTTATAGGAATTTATCTGACTCGCCGCTTATGCGGCTGGCGAATCAACGTCAGCTGCTTCTCCGTGCCTTTTCTGTTGACGAAGGACCGCACTGGTGCACGCTGATTCACGACGGTGGAACGGGCATACACAGGCTCAGGGTTCAGGGTGAACCAGTCCATGGGTTTACCCTGAACCCGTGTCAGGAAACAGGGTAGACCAGCCCTTTGATTCAGCCTGAACCCGTATAAGAGAGCAGCCTGAACCAGGTGCAGATCACTGACTGCAAAATCTCTATGCAATCCGGTATCAGTCCTGAAAAAGGCATATTTTGAATTATACTTAAGATGATGTTGTGCTCCTTCTGTATCATACTTTTATGTAAGAGGAGAGATTGGTATATGAGAAAGTTTATTACAGTTTTTACCGGTTGCTGTTGTTTATGTGTGCTTGCAACCGCATGTTCAAATCTCGGTAATAGTACAGGAAAAAACGATGCAGTTGTATCGCTTGATTTACCTGCCGCTTTATTCGCATCGGAAACGACTACAGTCAGTACAGAATATACAGTAACCGCCAGACTGTCCGATGCCGATTCCGGCGAAGTAGTTGAAACACTCAGCGATACAGTTGTATCAGGTGATTCTGTAACGCTTACTTTTTCTCCTGTCGCAGCGGGACGCGCCGTCATATTGAGTATCAGCGTATATGACAATGACAGCAAGACACTGTATATGAGCGGCAGTTCCGCCCGGTACGTTGTTGTTGAGGGAGATCAGTCTCTTGATATAACGCTGACGAAAGCGGGCGGAGGAGAGACGACTGGGACAGGTATTATAAACGGAACCGCGAAATATGCCGACGGAAATACAAGCAGTGAAGGCATAGTCGTGTTCATTGAAAAAAATGAAACTGCGGCTGCCGGCAGCAGTTTTGCTTTATCGCAGAAAAATATTTCGACAGTTTCTGCCCGTTCAGCCTCAGCAAGCACAAGTACTACTGCGGATTATGTTATAAATAATGCCGTTGCCATAGCACAGACTGGCAGCGACGGTAAATTTGAGTTCACAAAACTTGCAGCGGGCAGTTATACAGTTTATGCAGTCTCATCTAATATATCGCTTGACAGGGCTGCATACAGTACCATTACGATAACAGACGGTGACAGTCAGACGGTATCGCTTGAACTGACGGCGACAGGCAGTATTTCCGGAACAGTGCTGCTTAACGGAAATACTACCGGAAACAGCGGTATATTCGTGTACGTTCCGGGAACAAGCTGGATCGCCCTTACAGGTGATTCCGGCAGTTTTACCATAGCAAACGTACCGGTGAGCAGTACGGCTTATGCGCTTGCCGTGAGTTATAACGGAAAGGTCCGCACGTTTGCCGCCGGCAGCGATTCGGCTACGACTGTAACGGTAACGGCCGGGAGTACGGTAAATGCAGGGACAATGAGCCTGGCGACGACGGGGATAAAGCATTATTTTACGGATTCCAGCGGAACGGTAAGTACAACGAATTATGTACAGGCAACAAAGAACGGACTCATGTTCGTTCTGACTGATTTGCCTGATAATACTGTAGCTTTTGGCCTCGGGTTCTCCGGATATACTGACGCTTCCGGAACATATCATGATTTTTACGGTGATTTTTATGTTGATAAAGTGGATTACGGTAAAACAGTTGCCGAACAGAAAGACATTACTACACTTGCATACATCTACAAGCTTGTCAGTCCGGATGTTACTTATAAGAATGTATATGTAGTTTTGTTTGATTCTACATGGACTCAGCTTGTAAAATATTCTGCAGAGAATGTTCTTTCCATCGGTGGATATGGTTCAATAAGTGTTTCCAATACCAATGAATTATCACTGAACTGGGATCCCGATACTTTTACTTTGTCTATGAGTGGAGTTCCGGGACTTGATCTTGATAACTACTACGGAGATACTGTTGCTTCATATTATTGCGAAATGCAGATTACGGCATCGGATGGTACAAGCGATACTTTTAGTGAAGAAAATTACAATGAAATGTCCATTGTTCTAACCGACAAACTTTCTGCAAGTATGCTTGAAAAAATATGCGGTAAGTCGGATGTAAAGATGTCTGTAGCCTATAAAGTAAAACTTAAGGAAGATATGTCTGATACACGGGAAAATTCTTCCAACTATAATATCTATGGAATTACATTAAAGAATCAGACGGTAAATGCGTTTGCTCCGACTATAACGCTTGACGCAAACGGCGGAACGTTCACTCCTGTATCAGGCGGTACGGCAGTATCTGCTTTGACGATTTCTTCAGACAGCAGCGGTACGGCACTTACCACTGAAATGACATTTGCGGAAGTGAAAAGTATTTTAGATGCAGTATATACACTTTCATATACAACAGGCGGTATTTCTGCGGATGACAGCCCGTACTGTACTGATTCAAGCGGAGCTGTTATTTCTGTAAGCGATACAACTAAAACCCTTGGCTATACGAATTATAAAATTGTATTCCATTGGACGCTGCATCTTACGTCGGATAACTATGGAACAGGCTGGACAGGAACATATGCTACGAAAGATTCTACGAATACAATCAGTCTGTCGAGTACCCTGATTGCAGCATATACGGCCAGTTCTTCAGCTGTACTGACTGTTACAGCAACCGGCAGTCCTTCCGTTTATTATGAATACAATGGAACAAAATATTATCTTTCCTGCGACAGTTCTTCCGGCAGCACATATATATACACACTCCCTTTGTCGTATGATATGTATATTACAGGCAGCGATGTTACTATAAGTTCCGTAACGATTGCTTCTCAAAATTAGTAAGCGGGACACTTTCCGTTCTTACGTGATTTTCAGAAACGTCCTAAACAGACATATCTGTTTAGGACGTGCGGAAGGTTTAATACCTCGCCCCTTGGGGTGTATAAAAGGTCTTAAATCCCGACTGCGATACCTCTAGAGAACAATATACCCCGCTGCTTGCGGCGGGGTTATTGATTCCCCGGCTGTTTTACAGCCGGGTTTTTGTTTTATATTTGTGCTGTACCGTACCGATATTTGAAGGGAAGTACCATCTGTTTTTCCGTGCTGTACCTTACGGGATGTTGGTATATAATAGTAAAAGAATAAGATTCTGGAGGCTTCTGCATGATCCGCATATTGAACAGCATACGACATTCACACACGGCACGCATACTTGCGGCATGCATACTCCTTGCCTGCGGTATGGCGGAGGCATGGAGTGCGACGTATTACTGGCGAAGCAGTGCGGTAACGGAAGGTAACTGGGCTGACTCTGCAAGCTGGTCAACAACAGGATATAACGGAGCAGCTGGATCTGCATATCCTGTTGCAGGAGATACCGTTTATTTTACCGGAGAGGGAAATGCAGTTTCGGCTGATCTTACGGCGGCAGCATACGCTGCAACTGTATATTTTAATACCGGCGGAAGCAATGCTGTAACAATCAACTTAAACGGTTACAGCCTGACCGTAAGCGGTACAGCGATATTATCGGGGACATCTACAGCCACTTATGCGAGTACGGTTGATATTAACGGTTCAGGATCATGTACCGTTAATGCGTTGGATTCATCTACTGATCAATATGCCTATTTGAATCTTTCCGGCAGTACCGTGATGACTGTGACAACGGCGCTCTACGGCAATACAAATGCCGGTTTTTATATTACTGACACTGATAATTCCTGTACACTGTATGTGCCCGCTTCCGGTGTAAACGTGGATTATGGTTCAAGCAGCATTACGTACAGTCCTGCTGATTTACCCAAACCTTATGGAACTCCATCTATTTACAAAGTTACCGCTTCCGACAGCGGTTTTCCATCATCCGCCATGTCTTTGACTTTGACACGGGCTTCTTCTTCCGGTACGGCAACCGTCAGTTATGCATATACCGTTGCGGTGACTGATAGCGATTCTGCTGTCAGTGAATCATATACCCTTGACGGTACGACCGTAACAGATGGTTCAACTGGTTCTTTGACAGTGCCGACCGGCAGTACAAGTAAATCTTTTAACCTGATATGTACGGGAGGAAGTATTGATGCAGGAGACGGTATTACTGTTACGTTCAAAACTCCCGATGGCTCAATGGATCTTGCCGAAATCACTTATATTCAGGGAGCGTATATCTGGTCCGGTGCAACGGATTCTGAATGGAGTACTGTAACGAACTGGAAAAACGGAAGTGTACCTTCAAGTACCAGTGTGGTCACAATTCCCTCAGGATGTACAAATTACCCGGAAATAACAGGTACTGCAGCTGCAAAATCCATTGCAATAAACAGTAATGCTGAATTGACAATGAACGGAGGTTCTCTTTCCGTAACAAAGATTACCGCATCCGGAACCGGTAAAATAACCGGAGCAAGCGGCAGCTCGAGCGGGACAGTAACTTTTACAGGAACATCCGCTTCATGGACTGCTGATTATCCGTCATATTCGACGTTCCCCGACGTATCGATTACGTCGGGTTCCGTATGCACTCCGGCTTCCGATATGTATATTACCGGCAGTCTTACGAACAGCGGCACCTATGATGCACAGACAAGCAGCATCAAAACCGTATTCCAGCCGTATTCGACATCTGCGGTAACCGGCACATCTTCCTACAGCCATACGCTTTTTGGTACGCTCTCATGCACAAATCAGGGCGGGAAAACACTTTCTTTTGCCAATTATATAACGGTGAATACACTTGTTCTGTCCGGAACTTCTTCAGGCAGTCTTCTTTCCGTTACCGGAAGCAGCGGGTATATCGATCTTACTTCAGATCAGGCAGGCGGCAGATATATAAGCCTGGAATCTTCTGCACCGGTCATTACCGACGGATCAACGGAGGCCGGACATACCTATACGATTTATGCCAGTTCCGCTGTTTCGACAACACCGGCCGGATGGATTATAGACAGTTCGGGTACGTATGTATGGCTCGGCGTAACAACTTCATGGAGTTCGACATCAAACTGGAGTACCGGTTCAGTACCTGCGTCAGGTTCTGATGTTGTTATTCCGGCAGGAGTTTCCGCATATCCGGTGCTTTCTGCGGCAGTTACAGTCAGTACTATCACCATAGCATCAGGAGCAACGCTTGATTTGGGCGGACAGACGCTGACTGTTACAACACTGACGAATAACGGCCGGCTGCGGCTTAAAGGAACGGAAACGCTTACAGGGATTACGACATATACCCCCAGTTCTGCAACAACAATAGAATATTACGGAACGGCATCCATAACTGACGCTGCATATCTTTTTGGTGTTTCCTTTTATAACCTGACGGTTGCATCGCCCGGGGCTCTTACGATTTCCACGTCGGTTACGGTGGCAAATCTGCTCAAGAATGCGGGGACGTTTACGTCGATATCTTCTTCTGTAACGGTCAGCGGCAGCATAACGAATACCGGAACATTCACCGGCGGTATCGTTACAGTGACACCGGCAGATACGACTACAATAACGGGAACGTCGACTGCTTCAGATACAACATTCAGTACGTTGACCTGCACCGGTCAGGGAGGGAAAAAACTTGCTGTTGAAGGTGCACTATCTATAACGACTTTGACTCTGACAGGCACATCGACGTCGTCTCTGCTTGCAATAGACGGCAGCGGTTCTATGACGCTTGCTTCAAGTCAGAGCGGCGGTCAGTATCTGTCTGTGGAAAATGTACCGATTTCATCCAAGACGTATACCGTTACAAACAGTTATTCGTCTGCACCCCCTTCAGGCTGGAGCGGACTTACTACAACATCAACATATACATGGACTGGAGGAACGTCGACAGACTGGAGTGATACTGCCAACTGGACGGTAGGCGGTTCCGAACCAAGTGCCGTTCCTTCCAGTACGGATACGGTTATTATTCCTTCCAGTGTTTCAAGTGAGCCGTCTTTGACGGCTGCCGCATATGCGGGAACGCTTACGATAAAATCAGGAAGAACACTGACGGTCGGCAGCAACACCTTAACCGTAGCGGATTCATGGACAAACGCAGGAACTGTCAGCATCGGTGGAGGAACGGTGAGTCTTCCGTCTTCTTCGTCGGATATCGATGAGGAAGGGACGTGGGAATATACGGCAGACGGTACGGTGAATACTGATCTTACATATTATGATGTTACCGTATCCTCAGGAACTCTGACGACTTCCGCCGCTTTGAAGGCGGACAGCACTCTGACGGTTTCTTCGGGTGCAACGCTGACGTTCGGTTCCGGCTGTACGGCAGCGACGGTAGATAATGCGGGAACGGTAAATCTGTCAGCGTACAGTTTTGCCGTGTCCGGTACGCTGACGAACAGCGGTACCATGCAGACTGCAGGCGGAACGGTTACGCTTGGCAGTACAGCCAGTGAAAGCGGTACGTGGGAGTATACCGGCGGAACTGCCAGGACAATTACTAATCTTACCTATAATAATTTGCTGATATCGGGAACAGTCTCGACAAGCGGTGCAATAACCGCCGTAACTCTTACGAATAGCAGTACGCTGACGCTTGGCGGGGATATAACATTAACCGGAGCGCTTACGAATTCAGGAACAGCTGAGGTGGGTACACATGCGCTTTCTTTTGTCTCATATACTTTGGGCGGCAGCGATACGGTGACTGTTTCGACGGGGAGCATAACGATGACTGGTGCTGTTGATAGTTCTATCACAACGGCCTCCGTAACGGGCAGCAGTGCGGGGTATTCTTTTATAAACAGCGGAACAAAAAAACTGACTTTGTCATCGCTTACGCTTACATCAGGAGAAAGTGTAAAGTTCAACGCATCGGGTACCGGCAGTTCCATTACTGTAACGGGTGCAACCTATAACGGTGCAGCTGTTACGACAGACGGGACTGTAGTGCTGCCATCGGGAACGGTTGGTACCGTTACGGTGAACAGCGGGAGTTCTCTTACCCTTGCCGGCGGTATGACGACAGGTGCGGTTTCTGTGACGGGGACTCTTACAACTTCGGGTACTTTAACTGTTTCCAGCATGACTCTTGCATCAGGTTCTTCATTGTCTCTAGGCGGAAATCTGACGCTGACGGGGAACTGGACAAACAACGGAGCTGCAACGTTTACTCATAACAATAAAATAGTTATCTTTACTCCGTCAGCCGCTTCGTCGATCGGCGGAAGTGCATCAACATCCTTCTATAATCTTACGTGCGCCGGGCAGAACGGAAAAGAACTTGATATAAACAAAATGATTTCCGTTGCCGGTACGCTTACATTGTCGGGAACCTCGGCAGGTAATCTGATTATCGGCGGCACAAGCGGCAGCGGAATCAAGCTTACGACAACTCAAACCGGCGGCAGTTATCTGACTGTTAATACTGACGATGTCAAGATATATGATTCGACCGGAACTACCGCAGGCGGTTCAATTTATACTGCAACATATTCTAAAAACAGTTCGGACAACACCGGGCTTATCAGCGGCTGGAACCTGTTGAGCGGAAGCCTTTCGTATGTGTGGAACGGCAGCAGTTCAACAGGCTGGAGTACTGCCGTTAACTGGAATACGGGAATTGCACCGGCAGGTGCGGGAACTGAAGTAGTCGATATTCCGTATATTTCGGGTGCAACATTTACGGGAACACCGTATTATCCGGTACTTACCAGTGATGTAAGTGTCGGAATGCTGACAGTAGATGCGGATGCCGCGCTGGATTGTGCCGGCCGGAATATTACCGCTGCGACAGCATTTACTAACGACGGCACGCTGCGTTTTTCCGGTTCACCAAACACGATAACACTGTCGTCGGGAACAGCTTCGTATGGTTCGTCGAATACTGTTGAATACTACGGAGGGGGAGTGTGTGCGGCTGTGTCCGGGACAGGCGCTCCCGTTGCTGCGGATTATCATAATCTGACGATTACTGGTAACGCTACCGTGGTACGGCTGGGAGCAAAATCGATAACAGTTGGCGGCACGCTTTCAAACAACGGAACAATTGAAGTAAACGGGACAGGAACATTCGGGCTTACCGGTACGGCCGACACGGACAGCGGGCTTGTAAAATATTCTTCTACGACGGCAACGACGACGACGATTCCTGCGCTAAGTTATTATAATCTTGAAGTTTCCGGCGGTACGTGGACGGATGCGGCCGCACTCACTGCTGCGCACAACATCATAATTTCAGGCGGGCTGCTGACGTGTGCGAATAAGCTGACCGCCGGTGCGGGCCTTTCGGTTTCCGGCGGCACACTCAAGACGAACGGCGATCTTTCCGTTACAGGAACGCTTGCTGTTTCGGCCGGTACGATGCAGGTAAACAATGCGGGAATTTCCGCGTGTGCCTCATCTGCCGGTACGTGCTCGTTTACGGGCGGAACGGTCAGTTTCGGGACGAACGCGTCTGATACGTTCACCGTCGGCAGCAGCGGGATTTCATTTTCTTCCGGTCTTACGCTGCTTTCAGGTGCAGGTACGCTTACAGCCACCGGAAGTACTATTACGCTTGGAAAGGACGTAACGCTGAACAATACGATTGAGTTTGCAAGCGGGGTAACCCTTGCCGGCAGTGTTGAACTGGCGACAGGTGCATCCTCGTACGGAATAAAATTCGATGAGGCTGTAACCTGTACGACGAATACTCTTACGACTTCCGGATCAGGAACCGTTACGATTGCTTCAGGAAAGACATTTTCATCGACAACAGGCTCTCTTATTTTCGGCGGTGCAGTGACCAACGGCGGTACGCTTTCATCGGCAAGCGGTATACAGACTTACGCCGGTGCGGTAACGAACAACGGAACAATCAATGTACCCGCAGTTGCAACAGGGAACACCGCCGTTTCTTTTAAGTCGGCATATACCGGGAACAGCGGAAGTTCTCTTACGGGAAACATCTCTACGAACCCGTATATTGATTTTTACGGTGACGTAACATTCAGCAGCAGCAGTACGACATTCACGCCGAATGGTGATATAGTCAGGTTCTGCGGGACGGGAAATCAGGCATTTGTCCCCGGCAGCACAAATACATATGATTCCCTGTCGGTAACGAACACTGGCGGAACAGTCTCTATTGCTGACGGGAATACGTTTATTCAGGACACGACAACAGCCGGAACATATACCTTTGAAGTTGCAGTTGGTGCCGGAGTGACAGTGGGTACCGGTAAATTTGTTGTTGATACGCTTGCAGTAGCCGGTACATTTACCCAGACTGGAGCAAATGCGTCAGGAGCAGCATCACTTCAGTCAGTTCAGAATATTACGGGGACAGGCAGCGTCACGTGGGATTACGACAGCGACGGAGGGTATCTGACGCTCGGGGGATGCAGTTCGACCGGTACTGTGGCTTTTAATCACAAGAATGTAACGATAACAGGAAGCACGTCTTTAACCGGAGTGGTGTTTTACGACTTGTATATACCCGACGGAGTAACGGTAACGAACGGCGGAACGATAACGGTTATCCGTAATTTTACCCTGAGTGATGCTGATTCCGATTCGGATAACGGAACGTATACACCGTCCGGCGGTACCCTGTATCTGGGCGGGATGGCTTCAAGCGGTGTTGCGAGCGCTTCCGGAACGGTGACAGATAATTCCACTACCGTACAGTCGCTTGGAACGGTCGTTATAAACGGAGATTCGCAGAATGCAGCGAAGACTGCTGCTGCGGCGGTTAAAACCGCATCACTTACCGTTACTGCCGGAACGCTTGCAATGGGAACGAATGCGCTTACGGTGACAGGCGCAGCTTCCATCGACGGAACGATAACCGGCAGCGGCATAATGGATTATGGCAGCAATGTTACGAATAACGGGACGATAACGGCAGGAACAGGAAATGTAACATTTGGCGGAAATTATTCGGGAACGAATGCTGCGGCGGGCCTTCCCTCGTTTACCGCTTCTTCAGGGATAACCTATTTTAAAGGTAACGCCGATCTAAGCGGAACAACATTTGCTGCAAACGGAGGAACAGTCGATTTTAACGGAAGTTCTACACAGACACTCACCATCAATACGACTTCGGGAACAACATTCAGTACACTTGATGTAACGACTTCCGGAGGAACTTTTTCCGTTACGGATGATACGGCAAAGATACTGACGGCCGATGTAATAACAGTCGATACGACACAGAACGTCACGTTTGGCTCTGCAGTAAAAACTTCAGGCGGCACGAAAAAGGTTACGATTACCGATGTCGGGACAGTTTTGTTTAAACAGTCAGTTGATGCTGACACACTTGTACTGACACAGACCGGAGGAGTGACGTTCAACGGAACCGTTACGGCAGGTGTATTAACTGATGCATCAACAGCCGGCACTATTACTTTTGACAGTAATGTTTCCGTTACGACGCTCACGGGCGGAGTATTCAATACAACGGGAACAGTGACGCTCGGAAACGACGGCAGCGGTACCGACACGGCGTCTTTTACAAACGGCATATCGCATACTGCCGGCGGTACGGTTCTTGCCTGCGCGCTGTCGACGACGGATGCTGCAGTTGCGTTCGGTAATGCTACCGGACCGAAGACTGTGACGGTAAATAAATCATCTTCTATTACGACAGGCGGTACAGGTTCCGGAAACGGTACGGTAATACTGAACGGTACACTTTCGCTCGGCAGCGGTCTGTCTGTCGGTTCGGGCAGCGACGGCATAACAATCGGTGCGTCGGCTGCCTTTACGGGAGATTATACGCTTACGCTCACGAATACCGGTACGGCGGATACAGTTCTGAGCGGGGACATAACGACCGGTACCGGCGGGCAGGGAACGGTAACAGTTGACAGCGGCAGCGGTGCTGTCTCATTCAACGGGAATACGGGTACCTTTGCAAAAGCGGTGAAAGCGGTTACCTTTACAAAGTCAGGGGGAACCGTTTCCTTTGCAGACAGTAAAAACGTGTACTGCGGGACGCTGACGACTGGTGCCGGATCGGGAGTGACATTCGGAGACGGTTCGACTGTATCATTGTCGACGCTGGCGGTTACGACGGGCAGTTATCCCGTGACAATTAAAAGTACATCTTTCAGTGTTACAGGTTCATCATCCACGGCGTTCAACAATACCGGCATACTGACGCTCGGAAACGGAACAGGAGATGCCTGTACCTTTGCCGGTGGTATGACTGATACGGACGGAAGTGCGGGGCGTCAGACAAATCTTATCGGTTCATTAAAGACTACAAACAGTGATATTGAGCTGGATAATCTGGTGCTTACAGGCACAGCCTCTATCGATACAAATACAGCTGCAGGCGATATAACAATTAACGGCACGATTACGAACAGTACGGCCCGGGCGCTGACGCTGAACGCAGGAACGGGTGCAGTAAAAGTTACCGGCACTGCCGGCAGCGGAAACGCACTTTTAAGTCTTACGATAACGGACAGTGCGGCACTGACATTCAGCAGCACGGTAACTGTCTCAGGAGCGCTCACTCAGACTAATGCAGCGACAGGGACAACGACATTCGGCGGTGCGGTAACAGCCGGTTTCGCCGTACTGCGTGGTATCGGCGTCGATATACAGCAGGGAATTACGGCAACAGGAGCCGTATCAGTGACGAACAGCGGAACATTGACGGTTGCGGATACGACGGGCACTTCCGATACGGGAACGTACGACATTATTGCTCCGGGCGGATTTACCCAGTCAAGCGGCGGCGCATCAGCTGCGGTATCGATTGCCGGTGATGTTTCGACGACTGGTACGGCGCTGTCGTTCGCTTCTCCGCTTACACTTATTGGAGACGTAAAGCTGTATTCGGCGGGAGCGGGGAATATTACCTGCAGCGGAACGATAAACTCCGACTCGACTGCACGGAATCTGGCCGTTGATGCGGGAAGCGGGAAAGCTTCGTTCGGCGGCAGCATCGGCAGTACGGCACTTTCAGCAATTTCCGCAAAAAGTACGTCTGCTTCAACAGATACAATAGCGTTCGGTTCATCCTGTACTTCCGTAACGACGACCGGCACACAGACATATACAGGAGCCGTAACATTCGGAACGGGTACGACACTGACCGCGTACGGAAGCGGAGCGGCACAATTGGTGACGTTCACAGGAGCGGTGACAGGCGGCACCAATTCATTAACGCTGGGAATGGTAAGTACGGCGCCGACAAATGTGAGTTTCGGCAGTACGGTGAGCGGCGTTACCACGCTTGGTGTGAGCGGAAATGCGGTATTCGGCGGAGCGGTATCATCTACCGGAACGATTTCGATATCCGGCACGACTGATATCAATACGTCGTCCGTCGCAACAACGGGTGCTCAGACATATACGGGAGCAGTAACACTCGGAACGGGTACGACACTGACTGCCTACGGAAGCGGAGCGGCACGATTGGTGACGTTCGGCGGAACGGTGACCGGCGGTACTCATTCATTGACGCTGGGAACGGTAAGTACGGCACCGGCAAATGTGAGTTTCGGCAGTACGGTGAGCGGTATCACCTCTCTTGGCGTAAGCGGAAATGCGGTGTTCGGCGGAGCAGTAACATCTACCGGAACGATTTCTGTTTCCGGAACAACAGCCGTAAACACGCCGGCGATAACGACAACAAGTACGCAGCTGTACACCGGCGATGTTACGCTGGGTACGTCTACGGCTCTGACCGGCAGCGGTGTAACTTTCAGCAGCAGCATAAACGGTACGACGGACGGTTCCCAAAATCTGACAATAGATACGGGGTCTTCGTCAGGTACTATTACGTTTGCCGGCTCAGTCGGAGATACTGTTCCTCCCGGCGATGTTGCGCTTACCGGTGCTGCGTCATTCGGGAGCAGCTTCAAACAGAATACGGCGAATTCTTTTACGCTCACGTCGGGCAGCGTTTCTGTTCTTCAATATGAATTCATTGCAGGTGACGTTTCTATTACAAGCGGAACATTTACCCAGACGGGGTATAACTCGTCAGACGGGACTTCTTCCGGAACCGTATACACACAGTCCGCTGCATCCCTCACCACAGCATCCGGTACGACGATGAACTGGGACTCAGGAGATAACGGCGGTTCACTTACCGTGAGCGGCAATATTAATGCAGACGGTACTCTTTCTTTCCATTATAAAGATCTTACGATATCAGGCGCGCTCAGCATAGACGGAAACATGACGCTGCTCGATCTTATCGTAGACGACGGCGGAAGCGTCACGATAAACGATGGAGCTAACCTTACCGTAATGCGCCATGTAACGTTAAATTCGTCAAGCACGTTCAGCAATGCGGGAACGGGTTCGCTGTATCTGACTAATACCACATCATCTTCTGTTGCCGATAAGAACGGAATCATTCAGGACAACAATGCCACCAGTCAGAATCTGGGTGACGTCGTGATTACGCAGGGAACGACGTCAAAAACGTTCAGCACCGCTGTAACAGCCGATACGATTACGATGAGCGATACGACTGCATCAGCCGGCACAGTCACATTCGACGGGCTGCTTACGATAACGACACTGACGAACGGAACGTCGGGAACGGTACCTTCGTTTGCTGTTGCGTTTGACGGCGGTACCAAAATAACTGATGCAGTATCGTTCTATACGGCCGGTACGGTGACAGTGGGAAACGACAGCGGCGACTCGTGCATATTCACCGGCGGTATATCGCATACGGATTCAACGACGATGCGGACGACAATGCTGGGCGGTTCGCTTACGACTTCCGATGCGTCAGTAACATTCGATAATCTTATTCTTGACGCTGATTCATCAGTGACGACAAAATCTTCCGGCGGGTCAGGAGCCGGTATTATCGTAAACGGAACGGTGTCGAACAGTTCATCTCATGCACTCTCTCTGACCGCGGGGACGGGAAATATACAGCTGACCGGAGTCGTCGGAACGTCTTCCGTGCGGCTGGGGGCGTTAACGGTTGTTTCCGCATACAACGTGGCAGGCGACAACACCGCGTCGGCTGTTCCTTCGGCCGCGGCCGGAGCGCTGTACGCGGCCAGCCTGACGCAGGATGCCGGAAGCGGAACGACAAGACTTTCGTCAGCGGATTTGACCGGTGACATGAATTTGACTGTGACGGGAACGGGAATCACGGCAGACAGTACCATAACGGCATCGTCCGTCGTGCTGGCGGGCGGTTCCGTCGATTTGAACGATACGGTAACCGCACCCTCGGGATTTTCGAGTACCGGAACGACGTTCGACAATACGGGTGCGGCCATTACGACAACGGGAACGGGCCTTACGATAAATCATACTGGTGCTGTGACTGCCGGTGCTGCCCTTTCCAGCGGAGCGGATACCGCAGGAGCTGTGACGGTGACGTCAAGCGGCGGAACGGTTACTGTTTCCGGCGCGGTCACATCGGGTGCCGGAACAATTACTGTTACCGGTACCGGCAGCAGCTATGCAGTAAGCATCACCGGTGCGCTGAGTTCAACAAGCGGCAGTATCGATATTGATTCCGCATCAACCCTCGCCCTTTCGAACACGGTTACCGCGACAACAGGAAATGTTACGATAGATTCTTCTGGAAGTTCATCCTTGAGCAGCGCGGCGGACATAACGACGACGACCGGTACTGTAACGTTCGGCGCATCAAAGAGCGGTGCACTTTCCACCGCCGGTGATATAACAACGTCGGGCATAACGTCGGACAACAGTGGCAGTATCACGTTTACAAATGCAGTAACGCTGACAGACGGTGTTGCACTAACGACTGACAGCGGCAGCAGTACGGGCGGCACTGTAACGTTCGGTTCTTCTCTGGACAGTGACGCAGTGGGAACGGAACGTGCGCTGACAATTGATGCCGGTAACGGAGCGGTTACGTTTACCGGGGCTGCCGGCAGTACCGTACCGCTTTCGTCTTTAACGTTGATCTATTCCGGTGCACTTACGTTCAGCAGAGCACTTACTGTATCCGGTGCTGTTACGCAGACGAACGCAGCAACAGGCGCGACACTATTCGGCGGCAGTACGGCGACAGCCGCTGCAACATCCGTCGGTTCTGCGGATTTGAACGGTACGTCGTATACGCTGTACGGTGATTTTACCGTAACGTCGGGCGCTATGTCCGTTACGAACAGCGGTCTGTTCCTGTCTGCGGAAAATGCCGATATTACACTCACATCCGGCAGCTTTACTCAGGACGGCAGCGGCCTGAATCAGCTTGCCGGCGGTATTACGACGTCCGGCACCGGTGCGGTTACGTTCGCGGCTGACGTCTATCTGTACGGCAGCGATACATCGATGCAGCTCGGCGGCGGCAGCGGCGCGGTTACGGTGGGTGCGTCGGGCACGAAAAACCTGCATATTGCAGCGTCGACAGCATCAAAGATAATAACGATTGCTTCTCCTCTTACGGCGGAAAACATTGTGCTGTACGGCGGTACGCTTTCTCCGGGAGCCGCTGTTACGGCGAACGCGGATTTAGTTCTGCTTAACGGAAATACCGGCACAATGTATACGGACAGTGCAACGGAACTGTCGACACTGTATGCGTACAATACGGCATCGTCTCCATCGCGCAGCGGAACGGCAGTTCCATCCCTTTCCTCATTTCCGTCCGTGTATCCCGACGGGACAACTTTTATCGACGGCAGTTCGACTTCATACTGCGGTGCAGTGAGCGGTCTCGCAGGACATACACTTACGGCCGGACAGAACTTCTACGACAATGGTGTCGATTTAACAGGAACTGCTGCATGGACGTTGGAGTTAAAAGATAACAGTACTGCGACAAATGCGTTTGCAGAAGCTTATAACTGCACAATAGCATACTGCACCGTAACCTGTACGACTTCGGGAGGAAGTGCCTGGGTTTCCGCCGCAGAGAATTGTACCAACAATGGAAACAATACTGATCAGACAAACAGTACGGCGGACGGAATAGCTTTCAGCCGGCCTGTGATTCTTGTTAATAATGCTGCTGTTGCTGTCGACCGCGGAACGGTGACTGCTTCCGGCTGGACAGCGAATCTTTCCGGAACGTATACCGTATATGACGACGTTATCCGCGTGGAATTTGTCGACTCCCTTTCAGCGGCAACTCCACTCAAAATTGAAAACAGCAGAAACGAAATATACAAGGCCGTTTCCAGAATACAATACTACAGCGGCAGCAGTCTTGTATCGTTTACCGGAACATATACCGATGCCGATTGTACCACATCAACCGGTACCGCCGCCGACGGTTCCGACAGTGCAGGTGATCTTTCCGTATTCTATATAAAGGCTTCGGCAACATGGAATACCGATGCGACAGGCATTTCAGCCGGACAGGAAGATACGACGAGCGGCAGCATCCATTACGATACAAGTACTGACCGCAGTGGTACACACCGGAGTACGATTCCCTGTCTGAACCTGCCGAAAGCACTTTCATCAGTCTATGCGACTCTCCGCGACTGTCACAAAAACAGAATCGGAAATTATGACGGATTGCCGTCTTCAAATAATTATGATTTGGACGGAGACAGCCTGAATGATTCAAATACGGCTGCTTCGGCCGGCCGGTTCACCGCCGTTGCAGACCGTGCATCTCCGGTACTCATTGCGGCGTACACAGGGCAGGAAACGCATACCGCGTATTCGGGTACAGCCGCCAGTCAGCCGTACTACGACGCCCATAACTTCATAGAGTTCGTGTATTCGGAAGCTGTGAATATCGGTGATCTTACTGTTTCCGGCGGTGCAGAAAATGCACGGGCAGAAACATCTTTTGCTTCGGACTCTGAACACGGCGGTTCTATAGAAACGTCCGGCAGCGGACTTGAAGTGACCGGTATTGCAGGTATTTCATCGGGTGCTCTGAGTGCAGGCAGCCGCACGACAGGCAGTACAGATTCGACCGTGAGCTCTTTATACCGTACGTTCCCCCTTACAGCTGGCGGAACGGCTGAAGCACAGACTGACCGCGTCCGTGTTTCCATAGCCGGCTATGTTAACGGTACGATATCGGCAAACGGTAATTCATACAGAAACTGGATAGGGTATATCGATTCTGCAGAAACGCCCTCGGGAATTGTTACGTCTCTGGAAAACAATTTTATTACCGATGCGGCAGGAAACGTCCTTGATGATTATGCGGCTGCTTCGGGAACAAGTAATCACAGCCTGAATGTCCTTACGATTTCCAATACTGAAACGGAATTGTACGGGCCGTGGGATACGTCGGCTCCGGTGTTTGCACCGTTCCGCCGGTCGAGTTCTTCGTCAGGGTGGAGCGAATACAAAAATCCTGAATACTGCGAAGCTATCGGGAATACGGAAACAGGCAATACGACACTCGACCGCATTGAATTTCATCTTTTTGACAACACTCCGTCGTTCAGCTCAAGCGACGACTATGTATGGTTCAGCAGGCGCGGCTGGTGTTCATATGATACGTATTCCAGTCTGTATACTTCATATTCGTATGCGTCGGATTTATTCGGCGGTTCACGTCCGTTCGACAGTACCGCTGCAGCGAGAACTTCGGGCGGCATCAGATATTCATCGGTATATAATTCAATGTCGGCATTTAAATATGCCGTAGGTACCAATGCAACACCTGCGTCTTCGTTTAATACAGGCAAAACCATTACGGGTGGTGCAAAGGGAACTGTATTCAGTACGACGACAGACACCTATAATACGACAGGAACGACTGACAGCCTGTATTTTGCGGTTTACCTGAGCGACACGACGCTTGCACGGAAATCCACGTTTTCCGTGTCATACGATGCCGATACAGGTTTTATTACGGATCTTGCCGGAAACCGTCTGAAATCGGATCAGATTAATACACTTGACCTTACTCCGCCCGAATTCAATATGACCATAAGTCCGGTCGGAAACGATTTTCTGTACGTCGTGTTCGGAAAAGCGCTCAATCTGACTGAACTTCTCTGGATTGATGACGCGGGAACGCACACAACATATTCCGATCCGCTTTCCCTCATTCCCAAGAGTCTGGAACTTGTGGATACAAGCACCGGTACTCCTTCAACGGATATCGCCATTGATGAAAATACACCTGCTGTAAAAATATTCGAGAATGACGATTATACAGGACTGATGTTCAAGCTGTCTCAGAACACCCAGTTGACAGACGTAGAGAATGTGTATCTGCGCGTAAAGAATATCGGAACGTCGACAGATCCTGTAACGGGGATCAGCGGCGCATACATTTCATACATCCAGGATTCTCTCGGCAACTCAATGACGCTCTATAACGCACATGCACTCAGCGATTATGCGGTCAACGTTGTTAATCCGCAGTACGCGTACAATATTGATGATGATTCAAATATTTCGGATGTCATAAACAGCTATCATTCCGACGGCAGCTGGTCGGTTCACGACTGGAATGCGGATCAGGGAAATTACGGAACGCTTATGTCGGGAGAAAATATTTTCATTCATGC
Source organism: Treponema sp. UBA1793 (assembly GCA_002314445.1). Taxonomy (GTDB): domain Bacteria; phylum Spirochaetota; class Spirochaetia; order Treponematales; family Treponemataceae; genus Treponema_D. Next base: position 58,477 of record DCFX01000055.1, read on the forward strand.
AGGTCTTGCCGACGGTACGGACGATAACAGCGGAGGACTGCCTGTCAATGTGACGGCATATTTTGATACGAATCCGCAGAGTAATGCAGTTTCCGTAACATACAACAGTAATACATCTCAGAACTGGCGTATCTGGCTGCCGGGTGTGACGAGTGATATATTCGAGGCCCTTGCCCCGATTAACAATCCGCTGTCCAGTACAGGTTTTATTTCAACTGCAGGTGCAGCAGGCGATGAGGACAAGACGTATATGAACTTCACGCTTGCATCAACAGATTTATCGTCAAAAGGCTGGAAGGCCGGAGATCAGGTAAAGTTCCTGTTCGGCATTATGGATTCGTCAGCGGCCCCCCAGCCGGTAATGATCCGCCACGTGCCGGTGTTCAACGGTGATTCTACCGGCGGCTATTATACAGGAACGGAATACCCTCTCTATGCGCTCAGGCTTACACAGAGCCTCAGTTCCAGCGATACGCTTGCCTCCGCAGGTAAGAAAATTGCATCGTCTCTTGATCTCTGGTCGTTCAAACTGAAATCGCTTGTGAGCCAGCGCGGCGGCGTTACGATTCTGAATAACGTCATCAATGCAAGCAGCGGTGAAAGTACTGTCGTCAAGGTGACAATGCCTTCCGACGGAAGTCTGAGTGTCGTCGTTATGACTCTCGACGGCGATATTGTACAGTATCTGCAGCACGGGACGACATCGTCGGGCGACCATTACTACAATTGGAACGGTACGACAAAGTCCGGTAAACGCGTTGCGCGCGGCATGTACTTTATCCGCGTGTTCGGTACCGGCATAGACGAAACCCGCAAAGTGATGGTAGTGAAGGACTAAGCGGCTGAAAATGACATCCATGTCATTTTCAGCCGGAGCAGGAACTGGTCCGGCTCGCAGAAGTATCTCGCCGGAGTTCCTGCGGCAGTGGGGCGCGCATCCATGCGCTTGCCTGTAGTGGCAGTAATTTCTGGACAGATCTGCATCATAAAAATGGCATCCATGTCATTTCTCGACGGAGCAGGAACTGATCCGGCTCGGAGAAGTGTCTCGCCGGAGTTCCTGCGGCAGATGGGCGCGCATCCGTGCGCCTGTCTGTGCTGCTCTGGCCGGGATATGGTATTCAATCGCCTTGACGGAGCGGTAAAAAACGTTCATACTATGAATATGTGTGCTTTTACACGCAAATCTGTCAGATTCTCTGATATCGGCAGAATTGATGCTCCGCAAATTTGTGCGCTTCCCGGAGTTCTTGATGACATCAGCCGGGACGGATGCAGGATACATTATATGTTTCCGGTCGTCGTAGATCTGGAAAACGATTATGAATTGAAAATTACGCCTGCAAGTTCTCCTATGAGACCCTTCAGGCTGATCTGTCATCCGCAGTGGGTGAATGAAGATAAAGGTATGACGGAAATAGGATTCAGTTTTCTTCGTTCTCCCGATTATTCACGTCTTATAGAATATGTTAATAATCTTGATTTCAATGCTGAAAGTCAGGATGTTAATAAACAGATTATTAATTTCGTATGTCAGTTCGTGTAGAAAAAATTCCCGGTATGGCATTTCTTTCCTTTCCTGAAATGTCCGGTCTTCTTATGTCTGAATTGTCAGATCGCTTTGCCTGCGACATTCAGAATAATGCGGATGTAAAACAGTATGGTGATCTGTTTTATGTTCCTGGTTTTATCCCTGCAGGAAATGAGCCTTTTCAGGTTCCCTGCTGGTGCCGGACTGCCATGCTTGAACCTTTTATGCTTCATTTTGATTCAATCGGGGAAGCTGCATCTGCGCTCAAAGGCATTCAGCGCAGATGGGCACCGTATCAGTATCAGCTTTTCCGCCGCGCGGGTTTTATTCAGGAAAAACTTCCGTATGTTAATTTGAAAACGCGTACGTTTCCGACGAAGATTCCGCAGTCGCCTATCGGGCTGTATACGCTGCTTGACGAAAACACGCTCATAGCATCTGCTGCAACGACGAGTTTTGTCCCGGCCGGTACGATTCAGTTTGAAGAGAATCACGAGGAGCCTCCGAGCCGTGCATATCTTAAAATACAGGAAAGCCTTACGATGGCTCAGTTGCTGTTCGATACGGAACTGCCTCATGAGGGGCAGCGCTGTTTTGAGGCAGGCGCCTGTCCCGGCGGCTGGACATGGGTACTCGCAAAACTCGGCTGCTCTGTTTATGCTGTTGACCGGGCGGAACTTGTTCCGGAGCTTATGAACAATCCTCTTGTACAGTTTCAGATTCACGATGCATTTACGTTGAAACCCCGGGATATCGGACCATGCGACTGGGTGTTCAGCGACGTTATCTGCTATCCTGAGCGGCTGTTCAGCTGGATACAGGAATGGCTTTCGAGCGGTCTTGTTAAAAATATGATTTGTACCATAAAAATGCAGGGTGATGTCGACTGGAATCTCATAGCGCAGTTTGCGGCCGTTCCCCACAGCAGGGTTGTACATTTGAATTATAATAAACACGAACTGACATGGATTCATTGTGAAAAATAATTTCCCCCGGTAAACGCTGTATCCCTATTATATGTTATAATAGAGCGTATGAAATTTACTTTGGGACATTCCGCCCGCATTATTTCGATTGTTATTTCAATCGTTATGGTTGCGGTGTTTTTTTTCTATATTTTTTATCTTGTACCATATGTCTCAGATACGGCTTCCGCCGGAGATGATACGGCTGAAAACAGAAAGTATCACGTTCTGGTCGTGGGAAAGGCTGAAAATGAATCTTTTCTGCAGCAGATATATACTGGTGCCCAGCAGGTAAGCAAAAAATACGATGCTGTTGTTGAACTGCATGTACCCGAATCAAAGGCTGAGAATATGTCCCTGCAGGTCCTTCTCGAATATGCATCGTTTACGAATCCTGACGGAATTATTGCATATATAGGAGAATCGGAAACTAATATAAAGGCTCCCGTTAATATTGACGGAAAGCAGATTCCCCTTATAACTGTTGTTCAATATCATCCTGATATACCGCAGGTTTCGTTTATAGGCACTAATTATTCCGAACTCGGAAGAAAAATTGCGGTCGAGAGCAGTGCGTATTTAAAGGGTCATGGTTCCCTTGCCATTATTAATACGAGCAGCAGCAACAACCCCAATTACAGTACCCTTATGAACAGCCTTATTAATTCACTTGAAGAATATACCGGAATAAAAACGACGATTTCCGATTTCGGCTTGTCTCAGGGCGCGACCGCGTTTGAACGAAGGGTGGAAAATGAAATCGGGGCGGACAATATCGATCTGGTTGTCTGTCTGACTACGGAAGACACCATACATGCTGCTCAGTCTCTTGCTGATATGAATAACGGCAGGCGGATAGGAATTATCGGGTTCGGAGAGGGTGATATAGCTGATATGTATCTCAACAGAGGTATTATTACAGAGCTGCTTTCTATAGATTCTCCGAAAATAGGCGAGACGTCGATGAGTGAATTATTCGAATTTATACGCTACGGTTATGCAAACAGTTATATCAATGCCGACGTGCGTATAAAGAAGGCGGGCTCCAGATGATAAGATTTTCAGAGAGGAGTATCCGTACAAGAATCATTGCAAGCGTTATTGCTGCGATTGTGGTTATGGGAGCATGTCTCATCGTAACGATACGGCTGAACCAGAGGACACTCGAACGGATTGGCGGTTCATACAAGACAAATGCGGAACTGTCGGAATTTTCAACTAATCTGGCTGCAACTGAAAAAGCGATGGAAACGTATGTGGAATACCATACATTCGAAAGTATCGATTCTTATTATCATTATCAGTCTTTGAGCGATTCATCGGTGGAGTTGTTTCAGTCTGTGCCGTCGACGGATACTGTTTTGCAGAAAGAATATATTGTGCGGCAGATAACTTCATCATTTTTTACCTACAGCAGAAACGCTGTCGCTGCAAGGCGTGCGAACAACATGCCCGATGTCGATACGTGGTATGAGAAAAGCCTTGAATGTTATTCAATGCTTCAGAATGAAGTGCTGCAGCTCAATATTCTGTTTATGAAAAAAAATGCTGCATTGTATAACGAAAACCGTGACAATTATACGATTATGACCCGTATCAGTATCATATTTATTTTTATCTTTTTTATGCTCGTCCTTGCTGTCCTTTATTTTTCCATAACGGCAATTACAAGTCCTTTAGCAGATATTTCCGCCGTTGCGCTTCGTGTTGCAAACCGGGATTTTGATGTGCCTCTTTTTAACAGTACCGCCCGGGATGAAATCGGAAATATCTGCCGTGCATTTGACCGTATGATTATAAGCATCCGTGAGTATATAGATACAATTTGGGAGAAAGCTCTGCAGGAAACGGCTCTGAAAGAGAAGGAAATGGAAATGAGGGAATTATATGCAGATGCGCAGCTTCGTGCGCTGCAGAATCAGATAAATCCCCATTTTTTATTTAACACCCTTAATACCGGCGCCCAGCTTGCCATGATGGAAGGTGCCGATAAAACCTGTTTTTTTATGGAGCAGGTTGCGGATTTTTTCCGGTACAACATACAGCAGAAAAACCAGACGGCATCCATAGATGAAGAACTTGCACTTGTCGATAACTTTGTGTACATTATGAAAGTGCGTTTTGGAGACCGGCTGCAGTTTGTAAAAGACGTTCCCTCCGGGAAATATATGCAGTTTCTTCCCCGCATGACATTGCAACCCCTGGTAGAGAACTGCATAAAGCATGGTCTGAAAGAAGCGATGGGTATCGTCGTTTTAAAAATAAAAAGGGATTCTTTTTTTACGGAAATAAGCATATCCGATAACGGGTGTGGTTTTCCTCCTGATCTCCGTAAAAAAATACTTGAGATATCTGCGTCAGAGAATGTTCCCGTTGAGCCTGCCTCCGGCAGCAGTATTGAAGAGAAAAAGCATGAGAATACTGGTACAGGGCTTATTAATGTAATAGCAAGACTGCGGTTATATTTTCATCGAAACGATGTTTTTGATATTCTGTCCGGAAGCGAGGGGAGCGGGACGACATTTTTAATAAGGATACCAAATGTATAATATATTGCTTACTGATGACGAACAGATAATGATTGATTCTCTTAAATTTATTATTGAAAAAAATTTTCCCGGGCAGGTCGTATTGTATTCATCTCTGTCCGGCTCTGAAGCACTCGCTATAACTGCGCAGAATCAGGTAGATATTATTTTTATGGATATCAACATGCCCGGACTGAACGGGCTGGAAACCCTAAAGTGCATTACGCAGTCAAAGCCTGATACTTTAATTATTATTTTGAGCGCATTTGACCGTTTTCAATATGCGCAGGAAGCTGTAAATCTCGGCGCGTACAAGTATCTTACAAAGCCGGTTAACCGTAATACTCTTATTGAAACAATACGAGGCGCTATGACTCTTATCGATAAAAGGCGCGGGAGGCTTTCCAATGAAGTGGAACTGCACAAAAAACTGGATCTTGCGTCGCCGATGGTCGAGAGCGACTTTATTTATTCGGCCGTTTTCAGCGGTGCAAAGGATGTTTCCGATTATTTTTCATATTTTAATATATCCGGCGCCTTCTGGTGTTTCTGCTGCCTTGAAATTCCCCGCATTGAAACGAAAAACCAGTATGAACTTTATATAAAAATCCGCGATATATTAAAATCGAAAAGCCGCTGTCTTGTCGGCTCGTTCATGCTGAACAGAATTGCAGTCTTCTTTTCCTTTCCATACGACTGCAATATAGAACAGGCGTCTGCGCAAATGAAGATAAAACTTGCAGAATTGTATAAATTGTTATCAATAAATATCTGTTCGGGAATACGTGCAGGAGTAAGTCACCTTGAAAAAGATCAGCAGAAAACAACAGCGGCATATAATGATGCGCTTGATTCTCTGAATCATACACCATCCGACGGCGGAATTGTTTTTTTTGATGACAGCGTTGGATATCCGCAGGCGGAAAAAAACAGCGAAGAGGATATTGCAGAAAAAATATTCGGCAGAATCCGGGCTGGTGATACGAACGGTACTTCCGTGCTTGTCGGAACATTCTGTGCTGCACTTTTGCAGAAATACGCGGGAGAACTTGATAAAATCAAAAATGCGTTGTTTGAACTTCTTGTTAATGTACGGAATATTACGACAGAAATAGACAATACGTATCATAATGAAGCGTTTAATAATGCATTTTCCATATTAAGCAGCGAAAATGACTTATCCCAGCTTGAGCAATTTGTACGAAACAGGTGTACCGAATGCGCATCTGATATAATGCGCATTTCTTCAAATCAGGAGAATCCCATTATAGCGAAAGCCTGCGTATTTATGTCAGCGCATATGATGGAAGAAGTTTCTCTCGAGAGGACTGCTCAGGAAGTAAATGTGAGCCCTTTTTATCTGAGTAAATTATTTAAAGAAGAAAAAAACGAAAACTTTATTACTTACCTTACTGATATACGAATGGAAAAGGCATGTGTACTTTTAAAGAATCCGCGTATAAGTGTAAAAGAGGTGAGCGCTGCAATCGGATATAATGATCAGAATTATTTCAGCAGGCTTTTCAGAAATAAATTTGGTATGACTCCGACAGAATTCCGGGATCTGCCGAAAAACAGTATTCAAAATAAATAAAAAAGGGAGTAAATGTGAAAAGAGTTGAAAGCGTAATAATTATTATTCTGTTGACAACTTTTTTTTCCTGCAGCAAGAAAAAATCGTCATCACTGGCACCATCGGTTGCCGGAACTTATTCAGATGGAAAAAAACTCGTTATCGGGTTTTCTATAGACACGCTTGCATTGGAGCGGTGGCAGCGCGATCTTGATGTATTTATGAATACGGCGAGGGAACGAAACGCTGAGGTTATTGTGCAGAACGCAGGAAACAGTGTTGAAGAACAGAACCGGCAGCTGCTTTATCTGGCTGATAGAAAAGTGGATGTTGTCGTTGTCGTTGCAAAAAAACGGGATTCGCTCACGGAGACCATACAGAAACTTCGTGCAAAAAATATTCCCGTCATTGCATATGACCGGCTAATAACTGATGCCAATATAACCATGTACATTACGGTAAATACGGAAAAAGTCGGTGAATTGATGGCGAAACAGCTTATGGCTGAAACAACGGGACATAACTGGTATTGTATTCTGGGCCCTGACGAGGATTACAATATGACGCTTATAAAACAGGGTGTAGGAAAGGTGATAGCAAATACACCGATACGCATAATGGGGACTTTTTATACGGCGGGCTGGAATTATGATCTGTCATATCAGGAGGCTGTCAATCTTGTTACAAACGGCGGAATTCCGGATGCAATAATCTGCGGAAATGACGCCGTTGCCGGCAGCGTCATACAGGCCCTTTCTACGTACTATCCGGAACGCCATATCCCGATCTGCGGGCAGGATGCCGATATTGCTGCCTGCCAGAACATTGTACGGGGGCTGCAGGATTTTACAGTATACAAACCCATTACGCAGCTTGCCGAAGAGGCTGCACTGGACGCTGTACTCCTTGCTCAGGGAAAAAGTGTTGAAGATATAGTGCCGACTCACGAAAAGATACATAACGGATACGGCGATATCCCGGTCGTGTGGCTTCAGCCGCAGGTTGTGACAAAGAACAATATAGATGATGTTATTATAAAATCAGGCTTTCACACATACGGTGAAGTATACAGAACGAACCAGATCGGCAGCCGGTAGTAGAATATTGTTCTTCTGGATTTTTTTATAGCAAAAAAATCCAGAAGAATGTACAGTAATATCATTTTTTTCTCTCCAAAATCATAAAATGTCAAAAAAATCAAGAATTTTTATCCTCCTGACTATCCTGATAGGGTATACACTTTATACACAAAATGGAATAAAGGCGTGCAAAAGACCGGCGTATACCGGTTGTACGGCTAAAATAAGTTTAATAACAGGAGGAAAACTTATGAAAAAAATTATTGCATTAGTCATGACAGGACTCATGATTACGTCAATGAATCTCTTTGCGGTGGGAAAGAAGATTTCGAAAAAGACACCGATTGGTGTTTCAATGCCCACAAAGGATCTGCAGCGGTGGAATCAGGACGGCGCCAACATGAAGGATCTGCTTGAGAAGGCCGGCTATAAAGTCGATCTGCAGTATGCCAATAACGATATTGCGACACAGACATCTCAGATAGAGAATATGATTACAAAGGGTGACAAAATTCTCGTTATTGCTTCTATTGATGGTTCTGCACTTAAAAATGTTCTTGACAATGCCAGAAGAAAGGGCGTCAAAGTTATCGCGTACGATCGTCTTATTATGAATTCAAAAGCAGTTTCATATTATGCGACATTCGATAACTACAAGGTTGGTACAATTCAGGGTAACTTCCTTGTAGACAAACTCAATCTCAAGAGCCGCACAAAGGCTGATCCTGCAACGATTGAACTTTTTACAGGTTCTCCGGATGATAACAACATAAACTTCTTCTTCGGCGGTGCTATGGATGTTCTTAAACCGTATATTGACTCCGGTGTCCTCGTAGTTCCGTCAGGACAGACATCAAAAGCACAGTGCGCGACACTTAACTGGTCAACGGAAACAGCGCAGGCACGTATGGAGAATCTTATTGCATCACAGGGATACGGTCCGAAGGGCAAGAAACTTGATGCTGTTTATTCTTCAAACGATTCAGTTGCAATGGGTATTTCAAATGCTCTTGTCGCAGCCGGCTATACACCTGATAATTTCCCGTATATTACCGGTCAGGACTGCGATAAACCGAATGTAAAGAATATGATAAAAGGTACACAGGCTATGTCTATCTTCAAAGATACCCGTACGCTTGCACAGAAAGTTGTCAGTATGGTTGACGCTCTTATGAACGGCGATACCCCTGATATCAACGATACAAAGACATATAATAACGGAACGGGAATTATTCCGTCATATCTTTGCGATCCTGTTTTCGCAACAAAAGACAATTACAAACAACTTCTTGTAGATTCCGGGTACTATACAGCTGCTGATCTTCAGTAGTCCCTTTTGATGGTGTAAAGGCAGAACGGCCGTCATATTTACTATATGACGGCGGAAATGTTCTGCCTTTTCTAATGAGCAGTACATCATTGTGCTGTACAGGAGATTCCAATGGCAAAAAAATTATTGGAAATGAGGCATATAACCAAGACATTCCCCGGAGTAAAAGCTCTTGATGATGTTAATCTCGAAGTGGAAGAAGGCGAAATTCATGCACTGGTAGGAGAAAACGGTGCGGGAAAATCAACACTTATGAATGTCCTGAGTGGTATTTATCCGCACGGTTCATACAGCGGAGATATTGTCTATAATGGTCAGATATGCAAATTTCAAAATATAAGAGACAGTGAAAAATTAGGCATTGTTATTATTCATCAGGAGCTGGCCCTCGTTCCGCTTCTGACTATCGGTGAGAATATGTTTCTTGGTAATGAGCGGGGAGTAAAGGGCAGAATTAACTGGGCAGAAACTTTTGGCAGGGCAGATGAACTTTTGAAAATGGTTGGCCTCAAAGAATCCTCACATACACTTGTTAAGGATATCGGGGTAGGAAAGCAGCAGCTTGTCGAGATTGCGAAAGCTCTCGGGAAAAATGTAAGGCTGCTTATTCTTGACGAACCTACAGCTTCTCTTAATGATACAGAAGCAAAGCATCTGCTTGATCTTCTTCGTGAATTCAAAAAGAAGGGAATGACTTCCATTCTCATTTCCCATAAACTGAACGAAGTTTCTTACGTAGCAGATAAGATAACCGTCATCAGAGATGGTAGTGTTATACAGACTCTTGATAAAAAAAACGATGCTTTCACAGAAGATACAATCATTTCGGCGATGGTCGGGCGAAGCCTTACGGACAGGTTCCCGAAGCGTGTTCCGCATATCGGTGAAGTATGCTTTGAAGTAAAGGACTGGTGTGTTGATCATCCGGTATTTGAAGGGATAAAGGTTTGTGATCATGTAAATTTTAATTTGCGAAGAGGAGAAGTTATCGGCATAAGCGGTCTTATGGGGGCCGGACGAACCGAACTCGCAATGAGCATTTTTGGTCATTCATATGGTTCCGATATTTCAGGACATATTTATCTGAATGGCAGGGAAGTTCGTTTTCCGACTGTAAAAACGGCAATCAGGCATGGAATTGCATATGTTACAGAAGATCGGAAAGGGAACGGACTTATTCTTTCAGAATCGATCTGCAGAAATACATCTTCTGCAAGACCTGAGAAAATATCTCATCATAATATTATTAATTTCGACAGGGAGCGTCAGGTTGCGAAGGAATACGTTAAGGAAATGCGTACAAAGTGTGCAACAATCGATGAAAATGTCGTAAATCTTTCCGGCGGAAATATGCAGAAGGTTCTGCTTGGGAAGTGGCTGTTTGCTGAGCCTGATATTCTCATCCTTGACGAACCAACCCGTGGAATTGATGTTGGTGCAAAGTATGAAATCTACTGTATCATTAATAAAATGGTTGAGCAGGGTAAATCGGTTATATTCATTTCGTCTGAAATGCCGGAAATACTCGGGATGAGCGACCGTGTGTATGTCATGAACGCAGGCAGAATGATTGCCGAAATCCCCGGCAGGGATGCAACACAGGAAAAAATCATGTCATGCATTATTAATTCGGATAAAGGCATTCAGACGGCCGATGCTGAATCATAACTAACAGGAGGAAATTATGTCATCGTCAACTTCATACAGTATAAAACGAATTCTGAAAAATAATACAATGTTCATCGCACTCATTATAGTGATGCTGCTTTTTCAGGTACTTATTGTTGCTACGGATAACGGTTCGTTGTTTGCACCTTCGAATATCACGAATATAATCAATCAGAATGCCTATGTGGTTATTCTGGCAACGGGTATGCTCCTTTGTATTCTGACAGGCGGTAACATCGACCTTTCTGTCGGTTCAATCGTTGCTTTTGTCGGCGCGGTAGCTGGCACGTTAATTGTTAATCTGCATTGGAATATCTATATCGCGATTGCCATGTGTCTTATTGTAGGCATACTTATCGGTGCATGGCATGGCGTATGGATAGCTTTCGTGCACATTCCTCCGTTTATCGTTACTCTCGCGGGTATGCTTTTGTGGAGAGGTGCTGCTCTTATAGTCCTCAATGGATTAACAATTTCTCCTATGCCTGACAAATATCTTACATTATTTTCGAGTTATGTACCTTCAATCTCATACGATATGATTGATCAGGATCCGGAGAAAGCAGCCAGCCTTACATTTGCGGTAACGATGATAGTTGCAATTGTCTGCTGCGTTGTTTTTGTTGTTGCGCAACTTCTTCAGCGTAATACAAAACGCCGCAAGGGTTATGAGACGAGTGCGGCGGGGCTGTTCATTGCACGTCTTATGGTTTTTTGTTTCGTCATTCTTGCAGTTGCCAGTCTTCTTGGAAAGGATAAGGGTATACCGGTAATTCTTCTTATTGTTGCGGTTATTGTTGCAGTATATTCCTATTATACGCAGAACACCGTTCCCGGCCGTTACTTATATGCGCTGGGAGGAAATGCAAAAGCAGCACAGCTATCCGGTGTTAACACCGACCACGTTATGTTTTTTGCATATACGAATATGGGCTTTCTTTCGGCAGTTGCCGCACTTGTCTGTGTCGCACGCTTTAATTCTGCAGCACCGACGGCCGGCACAAACTATGAAATGGATGCAATCGGTTCCTGCTTTATAGGAGGTGCCTCTGCATACGGCGGAACGGGAACTGTAGGAGGCGCTGTGATTGGTGCTATCTTTATGGGTGTTCTTAACAATGGTATGTCCATTCTCGGTGTCGATTCCAACTGGCAGAAAGCTGTAAAGGGACTTGTCCTTCTGCTTGCAGTTCTGTTTGATGTAATGTCAAAGAAGAGAAAGGCTTCCAAATAATCAGTTTTTTATTGCGGTAGTCAAGCGCAATTGGCCGGCAAGATCGCGGTAAGTAATTACCTGCGCGAAGCCGGCCTTTTTTATTAATACAGAAGCTTTTTCTGCGTTGTATTCGCCTGTTTCAAGCATAAATATTCCGCCGGGAGCAAGATGTGCAAAAGCAGTCGGTATGAGCCTGCGGATTATTGCGAGTCCGTCGCTGCTGCCTGCTGTTCCCGCTGCAGTGTCTGTGTCTCCATCGAGTGCGAGCCGTGGTTCACTGCGCCCGTCTTTAAGCAGTTCTGTAACTTCTTTTGCCGGTATATACGGAGGATTGCTGAGAATCATGTCAAACAATACTGTCCCGGATAGTGTACTGAGCAGGTCTCCTTGTACAAAAGCAACATGCTGATTTTTTTCCTGATTCAGTACAACCTGCGCATTACGGCGTGCAACGGCAAGTGCCTCAGGCGATATGTCTGTCATAGTAAGAGCTGAGGGGATGCAGGTTTCATGTATTACACTTAAACCGATGCATCCGCTTCCGGTACATACGTCTGCTATGCTGAAATTTCGTTTTGTATCAGCAGCCTGTTCAGTAAGCCAGCGTACCGCGTGTTCGACCATAAGTTCGCTGTCGGGCTTTGGTATAAGCACGTCTTTTGTTACGAGAAAATCAATACCGTAAAATTCTTTATGACCTGTAATATATGCAACCGGCAGCCCTGTCTGACGTTGTTCAACGGCTTTGTTAAACGCGGCAATCTGCTCAATTGTTAATTCTTCGTCGCTGTGTGCAAGCAGGCAGGATTTGCTGCGCCCGGTAATATGCTCCAGGATGACATCGATGTCGAGCGCTGGACTGGAAGACAATGAAATCTGCATAACGCCCATTCGCCGGGCGCTTCTGATATCCACCGCTATTTTTCCAAATCGGGAATGCCGGTTTTCAGCTGTTCTTCCTTTGCATATACGTTAAGGGCGTCCAGCATGTCATTCATATACCCAAGCATGAACTGATCAAGTTTGTACAGTGTTAAGTTAATACGATGATCTGTGATACGGTTTTGAGGAAAATTGTATGTGCGGATTCTTTCGCTGCGGTCTCCCGAACCGACCATGGATTTACGGGCTGCATCGCGTTCTGCACGCTTTTTGTTTTCCTCAAGATCGAACAGCCTTGCACGGAGGACGCGGAAAGCTTTAGCCTTGTTTTTTATCTGGCTTTTTTCATCCTGCTGAATAACGACGATACCGGTTGGAATATGCGTAAGGCGGACTGCAGAATCAGTCGTGTTGACACACTGCCCTCCAGGTCCTCCTGCGCGCATGACATCGACACGTACATCCTCAGGCTTTATGACTATATCCGTTTCCTCGGCTTCAGGAAGCACAGCGACGGTAACAGTACTCGTGTGAATCCGTCCCTGTGCTTCCGTTGCGGGTACCCGCTGGACACGGTGGACGCCGCCTTCCCAGCGCAGCGTTCCGTATACAAATTTTCCGCTGAGTGAAAATACGATTTCCTTGTAACCACCGACTTCTGTCGGTGTTGCACTCATAATTTCGTATTTCCAACCTTTCATTTCTGCAAAACGTGTATACATTTCGTACAGGTCGGCGACAAACAGAGATGCCTCGTCGCCGCCGACTCCGTTACGGATTTCTATAATAATATTTTTTTCATCCAGAGGGTCAGGCGGAATAAGCTTGAACTTTATTTGTTCTTCAATCTGAGGTCTTCGTTCCTCAAAAGCTTTAAGCTCTTCACGCGCCATTTCTTTCATATCATGGTCTTCTTCGTTTGTAACCATTTCGGTGTCGTCGTCAATTCCTTTAAGCACCTTTTTGTAGTCATCGTAGAGGGTCATGAGTTCTGAAAGATGGCCGTGTTCGCGCATAACGTCCTTGTACTTTGCAGTATCTTTTACAAGATCGGGATCCATAACCTGCGTGTTAAGTACGTCGAATCGTCTTTTACAGTCCTCTAGTTTTTTCAATAAATCCATAGTAGTTTATAGTATACTATATAGAAGAAAATATCAATTATACTCAAAACTACAAATGAAGCAAGGCTTTTGCAATCCGGAAGTAGATAAGCAGTCCCGTTATGTCTACAATCGTTGTCAGCGCAGGGCTTGCAATAAGTGCCGGGTCAAGCTTGAAGGTTGACGAAACGAGCGGCAGCACTGCTCCGATTATTGTTGAAGTCACAACTTGTACTGCAAGTGCGAGTCCGATTGCAAATCCTATTTGTGACAGGCTTAGAGTCGCAGGTATAACCGTGCCGCCGCTCGTAATTTCTACACGCAGGAATGCAATAAGACCAAGAACCAGGCCAAGCAGCAGTGAGATGCGCAGCTCCTTCCAAATGACGCGGAATATGTCCTTTGGTTCAACTTCTTTGAGAGCGATTGCGCGTACAATGACAGTTGCAGACTGACTTCCCGTATTCCCGCCCATATCGGTCAGCATAGGCATATAGAAGGTGAGCAGCATAAGACTTGAAAGTGTATCCTGGTATGACTGCAGTACTGCTCCTGAAACAAAGTCGAAAAACGCAAGGATTATGAGCCAGATCACACGGCGTGAAAACTGCGTCAGTGCAGATGTTTTCAGGTATGATGTATCTTGATGTTTTCCCGTAATTGCCATGAAGCGTTCCATGTCTTCTGTACGCTCTTCCTCTACAACGTCCATAGCATCATCATGCGTAACTATGCCGATAAGGGAACCTGTATCATCGACGACAGGCAGGACAATAAGCCCGTATTTTGTAATTTTATAAGAAGCTTCCTCTCTGTCCGCTTCTGCCGTAATTTCTGCAACAAGCGGTTTTTTTATGGATTCAAGAGTCGCAAGCGGTTTTGCCAGAATGAGATCTTCCAGTGTAATGTATCCGCAGAGTTTGCGTTCAAAATCCAGTATGAAAATAAGGGAAACTGCTTCCTTTTGCGCGCCTTCAAGTCTGATTCTGTTGATTGCCTGCTGCACAGTCAGTACTTCGGGGAATGCAATATAGTCTGTCGTCATGACAGATCCTGCAGTTCCTTCAGGATATGATGAAAGCGCTTTTATTTCATCTCTTTCTTTTTTTGCAAGAAAAGGAAGTACTGCATCAAGCTGGCTTTCAGGAATTGATTTTGCAAGGTCGGCTCGTTCGTCAGGCGGAAGTTTTTCCAGCAGCGTCGTGAGTTCTGTCTGACTCATGAGTTCTGCCGTGTCTGACTGGAGCGCATCAGGAAGTTCGCAGAAAATATCGGCTGCATCCTGCGGATCAAGCTTTTTAAGGAGCGTCCGGATTTCTTCCGGTTTCAGACTTGCGATTAATTCTGCATCTTCGGTGGGATGATGTACAGAAAGAAATTCTGCAACATCAGCATATTTGTTTTCTTTGACGAGTGCTTCGATATCCGGAGCGATAAGTTCGTTTATCATAAGAAATCTCCTGTAGAGTAAAGTGTGACTTCACGGTATACACGGAGACCTCTTAAGGAACTTCTTAACGGATTTCGGGGAGGTTCAGGGTATATGCGTGAATGAATGTGTAATCAGGCAATGGTATGGTACTACTACTGCCTGAACTGTCAGATTGGTCCATATAACCTCCCACATGAAAATACGCCGGCACAATTAAAGCGCGGTTGTGTTAGTATTAGGACTATAAACTATTTGTATACAAAAGTCCAGAATAAAGTGAGCGTTTTTTTCGTGATTGTTCTGCGTGTTTGTGTATATATTGCGGAAAGACAACAGATGTGGTACCATATGAAAGTTGCAGTATTGATTGTGGTCGTACTGCAATTCTCTGGAGAGTCTTCGCTTTACGCGGAGCGCCGAAGGTTTAAAGTGCCGGAAAACCGGTGCCGATATCTCAGGCACAAAGGACAGAGCATTTAAAATGTTCTAACCACTCTTTAGAGAGCCCGATCCTGATAAAATACGGAATCCGGGCTCTTATCTTTTAACAGGAGAACGTATATGTTCTCAACAATCAACTCGATTCTGGATGCTGTAGACTCTTTTGTCTGGGGCGTCCCGCTTATTGTTCTGATTCTGGCAACAGGCGTACTGCTTACGGTCAGGGTCAAGGGCCTGCAGTTTTCAAAATTGGGGCTTGCATTGAAATCGATTTTCCGCAAACCTGACGGAAAAAACGGTGAAGTAACAAGTTTTGCGGCGTTATGCACGGCTCTTTCCGCAACAATCGGAACAGGAAATATTGTCGGTGTTGCTACGGCCATCGTTTCAGGCGGTCCCGGAGCCCTGTTCTGGATGTGGCTTGCGGCGTTGCTGGGAATGGCAACAAAGTATTCAGAATGTCTGCTTTCTGTTCATTTTCGTGAAGTTAAGGAGGATGGTCATATTGTAGGCGGCCCGTTTTATACAATTGAAAAAGGTATGGGCAGAAAATGGAAATGGCTTGCCGTTTTGTTCGCCATTTTCGGAACAATGGTCGGACTTTTTGGTATAGGAACGTTTTCGCAGGTGAACAGTATTTCAAACGCGGTTACATCATTTTTTGATCCCGACAGTACCATGTCTGTTGTACTTTTCGGGCGGGCATATTCTCGGGTTACCGTTATTACTTCCCTTGTACTTGCTGCATTTGTAGCCCTTGTCCTTTTCGGAGGCCTTAAACGCATTTCAAAAGTAGCATCTGTCATTGTTCCGTTTATGGTAATTTTGTATGTTTTCTTCGGAATTATAATAATCATTCTTAATATTACAAAAGTTCCGGCAGCTTTTGCGGAAATTTTCCGGAGCGCATTCGGATTCCGTGCAGCGGCAGGCGGTGCGCTGGGGGCAATGATCGTTGCCATGCAGAAAGGTATTGCACGCGGTATTTTTTCAAATGAAGCAGGGCTTGGTTCGGCACCTATTGCAGCTTCCGCGGCTCAGGTTGCGCATCCTGTACAGCAGGGGCTCGTCTCAATGACGGGAACATTTTTCGACACTATTATTATCTGTACCATCACGGGACTTGTCATAGTACTCAGCGGTACATGGAAACCGGAACTGGGGTTGCAGGGATACATGGTTACAAAAACGGCATTCTGCAGTCTGCTGCCCATTAACAGCACATTTGTTTCGTTCTGCCTCATGATATGTCTTGTACTTTTTGCTTTTACAACTATTCTCGGCTGGGATTATTACAGCGAACGCTGCATTGAATATCTCTGCGGCGGAAAGCTCGGCGTAGTAAAAGGTTACCGCGTGTTATATATCGTTGCGGTGTTCTTCGGCCCGTACATGACGATCAGCGCTGTCTGGACAATCGCAGATATCGTAAACGGGTTAATGGCCATTCCGAATATCATTTCTCTTATTGTACTTTCAGGGACAGTTTCAAAGCTTACAAAAGATTTCTTTGCGAAATCTTCCCGTTTGCAATAAGATGAAAAATCACTATACTTGATTCACTATGTCCGGATTTTACGATTATTACGACGTCGCTGTTGTCGGCGCCGGACATGCGGGAATTGAAGCAGCACTTGCTTCTGCCCGCATGGGACTTAAAACGCTTGTTATTACTCAGACTATAGAATCAATAGGCCGAATGTCATGCAACCCGTCAATCGGCGGTATTGCAAAAGGCAATATAGTACGAGAGATAGATGCGCTTGGCGGCGAAATGGCGAAATTTACAGACCATTCGCTTATCCAGTTCAGACTGCTTAACAGCAGCCGGGGGCCGGCCGTGCAGGCGCCTCGTGCCCAGGCCGACAAGATTTTGTATTCGCAGCTTGCCCGCAAAGTTTTGGAAACGACGCCGAATCTGTACACGCTTATGGATACTGTCGTAGATATCCTTACAACGGCAAGTTCGACACCTCTTCCGCCTCAGTCCGACAGTTCAGCAGAGAAAGGTTCAATTCCCGGAGAGTCTCGGAACGAAGGTACAACGGAAGCTGCAAAAAGCGGCATGAGGCAGAAAATCACGGGAGTCGTTACAGAACGCGGACGTATCATTCCCGTCCGCGCCGTCGTGCTTACGACGGGAACTTTTCTCGGCGGCCGTATTTTTATCGGCGAGTACGATGCCCCGTGCGGGCGTCTTGGAGAAGCAGCTGCGTTCGGACTTACGGCATCGCTCCACCGGCTGGGGTTTACGACAGGCCGGCTAAAAACCGGCACTCCGCCGCGTATTCTGAAGGGGACAATCGATTTTACAAAGCTCGATGTACAGCCCGGTGACGAAAACGTGATTCCCTTTTCATTCGACAACGAAGCTGTAGACAGGCCGCTCGTGCCGTGCCACATCGTATATACAAATGAAGCGACTCATAAAATAATACGGGACAATATAGGCCGTTCGCCGCTTTACAGCGGAAAGATTCACGGAATCGGCCCCCGGTATTGTCCCTCGATAGAAGACAAAGTTATGCGTTTTGCAGAACGCGTCCGGCATCAGATATTTGTTGAACCGGAAGGGCTCGAAACTGACGAGATGTATCTTAACGGACTTTCATCATCGCTGCCGGAATGCGTGCAGGACGAGTTTATGCGCACAATGCCCGGATTTGAACACGCTGTTCAGAGCCGGCCGGGATACGCAGTTGAATACGATTACGTTGAACCGACGCAGCTCTTTCCGTCTCTTGAAACAAAACGGGTTGCAGGACTTTTCGATGCCGGCCAGATAAACGGTACTTCGGGATACGAGGAAGCCGCAGGGCAGGGCCTTATTGCGGGAATCAACGCAGGCTATTATGCGAAAGCCCACATGACATTCTGCGGGCCTCTTTGCCTCTTCAATTCCGCTTCCGGCGGTATGCCAGCCTCAACAGAGCCGGGAAGATTTTATCCGCACGCCGCTTTTTCTCCGGCAGAGGAAGCTCAGTTTGCAGAAATTTCCGCAAAGGAAACAGCCGCACTCAATGCTGCGGAAGAAGCTGCGCAGAAAAATGCGGGGTATACAAATTTCCGTGCAATTCCAGAATGGAAGCCGCTGGTTCTCGGCCGCGACGAGGCGTACATCGGCGTACTGATTGACGATCTCGTTACACTTGGGACGAAGGAGCCGTACCGTATGTTTACGGCACGGGCTGAATACCGGCTTAAGCTGCGGTACGACACTGCCGACCGCCGTCTTGGAAAGTACGGATTTGCTGCCGGGCTCAGAACTCAGATGCAGTTTGATTCTATGAACGCAAAATATGCGGTACAGGACGAGATTCTTGCTCAGCTGTTGAAGAAGCCTGATATGGAAAACCCCGGTTATCCGGAAGAAGAATGGAATGAGGCTAAAATAGATTTTAAGTATAAGTATTACATAGAAAAACAGGATAAGCGCGTTGAAAAGATGCACCGCATGGAAAATACTCATATTCCGGGTGATTTTGATTACGGTTCAATCGTTTCGCTTTCTGCAGAATCGCGCACAAAATTTGAGAAGATACGTCCGCTTACACTGGGACAGGCAAGCCGCATTTCCGGTATACGCGTTTCCGACATCATGCTGCTTATGGTATATTTAAAATAGGAATGAATTAACCGGCAGGTGCGAATGCATCCCATGCGTCGTTTACCTGCTGAATATACGTAAGTTTTTCGTTTTCAGAAATGAATGCAGCGTTAAAACTGTTGCAGATAAGCCGTTTTATTTCAGAGAGCGTGAAACGGAGTATCCCGTAACATTTCCAGTATTCCTCAAGAAGAGTGGTCTTGAAGAACAGAGGATCGTCGGTATTTATTGTTACGAACATTCCGCCGTCAAACATTTGCCGGACAGGATGCGCTTCCGTTTTTTCAACGAATTTTTTCGTAAACACATTGCTTGTAATACACACTTCAAGCGGAAGCCGGGTCCTGACAAGATAATCAATCAATTTGGTATCCTGTACAGAAGTAATCCCATGGCCGATTCTCTCCGCATGCAGATAATTGATTGCATCCCATATTGATTCGGGGCCGATATCTTCTCCCGCATGGGCGACTGCATGGAAGCCGTCTTTGTGCGCCTGCGTAAAAACGGCTTCAAAGTCTTTTGCGGGCCCTTTCTGTTCAGCACCCCCAAGACCGATTCCTATGACATCCCTGCACGGATACTGTTTGAGCAGCGCATAGTTATTCATCGCGTTTTCACATCCGAATGTTCGTGAAACATCAATCAGCAGTTTTATGATTATGTTGTATTTTTCTTTTATTTCCCTGATTCTTTTTGAAAACAGCGTAATAATTTCACCGTAGTCCAATCCCTTTTTCAAAAATGCTGATGGGGCGAAAAAGGCTTCACAGTAGGAAATGCCGTTATTTACAAGATATTCTGCAATATCATCGAACAGATAATTAAAGTCGGATACCGATTCAAAGAGCTCCTGCACGGAAAGGAATGCTTTGATAAAACCATCAAGGTCATTGTATGAAAAGAGATCAGTTTCATCCTGTTTGCTCATTTTTTTACCATAGTGCTTTTCATACAATTTCCGCACAGAGGCAATAGACATAACCGCCTCAATATGGATATGTATTTCTGCTTTTGGGATTTTTGCCAGAAAAGAGCAGAAGTCGGTTTCTTTCAATTCAAATTTCTCCAGTCTTGAAATCTTTGTTATAATGAGATAATCGGTATTCCGGTGTTAAACTATAAGCAGTTTACCGAGCTGATCAACAAGTCCTGCAAACGTATCACAGGCAGCCTGTACCGGTGCAGCCTGTTCCATATCAACACCGGCAACTTTGAGCGATTCAATCGGGAACCGCGAACCGCCCGATTGAAGGAACCTGAAATAATCTTCCCGTTCTTCCTTTCCGCCCCCGAGTACACGTTTTGCAAGAGCCAGTGCTGCAGATATACCGGTCGCATATTTGTACACATAGAATGCACTGTAAAAATGCGGAATGCGCAGCCCTTCCATATCGCTGTTGTCTTCAAAATGCATCTCCGGGCCAAAATACTGTTCAAGGAGACCTTTGTACAGTTTTCGCAGTACTTCGGCGGAAAGAGGTGTACCTGATTCAACAAGTTCATGTGCTTTAAGTTCGTATTCAGCAAACATTGTCTGCCGGTGGAGTGTTGCCAGAATATCTCCGGCACGCATGGCAAGGAGATACGCTTTCATATCATCGCTTTGCGCATTTTTCAGCAGATATTCAAACACAAGCTCTTCATTGAAAGTTGATGCAACCTCGGCTTCAAAAATCGTATAGTTGTACTGCATGTATGGATTGGTGCGCACTGAATACAACGTATGCATGGAATGTCCGCCTTCATGCGCCATCGTGAATACGTCCCGGATCACGTCTTCTTTATAATTCAGTAGGATATACGGGCTGCCAGTGTACACCCCGCTTGAAAACGCACCGCTTCTTTTGCCTTTGTTTTCATAACGGTCGGCCCATCCGTTTTTGAGCCCGTCGCAGAGCCTGTCTGTATATTCGGTTCCGAGAGGAGCAAGTGCCTGCCGGCATATTTCAACAGATTCGTCGTATGATGTATGCGTATTGACGTTTTTTACAAGCGGTACATACACGTCGTAGTGGCGCAGTTCTTTTACTCCCAGAACCTTGCGGCGCAGGGCATAATATGTATGGAGAGTTGAAAAATTGCTGTGAACTGTATCAATAAGGTTCCGGTAAACGCTTACCGGTACGTTGTCCTGAAACAGTGCTTTCTCAAGGCATGTTTTATAACCGCGTGCACGCATTGTGAATACATCCTGATTCACGGAACCTGCATACAGGGAAGCCAGCGTGTTCTGATGACTCTCAAACGTGTTGTAGAATTTTTTGTATGCACTCTCCCTGACACTTCTGTCGGGATTGTCCATAAAAATGCTCCAGGTAGACTGCGTCAGAGGTTTTTCTTCTCCATGTACATCGACTGACCCGAATTCCATATCTGCATCGGTAAGCACTGTAAACACTTTGTCCGCAGTACCGGCACTTTCACTTTGCAGCGACATAAGACGTTCTTCTTTTTCGCTGAGAATGTGCTGCTTCAGGCGCAGAATTTTAGTAAGAAAGATGCGGTAGTCGTCAAAGCTGCTTTGTTTGAGCCATGTCTGTATTTTTTCATCCGGAACAGACTGCAGCTCAGGATTAAAGAAACTCGTTGCTGCACAGTATCTTGTATATGCCATGCGTGCCCGGCCTTCTCTGTCCTGGGCGCCTGAATCTGTCTCGTCTGCAGTAAACTGCAGCTGTGCATAGTTATAGACAGCTTCCAGTTTTTTATCGACATTTTCATAAGCCTTCAATGCTGCAAGCAGCGTCTCCGGAGAATCAGAGAGTTTTCCTTTATATTGAACCATTGCTGCCGTGAGAGGTTCAAGTTCTTCAAGTGTTTTTTCCCAGTCAGAATCGGAAACAAACAACGATGTTAAATCCCACTTATCGGAGGCCGGAATATCTTTCCGTGCCGGTGTGCTATTTTTTTCCATAGTTATGATTATAACGCATAGGCAGATGAGTCTCAAGATTAATGACTTTTTTACTGTAATCTGCTATGCTGTTCATATGACTCATCTTTATAGAAGATTTATGTTTTGCCTGCTTATTGCGGCATCATTCACCCTTATGTCATGTTCCGGCATTAAGGGATACGGAATGCTGCTCTGGGGCCTTCCCGAAAAAGGGTTGCAGGACGGAGATATAGTTCCTGTTTATATCAGATCAAATATTTCGCACGTATATGTCATCTCTGTTCCGGAAACAAAAGAACGTCTTGAAATTCCGCTGTGGCAGCTTACGGATCCGCAGTCGTACCGGAAAACGAAAAAGACAGCTTTGCGCTATGCAGAATGTATCCATCAGTATGCCAGTATAAAGATTGACGGACTCCCCGTACGTGCGGATCCGGTGAATACTGCAAAACAGGTATACCGTCTTCGTAAAGGTGAGACGGTAAAACTGCTGTATAAGGGTAAAGGTCAGACTGTTATGGCCGGTAAAATGCCGCTTGAAGGAGACTGGATGCGCATACTCACGCATGACGGTACGCAGGGCTGGTGTTTTTCATACAACCTTTCGCAATTTGAAATAAAGAAGGGAGGAGTTGTCAACGACGGACAGCAGTCTTCGGAACAGGAAGAGAAAGATACTATTATAGAAGGCATTCTTTCCAAAACATGGTATCCTGATTACTATCGCTCCATGATTGATAATAAGAGGATTGATACGTCGCTTATGAATGCATCCTACTGCTTTGCTGTTGATGCGGAGAATAGCAAAGTCACGCTGAATCTTCCCAATATTCATGAATCATGGCCGTATGCCGGAACGACAAAGACCGGCGATGCTGAATATACGCTTACCGGTATACCTGTAAAAATAACCGTAAAAAGTGATTCGTTTATAGTCGTTACGTATTTTGACCAGAACGGTAAGCCGCTTGACCTTAATTTTATTACGCTGGGGGAAAATGAAGACGTTACAGAGCTTGTTGCCGCAGAAAAAGACCGCCGCGTACAGGAATATAAAAAACTCTATGCATTCGGTTCTGATTTCAAAAGTTCAAATTACGGACAACTTTCGCTGAAGGAAGACCAGTCGTTCAGCTGGAAAAATTACAAGCTGCTTGTTCCTTCGGTAATCGATCCTTCCGCGAAGAGCGGCGGTACTATAGATATAAAATATTATCTGAGCGATACGCTTTCTTCATCGTACGATGGTGTGCTTTCATTCAGATTTGACGGTATGAATACCGATGTAAATTTCCTGTACAAGCAGGAGCCGGGCGGTCTTCGTCTTGAAGACTTGACAGGAGCCTCGTATAACGGAAATACGGTGACGACACGGGGTTACAGTCCGCTTGTACTTTTCTTTGAAAAGGACTGATAGGTAAGTTATGGCATTTGTTCAGTTTTCACAAGTTTCTCTTGCATTCGGCGATCGTGATATACTTAAAGATGTATCCGTTAATCTTCAGACTGGAACGAAGGCTGCGCTTACAGGTGCAAACGGAGCCGGAAAGTCGACATTAATAAAGGTTATGGCGGGACTTGTCAACCCTGACAGCGGACGGCGCATAGTACAGAAAGATGCACGTATCGGCTATCTGCCTCAGTCGGGACTGACACATCACGGATGCACGCTGCTTGAGGAAGCCGACAGCGCATTCCAGTTCGGTTACGACATGCAGGCGGAAATAGACAGAATCGGCGACGAACTCATAAAAAATCCTCCGAATACCGATGCTCTTGTTGAACGTCAGGCTGAACTGATAACGGAGCTGGACGAGAGCGGCTGGCACCGCAGGCAGGCATCCTCTGAAACTGTTTTGCTCGGCTTGGGATTTACACGGGAAGACTTAAAAAAGCAGACAGAGGAATTCTCCGGCGGCTGGCAGATGCGCAT
>DCFX01000025.1 GCA_002314445.1 Treponema sp. UBA1793
TTTTATCGCTTTTTCTTCTGCCTGTTTTTTTTCCAATGGCTGGGAAAAATCAGGTTTCGTTTTTTTTGCCATAAGTAATCCTGTGAACTAAAGATTGTTCAAATGCTTTGCTGATATAGACTGAAGCTCTTCTATTGTAAAACGGGAAAGAAGCTCCTTGATTCCCGAAATAAGTTTCGGGCTCATACTCAGACTGCGTATTCCCATTCCGGCCAGCACGAGCACGCTGTCTGTACGTCCCGCCATTTCGCCGCAGACTGAAAGCGGTATGTCTGCCTTTTTTGCATAGTCTATCGTTGTTGCAATAAGACGGAGCACCGCAAGATTGAATTCGTCGTAGAGTTCGGACACTGCGGAGTTTTCGCGGTCGACACCAAGCGTATACTGGGTAAGATCGTTTGTACCGAGCGAAAAAAAAGCGCTGACTTCTGCAAGACAGTCCGACATGACTGCCGCTGCCGCCGTTTCCACCATAATGCCTATAGGTACGTTTTCATTGAACTTGATATTTTCCGAACGAAGCTCTTCGCGTACCGATCGGGCTATTGTTTCGCACTGTTTTACCTGTTCGACACTTGTTATAAGCGGCAGCATAATGTTTAGATTTCCGTATATACTTGCCCGATACAGTGCGCGCAGCTGAGTCCTCAGTATCTGCGGATATTCAAGCGAAAGGCGCACCGCACGAAGGCCCATAAGCGGATTTTTTTCCGCAAAGGCCGGAATATCGACGGAATTGATAAGCTTGTCACCGCCTGCATCAAGCGTGCGGATTGTTACGGGTTTGTCGCCCATTATCCGGAGCACGCGCTTATATGCCTCAAACTGCGTATCTTCGTCGAATGAACGGGCCGCTAATGTACTTGTTCCGCCTGCCGTACTCATGTACAGAAATTCCGTGCGAAACAGGCCGATCCCGTCTGCACCTTCACCAAGAGCATATTCTGCTTCTTCCGGCGTCCCGATATTTGCGTACAGTTTAAAATCCGTACCGTCTTTCGTGCGTGCAGGTTTGTCAAGAAAGGCTTTCAGCGCTTCTTCATGTTTTTTCTCTGCCGAAATTTTCTTTTCATATTCAACAAAAGTATCTTTATCAGGATCGGAAAGTATTTCCGCAGTCCTTCCGTCAATGATAATCCTGTCGCCTGTGTGAATCTGGCTTGTAATATTGTTAAGCCCGACTACCGCAGGAATGCCGTAATTGCGTGCAAGAATGACAACGTGACTTGAAACACCGCCTTCTGTCAGTGCAAGCCCTGCTATTTTCCTTTTTGAAAGAATAATAGTGTCGGTGGGAGACAGCGTTGCTGCCACAATGACAGAACCGTCAGGAACCTGATTTATATCGAACGGATGAATATCCATCATGTCGTCAAGAACCCGTCCGAAAACGTCGGTAATATCCTGCGCCCGTTCGGCAAGATATTCATTTCCTGCGTTGCGCAGTCTGCCTGCGTATTCTTCAGCCTTTATATTGATAGTATATTCTATATTATACAGCTTAGTTTCGTAGTCGTTTTTTAGCTCGTCTATAAAAACCGGATCGCCCAGCATGAGAATGTAAGTTTCAAGTATTTCCCGCTGTGTATCATTAGCTTTACTTTCTTTAGGGAGTGTTTCGAGCTGTTGTGCTATTTGTGAAGTAACTACTTTGATTGATGTCTGGAAACGGTTCCAACCTTCTGCAATGTCTTCATTGCGAACATGCTTTTGAGGGATTGCTCTTTTTACTGCCTCCGGAATAACAAAAGCAGTACCCACTCCTATCCCATCCGCTGCGGGAATACCGAGAAAAACTTCCATTTCCTTCAATTATATCGCCCGCTGAGCGACGTGTCAAATCACAAAAGAGCTATGCCTTCCAGCTGATCCATATGTCGGGGCAGTAACCGGCAGTTGCTGCCGTTTTTCCGTTGCGCACGACAGGCTGTTTGAGCAGGAGCGGGTTGTCGAGCAGTTTTTCCACTTTATCCTCGTCGGATATATAGGCTATGTCTGCATAGTTTTTGCTGTTTTTATCAATAAGCAGTTCAACTGCTGCGCCGGTGCTGCCGGTTGTTTTTGCAAGGCACGAAAGAACGCTGCTGAGTTCGCCTTCACTTATGCCTTTTTCACTAAGATCAATGAGCTGGAACGGGATACGTCTTTCGCTGAACCATCGTTCTGCCTTTTTTACATCGAAATTCTTTGCAGTCCCGAATATTTGTATACTCATAAACACCAGTATATCATAAATCTGCAGGGATTTGCCAATATGACCCCGGATTAATGCTTCGCATTTTATCCGTAAGTGGGGTATACTTTATACATGAAGTCCAAAGTTTTATTTGCAATTTTCTTTTTAGCCAGTCTGCATGCGGAAAGCCTGTCCGGTGAAGGACTCGGCAGGAAAACTGCAGATATCCTTTTTACTCATGATGTACATTCGCAGCTTGATTCCGAAGCCCGTGCGGCAACAATTATTGAAAATGAGCGCAGAAAAAATCCGTATGTTTTTTTATTTGATGCCGGAGATTTTTCGATGGGTACGTTGTATCAGATGCTGTATAAAACAGAAGCTGCTGAACTGCGGATACTCGGCATGATTGGGACTGACGTGACGACGCTGGGCAATCACGAATTTGATTTCGGTTCGGACGGTCTTCATGATATGCTTGAAGCTGCAAAAAAATCGGGTGAAACTGTTCCCCGCATAGTATTGAGCAACGCAGACTGGGACAAATCAAAACCGGGTGCGGCTGCCGTAAAACAGGCTCTTAATGATTACGGTGCAACTTCGTATACGGTTGTGAGAAAGGGAGATGTAAACATTGCAGTGTTCGGCATATTCGGAAAAGATGCGCTGTTTTGTGCGCCGACATGCGAAGTTGCCTTTGACGATCGGGTGGAAAGTGCAGGAAAAACAGTTGCAGATATAAAAGCGAAAGAAAAGGTCGATATGATAGTATGTGTTTCCCACAGCGGAACGAATGCGAAGAAGTCAAAATCCGAGGATGAAATTCTTGCCGAAAAAGTTCCGGGGATTGATTTAATCATAAGCGGACATTCGCATACAACGCTGGCCGTTCCGATTGTCCACGGTCATACGTATATCGTTTCATGCGGAGCATATGCTGAAAACGTCGGACATATTGAACTTGCGCAGGGTGTCGGCGGTCGGTGGAACCTTATCAGATACGGATTGATTCCGGTAACGGAAAATACGGCAGAAAATTCGGATGTTCGTGCAGAACTTGACATGTTCAACAGGGATATTAACAGCAGCTGCCTTTCGCGGTATGGTTTACGAGGCAGCGAAGTTGTTGCACAAAACGAACACACGCTGTCGGATGCGGACACCGGTTATGTTGCAGCGGACTGTATGCGCACGGCAGTCGGGCAGCTTGAAGTCCCTTCTGATAACGATAACCTTACTGGGCGCGGAAAGCCCGTTGACTTTGCCTGCGTTCCGTCTGGCCTGCTCCGCGGTACGTATTCAGCAGGTTCCGTTACAGTAAAAGATGTGTTCCGCTCTTTTTCTCTTGGCATCGGCCCTGACGGACTTACAGGATATTCTCTCGTAAGCATCTGGCTGACGGGAAAGGATATGAAGTCTGTAGCAGAGCTTGATGCAACCCTTTCTCCTCTGATGGACACGGTTCATTTATATATTTCCGGTTTTGCTTTTACATACAACCCGTACCGCCTCATATTTGATAAAGTTGAGGATGACATGATTGCAGGTTCCTGCGGAACGACAGCCCCTGTCGATGAGAACAGGCTTTATCGCTGTATTATTGATATTTATACGGCGCGTATGCTGAGCGGAGTGATAGGCGTTACGAAAGGAATAGTTTCAATCGTGCCTCGCGATGCGATGGGGAATCCCGTCGCGGATTTTACAAAGCAGATTGTATATACGAAAACAGGCGAGCTTAAGGGATGGTATGCAATTGCATATGCACTGCGTGAAAAAAAAGTCATTTCCGGATACAGCGGCATCCGCGGAAAAATGAAGCAGATTCATAAGAGTTTGAATCCTGTGTCTGTTTTTTCACATCCGTCCCGCTTTGCCGTTATCGTTTACAGTATACTGATTGTTGTACTTTTAGCAGTGGTTTTACTTGTCGTATTTCTGCGGCATAGAAAAACAAAATTATAATAATGCGGCTTTATGAAACGATTTTTTAGTATAGTTGCGGAAAGTATTTTTCTCGGTATCAGCGTGATTCATCCCGTATTTTCCGCCAGTCCGTACTCCGAAAATCAATACAGTATGGTTGAGCGGAAGATTGCGGCGAAAATTAAAGACATGACTATTGATGAAAAAATCGGGCAGATGTGTATGCTTGCGTTCCGTGTCTGGAAAGACGATTCAGGCAGCGGAGTGCAAAAAGTGACTGCAGTAACCGATGGAATAAAAAGTATTATAGCTGATTATCATATCGGGAGCGTCATCCTTTTTTCCGAGAACTGTTCTACGACGGAGAATGTCGTGCGGTTGACGAGTGGTCTGCAGCACGCGGCCCTGTCAGGCGGAAATGTGCCGCTGATTATCGGGACGGATCAGGAAGGCGGCGTCATAACGAGACTTGAGCAGGGAACGTGTCTTCCTGGCAATATGGCAGTAGGTGCGACGCACAATCCAAAATGTGCATATGACAGCGGCAGAATAATCGGGGAGGAATTGTCTGCACTTGGCATTAACTGTGTTTTTGCACCTGTTGCCGATGTTAACGATAATCCGCTTAATCCGGTAATAAATCTCCGGTCCTTCGGCAGCGACCCTGCGTTTGTCGCAGAATATGTTGAGCAGATGCAGAACGGAATTGAGTCGGCAGGTATTATTGCATGTGTAAAACATTTCCCCGGACATGGAAACACGTCAACCGATTCTCATACACAGTTTTCTGTTGTTAATAAAAATGCGGCGCAATGGAATATGTGTGAACGAATTCCATTTCAGCGTGCGGTTAATAATAAAATTGACATGGTCATGGTTTCTCATATACAAGTTCCTTCGCTTGACAATACGAAAGTTACAGCCGTAAAGACGGGACAGCGGATATATCTTCCTGCATCTGTATCAAAAAAAATAGTTACAGGCATTCTGCGGAACAGGATGAAATTTTCCGGCGTTATTGTCAGTGATGCGATGAACATGAAGGCTGTTGCAGACGTGTTTGGAGAAACGGACGCAGTTGTGGAATCGATTAAAGCGGGAATCGATATTGTCTGTATGCCCGTTTCTGTTGTGAGTACGGCGGACAGTTCAAAACTTGACACGGTGTTTGCTGCGGTTCGGGATGCCGTTTTATCAGGAGAGCTGCCGGAGAAGCGTATTGATGCTGCTGTTGCGGCAATTCTCCGGCTGAAGTACCGGAGAAATATTATGTGTTATACTGATGTTGACGACAGTGTACCGCAGCTTGCAGAAAGGATTGCATCAGCAGAAAAAACAGCAGGTTCCGGTGAACATCATGCTGTGGAACGGCAGATAGCGGAAGCCGCGGTTACGCTTGTTAATGGAAAGCAGTTTGTCCCGTTCAAACCTGAAAAAAATCAGAAAATCCTTTTTGCCGTTCCGTACGATTTTGAAGTGCCAAGTGTTTCTTTTGCAATGCAGAGGCTTTGCAGTGAGGGGACAACTGATGAGCTTACATATGAAAGTTATGTGTATGCAAAAGATACTGAGTTGACAAAAGCCCTTCAGCATAAAATAGACGAAGCTGATTACGTGATTATACTGTCAGGGCTTTCTTCATTCTATATGAACATACAGAATCCGTCGCTGAATGTGATTCCTCAGGAAGCCGCATCGTATGCCGCAGCGCAGAAAGATGAGAATCATACAGCAATCATATGTGCAGGTATGCCTTACGATGCGGTTCTCTTTCCCCATATGCCGGTATTCATTGTGTATAATTACCGGGGCATGTCGCAGAGGGACATCGGAAACACTGTTTTCAGAAATTCGTATAGCCCGAACATTCCGGCAGGAATAGAAGCGGTATTCGGAAGTTTCATGCCGTCGGGAATCATTCCTGTGGACATTGATGTACCGTAAGTTACTGCTTATTCCATTCTTTTGAACAGATTCTGAAGAATGCTCCGGCTTCCCATCCTATGATAAGGTGTAACTCATCCGTATGTTCGATGAGTCCTTTTATTCCGGTAAGAGAAGCCAGTCCGTTTTTGTCTGCTCTGGACTTATCGTACAGTCGTATCCTGAGCCTGGTGGCACATGACGAGATTCCCGCAATGTTTTCTTTTCCCCCGAGAGCTGAAAAAAGTTCCCGGCACGTTTCTTCATTCCAGACAGAACCTGTCATGCCAGTTCCCGTATCTTTTTTTTGAGCTGAAGCAGTGAAGAGGGAGAGACTGATAATTCATTCATTCCGGCTTTTACAAAACGTTCCGTAAGAGCTGTATCTGCTCCAAGTTCCCCGCAGATGCCGCACCATATCCCGTGTTCATGTGCATTTTTTACCGTCAGCTCTATAAGCCGCAAGACACTTTCGTGATGCGGATTGCAGTATGCTGCCACATCGTCGTTCTGCCTGTCGACTGCAAGTGTATACTGAGTTAAATCGTTTGAACCGATGCTGAAAAAATCGACTTCTTCTGCGAGAATGTCACTTATGACGGCAGCTGCTGGCGTTTCGACCATTATTCCGGTTTCCAGCCAATCAGCATGTGGAATTTTCTTCTTTTCAAGATCGGCGGCAGCGGCTGTAAGACATGCTTTTGCACGCCTTATTTCCGACACCGAACATATCATCGGGAACATGATGGAGACGGAGCCGTTTGCCGCTGCACGCAGAATGGCCCGGAGCTGTACGTCGAACAGGTCCTGTTTTGCAAAGCAGAGACGCAGAGCTCGTATACCGAGAGCAGGATTCGGCTCCGTCTTCATAGGGATACAGTCCGTCTTTTTGTCTGCTCCGATGTCGAGCGTGCGTATGATAAGTTTGCGTCCTCCGAGTTTTTTTACGGCTTTCGTGTATACGTCAGTAAGTTCTTCTTCCGTCGGCAGTTCGGATCTGCCCAGATACAGGAATTCGCTCCTGAACAGACCGATCCCTTCGGCTCCGCATTCAATCGCCCTGTCTATATCGTCGAGTGATCCGGCATTACAGTACAGTGTGACTTTCTGCCCGCTTTCAGTTTCCGCAGGGGCGTTTCTGAGGGAGAGCAGTTCTTGTTGTTCTGCTTCGTATTTTTTTCTGCATATATCCGCATCTTCGAACTGCTGTACATCAGGTGAAAAAATTACGTTACCGTGTACGCCGTCGACAATGCACGGGACTCCATTCATTGTGCAGTCCATGATCGATCCTGTTGTTATGACGGCAGGAATCCCGAGAGAACGCGCAAGAATTGCTGCATGTGATGTAGGACTTCCTTTGCAGGAGACAAGACCGAGCAACTGTGATTTCTCGAACATGAGCGTCATGCCCGGCGTTATCTCATCTGCTGCAAGGATTATTTTTTCATCAGCATCAGGCAGTTGTACGGTATTTTTTCCGGTGAGGATGCGGATTACCCGGTGTTCAACATCGGATATATCCGCACCGCGCTGTGCTATGTAATCGCTGCCGGATTCTGACAAATCTTCTGCAAATTCTTTTGCAGCCTGAGAAACGGCAGCCTCTGCGGAAAGGCCGTTTTTTGTTATCAGAGCGGTCATCCTGCTTCTGAAATCGTCATCCTGCAGCATCATGCCGTGAATCATAAAAATATCCGCGACGGAATCATCTGTAGTATTTAACGCTTTGTTGTACAACCCGGTGAGCTCTTCTGCCGCAGTGTCGAGCGCACAAGTAAGCCTTCCGATTTCAGCTTCTTTATCTTCTGTCTTTTCTGCTGTTCCGGCGGTGTCTGTGTTTTCAACAAAATACACTGTTCCTGCTGCAATACCGGGTGAAACGGCCAGACCTTTGAGTTCCGTCATTTAATAATTTTCTCCGATATTTTTAGTAATCTCCCAGTATGCATCTTCTTCATCTTCACCGTCGAAAACAACGGTGATTTCATCGTTCTGCTTTACACCAAGCTTCATAAGCGCAAACAGTTTCTTCACGCTTGCTTCTTTGCCGCCTGCTTTCATGATAATACTGCATTTATACTTCATGGCAGCATTGACGAGAACGCCGGCAGGTCGTGCATGAATACCATCGGCAGCCTTAATACTATATTTGAATTCTTTCATTTTGTCTTTTCCTCCTGATTTGGGAATCTGTCTGCTTTCTTTGCATTAAAATCTATCTGCAGTCTGTTTACATGTATCATTAGATATGTCTTTTCGTCTTCCCCGATAGTATACGAATATTTTTCGATTACGTATGCCGCAATTTCTTGAACGCAGTCGTATGCTTCAGGAAATGCTTTTGCAACTGAATCATACAGGAGCGCTTCACGGTCAGGTTTTTCCTTTCCTGTCATGAACCTCTGTGCAAAAAACGAGAGATGCGTGAGGAAGCGCTGCCATGACAATGACGTTTCATCAACCGGTACTGCAAGGTACTCAAGGACAATACCGCTGACATTCTGCACAAACGAGAGAATCGAAGTAAATTCCGGAGTACCGACTCCCAGTTCTGCCGTGACAAAATGCATCGTGATGAAAGCTACTTCATCGATTGAAAACGAATATCCCGTCTCCTTTTTTATTATTTCGAGCGCGTCGATTCCGAGCTGAAATTCTTCTGGATAAAAACTCTTTATGGCACTGGTAAGCGGATTTGTAACGGTAATATTCCGGCGGATCCGCTCAAGCGCCCCGTTCAGGTGATCCGTAAGCGTAATATAGATGCTGTCGTCAAGCTCCTTTGTACAGTGCCGTTTTGCATGTGCAATTATTTTCTCAGAAAGCAGGATATCCTCTACCGGAATATCCTGAATGAATTTCTGAAACCGGCTGTTCGTTTCTTCATTTTTGAGGACAAATGTTTTTTCTATCCGCGACTCGTCAACATCCGTTCCGGCCCGCTGCTGGAAGGCAATACCCCTGCCCATTACTATCTGTTCAAAACCGTCCGGGCCGGCACATACAACAGCATTGTTGTTCAGAATCTTTACTATCTTCACAATGGCATCTCCGCATATTCGTTAAAGCTTCTCCCCGTTTGAAGTAATGACGGTTTTGTACCATCCGAATGATTTTTTCTTTGACCGCGACAAGTCACCGTTCCCTTCATCATCCTTATTGACGTAGATAAAACCGTATCTTTTTTTCATTTCTCCGGTAGATGCGCTGATAAGGTCAATCGGTCCCCATGTCGTATATCCGAGCAGCTCTACACCGTCTTCAACCACAGCCTTTTCCATTTCGATAATGTGTTCCCTCAGATACGCGATGCGGCTGTCATCTGTAACCGTTCCGTCATCCGATACAATATCCGCGGCTCCCAGCCCGTTTTCCACTATGAAGAGCGGTTTCTGGTACCTGTCGTACAGGTTGTTCATCGTAATGCGGAGTCCCAGCGGATCAATCTGCCAGCCCCATTCAGATGCTTTGAGGTACGGATTTTTGATTCCCGCAAATACATTTCCCCCTGTCTGAGCACCTTCCGTATCGGGCGCGGCTCCGATGCGGGAAGAATAGTAACTGAAGCTGATGAAGTCTACCGTTCCTTCTTTTAATATTTCTGAATCCCCGTTAAGCATCGGGAGCATAATGCCTTTCTGCTCCAGCATTTTGAGCGCATACGACGGATACTGCCCGCGGCTCTGCACGTCTATGAAAAAATAGTTCCTGCGGTCTTCTCCGAGTGCGGCCCAGACATCTTCCGGTTTGCATGTAAGGGGATAGTACTGTCCGGCAGCAAGCATGCATCCCACCTTACAGGCAGGCATGATTTCGTGTGCGAGCTTTACGGCCAGTGCGCTTGCAATAAGCTCATGGTGTGCAGCATTGTATTTTATCTGCTCTTCGTTGTCTCCCTGTTCAAAGAAAAGTCCGGCACCCATAAACGGGGCATGCAGCAGCATGTTTATTTCATTGAAAGTAAGCCAGTACTTCACTTTGCCCTTGTAGCGTTCAAATACGGTGCGGCAGTACCGTTCAAAACAGTCGACCATTTTTCTGTTCCGCCAGCTGCCGAATTCTTTAATAAGATGCATCGGTGCATCAAAGTGGCAGAGCGTAACGAGCGGTTCAATGCCGTACTTTCTGCACTCGTCGAAAATATTGTCATAAAACTGAAGGCCTGCTTCGTTCGGTGTCTCGTTATCTCCGTTAGGAAAAATGCGCGTCCATGCAATTGAAAGCCGGTAGCATTTGAATCCCATCGCTGCAAACAGCGCGATATCTTCTTTATAGCGGTGGTACATGTCGATTGCATCGTGACTCGGGTAAGAATGCTCTGTATCGCAGCTGAACATTTTCATTTTTCCGAACATCACCGGGTAGCGGTCTTTGCCGTACGGAATGACATCTACATTTGCAATACCGCGTCCGTCTTCCTGCCAGCCGCCTTCGCACTGGTTTGCAGCCGTGGCGCCACCCCATAAAAATCCGTCCGGCATTTTATATCCCTGCATAAAATCTCCTGTAAATTACATACTGTATTATTAATAAGCAAGATACAGACAGATATCTTATTAAAAACATCTGTCTGTACCCATTGAAAAACGCCGCAGAACGACTGATGTCAGGCACCTCCAGCTCTGCAGTGGAATTTTTTTAGTTTCCGGATGCGGAAAGCAGATCTTCTCCGAAGCCGATTGTTCCGCCGATTTCTTTTTCTACAGCAACATCGGTAAATCTGTCGGTATTGCTTACTATAACGGGCGTGACAACAGAATATCCGGCAGCCTTTACAGCATCTATGTCGAATGAAATAAGCAGGTCGCCTTTTTTGACCTTCTGCCCTTCTTTGACGCTTACGCTGAATCCCTTTCCCTTGAGTTCGACTGTATTCATGCCGACGTGAATCAGAATGTCGGCACCTGTATCGGACGTTATGCCGACTGCATGGAATGTTGCCGGAAGGACGGAAATAACACCGTTGCACGGAGAGCGGACTTCACCTTTTGACGGTAGGACTGCACAGCCTTTTCCGAGGGTGCCGCTGCTGAATGCTTCGTCAGGAACTTCGGAAAGATCCATCACTTTTCCTTCAAGCGGAGAAGATACGGTAACTGATATACTTTCTCCACCGGTAACAGCTGTTTTCGTACCTGAACTGCTGCCGCTGAGTGCGCCTGTCTCCGGTTCTTTGTAGAAAAGCATAGTGAGCGCAAACGTAACAGCCATTGCGACCAGAATTGCAATGCATGACCATGCAACACCGTTCATTGAAAGCGGAACATGGTACATATCCGCATATTCCTTCGTCATGATAAATCCGGGGATACCGAATATACCGAGTCCGCCTGAAATATACGAGTATGATTTTGTTGCGGAAATGATAGCACCGCCAACAGCGCCACCAATGCATGAAAAGATAAACGGCTTGCGGCGGGGAAGGGTAACACCGTAAATGGAAGGTTCCGTAACACCGGCAATTGCAGAAATAACGGCCGGAATACCGATACTTCTTGTCTGCTTGTCTTTTGTTTTAATCATGACTGCGATAAGGGCGGCGAGCTGTGCAAATGATGCTGCAAAATACGGCGTGAGTACCATGTCGTATTTAAGATTTGCAAGGTTGATGAACATAAGCGGTACAAGGCTCCAGTGCAGGCCGAAAATTACAAGTATCTGCCAGAAACCGCCGACGAATAATCCTCCAACTACAGCAGCTTTGTCGAATATGAAAGCTGCTCCCTTTCCGATAAGATCAGTAACGACAGCCGCAACCGGTCCGATGATGATGAACATGAGCGGTACAGTAATCAGAAGGACAAGAAGCGGAACGCCGAAGCTTTTGATGGATGAAGGTATAATTTTCTTGAGCTTTTTCTCAAGAAATGAAGCGAACCAGATGACAAGAATTATCGGAATGACAGACGACGTGTAATTTCCGGATGCCGGCATAATGACCGGTATGCCGAACAGCTTTGTATAATAATTCATTCCCAGGAACGTGCCGAGCGGTGCTTTTGCGGAACCGAAAGCAACTGCTATGGCATTCGGCGCGAGTCCGACGATTGCAGGTGCGCACATGACAAGTCCGAGCATGATGCCGGTAATTTCGCTCATGCCGAATTTTTTGGAAGCCGTGTAGCCGATGAGAACGGGCAGGAAATAGAACAGAGCATCTGCGCCGTTATACAGAATGATGTATGTACCACCAGCCGGATCTATAAGGTGAAAGAACGACAGTGCCATGAGCACGCCCTTGATTATACCGGTAGCGCAGAGCATGCCGAGTATCGGAACGAATACGCCGGTAACAAGGGAAATAAAAGATGCCATAACCGATTTCTTTTCGCCCTCTGTTGATACAGGAGCTTCAGCAAGGCTTTCCAGGTGGCCGACTTTCACAAGTGCGTCGTAAACGTCCGGTACCTGCTGCCCGATGACGACCTGATATTGTCCTCCCGACTTCAGGACGTTTACAACACCGTCGGTACGTTTGAGAATATCAGTTTTTGCGAGATTTTCATCGCGCAGTTTAAATCGCAGCCGCGTAATGCAGTGCGTGACAGATGAAATGTTGGCCTTTCCGCCCACATTCTGCAGGATGATGCGTGCAAGACCATCATACTTGTTCATAGAGTTCCTCCGTACAGGAAAAATCTCCGGACAAAAAAAAAGGCAGAACCCTTTTTCTCCGTCGGAGTAAGTAGGTTTTGCCTGTAATATACAGTAACAATCCAGTGGGATAATAATAGAACTGAATTGTTATTTTGTCAAATTTTATTTATCGGATTACTGTTTCCATAAGTCTGCATTTTCGTACCTGGCATCGAGCGCACTGCTGAACCATCGTCCGTTCATTACATGTGCGATTACAAGCTTTTTCAGGTCTGACGGAATGCTTGTATCGGAATCCATAGCATCCATGATTTTGTCATACGTCGTGCTTACATCAGCCAGTTTTATCACAGCTTCCGACTCTGTCGAATCGAAAACCATTGAAACAGTACGTTCCGGTATCCAGCTGTTCCATGGGTCAAGGCCCTGCCCGTTTGGATTGCCGTTTCTGAGAAAGTTTGCCAGATACGCGGTATATGTTGCGGCCATCGCCGTGTACCCCGGTTTTGTGAAAGCATCCTTGAACATCCCACTATAATTATTTTTAGTAGAGAGCATAGGGACAAAAATACCGTGGAAAGCGCCGAAGACGCCTGTGTCGTGTACTGTCGACAGGCTGCTTCCGTAATTTATCTGGCATATATATATGTTTGATTTGTATGCCCCCGACATTTTTTCGGCACTGCACTGTGCGTTGAAAATCCGGTACATGTCGCTTCCGTACTGCGTCGCAAAATTCTTTGCGGATTCGACCTGTTCCTTCGTATATGCAGACATATCGGTACCGTTGAAATAACCGTCGAATCTGCAGAAGAGGCTGAATTCGGTGCTGCCGGTAAGCATCATAAGAGGCACGCTGTTATAGTTCTTCGTGTCGAATCCGTTTTCAGGAATAACGACGCCGTCCCGGTACAGATGCGGGAAAACGCTCATGCGGATACCTGCATTTCCCATGAGCCCTGCGAGCCGCTCCGGTGAAAGGCTGTACAAATAGGTTCTGACATCGCTCCCGTCGGTTAAAAGCCATTTTTCTGCAGAGGATTCATCCTGCGCTTTACCGTCGGCAACTGCGAGAGGTGCAATTGCCGCAGCGATTTTTGCACTGCTCAATGATACATCAGCTGTTGTCATTCCGCCGCTGAAAACGACCGCTTTCTGGAATTTATTTTTGAACAGCGGACTTATGAGCATAGCCATAACATCGCGTCCTCCGGCTGAGAATCCGGAAACGGTGATGTTGCCGGGGTTGCCTCCGAACTGCCCGATATTATTTTTTATCCAGTCGAGCGCGGCTGCCATATCAAGCATACTGTAATTGCCTGTACCTCCGCTGTATTTCGTAAGCGAGGGGAGGCAGTTGAACCCCAGAAGTCCCAGCCGGTAATCGACGGAAACGTATACGCAGCCGGCCCTTTTTGCAAGTTCCGTACCGGGAATTTCTTCCGACGTTCCCGTCTGATTGTTGCCGCCGTGTATATACACAAGTACCGGCTGATTGCGTGAGCTTTCAGCGGAATATACCGTGAGCCGCAGGCAGTCTTCTGTCCCTGTTATGTTCTTTCCTGAAAGCTGGAGTGCGGGTGCAGGGGAAGCCGTACAGGAAAGAGGCTCTTTCCACGCATCGGGACTCTGCGGCGCCTGCCATCGTAACGTACCTGCAGGTGTCTTCCCGTACGGAATGCCGTACCAGATACGAACGCCTGCTTCTTCCGTTCCCGTCACAGGACCGTATGCTGTTTTGACAGTCAGCTGCTTTCCGCCGGATTGTACTTCTTCTGTTCTTCCTGTGGAAGTCGTCCCGCAGGAAGAACAGAGAATGAGAACGGCCGCCGCAGTGATTGCTGCCGTTGCTTTCCGCATCACATTGAATGCAGATTTGTTTTTTTTGAACATATATGTTTCTCCTTGCAAATAAAAATTTCATATAAAAAAATATTCTCGTTCCCTGGATACAGGATATTCAGAGCACCGTATAATCGACCAGCTCTGTCTCCTGCTCCGTCAGCCATGTTTGTGTGTCCTGAGCGGTAAGCATTTCAACTTCAAATGGTCTCGGAGTTGTAAGCGACGAATTTTTCAAAATGTATGCATCAAGATATCCCGGATGGCAGATCATCATATCGACTCCGTCATCCTGTTCATGGAGTACAGCTTTTTGAAGCGTTTTGAAGGGATCATACTCTTTCTGCATGCTTTCCATCCAGACATACACTTTTGTGCTGCCCACAAAAATGGTGTTTGAAGTGGAGAAAGGAGAATATTTCAGGTTGTGCCGTTCTGCAACAATCTCCAGTCCCTTAAAAAAATTAGCGCTGGCGACTGCATGCCCTTCAAAATACTGCGGTTGCGTGCCTGTTAATGCAACGAAACTTTTGTACTGCGCTTCAATTTCCAGAAGAACTTCATCAAGCACAACAAAATCGTTTTCAGCAGAACGATATTCGGCAGAAGGTTTGAATCTGCCGTCAGGTGTCGTAATACTCGGTATCTTTGGCGGATCAGTGATTGGTCTCCCTGCACAGATATTTGTATGCAGCCCGAGGCAGACATCAAGTCCTTCCAGCAGCGAAAGTCCGTGAGCAGCTGCCGGCATATTTGACATAACCCCCGTACTTCTGACAATACCATTTCTTATACTCTTTGCAATGCCGAAATTAATTCCCTCGGAATATCCCAGGTCATCGGCACGAACCAGCAGTTTTTTCATTTGTCTTTTTTCTCCTCTGCTGACAGCAGCGCAGGATCATCCTTATTAAATCCGAAGAAATACGTGACGACTGCCGCAACTGCAAAACCGATACCGCATGCAATACATCCGTTGACAATATCGGAAACAGGACCTCCGGCGAAACCCGTAAGCCCCAGAAGACTTGCAACAGGAACCATTGCATGCGCTGTTGTTTTTGTTAAACCGGCATACAGGCCGCCTGCAAATCCGCCTGCAATAAGCCCTCTGAATGTTTTTTTATAACGGATACCGACACCGTATAACCCCGGTTCCGTAACACCTCCGATCAGGGATGCAACAAAATATCCCCATGCAAGACCTTTCTGTTCCTTATTGCGGATACGAAGAGCTGCACCAAGTACCATACCTGCAGTTGCAATTGAAGCTACGGCGCCGGCAGGGCTTACCATTGATTCTGAACCGTTTTGGGAAAATACCATAATCAGAGTCGTAATCATAAGCAGATGCATGCCGCTCATCACGAGAAATTCCCACAGAGCGGCTATTATTGCCACTGCTATGAATCCTGCATAATCCCCAAGACCCAGTAAGCCCTTGCAGATATAATTTCCCAGAAAGCCTCCTGCTGGTGAAAGAATACAGAGCGAAACAGGAAGCATAACGGCTATTGAAAGTGTTGGTGCGAATACCGTCCGGAGAGACGGAGTGATATGCTTATTGAAGAATTTTTCGACATACGACAATATCCATACGGAAAGCAGTGCAGGCAGAACGGAACTTGCGTAATTCTGCGGTGTACAGGGGATGCCGAAAACAGAGAATGGCGTATGTTGAGCGGCCATTGTAATAAATGTCGGATGAATCAGTATGGCCCCCAGGAAAATCCCGAGCACGGGAGTGGCTCCGAATTTTTTTGCAGTTGTATATCCTATCATTACCGGAAAAAAATAAAAGCCTGCGTCGCCGACGAATGTAAGCAGGGTATAGAGATTCGTACCTTCCTTTATAATACCAAGCATTTGAGGCCCGAATATCGCAACAACCATCTTGAACATGGAAGCCGCTATCATGACTGGAATGAGCGGCGTAAGACATCCGGCGAGGGCGTTTAATATAGAATTACCAATATATTTTGCTGTAATTTTTTCTTTCGGTTTTTCAGATATGGAATTATCTTCATTTGTAAAATTTCCCATTCTGCACAAATACTCATATGTTTCATTTACGGTTTGACCTATTATTATCTGAAACTGTCCCCCCGCCTCAATGATACCTAGTACACCGCTTATTTGTTTGATTTCGTTTTTGTCGGGAATACTTTTGTCTTTCAGATTGAATCGTAGACGGGTCATGCAATGAGTGACCGTGTTTACATTGTCTTTTCCTCCGACTGCTTTCAGCAGACTTGCCGCCAGTTTTTCCTGCTTTTCGTTCATTGTTAATACCTCCGCATTTAGTGAAAGCGGACATAAAAAAAGGCAAAACCTTCTTTCCCGTCCGGAATAAGTAGGTTTTGCCTGTATGATATACAGTAACAATCCAGTAAAATAATAATAGAACCGAATGTTTTATTTGTCAAATTTTTTTGAACAGTCGTGATCCTTGTTAAAAATTATTTTGAATTCGATGCAAGCCATTCCATTATCGTTATACCGTTGTCCGTGCACCGGTTGTTAAGTACGTACAGCCACGACCAGTGTCCCATGTATTCATAGGGTGTGCCGTCGCTTTTTTTGTATTTTCCGCTCGTATCAAGTACGCTGTCGAAATATGATTCATGAATATCTTTTCCGCCCGCTTTTCTGATGCGGTCAACGGTGGGAAGTATGTAGTCGGCAGGTTTTACAACGGTATCTGTCGCGGCTGCGGTAAACCACATGTGTTCCTTCGCCAGCTGTGCAATATCGGAATCTGAAAGATATGAGTCGGAATATGCCTCGCAGATTGGGAATGCAGCAGCGAAGTATCCCGGATTCCGTAACACGATGTTTACTGTCATGTAACCGCCGTTTGAGCAGCCGCCGATATAAATCCTGTTCGTGTCGATATCGGGATGGGCTGCAACGAATGAATGAATCAGCGTTTCAACTGCACTGCTGTACATGGAAGCTTTTTTGTCGGAAGTAAGGTCGTACGGCGTACCGCCCTGTGTCATCCAGACAAGCGGTGACTGAGGAGCAAGAATATATGCCCCGCCGAATATGTTCTGGATTTTGTCTCCTGCAAGTGCCGTTACTTTGTTG
This sequence comes from Treponema sp. UBA1793, assembly GCA_002314445.1. GTDB lineage: Bacteria > Spirochaetota > Spirochaetia > Treponematales > Treponemataceae > Treponema_D. Next base: position 17,558 of record DCFX01000025.1, read on the forward strand.
CCGAGCAGCAGAATGTACGGATCTTTTCCGCCTTCTCCTGCGCCGTGCAGCCAGATGATAAGCGGATGTTTTCCTTTTGCGGCAGGTTTATACCACGCGTACATCAGCTTGATATTTCCAGTTGTTAATGATGCGGTTGAAAATGTGTCTGCTCCAGGGCATATACGGCCGGCAGCTTTTACTGCTGGTTCCGAGAACAGCCGTGATTCAATCCTGAAATCATACGGTGTTTTCCAGTCGTTGAATCCTGATTTTACGTCATAAAAGAAAGGGCTGCTCAGCGAATCCGCAGGTCCCACAGGCAGTTCGAGCGTGATATACGTGCCAGGTTTGTCCGTTTTATTTCCCGATATATCGGATGTGTAGGCTTTAACAACTTCGCGCTTTTTGTCGACCATGATTTTTGCCATCTGAGTCCAGTCGAAGTCCAGTGCGTGAACCGATACGGTAAAAGCATCTGATGTTACATCTCCCGGCGCAACAGTTTTTCCTGCATTGACGATGAGTTTTTCTGTCGCCGGTCCCCAGTCTTCTCCGCTGATAACAAACGTGTATTCCCCCGCTGCCGGAGCAGTGACCATTGAGCCGCGGGCAGATTCACTTTTTGTACTGGCGCAGCTGCAGAGTAGAAGTGCCGCAGTCGAGATAAGGCCTGTGCACAGTTTCCGTGTTTTATTCATACAATCCTCCTGTGGAATGTAACTCCGCACAGAAAAAAAGGCAAAACCCTCTTCTTCCATCCGGAGTAAGCTGGTTTTGCCTGTAAAATACAGTAACAATCCTTAGTAATCATAAATCCTGAAAATAAATTTGTCAAATGCGGAAAAAGCTTTTATCAGGAGGAAACAAAACTGCCTTGCATCACCTGCCTGTATCGTTTAGAATTACTGCTTACAGATATGAATACGTTACCGCTCACCCCTCTTACCTTTCTCATCGTGTGTCCGCTTGTTTTTCTTGCAGGTTTTGTCGACTCGATTGCCGGCGGCGGCGGGATTATCTCGCTCCCGGCGTACCTTTTTGCGGGACTGCCGGTACACAACGCACTTGCCACAAACAAGCTGTCCTCATTCTGCGGTTCTACAATTGCGACTGGCCGTTATTTGAAAAACAAATGCTATGAAAAAATTTTTGTCCTGCCTACCGTTGCTGCCGCTCTGGCAGGCTCCGCTGCCGGTGCCCGGCTTGCGCTCATTGCAGGTGACGAACTGCTCCGGAAAGTGCTCCTTGTTGTCCTGCCTGTTGTTGCGGTTGTGGTTGTTTTCCGCAGGGGGCGGAAAGCGGTACCTGCCGGATCCGTCCCGGCGGAACAGGGGATTTCCGGGCAGGAAAAGTCGCACGGCCGTCTGTCCCGGAAAGTTCAGCTTTGTATTGCGGTTGCCGCGTCGTTCGTGATCGGCATGTACGACGGTTTTTACGGGCCCGGGACGGGAACGTTCCTTATGCTCGTATTTGCAGGCATTCTGAGCTTTGACGAACGCAGTGCGGCAGGAAATACGAAATGCGTCAACTGGTCGTCGAACGCAGCTGCTCTTGCAACGTTCATTACCAGCGGCAAAGTCGTGTGGATGCTCGGAGCCGCAGCCGCAGTGTGCAGCATCGCAGGCAATTACTGCGGTTCCGGCCTTGTCATCAGGGACGGGGAAAAATATGTCCGTCCCGTCATTATTGCCGTGCTTGTGCTGCTGTTTGTAAAAGTCCTGAGTGGCAAATAAGAAATTACTGCAATTCCAAGGCAGCATTTATTCGTGCGGAGGGTTTAATACCCCGCCCCTTGGGGCGTATGAAGGGTATTAAATCCCGACTGCGATACCTTTAGAGAACAATATACCCCGCTGCTTGCGGCGGGGGTATTGTGTAACCGACTCGTACGTC
>DCFX01000044.1 GCA_002314445.1 Treponema sp. UBA1793
AAAATTTTTCCGTGAACATTTTATTACACAGGGGAAGCTTTCCCTTATCCGCACGAATCAACAACCCCGCCCCAAGGGGCGAAGTATGTTGTTCTCTAAAGGTATTGCAGTCGGGATTAATACCCTTCATACGCCCCAAGGGGCGGGGTATTAAACCCTCCGCACGAATAAGGAGTTCCAGCCCGAGCAGCAGATAGACTCCGAGGTCTGCCCTGATGGACATAAGTGCATGAACTTTGTTTTCATCGCAGAAACGGGTTACTTCTACTTTTATGAATGTACCGACAGCACGCAAAGCCCCGTACACGATTATTGCTATGCCTGTCAAACTGATGCCGAATTCAATATAACAGAAGAATATCTGCTGTTTCTGACAAGAATATTTCATCAAACAAGAAAATCCTCATGATTTAATAGCATAATCAGATATGATAGAATACAACAAAATGTCTCATCAATAAATTACGAATCCGAGTATTCGTGTAATCCGGGAGGAAAGTATGGTAACAGATATAGTATGCCAAATACATTACTGTAAGAGGCAAAAATTAAAAGACACTGTAAAAGTTCCGTACGGAGTTACAAGGACATTGCAACATCACGAAATGATCTTTATCTGCGAGGGAAGCGGCCATATCGTAATTGGAAAAAACAAATATCCGCTGAAAAGGGGAATGCTGTTCTATATTCCACCAGGTATCCAGCAAACGATCGAACCATGTGTTTACGATCCGGGTGTTTACAAACCGGAACATTATATGACGGTTCATTTCAGCGGCGCGCGAATGGCACTGGGGCCTGATGGAGAATGGAAGTATCAGGAGAATATCAAAAACTTACATCAGCCGTTGGCTCAGAAAATAGCGGCCTACACACCTTTGGAAGAACTGTTTGGAAAACTTTTGGATACTTGGGATGGCAAGGGGCAAAGTTATGAGTTTGTTGCAGCAACATTACTTCGGCAATTACTTATTTGGGTTACTCAAAACAATATAAAGCAGAGCAAAAATCAGGCTATATCTTTGAAGATTGACCGGATAATAGAATATATGCGTCAGAACATCAACAAAAAAATTACTTTAGAGGAATTATCCGGGATAGCAAAATTATCCACATTCTATTTATCCAGAGAATTCAAAGAAGCAACGGGTTATCCGATTATTACGTATTTCAATAAAATGAAAATTGAAAAAGCCAAAGAGCTGCTCATTGAAGACAATAAAAAGGTGAAAGAAACGGCATATGAGTTGGGATACACAAATGAATTCTATTTCAGCAGGATGTTTAAAAGGATAGAAGGAATAAGCCCAAAAGAATTTTATAGCAAGAATGTGTATGAATTTTAAATTTGTGCATGGCTTTCAACCGTTACTTTTTCTAAAATAGAAAAATAAATGAAGATCAATTTTATTTTAGCAGGAGGAAAGTCATGCCTGTTTGGAAAAGAAATCTGTATGTGTGCTGGATCGGGGTTTTCATCGCAGCAATTGGAATGAGCGAAGTAGCACCGATTCTACCGCTTTATATCCGCCATCTTGGTATTCAAAATACATCGTTGGTGTCGCAGTTGTCCGGAATTACTTTCGGAATCACTTACCTAATTACGGCAATATTCTCACCGATCTGGGGGCATGCTGCCGATATAGTTGGCCGAAAGCCGATGATTCTTCGGGCGGCTATTGGACTGAGTATCATCTATTTACTGATGGGTTTCGTTCCTAACATATATTTTCTGATCGCGCTCAGCGTGTTACAGGGAGCTTTCACAGGATACAGCACAGCCTGCAACACGTTGATTGCAACGCAAACGGACAGGGAACATGTAGGTTATGCCTTAGGGACTCTTTCAACCGCAAGTGTTGCCGGTTCTTTATTGGGGCCTACGCTCAGTGGATTGATAGAAGCTACCCTGGGTTTGCAGGCCGTATTTTTCATCATAAGCGGACTCCTTTTGATCGCTTTTTTTATCACTCTGCGATTTGTACAGGAATCATTTGTCCGGGATAATAAAAAATCACAAGGGGTGAGGGAAATATGGAATTCAGTTCCGCAAAAAGAACTGACAGTCGTAATATTGATAACCTTTTTTGTCATGGCCATAGGGCTATATTCGATTGAGCCGATTATGACTCAGTATGTATCTCAATTAAGCCCCAACGTCAGTCATATTGCACTGATTTCCGGTTTGGTTTTCTCGGCTACAGGACTTTCAAATATTATCGCCGCCCCAAGGCTGGGAAAACTTTCTGACAAAATCGGCACGCATAAGGTAATTATGATTTCACTGATAGCAGCCGGGGTCCTTTACATCCCTCAGGCTTTTGTTCAAAATCCCTGGCAGCTACTGGTACTTCGCTTCTTATTGGGATTTGCAATGGGAGGACTAATACCGTCCGTCAGTATCATGATTAAAAAGATTACGCCGGATTTTCTCACAGGCCGGATTTTCGGATTGAACATGTCGGTTGGATATCTGGGAGTTGCCGCAGGTGCCGTTTTAGGTGGACAGATCGCAGGACGATTCAGTTTCCAGTATATTTTTTATATCACCAGCGCATTGATGTTCCTCAATGCTGTATGGGTCTATTTCAGAGTGTATAAAAAATGGGACAAAGCCATTTTGAGTGAATCCTTTGAAAAGGAATGAGCTGGAATATGGAAGTGGAGCAATAAAACATGGAAATGGTTTTAAAGGTCTTGCGTTACTTGAGAAGCGGATTTTCTTTATGGGACGGTTATTCAAGTAAACAGCTATAATTTGGAAAAAAATTAACCGAACGATGCTTTGCAAAAGAAGGAGATTCACATGAATATAAAATGGTTTGGTCAATCGTGCTTCATGCTCACCGCTGAAAATGGTACAAAAATCATCATGGATCCGTATCACAGTATTCTTGGCTATAAACTGCCGGAAATTGACGCGAAGATTGTCACAATCAGCCACGATCACAGCGACCATAACAATGTCGGCGCGGTTAAGGGGAACTTTGTGCTTATCAGGGAACCGGGTGTATTTTTGCAGGAAGGAATCGACATTAAAGGCGTACAGACTTTTCACGACAATGTTTCCGGGGAAAAAAGAGGCAAAAATGTCGTCTATAATTTCAGGGTAGACGGATTAAATGTCTGCCATTGCGGCGATCTGGGACATCTGTTGAGTATTGAACAGATCAATCAAATCGGGAAAGTGGATATACTTCTCCTTCCCATAGGAGGGAGAGCCGTACTGGATGCCAGCGGCGCAGCGGAAGTCATGAAGCAGCTCAATCCGGAGGTCGTGATACCGATGCACTACAGGACGAAAGCGATGGGGATTCTCGGATTCATATTTGGAACGGTTGATCAATTTATAGCCGTTTCAAAAAAGGAGGCAAAAAATTACAATGTGCTTGCTGTTAATTTATCAAATATCAAAGATATCCAAGGAATTGCGGTTCTGCAATATAATTGAATATTATTTTCCGGGCTTATTATACTTCAAATCTTTTCCTGAAAATCCTGTCATATGCGATACCGTGATAGAGCCGATTTTCCGCTGTGTGATTTTGAAAAGGCTATAACGATTGCAGCTAAAAACGGGATAAAGTATGCTTATCCAATAGATCCATTTGTGTACTTTTTCATACCCGTTTCCCTTATATTATCGGATATTTTGGTACTGCACTTCTATTGTATCCTTCTACTCCAATATCAAAATCAACAACCTCGCCCCAAGGGGCGGGGTATAAAACATCCGCACGAATAAACCCGCCTTTTAAAAGCATAAAAAGACAGGATAATAATTCATATTCCGCATACGATTTGTATTGACTCTCCTCCCGCAGGAGAGTGTGTAATGAGAAGGAGACATATCATTACGCAGATACAGTCATTACGTTTGGAGGTTATATGAATTCAGTAAAAGAGGTAATCTGCCTGCAGAACGTCGTCAAGACGTACCCTGCAAAAGGACACGGCAGACACCCGCGTCCGGAAGTACAGGCGCTCCGGGGTGTAAACCTTACGGTACAACAGGGCGAAATTTTCGGCATCATCGGAGAGAACGGTGCAGGAAAATCGACGCTTTCGGAATGCATGACAGGTGTGCAGAATCCCGACAGCGGGACAATTTCCATATTGGGAATGAATCCAGCCGATACATCGGGAACTGCGAGGAAGCTGCTTCTTAATAAAATAGGTGTACAGCTGCAGCAGACGAGCTTTCCGGACAAAATACGCGTATATGAACTGTGCGGATTATATGAAAGTTTCTATGACGCACCTGCAGCATATGAACCGCTTCTTGAAAAACTTGGCCTGCTGCAGAAACAGAACATGCCGGTTGCATCGCTTTCAGGAGGGCAGAAACAGCGGCTGGCAGTCGTGCTCGCACTTATTCCGCAGCCGGAACTGCTCTTCCTCGATGAACTGACGACAGGCCTTGACCCCAGAGCGCGCCATGCCGTATGGGACGTCATCAAATCGCTCCAGCACAACGGTATGACGATTCTGCTCACATCACACTTCATGGATGAAGTGGAATATCTGTGCACGCGTATTGCAGTTATGAAGCAGGGATATATCTGTGCGACAGGGACACCGGAAACACTTGTTGCAGAAAACAGTGCTAAAAACCTTGAGGATTTTTTTCTGCAGTATATGGCAAAAGAAGATGAACACACAGCATGTAATGCATTTGGAGATGAAGCATGAACCATACAAATTCTTTTACAACGCTTTTAAAAACGGAACTCAAACTGATACTGAGGGACGGAAACATCATTATATTCGGTATTGTCATTCCCGTCGGAATTATGTTTGTTATCGGGTTCCTTGTTCCTGCTCAGGGGCTTACCGCATCGTTTGCAGGGGTCGCGGGCATCGGTATTCTTGCGACGGGAATAATGGGCATTCCTGTAACACTTGCACAGTACCGCCACGACGGTGTTCTCAAGCAGTTCAAAGTTACGCCGGTTAATCCTGCTATGCTGCTTGCCGTCGATGCGCTGCTTGAAGTATTCTTCGTACTTTTTTCAGCAACCCTTGTTTCAGGCGTTGCGCATTTCGTGTTTCACGTACAAATCGCGTCGGCAGGGCGGTTCGTATTCATCTATCTGTTTAACATATTCGTCATATACAGTATCGGCAATCTGATAGGAGCGCTTGTTCCTGATATCCAGACATGCAACTCCGTCACCACAATTATTTACTTTCCGTCGCTTATCCTTTCCGGAACGACAATCCCGTTTGCAATGCTGCCCCGGGCGCTCCGTATTATTGCGGAACTATTTCCCATGACGCAGGCAAATATTCTGCTCAGCAGCGCAGCACTCGGTGTTACAGGGCCTTACGACTTCGTACGGTTTGGTATACTTGCAGCCGGCGCCATTGTATGCTATGCCGTTTCTGTAAAAGTGTTCAGGTGGTAATCAGAGACAATTTGTAACAATCCGTCATCGTAATAGCATATTATTGACATAATATGCTATCGTAATAGCATATTATTGACATAATACGAAAAGACGGTATACTTCCTATTATGATACGTCGATCTTTACAGGACATCATACAGACAAATTTTCATAAAGGAAAAGCTGTCATTCTATACGGTGCACGGCAGTGCGGCAAAACCACACTTACCCGCATGACGGTCGATGCTTCAGCGGAAAATGCAGTATGGGTGTCCGGTGATGACGACACCGATGTGCGTATGTTTTCCACCGTGACAAAATCGGTCTGGTCTCAGATTCTGGGCAGCAGCAAACTGGTTGTCATTGACGAAGCGCAGCGCATACCCGGCATAGGCCGCGCCGTAAAAATCCTTACTGATTCGTTTCCCGATGTACAGGCCATTCTGACCGGTTCCAGTTCATTCCTGATTGCAAACATGACGGAAGAACCGCTTACCGGAAGAAAATATGAATACCGCCTGTATCCCTTTTCTTTTCTTGAGCTTAGCGGAGCTGTCGGTTTTTCTGATGAACGGAAAGCGCTGCAGCAGCGCCTGCTCTTCGGTTCCTATCCGGAAGTAGTTACAAAACCTGATGAGGCACAGTCGCTTCTGCAGCTGATTGCCGACAGTTATCTGTACCGGGATCTTTTCGAATATGAAGGAATCCGCAAACCGAAACTCCTTAAAGACCTGCTGCGGCTGCTTGCATACCAGACAGGCAGTGAGGTTTCGACCGCAGAACTTGCATCGTCGCTTTCCGTTTCACGGGGGACTGTCGATTCATATCTTTCTCTGCTCGAGCAGTCATTCATAATTTTTATACTGAATGCCTACAGTACGAATAAACGGAACGAACTGAAAAAGGCAAAAAAAATATATTTCTGCGACAATGGAATCCGTAATGCCGTTCTCGGAGATTTTACTCCCATAGGTGCACGAAAAGATATCGGTGCTTTATGGGAAAATTATCTTGTTTCCGAGCGTATAAAATATCTTTCAAATAAAAATGCACTCCCGGCAAACGGCACGTCGACGGTTTCATCGTATTTTTGGCGGACTACCGACGGAATGGAAATCGATTATGTTGAAGAATCCGCAGGTTCCCTTTCCGCTTACGAGTTCAAATGGAATCCCGACAAAAAATGTCGTGTGACGACGGCATTTACAAACAGGTATCCGGATGCGGCTGTCTCGGTCGTCACACCGGACACGTATCAGAATTTTCTGGGGTTGTAAAGCAATGTACCGTATAGGTCTTTTTTCCCGGATAACAAAAGTCTCTGTCAAAGCGCTCAGGTTCTACGAGGAAAAAGGGCTTCTCGTCCCTGCATTTACCGATCCGGCGACAGGCTACCGATACTATGATTCGGAACAGCTCTTCAGGATGCACCGGATACTTGCGCTCAGACAGTGCGGGTTTTCCATTGAAGATATCAGGCGAATCCTTGCAGGGCGGAATGCGGGCAGGCTGCTTGCAGCTCAGAAAAAAAAACTGGAACAGAATATACAGGAAACTGCCGCGCAGCTTGCGTCCATCAATGCATACCTTGACTGCATGCAGTCAGATCCGTCTCTGAATTATCAGATTGTCGTTAAGCCGCTGCCCCGCACTACCGTATTCAGCTGCTGCATGACGGCACATTATTACAGCGACTTATTTAAACTTATCCCTCAGATTGACGAAGAAGCATACCGGACTAATCCGGACATGAAAATAAAAGACGATCCCCCGTATTTCTTTATCAGATACCTTGATGCATGCTATAAAGAAACTTATATCAAGTTCGAATACTGCGAAGCGGTATATGAAGCAGGAACGGAAACGGATACGATCAAATTCAAAACGCTCGATGCCGTTCCCCGTGCAGCCTGTGTTATGCACAAAGGTGCGTACGACGGCCTGCCGCTCGCATACAATGCGCTGTTCAAATGGATAGACCAGAATAATTTTATCCCGTCGGACGGTCCTCGTGAATCGGAGATAGACGGAGTGTGGAACAAAAAATCTCCCGACGACTGGCTTACGGAAATACAGGTACCGCTTGTATGAAATATCTTCCGGATTTCATAACCGTACTCCGCATGCTCTGTTCCGTACCGCTGTTGTTCATTGAACCTTTTTCAGTGCATTTTTTCATTCTATACACATTCTGCGGAATCAGCGACGTACTTGACGGATTTTTAGCCAGAAAAACGGGAACTGTAACCAGGACGGGACAGATTCTCGACAGTACAGCCGATGTCATATTTTTTGTCATTGTCGTCATTGTGTACGTGCGTACGCTCAGTCCCGGTGTTGTTTTCATTGCATGGATTGCAGCAGTCTGCATACTGCGCACTGCATCTCTTATTGCCGGCCTGGTGCGTTTCAAAGAATTTGTATTTCTGCATACCTATGCGAATAAGGCTGCCGGGTTTACATTATTCTGTTTTCCATTCCTGTATATACTGTCGCCGGGTGCGGCTTTTATTGCAGCGTGCAGCATAGCATCCGTTTCGGCAGCAGAAGAACTGATTATTAATTTAACATCACAAAAACCTGACAGAGATATAAAAAGTATTTTTAAACGCTGATTATTTTACGCCTGTCTTTTTATGCTGTACGAGCGCTGAGTGATGGAAATAATTTTTGTAGTGTATATTATTTTCTCTGCAATATGAAAACAGTTTCTGTGACAATGCTTTCCAGTAATAATTATCGCCTTCACTGTATATTCTGCGGTAATATGACTCGTACTGCGGATAATGGGTATGGATATATTCCAGTATTACAGGCCGGTACGCCCCCCTCAGATTAAGATTCTCACACCAGTACTCGCCGATAAATTCCGATGAGCACTCAATTATTTTCCGGCAGTCGGTAATATAGGGAAAAATCGGCGACATAAACAATACAGTCGGTATACCGTTGTCATGCAGCGTTTTTAGCGCATGGAGTCTGTCCGCAACAGGAGAGGCATTGTCCATATCGCTGCGGAATGTTTCGTCAAGCGTGTTGATTGACATGGCGACAGTCAGATGTTTAAACTGTTTCAACAAATCAATATCGCGCAGAATAAGGCTTGATTTTGTTGAAATGCTGACATACGCATCTGACGGTACAAGCTGTTCAAGTACAGCCCTTGTACACAGGTACTTTTCTTCAAACCGGTTATAGCAGTCGGTCACCGATGATAAAAAAACGGTCTTCCCCTTCAGTTTGGTAATATCGATTTTCTTCTCACAACGCTTGATGTCGACGAAAGAACCCCATGGTTCCGTATGTCCGGTAAAACGTTTCATAAAACTTGCATAGCAGTACTTGCATGCATGAGGACAGCCGACATACGGATTAACAACGTAATCAGTTGCGGGAAGGTTTGATTTTGAAAGGAGCTCCCGTGCAGGTACTTCCTTTTCGATAATATCCATACTGATTCCTGAATGTTATTCAGCGGTTATCCCGTTTCTGAACACTTCCCAGAGGAAGACAGTTCCTGCACAGGCAACGTTAAGTGAATTCACGTCGCCGCACATCGGTATGCTGATAATTTCATCACAGAGTGTTTTTAAAGCAACGCTCATTCCTTTTGCCTCATTCCCGAGAATGACACTCACCGGTTTCACAAGCCTCCGCTGCGAGACAGATACACTGCCCGCAGAATCGGTACCGGCAACAACCATGCCGGACTCCTCTTTCTGCCTGCAAAGCCATTCCTGAAGTTCGTTCATAGACTGTATCTGCAGAACCGGTTTACGGAAAACTGCACCAAGGCTTGCCCGGACTGCTTTGGGATCGTACCAGTCTATCCCGTGTCCGACGACAAATACCGCATCGACTCCGAATGCATCCGCAGATCTGATTATTGAACCGAAGTTGCCGTAATCGCTCGGCCTGTCGAATATAAGCACAAACGGTTTAGGAGGAAGAGAAAGTGTTTCAAGCGAATATTCTTTTTTTCCGGCAGTTGCAATAAGTTCAACAGGTTCTTCCCTGTCGCAGAGCGCCTTGTACATGCTGAACGGCATTTCAAGAAGAGGAACGCTTTCGTTTTCCCTGATGACGTTTTTTGCCCAGTCGGACAATGCATCATAATTATAAATAATTATTCTGGTCAGGCGGATATGTGCGGCAAGTGCCTGCTTAAATGCTTCTATTCCTTCAATAAAAACTTCATGGAGCTTGCTGCGCTTTTCCCTGCTCGTTTTAAGCGCCTGTATTATCTGATATTCATCATTTTCGTTTGTTATGTGTATCACCGGCATAGTATGTTCCGTTTCATATAGTACCGTATAAAGAATCGTTTATCTATGACTGGTATATAATTTCCTATACCCGTCAGGATGATATCGGAGCATCAAGCACGCGTTTTGCAGTCCGGCGGCAGCATTGACAGTCAGCAGCAAACGTTCTGCGGATTATTTGCAAAAATCTGATTTCATTGAAACAATCCAGCTCCCGACTGCCTGTGCAAGCAGGTACTGCTGCTTCAGAACGGCCTTTCCGGTTTCGGAGATTTCCGGCAGCTTTTCTTTAGCGGAAATATTTTCTTTCAGTGAAGCCGTCAGTTCCTGTATGCCGTTTTCAATACTGATTAGACATGCTTTCTGCTTTTCAGCAGGAAGATTCTGAAGATTGACTATGACA
>DCFX01000003.1 GCA_002314445.1 Treponema sp. UBA1793
ACAAGAAAGCCGGTAGAGCCATTTTCTTCAAGTATTTCTTTTATTATCGATAGCACTTTTGCCGTATTCCCGTTTATCCGGGCACTGCTGTTAATTAAAATTGCTTTCATAAATCTCCTTCGCAAAACGTTCGTCAGCCGATTTTTATATAATCATCCCGTACCCGCATAACCCCTGCATTTATTTTTCATCCGGAAAATAAAATGCGCCATTATTATTCTTATTCAATTTCAGCACATCTTCCACCGTATCTGTTTCTATCGGACCATATATATGAGGATATAAATCGCTGCCGTTATCAAGGTTTTCGTAAAGTTATATTTTTTTCAGTTTTACTATAAATAATGAGTAATCAATTTCCCTGCCGTTTTTTTCTCTCGTGTCGCTGAAAAACACTTCTCTTTTCTCTTCATAAAAACCATACTTGCAGAAAAATGCTGAAAGTTCTTCCGGATCAAATCCGTTATGCCCGTCAAAATCCGGCTCATCGCTGTGAAAACTGCCGTCATCTGGAGTGAGATCTACAATGCAGAGTCTTCCTCTTTTCTTAAGCAGTTGCTGAAATCTTACTACCAGAGAAAGCATATCTTTAATATGATGTAAAACCATGGAAGTATATATACAATCATACGTTCCGGGTTCCAAGCTGTCCGTAAAAATAGTATTTGCAAACTCATACTTATTTTTGTTTTCTATATGCTTCACTTTTTCTTTTGCTGCAGAAAGCATTTCCTCAGAGGAATCAACAAACGTTATATTTCCGACATACTCAACCAGATTAAAGCTGATAAGGCCTGTTCCGCATCCGTAATCAAGGACTTTGTCAACTGTGGTAAAATCAGCATAATCTCTTATCTTATCGGAAATAATCTTCGATCTATTAACCCGATAGGGCGTATCCCATTGACCGGCTGCCAAATCAAATTGATTTTTCAAAAACATCTCCTTAATTATTTTTTCTCACACCGCAGTATACGCAAGGGCAGTCAATTAAACCGCCGCGCGGCTCGACCGCGTCGTAGGCGCTGAAAACTTTGTCAGGTGCTTTATATTATTTCTGATGATTTTTTCCAGCCATTTTTTTTCACCCGGAACATTATCGCTTAATCTTACTGCAGCAACAACAACCAGCCAGGCTTTATAATTCCTTATTTTTACAGATTTTAAAACTTCTTTTTTATATGTTCCTGCAGTATTTTTTTTGAATATTTTGAATATAATTTTTTGTATCATATTCAACTTAACTGGAATATATGGTGACTGAAACATTAATATGCTCCGGATTAAATCAGTTTCTTTATTTCCTGAATAACAATTCATCCAATCTAAAACAACCAGTTCATTATTCACTCTCATAATGTTTCCGACATGATAATCGCCATGGCAGACACAATTTTCTTCCGGTACTTTTTTTATAAAATCTTTTATTTTTTCTTTTGTGTCTCCGGCCAAATCCGTTCTATTGATTTGCTTTTCAAATCTGACACTTTGCTCAGGTAAATTTATGCTTGTTTTACCATTTATTTCTATTTGATTTCTTACAAGTTCTTTTATAATGTTCTTTGTATTTTTTTTATTAAGCAACTCATCGAACAGCAGACTGCCTTTAATATATTCATACATTATTCCAAACCGATTGTTTACTGTTACAACACTAAATATTCTGGGAGCTGCTATTCCCAATCTGTTTATTTCTGTTACAATATTTGCTTCATAATCAACCGCTTCTTTTGTATACTCCTGTTTGAATAATTTTAATACTTGTGTATCACTATACAAAAACACGTCAGATGTCGCACCGCTTCCTATTATTTTAAAATCATCGATATTTATTTCCATCTGTTTTTCTCCACAGTGCACCGCTGTACGGTATCAACCTGACTCAATTTGTATACTGGAGCTGAAAATCAAACGTGAAGTCTTTTCTGTTCTTTTCCGTTTATATCATACAGTGTAATTCCGCGGTTTTCATATACGGCAAAACCGGCAGGTGAATCATTCTTCGGCAGGGAGACGGAACCGGGATTGCATACCGTAATTCCTGCTTTATTCTTGTACAGCAGCTGCACGTGAATATGACCGAACAATTCAACAGCCGTTCCGGTGACCTGCGGAATTTTACTTCCACCCACAACCGGTATATCTTCCGATTCTTCCGCAGGCGAATATACGTGCCCGTGCGATGCAAAAATACGCGCACCGTCGTCAACAACGTACGTATAGTCGGAAAGCATTGGAAACTTGAGCACCATCTGATCAACTTCGCTGTCGCAGTTTCCCCTGCATGCAAAAATCTTACCCGCTAAAGGATTGAGCATCTCAATGACAGCTTTCGGTTCGTATGCATCAGGCAGCGGATTGCGCGGCCCGTGATACAGCACATCTCCCAGCAGAATCACCGCATCGCACTTCATCTTTTCAAACTGATTAAGCGCCCTTTCACAGGCAGACGCGCTTCCGTGTATATCCGATATGATAAAGTATTTCATCGTTTCTCCATCAGTTCATACAAAACAATAGAAGCAGCCTGTGCAACGTTCAGACTGTCCACCTGTGGTGCTTCATCTCCCGTGCCCATTCCTGCGAAGGGAATAATCACAAGTTCATCGCATTGCCTGCGGACATCGTCGGAAATCCCCTCCTCTTCGTTACCAAGAACAATAAGTGCGGACTTTTTCGTGCATATGTCTCCAAGCTTCGAAACAGTTTTTTTCGCCGTCAAATCTGTGCCGATTCGTATCATTTTGCCCTTCACTGCTTCCAATAGACGCGCAATCGAATTGACTGAATACATATTAACAAATTCCATTCCGCCCTCGGCAACGCGGTATGAGCTCGTCGTTATCGACGACTGTGCCTCGTCGTTCGGAATGACAATATTCTTCATGCCGAAAAAAGCGGCGCTGCGGACAATGGCACCGAGATTATTGGCGTTGCCTATGCGGTCAAGAACAAGCGCACTTTCGCCAAGCTCCGCCCATTTGTCGGTTATGTCCGAATCGAGCGGCATAATTTCAGGTGCGTAAATCATGGCAACAATTCCCTGATGGTGCACGCTGCCGCTCAGTTTCACCAGGTCCTCTTCTTCAACCATATTGTATATACCATGATTTTTTGCAAGTTTTTTGCACAGCCCGCCGAAGAGAGGCGCTGTATCCTTCGTAAAATACAGCCGCCTGATTTTATCCCCGTGATTTTTCTCCAGCTTTTTTACAGCCGCCAGTCCGCATACTGCCAATTCGTTATTCTGTGTATTTTTCATAGTTAGTATTAAAGCTCCCTGACAAACTGTTGTATCAATCCATTTTCGTTAAAGGACAGGATGTCCGTCACCGCGTTGCACGAATTCCGGCGAGATACTTCTGCGAGCCGGATCAATTCGTGCCCGTTCAAAAATTGCATGGACGCAATTTTTGAACCCACGCACACTGCCAATTCGTTATTCTGTGTATTCTTCATATGAGGATAGTATAAAATCTTTATTACATATTGTCAGCAATCTTTATTATTGTCTGTGTAATATAATCATTTGCGTTCTTCTTTCCTTCTTCCATAAGCCAGCTGAAAAGACGCATAACGCCTACATATCCCTGCATTTCAGGTTCCTGACAGATTGTAAACCCGATTCCGCCTTCTTTTACTGCGTGCCGTATTTCCGGCAGTTCGTCAAATGCAAGAATATATATTGAGCGGCGGTCCAGCTCTTTTACAGCACGGTATGCACCCGGCACACCGCCGGCTACAACGAAAATGCTTGTAATCTCAGGATGTTCCAGAAGGGTATTCCTGGTAAGTTTGTAAGAATCGTCGTTATCGTCGAATGCTTCGACTGTGTTAACAATGGAATAGGGAACATTATGTTCTTCCAGCCCCATGCGGAATCCTTTAATCCGCTCATTATGTCCGCGGATATGAAAAGAGCCGCTTATAATCAGTATTTTCTGTTCATTTTTTGAAATAAGTGACAACATCCCGGCTGCTGTCCGCCCGGCTTTTATATAGTCGGTGCCAACATAACATATCCGGCCGCTGTCGGGTATATCGGTATTCACGCTTACAACAGGTATTCCGTTCTGGGTAATCGTATAAATTTCCTGCTGTATTTCCGGTACGTCAAGCGTCGTTAAACACATACCGCTGTATCCCGCGGCCGCCATTTTCCTGATTGCATCAATATGGGTCTGTGCATTGAATCCGCGCAGATGGATAATATCAACCTTAATGCCATAATCTTTCAATTCAGCGGCTGCCCGTTTAAAGCCTTCAATAACTTTATCAAAAAAGGGATTTCCTATGTCGGGCAGCATACAGCCGAACCGGATCTGCTGTTTTCGCGCGGCAAGCATTTTTCCTGCCCGGTTCGGAATATAGCCCATTTTATCTGACAGTTCGCGGACTTGCTGCGCAACTTCAGGATTAACATCTTTTCTGTTGTGAAGAACTCTGTCAACAGTTCCGCGGGAAACCCCTGCGGCTGCGGCTATCTCTTTTATTGTTACCGACATGATGTTTACCTTGCGCTTATAAAATACAACTTTGCCGCATTATTAAATTTTATCCCGCACAGCCGCGTTCTGCGAACGAAACAACCGTGCGGGATAAATCAGAAATCAGTTCTGGAACGGATTCTCGTCACAGTACAGCTGTCCGGCCGGTTTATTGTAAGCAATATCCTGAACACCGAGGTAGTTGAAAATTGTGTAAAGAGCCTTTCCTGCGTGACCGAAAGCAACTGCTCCGTGATGCGGATAGCGCTTTGTGATCAGAACGTGGCGGTAGAAGCGTCCCATCTCCGGAATGGCAAATACGCCGATTCCTCCGAACGAGCGCGTTGCGACCGGCAGAACTTCGCCCTGTGCAATATATGCGTGGAGCGTCGTGTCGGCAGCACTCTGCAGACGGAAGAAGGTAATATCGCCGGCGGCTATGTCGCCTTCAAGCGTTCCGCGGGTAAAGTCCGGCTTGCTGTCCTTCGGCTCAAGCAGACGGTGCTGAATAAGCTGATACTTGACGGCAGGTTTGCTCGCAGGATTCAGGCGGCAGAACGACGTGTTTCCGCAGTGGAAGCCCATGAACGTGTCGTTGAGTTTGTAGTCGTATGCAAACTTGCCCTTAATTTCGCTTTCATACATGTCGGCAGGAACAGAATTGTTGATGTCGAGCAGCGTAACGGGAGCACCTGTCACGCACGTTCCGATGTATTCACTGAGAGCGCCGTAAATATCTACTTCGCATGCAACCGGAATTCCGCGTGATGCAAGACGGCTGTTCACATAGCACGGCTCAAATCCGAATTCCTTCGGAAATGCCGGCCAGCATTTGTCCGCAAATACGACATACTTGCGGCTGCCTTTGTTCGCTTCTGCCCAGTCAAGCAGCGTAAGTTCGAACTGCGCCATACGGGGAAGCATATCCGGGAACTGGTTTCCGCCAGTCCCAAGTTCTTTCTCCATGTCTTTGACGACTTCAGGAATGCGTTTGTCGTCTTTATGAGCGCGGTATGAAACGAGCAGGTCAAGCTCGGAGTTTTCCTGAATCTCAACGCCGATGTCGTACAAAGCTTTAATCGGTGCGTTGCATGCAAAGAAATCCTGCGGGCGCGGTCCGAATGTAATCAGCTTCAGATTTGCAAGGCCGATAAGCGCGCGTGCAACCGGAACGAAATCGGAAATCATTTTTGCGACATCATCTGCAGTTCCAACAGGATATTCAGGGATAACTGCTTTCAGATGGCGGAGTCCCAGGTTGTACGAGCAGTTGAGCATACCGCAGTATGCGTCGCCGCGTCCGTTGATAAGGTCGTTGCCGTGCTCTTCTGCTGCGGAAGCATACATGACGGGACCGTCGAAATATTTTGCAATAAGCGTTTCCGGAGTTTCCGGGCCGAAGTTACCGAGAAATACGCAGAGTGCGTTGCATCCTGCTTTTTTCACTTCTTCGACGGCTTTAATCATGTCGTTCTCATTTTCAACTGTCGTCTTAGCTTCGTAAATGAAATCATCTTTACTGAAAGATTTCACGATTTCAGCACGGCGGCGTTCCGAAAGAGAAATCACGAAACAGTCACGACTGACTGCGATGATTCCCATTTTTACGTCAGGGATGTTTGTTATTTTTTCCATAGCTACTAAATCTCCTGTCCGGCTCTGCGGACACAAATTCTATTTATACCGGCCCTACACAGAGACCGGTTTATTACCAAACATGCAGATTTCAGATACCTGCAATATCAATGTTCACGCCGGAAAGACCGGCGAACGCTCCTGCTTTTGCTTCCGATGAATCCGGATGGGCGATAAGCCACTTGTTTGCAGCCCACAGCAGCTTGTCTTCCGGATCAAGTTCTGATAATTCCGGTTTTGCAAGATTCGTTCCCTTCGGCAGCACAATAATGACGCGGAATCCGTCTTTTGAAACTTCCCCGTCCTTTACGGCATTGCACGGAGCATAATGAAGCGTTGTTTCATATACCTGCACGACCGTTCCCTTCGGTACATAAAAGGCTTCAACACTGTTTGTATTGAGTCTGCCTTTCTTCACCGACTGAAGCGGCGCAAGCAGCAGCACCATATCGTTTGCAGGAATATTAATTTCAGAACCGCGGTGATATTCCAGGCAGTTAAGTTTTGTATTATTACCGTTGCAGTAGCCGACCTGAACCGGCATTCCGCCGTAAGCGTTCGCCGAAAGCCGTTTTGCAACTGCAAGCGATTCAAGACCTGCGTCGCCCGGTTCATAAATAACCGCATTGTCGGGCTTTTTCGTCGTTTCATCGAGTTTCTCAAGGAGTTCTTTTACGTCGTACCCCTTAAGAACCTTGCCGTACTTTTCAAAAGAATGACTGAATACTGATTTAATTTTCACGTGTATACCCCCGAATTTCTATAGTTTTGCAAGTTCTTTGTATGAATCTTTCAATGCCGGATACAGTTTCCTGTACAGTTCGTAATATTTTTCATACTGCGGAACGTTTTCCTTTACAGGCTCCTGTACAGGATTCGTCCTGATAAGCGCATCGCATCCTTCTTCCACGCTGCCGAAAACACCTGTGCCGACGCCTGCAAGAATTGCAACGCCGAGCGCCGGACCTTCCTTTGAAACTACAGTCTTTACCGGGCAGTTGAACGTATCTGCAAGCATCTGCCGCCACAGAGGACTTGAACCGCCGCCGCCGCATGCGAGCATATCGTTGATAGTAACTCCCATTTCGCGGAGAACTTCAACGCTGTCGCGCTGGCTGAACGTAACGCCTTCCATTACGGCGCGGAGCAGATGCTGTTTCGTATGCATTGCGGACAAACCGAAAAATACACCGCGGCAGTCAGGATCAAGATGCGGCGTGCGTTCGCCCATAAGATACGGCAGATACAGCAGCCTGTCGCTTCCGATTGGGATGCGTTCCGCCTGTTTATCCATGAGATAATACGGATCCTTTCCCATCCCGCCTGCCGTTTCTATTTCTTCCTTACAGAAATTATCGCGGAACCATTTGAGCGAAAGACCGGCAGCCTGTGTAACGCCCATGACGTGCCATGCGCCCGGAACGGCACAACAGAATGTGTGAACGCGCCCCCGCGGGTCTATGCTCAATTTCGACGTATGTGCAAAAACAACGCCGCTCGTTCCGATTGTCGTAAATGCCCGCCCGTCGACGACCGTTCCAGTCCCCACGGCAGCAGCCGCGTTGTCACCCGCACCACCTACAACAGGAGTGCCTTCCGCAATGCCGGTCAGCTCTGCAGCCTGTTTTGTAAGCTTTCCGGTAATTTCCGGAGACTCATATACGTTCGCAAGCAGCGACTTATCTATTCCGAGCTTATCAAGAACTTCGTCCGACCAGCAGCGGTGCGGCACATCAAGAAGCTGCATGCCGCTTGCATCGCTTACTTCCGTCGCAAATTCACCGGTAAGCATATAGCGTACATAATCCTTGGGCAGCAGTATGTGCGCGCACTTTGCGTAGACTTCCGGTTCGTTATTTTTTACCCACATGATTTTAGACGCGGTAAATCCGGTAAGTGCCGGATTTGCCGTAATTTCTATCATCCGCTTTGCACCGACTTTTTCCGTAATTTCAGCGCATTCTTTTGCCGTTCGCTGATCACACCAGATGATTGATTTCCGGAGAACGTTTCCCGCCTTATCAAGCATGACAAGACCGTGCATCTGTCCTGAAATGCCGATGCCTTTCACATCGGACGGTTTTGCACCGGCTTTCGCCATAACGGCTTTCATCGTCCCGCAAGCCGCGTGATACCAGTCGAGCGGATCCTGTTCCGCCCATCCATTGTGCGGCTGATACAGCGGATATTCAATTGTATTTGAAGCAGCAACAGAACCATCCATATTAAACAGGACAGTTTTTGTTCCCGATGTTCCAAGATCTACACCAAGCAGATATGGCATAGCATCCTCCTCCAGTCTATTTCTGATTTTTCCGTGCTCGTGCACGGATACTGCTATAGTAATACCTGCATCCGTTCCCGTCAAGTACATTTACCATGTTTGGAAATTTTCAGGACAGGACGAGCATACTGAAGGACCATTGCTTACTCTTTTATCAGCAGGCAGTTCATTTTTTTAAAATGTTCAGCCAGTTCCCTGTCTCCCTTCCATTGAATTTTATATACGGATTTATCAAGCCATCTTGTGCATATTTTCCAGGCATTTTCCTGGGCAATAATTACATCTGTCTGAACTTCTGAAGACGGACTGTCAACCAGCCTGAGTCCGTCATTCCACTCCAGAAACCACTTTCCCCCGGCGGAACCCGTAACAGTCACGCACAACACATATCTTTTTTCTTTTTTAAAATTCCGATAGTGAAACGGCAGCGCCTGCATGAACGTGTCAAGTACGGGAAAATACAAGTCACTTTCATACAACGGTTCTTTTCCCAACGCCTCTCTGATCTGCATCTGATGATGCCATCGCTCGGTATATTCACGTGCAATGTCAAACCAGTTGTATGATTTTTTCTCTCCCGCCCAGGCAACGGAGAATCGGGAAATTCCATACGGTTCCAGCCCCTTTATATATTCATACAGTTCATTCTGATATTTTCCAATCATTTCAATAAGAATATGAGGACTGACATATGAAAAAGCAAGGGCCCACCTGTCGGCAAGTTCCGTAACATGCGCAATCAGCTCGTCATATGTATTGATTGAAACCTGCTCCTGAGAAACATAAGAATCTCTTTCCGACGACAGTCTTCGCAACGACGTATCAAGTAAATGCGCACAAATGTCTTTTACCTTCCAATCAGGAAACTGTGTCGGCCTGTTAAAATCTTCATCAGTCAGTTCCTGCAAAAGGATAATGAGTTTTTCATTCAGCAGCGGAAACAATTCTGTTGTCTCAATACACTTCAAGTGCGGCCTCCTTTTTACATCTCAGGCCTGATTCATTCGGCGGTAATTTTAATGTCGTCAAGAAAAATATCGCCGGAAACAGTGCCCTGCTCTGCGGAAAACTGAAGCATATACACGTTATGCCAGTCGAATAATCCTTCTCCATCATACCATTTATTGTCCTTCTGGAACCATGCTCCCGTTTCTTTCATCGACGCAATCGGGATAGTAACCGTATGCCATTTTCCGTCAGCCGCATAGTCCTTCGTATGAACAGTATATGACATCCGCCATGGTTTCATGCCGTCGTTCTCGTCATTCACAAAACGCACATCAAACACCTGTGCAGGATTTGTCGTGCGCATTTTGAATGAAACTGCGGCCCCTGCATATACTGCCGACAAATCCTCATAATTGTTGAATATAAAATTAAGGCTCTCATACTGCCGGCAGTTTCCCCAGCGTATGCAGTACAGTCCTTCTTCAGGATTTTCGGTACATGCCGTAAGTGTTTTCCTCCGTTTTATGCTGTCCTCCCAGACATTCATTTCTATCCTTTTCCGGGGAAAATCATCAAAAATTTCAAACGGAATCTTCAATCGTATGGCTTCTACAGGAACAGGCGTACCGGCCTTCTCAGGAACGGTAAATCCGAGTGCCGAAAGAATTGCCGGATCAAGATCACCGGGATATACTTCATGAGTATTCTTCCTGAACAAACCGAACTGGCCGCCGTATCCCCATACTGTAAGCGGTATATTCAATTCACGGAGCAGCGCTCCCGTTGTTTGATACCAGCGGACACGGTCTTCCGGCAGAGAATTACGATCGTAGACTCCAAGTTCGCCGCACCAGACTGGAACATTGTTTTTTCGGGAGAAATCGGCGGCGGCGGTAAGTTCGCTTCTGAGCGCC
This sequence comes from Treponema sp. UBA1793, assembly GCA_002314445.1. GTDB lineage: Bacteria > Spirochaetota > Spirochaetia > Treponematales > Treponemataceae > Treponema_D. Next base: position 10,269 of record DCFX01000003.1, read on the forward strand.
ATTTCTGTTCCATTTACAGGATACTTCGATAAAAGTTCTTCTTCCATCCACGTTCCTTTGACCTTTTCCGGTACGGGGGGCATCCGCTCTTTATCGTACGGAAACGGAATGGCAGAAAGCGCCTCTTCTTCCTTACTTGTCCAGAAAGCTCCCTGATGCGTAAAAACGAAGGGTGAATAAAAGTGGAATGTATAAATAAGATTGCTGTCATTATAAAGCTGAACTGTATCAAGGGCACGTATACTTCCCCAATCTGCTCCCGTTACAACAACAGTATGTTTTTTGTCGTACGAGCGGATAGTTGCAAGTGCTTTTTCCTGAATTTTATTCCACACGGCCGCATCAATATGATTGGGTTCATTGAGAATTTCGTATATAACATAGCTGCTCCTTCCGCTGTAACGCAATGCAATCTGCGGCCATACCTTCTGCAGATGATTTTCCACCGCTTTGGGCGTGGGATACGTTCCTGTATTGAATGAATGATTATCAATCACTAAATAGATATGCATCTCTTCGCACCAGTCGACTACTTTATCAAGATACTGCAACGTCAGCTCATTGATTTTATAGTCCGGAGCTCCTGAAGAAAGGTTGTCAAAATGTACCGGCAGACGGATAACGTCAGCTCCAAGCGATTTAACATGCTCAATGTCGCTTCTATCGTAATAAGTAAGATTTCCCTGGCTAGAAGACCAGGGTTCAAACCAGCTCGTCATATTGACTCCGCGTGTAAACGGTGTGTTAATAAGTTTATCTTCAGCGGAAAGAACCGATGCGGTTAAAAGGAAAACGGCAGACAGGCATAACGCACGGAATATCTTTAACTCCTTCATAAATCCTCCAAAAAAAACGTCTCCGGCTGTTTCAGTTTATCATATCTTTAACACTTGCATGAAATATAAATTTCACTATACTATAATAAATAATTACGACAATGACGCCGAAATTTGTACTAACCACAAATTTCGGCGTTTTTGTTATATCTAATCCGGAGGAAAATAACTAATGAGGAAAATTGCAAAAATTGCTCTTTTCAGCATGACCGCTATTGCATTCAGCGGTCTTTTCATGGCTTGCAGCAAAAAAGATGCTGCATCTTCAGACACAATCAAAATAGGTGTCTTCGAACCGATGACAGGTGCAAACGCTGCCGGCGGTGCACTCGAGATTGAGGGTATCAAGCTTGCAAACGAATTGTATCCGACTGTTACTGTAAACGGTAAAGAATACAAAGTAGAACTCGTTATTGTCGACAATAAGTCTGACAAAGTCGAAGCTGCAAACGCGGTTCAACGTCTTGTGGATAAGGAAAAGGTAAAAGTCATACTTGGTTCATGGGGTTCAGGCTATTCAATCGCAGCAGGTCCGATTGTTCAGGATGGTAAAGTTCCTGCAATCGGTCTTTCCTGCACTAACCCGCTTGTAACGCAGGGTAATCCGTACTATTTCCGCGTATGTTTCATCGACCCGTTCCAGGGTACTGTCATGGCTAAATATGCAGCCCAGAATCTTGGAGCAAAAACAGCTGTCCTTATCCGCGAAATTTCAAACGACTATTCTGTCGGCCTTGCAAAGTTCTTTGCAGATCAGTTCAAAAAACTCACGGGCAACGACAATTGCATTCTTGCGGAACTTAACTACAATACAGGCGATCAGGATTTTACAGCCCAGCTTACGGCAATCAAGTCAAAAAATCCTGACGTCATCTTCGCGCCGGGCAACTATACAGAAAGTGCACTTATCATGAAACAGGCCCGCGAACTCGGCATTACAGCACAATTCCTGGGCGGCGATACATGGGAAACACCTGAACTTATCGACGTGGGTAAGAGTGCGGTCGAAGGCTGCGTATTCTCCACATTCTTCGATGCTGCCGGTGCAACATCCGATCTGGCAAAAACATTCCTTGCAAAATATGATGAGGAATACAAAAAGGAACCCGCGGCAGTTACCGCACTCGGCTTTGACGGATACAGACTTGCACTTGATGCAATTACACGTTCAAATTCCCTCGATACAACAAAAATCCGCGATGCTCTTGCTGTAACAAAAGATTTCGACGGTGTAGCAGGAAACGTTACACTTGATGAAAACGGTGACGCAACAAAGAGCGCGTTTATTAAAACAGTAAAAGACGGAAAATTCTCCTACCTGACAATCGTCAATCCGTAACACATAAAAAAGTACGGCGCAGACAATCCGTGCCGTGCTTTGCGGTTCACCGTATATCTTTTTGTTTTATAAATTGATATAAAATATATACATTTTGTATTTTGGAAGTCCTACTATGACCTTAGCACTCTTTCTGCAGCATATTGTCAACGCCCTTTCGCTTGGCAGCCTCTATGCACTCATCGCCATCGGGTACACGATGGTCTATGGAATCCTCCGTCTTATTAATTTCGCTCACGGCGATATTTTCATGCTCGGCGGATATTTTGCTTTCTATCTTGTAACCACATTTTTTCTCCCGTGGTGGGTTGCATTCATTGTCGCCATTTCCATTACGGCACTGCTCGGCATAGGGCTGGAACGCATTGCGTACCGTCCGCTCCGGGATTCGCCGAAAATCTCCGTGATGATAAGCGCTATCGGTGCATCGTTCCTTATTGAAAACCTGGCAACAGTTATATTCGGCGGACGTCAGAAAGGTTTCCCCATTCCTGCATTCTTCAACAAACTCCTCAAATTCGGAAGCAGCAGGGACCCTGAAAATGTAGTCACCGTCGTAACAATCAGCATGATTATTCCCATTGTTACGGCAATTCTGCTTATCATACTGCTCTGGATTGTAAACAAAACAAAAACAGGTATGGCCATGCGCGCGGTCTCAACCGACCTTGATGCTGCACGACTCCAGGCTATCGACGTAGACAAAACAATTTCTATCACGTTTGGAATCGGCTCTCTTATGGCAGCAATCGGCGGTATTCTGTGGGCGCTAAAATATCCGCAGCTTAGCCCGACAATGGGAATCATGCCCGGCCTTAAATGTTTTATTGCTGCCGTACTCGGTGGTATCGGCAACATAGGCGGCGCCGTTCTTGGAGGCTTTCTGCTCGGTTTTCTTGAAATCATGATTATCGCGTTCCTGCCCGGCCTCACCGGTTACCGGGACGCATTTGCTTTTATCGTTCTGATTCTCGTACTGCTTTTCAAACCGTCAGGACTGCTCGGTAAAAACCAGGTGGAGAAAGTCTGATGAATAAAAAAACAAAAACAATACTCACGGCAGGAGCCTGCGTACTTGCTGTCGCATTTATTATAATTGCCAATAACTTTTTCGATAACTTCACGCTTCGTGTGTTTAACCTCTGCGCTATTTATATTATCCTGGCGCTTTCACTTAATCTGCTTAACGGGTTTACCGGCATTTTCTCTCTCGGTCATGCAGGTTTTATGGCAATCGGTGCATACATCAGTGCATTGCTTACCATGAGCCCTGCACAAAAGGCTGTAAACTTTTACCTTGAACCGATTGTTCCGTGGCTTGCCAATATACAGATTCCCTTTCTGCCGGCACTTCTGTTTGCCGGCTGCGGCGCTGCGCTTTTCGCCTTTATCATCGGCCTTCCCGTGCTGCGGCTGCACGACGACTACCTCGCAATCGCGTCGCTAGGTTTCGCTGAAATCATCCGTGTCATTATCACAAATACGCAGAACATAACAAACGGAGCGCTTGGTCTCAAAGGTCTCCCAAAATATTCATCGACATATGCAGTCTGGGGATGCGCGGTTCTTGCCATCATATTTATGGTTGCGCTTATCAATTCTGCATTCGGGCGTTCGCTCAAAGCCGTGCGCGATAACGAAATTGCAGCGCAGGCTATGGGTATCGATATTGCGCATATCAAAACAGTCAGCTTCGTCATTTCCGGATTCATGGCAGGAATCGGAGGTGCACTGCTCGGACATCTTATGCAGACCATTGACCCGAAGATGTTCGTCTTCAGCCTCACTTACAATATTCTGCTGATTGTCGTCCTCGGCGGCAACGGCAGCATTACCGGTTCCATTATCGCCTCTGTCGTCGTCACTGTATGTATGGAGCTGCTCCGCTTCCTTGACGGTCCGCTTAATTTAATTTTTATAAAAACAGACGGACTCCCCGGCCTGCGCATGGTTGTTTTCTCGCTCCTGCTTATGATTGTCGTCATTTACCGGCAGCGGGGACTTATGGGAACAAACGAATTTTCCTGGGACTATCTTTCAAAAATCGGCCTTGTACCGCGCATTAAAAACGGCAAGGAGAAAATGTGATGTTACAGTGTATTCATACCACAATAAAATTCGGCGGTCTTACTGCTGTCAACGATTTGAATCTGAAAGTAAATGACGGAGAAATTACAGGTCTCATCGGTCCTAACGGAGCAGGAAAGACAACTGCATTCAACATGATAACCGGTGTATACAAACCGACAAGCGGTGCCATCTTCTGGGACGATGAGGATATTACGAAACTCAAGCCCCATCAGATAACAAGAATCGGCCTCGCCCGTACATTTCAGAACATCCGCCTTTTCAACGAAATGAACGTCGTTGAAAACGTCATGGTTGCAGAAAACCTCCGCGCTAATTTCAATCTTTTTGAATCAGTACTCCATCTGCCTGCATACAACAACCGCGAAAAAAAAGCAAGGGAACATGCACTGTATCTTCTTGAACAGGTAAACCTCAGAGAACATGCATATGATAAGGCAACTTCTCTTCCGTACGGAGAACAGCGCCGTCTCGAAATAGTCCGGGCTCTTGCAACAAGGCCAAAACTGCTGCTGCTCGATGAGCCTGCCGCAGGAATGAATCCGCAGGAATCAGAGGAGCTCATGGAATTCATCAAAAAGATCCGCACGGATTTCGGCGTTTCAATTCTGCTCATTGAACATCATATGCAGGTTGTCATGGGAATATGCGACCGCATGTACGTTCTCGAATACGGCAACACGATTGCAGAAGGAACCCCGCAGGAAATAAGCAGCAACCAGAAAGTAATCGACGCTTATCTCGGTTCTGACAACGATGAAACGGAGGACGAAAATGCTTGAACTGCACGACCTACAGGTTTACTACGGCGGTATTCACGCCCTTCAGGGAATTTCACTTGAAGTACCGGACGGAAAAATTGTTTCTCTCATCGGAGCAAACGGTGCCGGAAAATCAACTACACTCAACTCTATCGTCGGGCTTGTAAAAACACAAAGCGGCAGCATCAAATGGAACGGACAGGAACTCACCGCCCTGAACACCAAACAAATCGTTTCGCAGGGCGTTGTGCTCGTCCCTGAAGGCCGCCGCATATTCCCCAACTTGTCCGTATGGGAAAATCTTACACTGGGCGCATATCACCGGAACGACAAAGCTGACATAGAAAAAGATCGTGAAATGATATACGAACTATTTCCCCGGTTGAAAGAACGTGAAAAGCAAAGCGCCGGTACGCTTTCGGGCGGCGAACAGCAGATGCTCGCTGTCGGCCGCGGACTTATGTCGCGTCCGAAATTATTTATGCTCGACGAACCGTCGCTCGGACTTGCACCTCTCATCGTAAAAAATATCTTTTCAATTGTTAAACGGATAAACGAACAGGGAACGACAGTCCTGCTCATAGAACAAAACGCACGAGCTGCACTGAAGATTGCCGATTACGGATACGTCATGGAAACAGGACGCATCACTTTGTCGGGAACGGGAAAAGATCTTCTCAGTGACGAAAGAATTCGTCACGCATACCTCGGTGATGAATCTCAAAAAAAATAATTTTTCAATTGCTTACATTGAAAAGTGAGTACAATTGACAGCACTCTCTTTTCAATGTAATATTTTATTATCTTATCTTTATCCATATATGGAGTTATCAAATGGCTAAGACAAAACTCGTTTACTTTTTCGGAAACGGAAAAGCAGAGGGCAACGCGGATATGCGCGCAGAGCTCGGCGGAAAAGGTGCCAACCTTGCCGAGATGACAAACATTGGTGTTCCGGTTCCGCCGGGATTCACAATTTCTACAGATGTCTGTAAGATGTTCTACGACAATAACAGAAAGTACCCTAAAGAACTTTATGATGATGTCGCAAAAAATCTTGCAAAACTTGAACGTGCTTTCGGAAAGAAGCTCGGTGAACCGGAAGATCCGCTTCTTGTTTCTGTTCGTTCCGGTGCTGCAATTTCTATGCCTGGTATGATGGATACAATCCTCAACCTCGGCCTTAATGACAAATCAGTTCTTGGTCTTGCAAAAAAGACCGACAACCCGCGCTTTGCATGGGATGCATACCGCCGCTTTATTCAGATGTTCGGCGATGTTGCAATGGGTGTTCCTCACGCAGAATTCGAGAAAATTATCTCTGAAGTAAAATCTCACAAAGGAAAAAAACTCGACAACGAACTGGACACAGCAGAACTTCAGGAAATTGTTGAAAAATACAAGGCTCTGTACAAGAAATCAACAGGTTCTGATTTCCCGCAGGAACCGGAAAAGCAGATGTGGCATGCCATTAACGCTGTTTTCGGTTCATGGATGAATGCCCGCGCTATTAAATACCGCGAGCTCAACGGAATCAAAAACCTGAAGGGAACAGCTGTTACCGTCATGGCTATGGTTTTCGGCAATATGGGAAATGACTCCGGTACCGGTGTCTGCTTCAGCCGCTCTCCGTCAAACGGTGAAAACAAATTCTTCGGCGAATACCTGATGAATGCTCAGGGTGAGGATGTCGTTGCCGGTATCCGTACACCGCAGGAAATTGATCAGCTCGCAAAAGAAAATCCGAAAGTTTACAGCGAACTTATTAAAATCCGCAACAATCTTGAAAAACATTATCATGATATGCAGGATATGGAGTTCACCGTTCAGCAGGGCAAGCTCTACATGCTGCAGTGCCGCAACGGTAAACGCACAGGTTCGGCAGCTGTCAAGATGGCTGTAGACATGGTCGGTGAAAAACTGATCTCTAAAGAAGAAGCTATAATGCGCGTTGACTCAGGTGCTGTAGATCAGCTGCTCCACCCGATGATCGATTCAAAAGCTGCAAAAGCTGCTGGTGCAATTGCAGAAGGTCTCAATGCATCGCCGGGAGCCGGATGCGGTCAGATTGTTTTCACAGCTGACGAAGCGGAAAAACAGGCAAAAGCCGGTAAAAAAGTTCTTCTCGTACGCAAAGAAACAAGTCCTGATGACATTGCCGGTATGGCAGCCGCAGAAGGTATTCTTACCGCAACAGGCGGACGCACATCACATGCTGCAGTTGTTGCACGCCAGATGGGCAAACCGTGTGTTTCCGGTGTTGAAGCCCTTCACTTTGAAAACGGCGGTATCACAGTCAACGGTAAGTCATACAAAGCCGGTGACTGGATGACAATCGACGGAACAACAGGTGCTGTTTATGCCGGTCAGATTCCGACTAAAGCTCCGGAGATTTCGGGCGATTTCGATACATTCATGAAATGGTGCGATGAAATCCGCAACAACTCTGTCCGCAAGTTCGGCAAGACAACAATCAAAGGTTTCGGTGTTCGCGCCAATGCAGACCTTCCTGATCAGGCACAGAATGCATTCGACTTTGGTGCAGAAGGTGTCGGTCTCTGCCGCACAGAACACATGTTCTTTGATCCTGCCAAGCTCGTTTACTTCCAGGCCATGATCGGTGCTGATACAACAGAAATCCGTGAAAAGGCTCTTGCAAAGATTCTTCCTCTTCAGAAGAAAGACTTTACAGGTATTCTGGAAGCAATGAAAGGCAAGCCGGTTACAATCCGTTTCCTTGACCCGCCGCTCCATGAATTCATTCCGAAAGATGCAGAAGGAACAAAGAAAGTCCAGCAGATTCTTCAGGAAGAAGGAACGGCTATCTCTCTTGACGCTCTTACTGCTAAATTCAACAGCCTCAAAGAATTCAACCCGATGCTCGGTCACCGCGGATGCCGTCTTACAATTACGTATCCTGAAATCTACAAGATGCAGACAGAAGCTGTCACGCTTGCTGCCATTGACTGCAAGAAACGCGGAATCCCGGTACGCCCGATGATTATGATCCCGATTGTCTGCGATCCTGCAGAACTCGGAGTAATCCGCGCAGAGTGCGAAGAAGTTATTGCTGCAGTTCAGAAAGAAAAGGGTGTTAAAATCCCGATCGAAATCGGAACAATGATTGAAGTACCTCGCGCAGCTCTCCTTTCAGGAAAGATTGCTCAGGTTGCAGATTTCTACAGCTTCGGTTCAAACGATCTTACACAGATGACATTTGCATTCAGTCGTGATGATGCAGGAAAATTCCTTGGTTCCTACTACAAACGCAGCATTCTGGAAAATGATCCTTTCAAAACACTCGATGAAGAAGGTGTCGGCAAACTCATAGACATGGCTGTTACAGACGCTCGTGCTGTAAAACCGGACTTCCACTGCGGTATCTGCGGTGAGCACGGTGGTGATCCTGAAACAATCGACTTCTGCTACCGCGTTGGTCTTGACTATGTTTCATGCTCTCCGTTCCGTGTACCGATCGCACGCCTTTCTGCAGCACAGGCTGTAGTCCGCGCTGCCGCAAAAGCAAAAGCAGCAAAAAAAACTGTTGCAAAGAAACCGGCAGCTAAAAAGCCGGCTGTTGCTGCTAAAAAACCGGTAAAAAAAGTTGCTGAAAAGAAACCAGCAAAAAAACCGGTCGCTAAAAAAGCTCCAGCTAAAAAGGTACCTGCTAAGAAAGTTGCCGCTAAAAAACCGGTAAAGAAGACAACAAAGAAATAATTTGACATTTAGCCTATAAATGCAGAAAGCCGCCGGACATACCAATTCCGGCGGCTTTTTTATGGATTACTAATTTCCTATTTCTTTTTTTTCAAAACGATCATTGTACTAAAAACAACAAGAATCAAAACAATGAGGTATAAAATAACAAGATATTCAAGAAGCTGCGGCTGTGCATACATTGCAATACCCATAATTACAGTCAGTATACCAAGCGCAAGCGAAACAAAACCGGCAGCCCTTACCATTGTCTTTTTACCGCTATAATAATTAAGATTTTTTTCAGATAAAAAATATAACCCGACACCGACAAAAACAAGACCGACTGCACAAAACAGTACAAGCAGAAATGCCAATTTTATATGTTCCATAATAACAGTATATCACATTATATATTCAAATCACAGAGAGAGCTGCATCAAACCGTATCGTACGCGTTGTCTTCAGCGTGTCAAACTTGATAAAGTAGCAGCCATCCTTTTTGTTTACCTCAACGATGGTACCATCACCAAAAACATGATGATTTACACGCGTGTTTACTTCAAGTACGGAACCTATACGCTTGAGATGTTCTTCGCTATATGAAATCACTTTTGAAGTCTGCTCAAGGAGAGATGCATCAATCTCATGCTCAAGCCTGAGATTATCAAGTCCTGCATCAAATATAAACCTTGAAGGATACTTAAAAATACCGTCATTGGCAATACCTTCCGAATCAGAAAGAAATAATTCTTTTTCGGCACGCGTCATGGCAACATACGCAATGCGCCGCTCTTCTTCCATATCCTCTGGAGAAAGGGTTTTACGGGACGGAAATATACCTTCGTTCATGCCGCATATAAATACATACGGAAACTCCATACCCTTCGACGTATGAATTGTCATAAGCTTTACATCACTTTTTTCTGATGCACGATCAATATCCGTGAACAAAGCAATATGAGCAAGAAAATCCTCAAGGTTTGCGTCATCGTCCTGACCGGCAGTCTCAACGGCACGTCTGAACTCCGCAACATTATCAAGTCTGTCCTGATCGCTCTGCAGCCGAAGATATGCCTCGTATCCCGTCTTATCCATTACAGCCTGAAGGATTGTCCCAAGCGGCAGTTTGCTGTACGTTTCACGCAGAGATTCAATTGCTTCAATATATTCCTGCGCACAGGTCCCGGCAAACAGCGGCAAACTGACAGACTGCTTAAGAGCTTCATATAAGGTAATGTTTTTACTCTCAGCCTCATTTCTAAGCACTTCTATCTTTTTCCTGCCTATTTTACGCGAAGGCATATTTATAGTACGCAAAAAAGCAATATCGTCCGCAGAAATAAGCATCCGTAGATAGCATACCAAATCTTTAATTTCACGACGACTGTAAAACTCAATTCCGCTGTAGAATTTGTATGGAACTTCCTTTTCAATAAAACACTCCTCCACAGGTCGTGAAAGATAATGTGCGCGGTATAAAACTGCAATATCTCCGTAATTTATGCCGGATTCTGCGAGTAGTTGAATTTGCCTGTATATCCACAGTGCTTCCTCATTCTCGTTTTTACAGTGGCAGAAAAGGGGCTTGGGTCCGGATGCATTAACGGGAACAAGTTCTTTCGGATAACGAACCGTATTTTTTGCAATGAGCGTATTAGAGGCGGTAATAATTTCCGGAGAGGAACGGTAATTTTTTGTCAGCAGAAATGTCTGAGCACCGGGATATTTTTTGTCAAAATCAAGAAACATTTTTACATGGGAACCGCGCCACGAGTAAATTGTCTGATCACTGTCGCCCACTATAAATAAATTCTCATGTCTGGCAGATAGTATCTGCGCAATACGATACTGTTTTTTGCTCACATCCTGAAATTCATCGACCATGACGTATTCCATGCGTTCCTGCCACTTAGCGCGGACTTCCGGGAAATTCTCAAGGATATACGTTGCAAAGTTTATCAGATCGTTAAAATCGAGACTAAAACTTTTCTTCTGCTCATAAATATATCTTGCAAAAATCTGGTCGTCTCTGTCTTTTATTGTGTTAAACCTTTCCCTCAGCTGCTCATTATTAAACCGGTATATATCGCCTATATATGTATCTGCACGCAGTTTTCTGGCCTCAAGCACATCGTCAATTGTGCGCTGTACCGTCGTATCCTTCAGCGTAATATGCATATCGCTGAAAATACGCAGTAGAATTTCACGTTCATCTTCCGTATCAATAATGACAAAATTCTTAGGATAGTTCAGTACGTTTATATCTTCCTTGAGAAGCTGTACGCAGAAAGCATGAAACGTACAAATATAACCAAGATCCATATCTCCGAGCTGCCTGCGAACCCGGAACTTCATCTCATTTGCTGCACGATTAGTAAACGTAACGCAAAGAATATTCCCCGGAGCGATGTCCGCTTCATTCACAAGATAGCAATAGCGCGACGTAAGTGTCCGTGTCTTACCGGAGCCGGCACCCGCCATAACACGGACGTACCCTTCTGTATGCTTCACAGCAGCCTGCTGCTGCTCATTCAGAGACACAAGTATTGAATCCATAAAATCAGTGTAAAGCAAAAAGTAATGTATGACAATCAACATACGCTGTCAGGACACTATTTGTTTGATTTTACATTATGCAATATAGCATCCAGTTTTCTACCAGACAACTGAGTCGGATTCCTCTCCGGATGCAGTTGAAAACAGTGTCTGTAAATGTACACAAAGATACTAATTCATGACTTACGATCGTTTGTATATAAATTTATAAACTATCGATTGTATTATCTTTTATAAACTATCGTTCGTTAGTTAAATGTATAAACAGTCTGTTTCACGTGAAACAATAGAAAAACATCCCTCTCCCCTGCTATTCGGTACAATATAACACTGTTTCACGTGGAACATTTATTCCATCCTTATTACTTCGGATCGGATAATCCTTTTTTAAATTCCTCTTTTTTTATATTTTATGTTTCACGTGAAACTTACCTTATGAGGAAATCAACAACCTTAGGCTGCAATACATCAGGAAATTCTAGAACCATACATATTGCGTTCCTCCTGATGATTGTTAACAGGATATCCACAAAGTGGAAAACCTCATATGAAAAGTTTCACGTGAAACAAAGAATATCTGCATTTATGCACAAATGTTAACAAAAAGAGGATAACTTCATGTTTCACGTGAAACTTTTCCACAAGTTGTTAACATTTGTGCATAACTCATAACATCCACCCGTATAGAGGAAAATACAACAGAAAAATCCCTATTGAGGTTCGTGTAAAAGGTATAAAGTGTTTAAGATGGAAAAACTAATCTATATATTGGAGGATATACCAAGAAGGAAACATTTTCCCAAATATACAATATTGTAATGTTATGTTTCACGTGAAACATAACTTATTCACAATGTTAACAACTTGTGGATAAGTTACAGCACTGAAAATAAAAATCGGCAGTACATTTTATGTATTGTAATATGTTAAATAAGAGAGGCCGGACAACAGATTACTCTATTGTCCGGCCTCCTGCCTGATGTTTCCACCTGTCAACTGTTTACAATTATGAAATACAGTTGTTCCCTTGATATAAAGTATATCCTAAACTTGCTTATTTGTCAGCAGCTTTAGGCAAGGCATCTAAACAAACTTATAATTCTTTGTATTATAAGTAATTAATCATTGGTTTCCGGTGCTGCAGATTCCGTTCCAGTTTCATCTTCCTCGTCATCATCTGCCACACGGTCAATTCCGACAAGGTAATCAGGGCTTTCAATCTTTACAAGCGTTACACCGCTTGAAGCTGCTCCCTGTTCTTTGATGAGACTGGCAGCAACGCGTAGCGTCTTTCCCTGGCTAGTCATACAAAGGACTTCATCGTCTTCTGCAACAGCAAGAGCCCCGATAATTTCACCACGCTCTTCTGTATTGCCAAAGCAGCGCTGTCCGCCGGTTCCGCGTCCATGAGGCTTAAAATCATCTGCATTTACGCGTTTACCATAGCCCTTCTCTGTAACAAGCATAATACTCTTGTCTTTCTCTACTCTGACGGCTGCAGAAATTTCGTCATCTTCTGCAAGCTTCATACCCTTTGTTCCTCGGCTTGCACGACCCATAACGCGTACATCTTCCTCGGAAATACGCAGAGCCTTGCCTTTTCTTGAAATAAGGAATACGTCGTCTTTGCCCTGTGTAAGAATTGCACTTATAAGTTTGTCACCGTCGTCAAGTTTGATTGCAATAATGCCTTTTGCCTTTGCATTCGAAAAATCGCTGAGTGCAGACTTTTTTACAACACCGTTAGAAGTTGCCATAAGTACATACTGTGTTTCACTGAATTCCTTAACCGATACAATAGTTGTAATCTCTTCATCTGCAGAAACGGCCAGCAGGCTCTTTATGTGAGCTCCGCGGCTTGTCTTTGCAGATTCCGGGATTTCGTGTGCCTTTATCCAGTATGCTTTCCCTTCATTCGTTATAAACATGATATTGTCATGTGTAGACGCAATGAAAATCTGATTGATGTAATCATCTTCAACAAGGTTGGCACTGATGCTCCCCTTTCCTCCGCGTCCCTGGCTCTTATACTGTGATGCCGCGATACGTTTAATGTAACCCAACTTTGAAACTAAAACTACCATATCTTCCTCTTTAATCATGTCTTCGACATTGATCTCTTCAATCTCGTCGGAGACGATATCTGTACGACGGTCATCGCCGTATTTTTCTGCAAGTTCATTCGTTTCCGTCTTGATAAGCCCAAGAATTTTTTCATGATGCGCAAGCAAATCCCGGAGATGTTCAATGACTACTTCAAGTTCTTCCAGTTCTTTTTTTAGATCATCGATTTCCAAGTGGGTAAGGCGCTTCAACTGCATATCGACAATTGCCTGCGACTGTATATCATCAAACTGGAAGCGCTTCATAAGACCATTCTTTGCGTCTTCTGTGTCGCGGCTTCCTCGTATAATTTTAATTACTTCGTCAATATTGTTGATAGCAACAATAAGTGCATGCAGAATGTGCTCCCGGGCAAGAGCTTTTGCAAGTTCGAATTTTGTCCGCCGTGTAACAACCTGATCACGGTGTTCGACAAAATACTGTATAATCTGCTTCAGTGTCAATATCTGGGGACGTCCCCTTACAAGAGCCTGATTGATAACACCGAAATTCGACTGAAGTGCCGTTTTTGAAAACAGCTGATTCAAAACGATTTTCGTTATAGCCCCACGCTTCAAATCTATGACAATACGCATTCCGGTACGATCGGAACTCTCATCGTTGATACCTGTAATGCCCTCTATATCTTTATTGCGTGCAAGTTCGCCGATACGTTCACAGAGCATTTTCGTATTCACCTGGTAAGGAACTTCAGTGAATACAATTGATTCTTTGCCGTTTTTTGCTGTTTCAATGTTAAATTTTCCGCGGACAATTATTTTGCCTCGGCCCGTTTTGTATGCCTGCCTGGCTCCTCCCCGTCCGAAAATAATACCACCTGTAGGAAAATCCGGACCTTTGATGTATTTGCACAGCTCATCAATAGAAATCTCAGGATTATCAATATAAGCAGATATTGCTGCTGCTGCTTCGCGAAGGTTATGAGGCGGCATATTTGTTGTCATACCGACAGCAATACCGGATGAACCATTCACAAGCAGATACGGAAGTTTTGAAGGAAGAACTGTCGGTTCCTTTGCTGTTTCATCGAAATTCGGAATAAAGTCAACGGTATCCTTCTCTATGTCTGCAACCATCTCTTCTGCGAGCTTGGCCATTTTCGCCTCAGTATAACGGTATGCGGCAGGAGGATCGCCTGCAATTGTACCGAAGTTTCCCTGAGGAGTTATAACGGGATAGCGGAGATAAAAATCCTGGCCAAGGTGAACAAGCGCATCGTAAACCGATGCGTCTCCGTGCGGATGATATTTTCCGAGCACATCACCAACAATCTTTGCACATTTGCGGGTTGCACCGTTATTGTGCAGATTAAGTTCATTCATTGCATAAATAATCCGGCGGTGTACCGGTTTAAGTCCGTCACGCACATCCGGCAGGGCCCGGCTCGTAATAACAGACATAGAATAATCCATGTATGCCTGCTTGACTTCTGCATCAATAGGTATGTGGATAAGCGTTCCGCCTTCCGGAGTTTTAAATTCTTCCATGATTCAATCCTTATTTATTTTCTGCCTACACATCAAGATTAGCGTATACTGCGTTTTCTTCAATAAACTTACGACGGGGTTCGACTTCCTCACCCATACAGACTGAAAACATTTTATCCGCTGCAACTGCGTCCGGAATAGTTACCAGTTTCATCTTGCGGCGGGCAGGATCCATTGTTGTTTCCCACAACTGTGTTCCGTCCATTTCACCAAGACCCTTATACCGCTGAACCGAAGCCTTATCCGAGTTTGCACCAAGTTCCCTGAGTACGACAGCCTTTTCATCATCATCGTATACATACCATTCTTTTCTGTTCCAGCTTACTTTGTACAATGGCGGCATTGCAAGGTATACATAACCGTCCTCTATAATCTGAGGCATATAGCGGAAAAAGAATGTGAGAAGCAGCGTGCGGATATGGGAACCGTCGACATCAGCATCAGCCATTATAATGATTTTATGATACCTTAATTTGCTTATATCAAAATCTTTACCAATTCCAGCACCAAGCGTTGCAATAACCGGTTCAAGCTTATCATTGTTTATTACTTTGTCTATGCGTGTCTTTTCAACATTGAGCATCTTTCCCCACAACGGGAGAATCGCCTGATGTTTGCTGTCGCGTCCCTTTTTGGCAGAACCGCCTGCAGAATCACCTTCTACGATGTACACTTCGCATTCTGCAGGATTCTTTGAAGAACAGTCGGAAAGCTTTCCGGGCAGGCCGAAGCTGTCGAGTCCGCTCTTACGGCGTGTCGCTTCCTTAGCTCTGCGGGCCGCAATACGGGCGCTGGCCTCTCCTACCGATTTCTCAAGAATATGCTCAAGATCCTGTGGATGCTGCTCAAAAAACATCGTAAGTTTTTCTTTAGTAAGGGAATCGACTATGGTGCGGACTTCACTATTGCCAAGTTTTGTTTTTGTCTGACCTTCAAACTGTGGCTCCTGCACTTTTAGGGACAGAACGGCTGTAAGACCTGCCCGGACATCATCTCCGGTAAGTTTTTCATCCTTGTCCATCTTCTTCGAAAGTTTCTGATTATTCTCAAGAAATTTGTTAAAAACGAACGTCAGTGCATTTTTATACCCGTCAAGATGCGTACCACCTTCTATTGTGTTGATATCATTGACATATGTATAAATGTTTTCCGAATAGCCATCGTTGTACTGCATGGCAAGTTCGACAATAACCCCTTCTTGCTCGCCTTCAAGAAAAATCGGTTCCGCAGGGATTATATTTTTCCCTTCATTAAGGTACGAGACAAAATGCCTGATTCCGCCTTCGAATTTGAAAATAACTTCTTTCGGCGTCTCCAGTCTCTCATCACGGAATATAATCGTAATGCCGCTGTTAAGAAAAGCAAGCTCACGAAGGCGTTTTGACAGCACATCATAATCATACGTCGTCGTTTCTGTGAATATCGATTTATCTGCCTGCCAGCGGATTGTCGTTCCCTGGCGTTCGGATGTTCCAATCTCTTCTACTTTTGTCTTTGGGATACCCGTTTCATAGCGCTGAAAATAACGCTTTCCGCTTTCGTCAACGGTAGCTTCCATCCAGGTGGACAAAGCATTAACGCAGCTGACACCTACACCGTGGAGACCGCCGGAAACTTTATACGCACCTTTATCAAACTTACCACCGGCATGAAGCCTTGTGAGAACAAGCTCAAGAGCGCTTATATGTTCTGTCGGATGCATCCCGACAGGAATACCTCGTCCGTTATCTTCAACACGGCAGATATCGCCTTTTTCAAGCGCAACAGTTATCCGATCGCAGAAACCTGCCATAGCTTCATCAATACTGTTGTCAACAACCTCATATACTAGATGATGAAGACCCTGAGGTCCCGTCGAGCCTATATACATGCCAG
Organism: Treponema sp. UBA1793; assembly: GCA_002314445.1. Classification (GTDB taxonomy): domain Bacteria; phylum Spirochaetota; class Spirochaetia; order Treponematales; family Treponemataceae; genus Treponema_D. Next base: position 27,034 of record DCFX01000003.1, read on the forward strand.
GTCTCTTGCGTACTGCTTCCAGTCCTTTTAATACTTGAATGCTGCTGGCTGAATAATTTTCAGAAGGGTTCATGATGTTTCCTTGATTTTTTAGCTATAATAGAACGAATTAGTAATTTACAGTATACCTGTCTTGAAGAAAAAAGTAAAGGCGGTTTATAATCTTACCATGTCCAACAATAATTATCGTGAAGTCTGGCAGTATGCAATGGATCAGATACACGAAGAATACAAAAAGGAAGGCTCTCAGCAGGAAACAGAATTTAAGCTCTGGTTTAACATGCAATATGTAGAAGACACAGATAATACAATTATTGTGTCTGTTCCCTCTGAATTCATGTGGTTGACAATGGTCAAAAAAGGCAATGTCAATAAAGTTATTGAAAAAATACAGGAAATTACAGGTCAGAAAGATATTGTAATTGACCATACTGTAAGCAATTCAAAGGTTGCTTCCCAGGAAACGGAAGAAAAACAACCGGTGCCCGTTGTAAAACAGCCCGAAAAAAAAGACGAGGAAAAAAACAGGGAACCTGTCGAAAAAGAATACAAAAAGCATCCTCAGTTAAGGGAAGACTTTACGTTTGATACATTTGTCTCCGGCGACAACAATAACTTTGCATATAACGCGGCTATAGCAGTATCTAAAGAACCAGGTAAAAAATTCAATCCTATACTGCTCTACGGCGGCGTAGGACTTGGAAAGACTCATCTTATGCAGGCTATAGGTAATTATATCTATAAAGAACACGATGACCGATTCAAGATATGTTACACATCAGCTGAAGCTTTTACAAACGAATTTACTTCTTCGCTTGCCTCAAAAACAACTGAAAAATTCAAATCAAAGTACAGACATCTCGACGTGCTGCTCCTTGATGATATACACTTTCTCCAGAACAAACCTGCCCTTCAGGAAGAATTGTTTTATACATTCAACGAACTCCGCGATCACAGTTCACAGATGGTCTTTACGTGCGACCGCCCTATTACTGAACTGAAAGGATTTGCCGACCGCATTCAAAGCCGTATATCAAACGGTTTATGCGTAGATTTGCAGCCGCCGAATTACGAAACACGACGTGCAATTCTTCTGAAGAAACTACAGATTCTCGATAAAAAAATTCCTGACGATGTCATCGACTATATTGCAAAAAACGTAGAAACAAACGTCCGTGACCTCGAATCAGCTTTAACAAAAATGATAGGATATGCCGAACTTATCCAGAAGCCTCTTACAATAGAAATTGCACAGCAGCAGCTCCGCGATATATTCAGCAATCCGGCAGCAGGCACAATTACAATCGAAACAATACAAAAAGTTGTTGCCGAAGAATACCAGATTTCTGTTGCTGATATAAAAAATAAAAAGCGCGATCAAAAATTCGTCATTCCACGCCAGATAGCATTATACATAGCGCGTGAAATTACAGAGTACTCTTTTACCGAACTTGGAAACGAATTCGGCGGACGCGATCATTCAACGGCAATGCATTCGTATGAAAAAATCTGCTCGGAAATGAAAATAGACTCAACTCTTAATGCCCGCGTACAACTGCTCATAAAGGAGATAAAAGACTACAAAAAATAAAGACAAAAATGTGTATAATATGTTACAATATTGTGCATAACCAGTGAATAAATAGAATAATTGTGAATAAGTGTATAACATGTGAATATAACATAGTAAGTTATATACACTATAACTTAAAGTAAAATAACAAGTTACACCATATATCCACAATTTGCCGGACCTTATTATTACTATTACTAAATTATATATAAATTTAGTATACTATAACAACGTGAACAACTCGCAGAAAAGGCCGAGTTAAAGGAGATATAAAATGAAGTTTTCTTTTGACAGAGATGCAATGATTAGAGAAATTGCTATTGCCCAGGAAATCATTACAAACAAAAGTCCTATTTCAATTCTTTCCAACATTCTTCTCAGTGCTGAAAACAACACTCTTACAGTCAAAGCATCTGATTCTTCTGTTAATTTTACAACAAAGATTCCTGTCGATGTAAAAGAAGACGGTACAACAACAGTTTTCTGCGATAAATTCATGAGTATACTTGCTTCGTCTCCTGCAGGCGAAATTGAATTTGATCAGGAAGATGTAAAAGTAACGATCAGGCCGATTGCAAAAAAAATAAAATTCCAGCTCAAGAGTATTGCAAGCGATAAATTCCCACCTGTAAACAATGCGGAAAAAGTACCTTTCTTTGATGTTCCTGCAAAAGATATCAAGGAAATGATTTCTCAGACTATATTCTCCGTTTCTGAAGATGCAAACCGTTATTTTATGACAGGCGTTTATTTTACGAAAAAAGATGATGAACTGATAATGGTTTCTACAGACGGCCGCCGTTTGTCATATGCAGGTAAAGCAATTGCTCAGGGAATAGCAGATTTTCCTGCAGCTATAATTCCTGTAAAAATACTTGGATGTATTCTCAAAAATGCGCCGGATGAAGGTAATGTTTCTCTTGCCGTTATAGACAAATTGATTTTTGTGCGTTTCGGCAATTACGAGTTCTCTTCTCTGCTGCTCGACGGGCAGTTCCCTAATTATCAGAAAGTAATTCCTGAAAAACAGTTATATTCATTTCAGGTAAATAAAGCTGATCTTGATTCCGCTCTTAAACGTACAACGATTATGATTGACAAGAAAGTAAGCCGGCTGCTTTTTAAAGTAGCACCGGGAACACTGACTCTTATTTCACCTGAAACAGATATAGGTACTGCTGCAGAGGAAATCCCGTGTAAATATGACGGTCAGGAAGTTACAATTGCCCTTAATTATCTTTATGTCACCGAACCTATCAAAGTAATCAATACTGAAAATATTGTGTTTGAATTTACAGAATCGATGAAGGCAATAACACTCCTCCCGGAACCTGCGGCCGATTTCTTTCACATCATTATGCCTATGAATCTTAACTAATGCCGTTCCTGTCCCTTTCACTGAATAATTTCCGTAATCTGAAGAACGACAAAATAGATATTTCTGCGAAGGAGATTTATTTTGTCGGAGAAAACGGACAGGGAAAAAGCAATATTCTTGAAGCACTGTATTATTCTGCTTACGGCGCTTCTTTTCGTACACATGTGGATGCACAGCTTATAAAACACGGAACAGACAGTTTCAGCATTAATGCACTCTATCAGCAGGAAAGAGGCAGTGTACAAAAAATCGGTATAACGTATCAGAACGGCGTGAAACGTATTGAAAAAAATGAAAAACGCATACAGGATCGGAAAGAACTGATTAATACGATTCCGTGTGTGCTTTTTTGTCACGACGATATGAGATTCGCTACAGGAGAGCCCGAATGCCGTCGTTTTTTTCTTGATCAGTCGCTTACGATGTTTGATCCGCTGTATATCGACGATATGCGTAATTATAAAAAAGTTCTAAAGAATCGTAATCAGCTGCTTAAAGACAAATCATACGATATGCTTGCTATTTACGATGTACAGCTGGCAAAAAGCGGTCTTGAAATACAAAAGAAGCGCAAAAATGCGGTGTTTCAATTTAACGACATTTTCGGAAAATTATATGAAAATATTTCCGGTATGAGCGGTGTGAGTATTTTGTATATACCGTCATGGAAAGAAATTCCCGATACTGTAGGCACCCGTTTTCCGACTGCAGACGATATTACAGCCGCTCTTGCACAAAAACATGATCAGGACAAAGTAATGGAAACAACGTTGTCCGGTCCTCACAGGGACAGAATCATTTTTATGCATGAAGGCAGACAATTTATTCCGGTTGCATCGACCGGACAGCAGCGGCTCGTTGCCCTTCTCCTTCGTGTCGCTCAGGCTGTATACTATTCGAGGATTACGGCAACTAAACCGGTATTTCTTATGGATGATGTTATGCTTGAGCTTGATCCTGACAAGCGCCAGAAAATGACAGCGTTGCTTCCCGAATACGACCAGTTATTCTGTACATTTCTGCCGGGCGAACCGTACGAGCGTTATAAACACAGTACGACACGCATATATCATATTGAAAAAGGTGAATGGAATGATTAATGATCAGTCAATAATAACAGCCGCCGATATGATAGCTCAGGTTTTTTCAAATATCGATAAATCGAATATGGAAAACAGCAGTAAACTGTTGGGGACATGGAAAAGCATTGTTTCAAAAGTCCATAAATACGGAGAAAGAATTGCCGCTCATACGGAACTTATTGATTTGAAAAACGGTATACTGCTTGTTGAAACAGATCATCCCGGATGGATTCAGATAATGCAGCTGTATTCCAAATTCATACTGACCGGTCTGCAGAATGCTCTTCCGGATCTTCATATTTTGTCACTTGCCTTCCGGCTTAAAGGAAGTGACGCAACTCTCTGCGGTAATTCGTATGATGATCAGATAAGGGAAGACAGAAAAACTTTATCCAGAAAACTGGAGGAAGAGGATAAGAAACTTGAAATATCCGACAGAAAAGCCGTAAAAAACAAAGTAGAATTGTCTCCGGAGCTGAAAGCAAAGCTTGATGCACTGAAAAGCAGCATGTTGACCAATTCTTCAAAATAATGGTATATTTCCATACTATATTGGATCGGGAGTATTAATTCGAAATCTTAAAATCTGTGTAGAAATGTACAGATTAATTATATCAAGGAGCATGTTCAATGTTACGGACATATCAGCCCAGCAAAGTAAAACGCAATAGAAAATTTGGATTCAGAGCCCGCATGGCAACAAAAGGCGGACGTCAGATTCTTGCACGTCGTCGTGCAAAAGGCCGCAAAAAGCTTTCTGCTTCTGACGAGAAGAAGCCTTATTGATATTCATCAAAGATGGAAACAGAACTATTAAAAATGGGGTTTTTTAAACGTAATGAGCGTGTGAAAAATCCCGCTGATTTTAAGAATCTGTTTAAAAAAGGAAAAAAGACAGGTGTTTCCGGTGCGAAACTGTTTTATGCAGAAAACGGACAGGAAAAAAATCGTATAGGTTTTCCTTTACCTCGCGGATACGGTAACGCGGTGCAAAGGAATCTGTCTAAACGGTACAGCCGTGAAGTCTATCGTTTATTTAAAACACATCTGAACACCGGTTATGATATGCTGTTGCTGGTATATCCCGGAAATGATTCGTTCAACGAGCGATGTGTTCAATTTCGATCATTGTGTGAAAAGGCAGGATTAATCAGGAAATGAAAAAATTTCTGACGAAATTTTTCTATCTTTGCATCCGTGCTTATCAAATTTGTATTTCTCCTTTGTTTCCCGCATGCTGCAGGTATGAGCCTACGTGTTCACAGTATGCAATTGAGGCAATTCAAAAATATGGACCTGGTAAGGGCCTTTTTCTTGCAATTAAACGTATTCTCCGATGTAATCCTTATCATGCCGGAGGATACGATCCTGTTCCATAACTAATGGAGATTCAA
>DCFX01000038.1 GCA_002314445.1 Treponema sp. UBA1793
TTCCACAAGAATCCCGGAAGAGCCTTAAATAAATATTATTCATATAAGTTATTTTATCATAAAATCCCAAATCGGTAATTTTTATATCATCATAGATTTTTTCGCAACGGATACGAAATTCTTTCTGAAAGCCATATACTGAAACGAGCGAACATTTGTAAGCCTTCAACAAATTTTGCCGGATTGTAACAATTTAACAAGGGCCATTGCAAGCTGCATTTTCTGCCATATACAGGCAAAATTTTTGTCTAAGGACAACGACACGCAGCAACATCAGATATAGCCAGAGTTCTTCTGATGCAATATACTATTTTCATGTACAAACTTATATCAAGCATCGCAGCAGCTTTTGCAGTATTCTGTTTTTTTGCTGTTCCGGTGCAATCGCAGGAAATATCTATGAAAGATTTTGCAGCAAACAGCACACATGTTAAACTCGTAGGACGTACACAGTTCTCCGACGGTATACTCTGGACAGCCTTTTCCGGTTCAGGAGCATCATTTATAATTACAGCAAAAAAACTCACGGTAACATTTGCAGGTGACAGCGGGGCACGAGCCCGTAAGGCAGATGGTAATACGAATCTGGCGCGGGTCGCAGTCTATGTAAACGGAAAGCGGGTTATAGACGAACGACTGCTTAAGCAGGAACAAACATATACAGTGTTCGACGTGCCTGAAACGCAGACGGTTTCCGTAGACGTTATTAAATTGTCGGAAACGGCTATGTCGATTGCAGGAATTAAAAAAATTTCTGCAGATGCCGCAGCAGTTGTTACTCCAGCCGCAGCTAAATCACACCGCATTGAAATAATCGGCGATTCGATCACCTGCGGGTACGGCGTCGATGACGAAAACCGTGACCATCATTTCTCGACGGCAACAGAAGACGTGACAAAAAGTTATTCATACAAAACTGTAAAGGCTCTTGATGCCGACTACAGTATGGTAGCAATCAGCGGATGGGGTATTATTTCCGGTTGGACAGACGACGATACAAAGAAAGTTGATCAGCAGCTTCCACTTTATTATGATAAAGTCGGATTTTCGTACAATACATACGCAGGCGGAAAACAGTTACAGACAACAAACTGGGATTTTTCCCGATTTATTCCCGATATTATCGTGATTAACCTCGGTACAAATGACGACAGCTATTGTGCAGGAAAACGGGAGTGTGAAGATGAATACTCAAAACAGTATACAGAATTTTTAAAAATCGTACGAAAAAACAACCCCCGTGCCCATATCGTCTGTTCGCTGGGCATTATGGGTGATCGTCTTTTTCACGCGGTTGAAAAGGCTGCCGCAGATTATTCAGCTGAAACCGGGGATACAAACGTAAGTACGTTCCATTTCACGCCTCAAAATTCTGCAGACGGATATGCTGCAGACTGGCATCCGACTGAAGCAACACATACAAAAGAAGCAGCATCACTGACGGCAGAAGTCAAAACAATTATGGCATGGTAAAAATAAATCAGGTCAATAATGATATATTATTAAATTAAAAAGGTCCCTTTTATCGTTATTTTGACAGCATACTGAAATAACAATTATTAAAACATAAAGTGGTAAAAACCTTTCAATGTTCAATAATATTGATTTATCGCAAAAATTGAAGTATAATAATTATTATGAAGGCAATAAAAGCTACAACAAAGAAAGCGGCTGCAAAAAAGCCGGCTGACAAAACAACACGTAAGACAGCAACTAAAAAGGCTGAGCTTCCGTCAAAATCACACTCTATTTCATGCGACGATGTAACATGGGGAAAAATTCAGGTCCTTGCAAAAAAGGCCGGTATGAATGTATCCAAATACATCATTTCAAAACTCGTGAAATAGTGTATTAAAACCAATAAATATTTGTTATTTCTTATCTATTTGCATAAAAAATAACAAAATTTGTTGATTATTCGGAAGAGATTTTGTATATTATAGATGCATCCGAAAGGATGTATAAACTCTCTCCGATTGTCCCGTGAGGTGCAAACTTCACGGGACGTTTTTTTATTTCCGGCACAATACAATCTTTCTTCTATAATGTGACATAAAAAAAGTACCCATCAGGGTACCTCTATTTCAAGTCGAATGTAAGAAAATGCTGCGCATTTTCTCTTTCATAGGAGACATAAAAAAACGTACCCGTCGGGGTACGTTTTTTTTTATTCTGGGCCAGCCAGGACTTGAACCTGGGACCAAGGGATTATGAGTCCCCTGCTCTAACCAACTGAGCTACTGGCCCGGATATTTTTCTATATTACCACATTTCCGGCATTCAGGTCAATAAACCCATCCTCATTTATCAGTCATTTACTATATACTACACCGTCGATTGTAACAGAACCTTTTTCAGACGGAATATAACTGCGCTGCCCCGGCTGCCCCTGTCTTTCATCACGTCGTCCGCGATTGTCGCGATGTCTGGGTCCGGGAGGCGGAGTTATGCAGCCTGCGAAAAATAAGGACGATCCCACCGCTAAAAGTAAAAGGGAAATTATACCGTATATATTTCTTTTCATAGAAAACAGTATAATCCCTTATGCAATAATTATTCTGAAAAAAACATTATTTTGTGTAAGCCGCAACATGAACGCCTTTCATGGCTCTTCCGCTCGGTTCATCCATATTCTTCCAGGCAGCATCCCATTCAAGCGCTTTTGCAGTAGAACAGGCGATACTTGCTTCATGTGGAACGGTTTTTGCTGCGGTTTCAGACGGGAAGAACTTTGTAAAAATCTCCCGATAATAGTATTCCTCTTTTGTCGATGGTGTATTCACAGGGAAGCGTTTTGCACGCGTTGCAAACTGAACATCGCTTACCTTTTCTTCCGTCATCTTCTTGAGCGTATCTATCCAGTTATAGCCGACACCGTCGCTGAACTGTTCCTTCTGGCGCCACACGATATCGGCCGGGAGACAGTCTTCAAATGCCTTGCGCAATATCCATTTTTCCATGCGCTGTTTTCCATCAGGCTGCATGGGAATAGACATTTTATCGACCGGATTAATCCGCATGGCCACATCCATAAATTCCTTATCAAGGAACGGGACACGGCCTTCTACGCCCCAGGCCATAAGCGATTTGTTAGCGCGGAGACAATCGTATAAATGGAGTTTGCTCAGTTTACGTACAAGTTCTTCGTGAAATTCTTTCGCGTTAGGAGCTTTATGGAAGTAGAGATAGCCGCCGAAGAGTTCATCGCTTCCTTCACCGCTCAGAACCATCTTAATTCCCATCGATTTGATGTAACGTGCAAGCAGGAACATCGGGGTTGAAGCACGTACTGTCGTAATATCGTACGTTTCTATATGATAAATGACATCAGGCAGAGCGTCGAGCGCTTCCTGAATCGTAAAGTGCACTTCGTGATGTACCGTGCCGATGTACTCAGCCGCCGTTTTTGCAGCAATAAGATCGGGAGAACCTTCAAGTCCTATTGCAAAACTGTGAAGACGCGGCCACCACGCTTCTGTTTTTCCATTTTCTTCTACGCGTTTTGCCGCAAATTTCTGCGTCACTGCAGCAATGATAGAGGAATCAAGGCCTCCGGAAAGAAGCACACCGTACGGAACATCGCACATAAGCTGGCGTTTTACAGCCGCCTCAAGCGCACTGCGGAGTTCCTGAATATCAGATTTGTTGTCTTTTATTGCATCGTACTCTTCCCAGTCACGGTGATACCATCTTGTCGGAGCTTTGTCTTTGCTGTGAAAGTAACTGCCGTTCGGGAACTCTTCAATTGTGCAGCATTCGCCTTCAAGTGCTTTCAGTTCACTTGCCACATAATAACGGCCGTTTTTGTCCCACCCCTGGTACAGAGGTACAATACCGATTGGATCACGGCCAACGAGATATACGTCATTTGCTTTGTCGTACAGGGCGAATGCATAATCGCCGCATAATTCCTCAAATAAAGCAGGACCTTTATCCTGATACAGCGGAATAATTACTTCGCAGTCGGACTGTGTTTTGAAATGATACTTTCCCTCATATCGTTTGCGTATCTCTTTATGATTGTATATTTCACCGTTAACTGCGAGAATCACGTTGCCGTCGGTACTCACAAGCGGCTGTTTTCCGGACATCGGGTCAACAATTGCAAGACGTTCATGGCTTAAAATTGCATTACCGCCTGTATATACACCGCTCCAATCCGGGCCGCGGTGACGGATTTTACGAGACATTTCAAGAATCTGTGCACGCAGTTCTTCTTTTAATCCTTCTTCAAGCGGCACCGATCCGCTATTTAAATCAAATACGCCTACAAAACCACACATTCAGCAACCCCCGTATAATTACAGTGAATTCATCTGTGGCGCGGATGCCGCACCCAAAGCGAAAAAGTATATTAAAAAAGACGTCTGAACAGAAGCGCATACATGTACCCCTCTGCTCAGACGCCCTCGTCTTCTTTTATAGAATACTGATTACAGCCCTCCATGTCAACGGATGACGTTATTCTTCAATTAATAGCGTTACAGACTGAAAATCTCCCGTTTTTCCGCGGAATAATCCCGTCATGCCTATTCCTGCATACATCAATTCAGAACCGCTGTACGTTCCGATTCTCTCACACCCGCCGGAGAAAAACGAAACAGTATATATCCGCTGTTCATCCAGCCCCTTAAGCTTTAATACGCGGAAACCTTCGTTGACACCGTTTAAAATCCGGTAGCAGCTTACAAGAGCCGCTGTACGTTCCCCATTTATACACATCCACGATGCATATGACTGCCCGAACGGGCTGAGCAGCCGGTAAAATACCCCCTGCTGAAGGAGTTCCCCGTATTGTTTTACAAACACAATCTGCTGCCGGACTTCTTCTTTTTCTTCTGCTGAAAGCCGGTTCAAATCAAGTTCATATCCGAACGCGCCGTAACAGGCAACCTCAAATCTTGTGCTCAGCGGTGTCATCCTTCCCACCTGTGCATTGGGGACAGCAGAAACATGCGCACCCATGCAGCTTACCGGATACACATACGATGACCCATATTGGATTTTCAGTCTTTCAATTGCATCAGTATCATCGCTTGTCCACGCCTGGGGTGCATAATACAGCATTCCCGGATCAAAACGTGCTCCGCCGCTCGAACAGGATTCAAAAAGCAGGTGAGGAAATTCTCTGATCAGGCGGTCATACAGCGAATACAGGCCCAGTATATACCGGTGCATCACTTCTCCCTGCCTTCTGTTCTCCGTACCGCTGCTGAAGCATTCCGTCATATACCGGTTCATGTCCCATTTTATATAGGATATACGCGCATCCCGGATTATTTCGGCAATCTTACCGTAAAGGTATTCTCTGACTTCGCTGCGCGTTAAATCAAGGGTATACTGATGCCTGCACGGCGAACTGATCCGCTCCGGCGTGCTGAGAATCCAGTCGGGATGTTCCCTGTACAAATCACTGTCTTTATTGACCATTTCAGGTTCTATCCACAGGCCGAACTGCATTCCCATCCTGCGGATTTTATCTGCAAGCCCCTCTATTCCGTCCGGAAGTTTTTTACGGTTTGCAACCCAGTCTCCCAAACCCGCCCGATCATTATTTCTTTCCCCGAACCAGCCGTCGTCCAGAACAAATAATTCAACTCCGAGAGACTGTCCCATGGATGCGATTTTCAGGATTTTTTCTTCGTCAAAATCAAATTCTGTCGATTCCCAGTTATTCAGAAGAACAGGACGGCGGCGGTCTCTCCAGTATCCTCTGGCAAGCCGTGTCCGGTACAGCAGATGGTATACCTGACTCATTCCGTTAAGCCCCTGCCGGGAATACACCATAACGGCTTCGGGAGTCTGAAAACTCTCACCCTCCCTCAATTCCCATTCAAATACATCGGGATGTATTCCCAGCATAATTCTGGCTGTATCATGAGTATCTACTTCCACCTGGGCAAGAAAACTGCCGCTGTACACAAAGCTGAACCCGTATATCTCCCCGCTGAATTCCGTCGTATCGGGACGTTTTAAAGCCAGGAAAGGATTATGTTCTGCGCTGCTTGCTCCTCTCATGCTGTAAACGGACTGAACACCCTGTTCCAGCTTTCCCGTCTTTATGTAACGTTCCCGCGCCCACGCTCCGGACAGTCTTATCATTTCATAATCAGCATCAGATAAATCGATGCTCGTACTCATTGCGCGTTCCAGTACGACAGGAGAACCTCTATCCTTTATGAATCTGGCGTTCCGGGCAATAACAGGTAAATCGCTGTATATCGTATATGATAAAACAAGCTTTGTTCCGATAACCGGATCATGCAGGGTGATTTCCAGAGAGACCGCTTCATCCTCTCTTTCCGTATACACAGCAGGAAGTCCTTCCAGCCGCCTTTTCCCGTTGAATATCCAGTGGGATTCATATGTAAAATTTGTAATTCTGCTGCCGTTTTCCTGAAGGACAGTTACAGCAGGATACCGGAAATCGGTCGTTCCATAGGATGGATATTCCTGCCGCGTATACTGGAGCGACAAGCTGCTTTTTTCAGCAACATACGCTGCCAGCGGACGCAATTTTTCTTCCCTCATATAGGCGTATGAATTTCTGTCTTCAAGCTTCTTTCCGTAATATAACTGTCCCAGCTGGGCGTTGGGAAGTATTTCGATGATATAACTGATTTCGTCATTATATAAATGAAATTCACCGGATTCTTCATGAAATATAACAGGCATTTTTCCCTCGCATAATTTTTCCGGCGGAGATACAGGTTCAGACGCCGGTTCGCATCTATAATTTTCCGCCTGTAGTTGCAATTCCTGCAATGAATTGTCTCTGGAAGATAATGTAAATAATCAGCATCGGCAGAACCGCGAGCACTGACGCTGCCATAAGGCGCGGATAATTGACAGAATACGCGCCTGCTATCTTTGCCAGTGCCGACGACAATACGGCTGCGTCGGTCTTTGTATTGACGATGAGCGGCCACATCAAATCCTTAAACGAAAACAGCGCCGTAAATATCCCCAGTGCAACAAGGCCCGATTTTGTAAGGGGGAACATGATTTTGTAAAAAATCTGCCAGATGTTGCAGCCGTCAAGCCGGGCAGCTTCTTCAAGTTCTTTCGGCAGCCCCAGAAAAAACTGTCTTAAAAGAAACGTTCCGAATGCACTGACAAGTCCCGGAAACAACAGCGCAAATATCGTATTACGCATGCCAAGCTTGTCCACCATCAGGTACTGAGGAATTATAAAAATCTGAACCGGCACCATCATCTGGAACAATACAAGAGCAAATCCAAGTCTCTTTCCCGGGAATTCCAGTCTTGCAAATGCATAAGCCGCCATTGCGCTGAACATAACCGCGCAGAATACACGCAGCGCCATCATGGCAAACGTATTGAAGTACAGACGGGCAAAGTTATTAGTTTTGACAACCTCCGAGAAATTGTTCCACTGCGGCGCTGCCGGAAAAAAGCGGAATGGATTCATGGCAGTCGATTCCGTTACCGTTTTCAGTGACGTCAGGAACATCCATACCAGAGGCAGGAGCATAAGCAGGGAACCTGCAATCAAAAATATATGTATTAAAATCGTAATTTGTTTCGTCTGTTTTTTCATTTCATCCGTCCTTTTTTACAGATAATTTACCCACTTTTTCTGCAGCCGGTTTTGTATAACTGTAATGATCATAATAATCAGCAGAAGAAGCATAACTATTGTGGACCCATATCCTTTGTTGGAATATTTAAAGGAATTGTTGTAAAACAGATAGACGAGCGATACTGTTGAATTGTATGAAGGGCTTGTTACATCAAGCATCATATAAATCACGTCAAATACCTGCATCGCGGTAATTATGCTCGTTACCGACACAAAAAAAAGCGTCGGTGAAATAAGCGGCAGCGTAATGGAAAAAAACTGGCGTACAGGACTTGCGCCGTCTATAGTCGAAGCTTCATAGTAATCGGTCGGAATTTCCTGAAGCCCAGCCAGAAAAAGCACCATATCGTATCCAATCGTACTCCAGACGCCGATAATAATAATCGACAGCAACGCTATATGGGGATTATCAATCCAGTTTATTTTTGCAATCCCCAGCATTCCCAAAAAATGATTTATCAGGCCGTACTGATAATTGTACAGCCATTTCCAGACCATAGTAACGGCCGCAGGTGCTGCCACCATCGGAATAAAATAAATTGTACGGTATATGTTCTTTCCTTTTATGTTTCTATTCAGAAGTACTGCTATAAACAGGGAAAAAACGACGGTAACAGGAACAACCCCGATGGTATATAAAAGCGTGTTTCTGACTGCAAACCATACCTGTCTGTCGGCGATCATTCGTTTGTAATTGGCAAGCCCCACAAATATATTACCCTTGCCGAATGCACCGCTTTTGAAAAAACTTAAAAAAAACGTTTGAAAAATGGGTATTATGTTCAATATGAATAGTCCTGCAATCGTAGGCGCTATCATAAACCATGCCCATTTATATTCATTCCACTGTTTTTTTGTAATTCCCGACTTTTTTACCGCCGCTTTTACCATAATTCCGTATCTCCTGCAAAAAAAGTAGCACAGAAAGTGTAAGCTAACCAAAGATTTTATTTTTGGTTAGCCCCTTCTCTCCGGGACTGAATCCCGGAGCGGATGCCTTACCAATTACTGCTCTGCGGCAACAGCTTCATTCATCATCTGAGCCGTTTTTTTACATGCTGTGCTTACGTCTTCCTTACCGGCATACGCGCCTTTCAGCAGTTCATATGCTTTGTCTTCCCATATGCTCGTCTGATGCGTATACGGGCGGATGTGCGCATACGGCAGCATATCGATATAGCATTTCACATTAAAATCGGGATATGCTTTTGTCCACGCGTCCGCTGTACCTTTGTATGCCGAAATGGCGATTCCAAGCTCTGCCTGTTTTTTCTGGCCGGCCTCGCTGCTCAGATATTCTATCCATTTCCACGCTTCATCAGGATGTTTTGTCGTAGCTGCAATCGCATTGCCCAATCCGTTAAAAATTGTAGCACGCGTTCCGTTATCCGCAGCAGGGAGAACTGCACAGTTGAAATTCTTTTTCATAAAATCGTTGGAAGCAAATCCCGACAAATTCCACGAACCAAAAAGCCCCATAGCACACTGGCCGTTCATTATTGCCTGTGCCCTGGCCTGGTCGTCATATATCTGCGGAGACAGCCCGTCTTTTACAAAGCTGAAGTATTCTTCAATCCCTTTTATGGTTGCATCTTCCGCATATCCTGACTTGTTATCAGCAGTCACGATTTCTCCGCCCGCCTGATAAACAAAATTGTAGTATCCTTCCTGATTATGCAGTCCTGCGCACATGCCGTACTGGCTTTCGTCGCTTTTCGTAAGCTTCTTCGCTGCCTTTTTCAATGTATCCCATGTCCATGTCTCATCAGGGTAAGCGAGCCCCGCTTTATCAAATAAGGTCTTATTGTACCACAGCGCAATCGTGTCATAATCCTTTGGAACAGCATACTGTTTTCCGTTTAAAGAATAAATTGAAACAAGTCCCTCAGGGTAATCCGCCATGTCAACGTCGCCCGAACCCTTGATATATTTTGTCAAATCAAGCAGCTGACCGTTGGAAGCGTAATAATATATATTATTGGAATGCATCCAGAACGTATCCGGCAGCGAGCCGCCCGTAGCAGCGGCTTCAAGGCCTGTCCAGTAATTGCTCCATCCGCTTACCTGAATGTCGATTTTTATGCCGGGATTCGCTTCTTCAAAATCGGCTGCGACTTTACGCAGTTTTTCCGCCTGGGCTGAGTCCCAGCACGCATAAGAAATCGTTACACCGCCGGAAGACGGCATTTCTGCCGTTTTTTTATCAGCTTTCCCTTTTTTTAAGCTGCATCCGGCCATCAATCCTGCAGCAAGTGCCAGTACTGCAAAAACTACTGTTCTTTTCATTGAACTTTTCCTCCTGTAAATTTCTGTTTCCGGCAGAAAACGCGGACGGATTGCAATAAAATATCTTCAAAACCCCACCGGCTGCGTCCTCTGCTTCGTTTTTACAGTATTCATTATCAGGCACAATTCAGCCAAAGTACATGTTTCGGTACCAGCAAAAATATATCTTTTTGCTTTCTTTTTATCGTTTCAAGCTATATAATAATCAAAAAGATATATCTCACCGCATACCGTTTATGTTGAACAGGGAGAATGCCGTGGCAAATTTTAAAAGTTTCATATTCAGAAACGTAAATTACGTAGATTTGATTCTATACCAGTTCGGCAGTGAAAACTGCGAACCTCTCCATACGTTCGGGCCGGGAATTAAAAATCATTATCTGTTTCATTACATTATATCAGGCAGAGGCAAACTCTATCCGGTGGATAAGGACACGGGTGCCTGTCCCGCGTACCAGATAACGGAAGGGGAAGGCTTTCTGATTACCCCGAATACCGTGAATACGTACGAAGCTGATCAAAAACACCCCTGGACATATATCTGGGTTGAATTCGACGGATTAAAAGCAAAAAAATTTCTCGATTCAATCGGGTTGTCCGCAGAAAATCCCGTATTTCATCCAAGAACATACACACCGGATAATGAGATAAAGGAACATCTGACGTATCTTGTAAGCCACCCGAATGGTAATGACATGGAACTGATAGGCCATCTCTACCTTTTTTTAAATGCACTTCTGGAAAATTCTTCAGCCGTCGTCACTCCCCGTTCCGGAACTCTCAAAGAATTTTATGTCAGGGAGGCTGTAAATTTCATCGAACAGAATTATGCAAAAAACATTATGCCGGAAGATGTCGCTCAATGGTGTAATTTAAACCGGAGTTATCTGGGCAAAATATTCAAGGAAATTATGAATTCGACGATACAGGACTTTCTTATTAAATACCGCCTGAACAAAGCGTGCGAAATGATGCGGAATAAAAATATGATGCTCAAAGATGTTGCAAATGCGGCCGGCTATCCAAATCAGTTTTATTTTTCAAAAATGTTTAAAAAAGAATATCATATGACGCCGCGGGAATGGAAGAATAAAAATTCAGATTAACGATAGCCCATCGCTTTTTTAACAACTGCAGCCTTCTTCTTTCCGACTAATCTGCCCAGCAGTTCAAACGCCACATACGGAGCCGTTTCCGGGCAATAAGATGATATTATATTATCGTCCGTAACGATTCGTCTGTTTATGACATGAACGCCGAATTTCTTCAGCTGTTTCTGTCTGTACGCGCCTTTCAAATGATACGTCGTCGCTTTTCTCTCCTGCAGAACGCCGCTTTTTCCGACCGGTAGCGCGCCGACGCAAATTGAAGCTATTATTTTGTGCTGTTTATTAAATTCCCGTATAAGAGCAAGGAAGCGCTCATTAAACGCCTCCTCGTAAAAACCGAATTCTTCAAATCCTCCCGGAATGGCAAGTGCGTCATAATCTTCAACGTGAATCTCATCTATCGTCTTATCTACGATTACCGGTATATTGAACGTGCTCATCACCTGCTTTGTAAAACCGCATGTCACCGTTTCTACAGGATACCCGTAATCATTTCCGGCCCAGCCAAGCACATCTATGAATACGCTGAATTCTATTGTCTCGAATCCCTTTGCACAAAATACTAATGTTTTCATCTTCTTTCGTCCGTTTATTGTACAGCACAAATCCGCACCCTCAGCCCGGCATACTGAAAATACAGGGATGCGGGCGCAACTATACAATTGGTGTATTCTATGCAAATTCCAGTTTTTTTTCTATGCCATTCTCTGCATAAAAAATATCAAATAAGCACGTATGCAGATCCGCATGCAGTGAAGCTTTCGTATCTCCGTTTTCCCAAGTAATGCATATAAGATTATCTTTTCCGGTATCTTCAATATGTACTGCTCCATTGAAAGCCGGGCATGCATTGCGGAATTTCATCAATGCATATAACTTCTGCAGAACCGGACGTTTTACCTCTTCCGTTATCTCTTCTTTCGTATAGTAATGACGGTTAATATTCCGGCCGGTCTTTGTTTTTTCCAGAAGTTCGATATCATTTTTTCCGGCAAGCAGCCCTACATAATATACCTGCGGAATCCCTGGAGCAAAAAACTGAACGGCGCGCGAAAGAAGATACGCGTCATCGTTGTTGCCCAATGCGGAATAATACGTACAGTTGATTTGATAAATGTCAAGATTATTATACGCTGCCGTGTTGTATATACGTTTTACATTTGCACCTTTCGTAAACATAGCATCAACAGTCATATCTATATCATGCTGACTCATCAGATCCTTCACGTCAACTATTCCGATTCCGTCGTGTGTATCAAGTGTTGTAAACTGTTTTCTGGGACATATCTTCAGCCAGTTAATAAGATTCTTACCGCTGCCGGAATAAACGGCATTAAGCAGAAGCATCGGTAATGCAAAATCATATACCCAGTAACCTTTTTCGGAAAGTTTGAGCTGCATCGTATAGTGCTCATGTATTTCCGGAAGAATATCCGCACCGTGTCCCTGCAAAACAGTTTTGCAGGAATCCATCAGAGTGTATATGTCCGGCTCCACAAAAAAACAGTTTGTTCCGCGTTTTTTAACTGCATACGCAAAAGCATCAAGCCTTATTATAGAAGCTCCGTGCTCTGCAAGATTTATAAGGTTCCGGTTTATAAAATCTTTTGTGGTTTTTGTCCGTACATCAAGGTCTATCTGTTCCTCGTCGAACGTGCACCAGACCTGTTCTGTTGTACCGTCCGCAAAATCAATGTCGACGAATGGTGCCCGCGGTTTGCGTTTATAAATCAGATCTATATCTTCGCGGGTCGGTTCTCCGTCATGCCAGAAATTTTTACATCGGATAAATAAATCACGGTATGCTGAGTCCTCTTTTTTTGCGGCAAAATCCTGAAAGTATTCGGAATGTCTGGAAATATGATTAATCATAAAATCAAACATGAGATAATAATTATCAGATAACTTTTTTATGTCGTTCCAGCTGCCGAACTGAGAATCGACAGATTCATACGTCATAGGGGCAAAACCTCTGTCCGCGGATGATGGAAAAAACGGCAGTATATGAATACCACCTATAGTTCCTTCAAACCAGGTGTCAAGGATTTCCGATAGTTCTTTCAGATTTTTTCCCATACTGTCTGCATAGGTAATAAGCATTATCTGATTCTTCACTGGCATACAAACTCCTGTATAATTTTCATAAATATATTTATTAATGCAGCTATGCATTTCATTTCAGATACATATCCGCAGCCGGATTTATCCTGCAAGCCATGTTACCGCTTTTCCGATATACTCATTCCAGAATTTCCAATTATGAATACCGGCGCTTTCAAAATAGTCATGACGGATTTTTCTCGAATCAAGAAAATCATGAAAGGCGCGGTTCTCCTTAATAAGAAAATCCTCAGTACCGCACGCCATGAATATTTCAGGCACCTCTTTCTTATCCTGAAGCAGCTTGTCCAGAAGCGTCTCTGGATTATTAGTGCTTTCTATTAAATGATTCAGGTCTCCGAATACAGTACGATAATAATTATAATCAGCCACATGATCTTTAAAATCGGCAGATATACCGGCTATATTGTGAATAATAAGAGCAGACGAAAGGGCTATGATTCTGCCGAACGTTTCGGAATATGCAAATCCCGTGTGAATGGCACCGAAGCCGCCCATTGAAAGGCCACCGATAAACGTATCTTCTCTCTTATGTGAAAGAGGAAACAGCAGGCGCGTCATTTCCACAAACTCTTGTCCCGCAAACTTCTGGTACAATTCGCTTCTTTCTTTGTCGTCAAGATAAAAATTATTACCGCAGGACGGCATGAATACTGCAATTTTATTCTCAAGAGACAGCTCCTGAATATTTGATCCCGTGAGCCAGTCCGAAAATGTTCCGGAAAAACCGTGAAGAAGATACAATGATTTAAAACCTCCGTCCGGTACACAGGCTTTATCTTCCGGACTTATAAACGAATCGACAGGAACGAGCGCCGTTATCGTCACGATTTTTTTAAGTGCTTTTGAAAAAAAATTAATCTGCATTGTTGCCATATTGGCCTCCTGATGTTAAAACTCGTTCACTGTATATTTTAATTACAGGCCCTTTTCTCCGGGTACAAGTTTTCCTGATGCTTTACCTGTCTCTATCCATGTAAGATTCTCACTGTCGGTATGGATAAACGGATACGTTATAAATATTTAAAAGGTTCCCGTGAGTCTATAAAATGTACGGGAACCGCACCAACCAGCGGTTTTATCCATTCAACCAGATGTTTCATACCTGCCTCTTCTGTCCGCTCATGCCCTGCTATAATTAGACTTTTATTAAATCCCAGATATGCCGCGTCACGGGCATAAGCTGGAAGAGTCCACTCTGTTATATCGCCGCAGATGAGACAGTCAACATTATACTGTTTCATAAACTCCATCGGCATTTGTTCAACACCAAGTCCAAGGCTTCCTCCTCCGACCAGAATGCCGATTTTTTTCACTTTCATTTTTCTACTGCCTATATACTGCAGCACATCCATGGATAGTTTTTGCTTTAGAAACAGGGCAAGAGTTTCCAATGTAACTTCAGGTATTTCAAAACAATCTTTCATGCCATCTATAAGATAGTCCTGCCACCCCAGTTCTGCTATTAAACCGCGGTATATGCCGTCTTCACAGGCCATATGCATCTGATCATGAAAACGCCATATTGCTATTCCGGCCTCATCTATGAGTTTCTTTTTCTCGATATAAACGGGATCGTCCTTAACCCAGTCAGTACCGTCACGTCCGGTAAACCACGTCGGCTCGTGAGTTATAATCAGATTCGCACCTTCTATCACGGCTTGTCGAACGACATCAACTGTCGCCATAAACGTCGTCACGACGGATGTTACCGGAGTGTCGAAACTTCCGGTTATAAGCTGGTCGCATGTTTTATTAAGAGGAAGAGCCGGACGGCCCGTCTTCTGTATCATTGCATTAACAATTTCACGTACTGTCATAGTATCACCCCTTTACCGCACCGATAACTACGCCGCGGATAAAATATTTCTGAAGGAACGGATACGTAATAACAATCGGAAGTATTCCCGTAACCGCCATGGCCATGCGTACCGCTGTGCCGGGCAGTTTTACAGAAAGCGCGCCAAGAGAGGAACCTGCCGCTCCACTCTTCAGAAATTGTATATTGTCCATAAGCCTTATCAACAGGTTCTGTATTCCATAATAATTCGGATTTGAAATATAGTACAATCCGTTTATCCAGTCGTTCCAGTAAACCAGCGCCGTAAATAATCCTATTGTAGCAACAACAGGTACTGCAAGCGGCAGCATTATTTTAAAGAAAATAACAATTTCATTCGCACCGTCAATACGCGCCGATTCGAGCAGCGCATCGGGAACATTGGTTGAATAATAATTTTTTACCAGAATTACATTAAACGCAGTTACCAGGTAATTAGGCAGAATAAGCGCCCAGAGTGTATCCTTTATATGCAGCGTACTGCTCCATAATAAATATGAAGGGACCACTCCGCCGTTGAAAAGCATTGTAAAAAAAACAAAAAACGTAAGCATGTTCCGGTATTTGAAATTCTTTGCGGACATGGGGTATGCAATCATCGTTGTAAAAAGGACGCTCAAAAAAGTTCCGATTCCGGTTACAGCAAATGAAATTCCGTATGCCCTGAGAATTGTCGAATGCTGCTTTATAAGATATAAATAAGCAGCCGTGCTGAACTTAGCAGGAATGAACGCATACCCGTTAGCCAGCAGCGTATCTTCGTCGGTTATAGATGCCATCATGATAAGGACAAGCGGAAGAAGTGCAATCAGAGTGAGTATAAAAAGGATGACAACGCAGAACCTGTAAAAAATTTTATGATTATTCGCCATACACACTCCTAGAATAATGCATTATCGGAATCAGTCTTTCTGACAATACCGTTTGCCAGCATGACAACGACAAAACCTACCACAGACTGGAACAATCCCGCAGCGGCGGACATACCAACATCGTTCAGTTTCATAAGTCCGCGGTACACATAGGTGTCTATTGTCTGTGTTACGCTGTACAACGCTCCTGAATCCATAGGGACCTGATAAAACAAACCGAAGTCAGAAAAGAAAATCCTGCCGACAGCCATAAGCGTCATAATAATGACAGTAGGTTTTAGCAGCGGTAACGTAATCGAAAATATCTGGCGGAGTTTCGATGCTCCGTCTATATCCGCAGCTTCATAGACGCTTTTGTCAATGCCGCTTATACTCGCGAGGTATACGATCGAAGTATAGCCTGCATTTTTCCACAGGAACACAAATATTAATATACCCGGCCAGGCCTGTTTTTCCGTATACCATGAAACCGATTCTATCTGCAGCCATCTGTTTATTGTTTTGTTAATAAATCCTGATTCAGAGTTTAAAAATGCAAAGCAGATATATGCTATTACCACCCAGGAAAGAAGATTCGGCAGCAGCAGAGACGACTGGAAAAACTTCAGTTTCAGGCTTGCACCCAGTTCCGACATAAGGATGGCAACGAATATTGCAAGAATTGTTCCCAGCACAATAAAGGCAAGATTATACAGAATAGTATTCCGTGTCATCAGTATTGCATCTGACGTTTTAAAAAGAAATTTAAAATTATCAAATCCGCACCAGGCGCTTCCGAATATTCCTTTGCTGAAATTGAAGTCCTTAAAAGCCAGAAATATTCCCAGCATCGGAATATAATTATTGACAATAAGATACACTATTCCCGGCAGAGCTAGAAACAAAAACTGCCATGATGGTATGTTTTTTTTATTTCCCATATTAAAATCCTTCGTTTCTCACGAGGGGCCGTTTCCCGATTCTGAGGCCCCTTGTCAATTATTTATTCACTGCAAGCCAGGCATCAAGCTGTTTCTGCTTTTCCGAAATAATTTTGTCCAGTCCGGCATCTTCAAGTTTTTTATTAAACTCCTGAATACCTTTTGATGGATCAATACTCCCGCAGCGCAGCCCTGGTAAATACTGGTTAATGACATTGTTTACGGAGGAATACTCCGTTTTCACAGAACTATTGTCGAACATAAATCCAAAGGCCTTCGAGATTTTTGCGTTTTCATTCCATTCCTTCTCGATTTTAAGCGATTCGGGATTAGTCCCCGTCATTATGTACTGTATAAACTGATTGCCGAGAATACCGCAGCTCAACTGTGCTGTGTACGGAACAGTTGAAGCATCCTGTCCGTCCGGATATTTTACTGTCCCGTCTGTATTCTTCACATAATCTTCCCCTTCTATACCGTACAGAATGGTGTTTAGTACATCCGGATCACTATACATCAGGTTCAGCAGTTTCAGGGCACTCTCAGGATGCCTGCTGCCGGAGCTTATCACCCATGTTATTGCACTTACCGTATCAGTTGCCATAACCGGAGCATCTCCGATCAGTATCGATTTCATCTCTACCCCTGTCTGATGCGAAATTTCTACGGCTGTATCGTCAGGAGGATATCCATACGACCCCATAAATCCGAAGGCCTTTCCCCCACTGACCAGTTCAACGGCAATACTGGTGGAAGATGCTGCATCTTTTGAAATAAGTCCCTTCTGATTCCACTCTCGCATTAAAACACATGACTTTTTGAACTCTTCGGTATTGTAAAAATTTTCTACGTTTGTATTATCTCCGATAAGGACACCCTTCGGGCTCCGCATATCATCGGTAAGATAATCAACATCACTGTACGGAATTTGTGTATTTCCCTGTTCTATCGGTGCAAAAGGATTCATCTGAGGATAGGCTGCCTTCACTTTTTCAAGAATCGGCGTAAGATCATACATATTCTTTATTCCCGCCATATCAAGCCCAAGTTTATCTGCAATGTCTTTACGATAGATGAACTGCGGTTGCAATACATAACTCTTATATGCCGGAAGCCCGTACAATTTGCCGTCTTTATACCCCGTCTTAATAAATTTTTCTCCGAGAACTTTCTTTGCATCGGGGGCACATGTATCAACAATATCCGTTATATCATGCGCCTGTCCCTTTGATATAATCTGACTGAAATCACCCAGACTGTGGAAAATATCAAGCTGCTCTCCGCCCGTCATAGCAAGGCTCACCTGCTGCGCATAATTTGCCGGCCCGTACAGTTTAAGTTTTATGTCAACACCGATTTTTGGTTCTGTCAGTTTATTAACAGCTTCCTCTACTTTTGTTACATCACCCGGAATATTATTAAAACTCATCAACGCGAAAACAACTGTGTCGTATCCTTTCCCTTTTGCGGAAGAGGTATTTCCGGTTCTGCTGCATCCGGATACATACAGGCACAGAATTGCAGACAAAAATGCAGCAGCAAAAAATTTGCACTGCAACCCCATAATTTTTTTCATATCTATCCTCCTGAGGATAATGGTAAGGCGTAAATTTAAATATGTCAATCGTTTGATATAAATTTTAATACTTATTCCTCATAAACTGGGCTAACTATGAAAAAACTATACTATCGTTGTCATAAGTGAATATAGATGTATGTTATCGATTGACATACCTAATATCCATCATTATAGTATATTTATGAGTACTTTAAAGGATGTTGCCGATAAAAGCGGCGTTACAGTCACAACCGTATCACGCATGCTGAATAAACGCGGATATATAAGCGCAAAAACAAAAAAAAATATACAACAGGCAATGAAAGAGCTGAATTACCAGCCGAATGAATTTGCGCGTTCACTTTCAAAAAAAAGCAGTACTTTCATAGGACTCATAGTACCGAGTGCAAGCAATATGTTTTTCGGCAAAATAATAGACTGCACAGAGCGGTATGCTCAGGAAAACGGATATAAACTTCTCCTTTGTACATCAAACCGTGAGGCACAGAAAGAAATAGAATACTTCAACATGCTTCGCGCAAATAAAGTCGCCGGCATTATTCTTGCAAGTCATACGGCCTTTCTGGATACGCAGATTCCAGATGATGCCCCTGTCATTTCGTTTGATCATACCGTTTCCACAAAAATACCGACTATCTGTTCCGACAATTATCAGGGCGGGATGATTGCAGCCCAGCACTTGATTAAAAAAGGATGCAGAAAACTTGCACATATAAGCGGAAGTGCAAAGCTGAACTCTTTTACAAACCTCAGATACACAGGTTTCAGGGATGTCTGTGAAAAAGAGGGAGTATCACTCATTGTCACAGATGCTTCCGACGATCAATTTATTTCCATGAAATACGAAAATACTATAAATTCTCTGCTTGATAATAATCCGGAAACAGACGGTATCTTCGCATCGAATGATATCATTGCGGCAAAAGTAATTACTGCTTGTAAAAAAAGAAATATAAAAGTTCCTGAGGAAATGAAAGTAATCGGTTATGATGATATCGATTTGTGCACACTTTTTACGCCTTCTATCACAACCATTCACCAGCCCATAGAGGAAATATGCTCTCAAGCTGTAAAAAATGTCATACTTTTCAGTCAAAACAAAATAGTACCGACAAACATCACATTACCAGTAAACCTGATTGAACGGGAATCCACAAAATAAATTTGTATATTCAATTCTCGTATGTCTTGAGTATATTTTCAGCCGTAACAAGTCTGCTCTGACGCAGATCCATAGCCTGCTTTTCTATGTATCTGTGCGCCTGCGGTTCCGTCATGTTCAGATACTGGATAAGAATGCATTTTGCGCGGTCAATCAATCTGATTTCTTCAATTTTTTTCTGAAGCTTCTGATTTTCGTTTTCAAGAGACATAACACGGCGCCGGCTCGCCACAAGCAGCTTCACTGACTGATAGAAAAAATCAGGACTCACGGGTTTTGGCAGCACAAACACCCCTGAATCCTCCACATTTTCGCTTATATCGGAAAGAATGTCTCCGTTTACAATGAGGATAATCCCTGCAGACGTCTGTTCGGCCGCATAGAGTGCAAAATCATCGCCCAGCTCGTCAGGAAGCGGCGAATCTATTATGATTAAGTCGAACGCTTTGTCTATTAAATCCCGGCGGGCTTCCGCGCAATTCTGCGTCGTTGTTATACGCGAGAACTGCTGCGAATTCAGCATGTCGGAAATAATACCGAGGGTGGTGTTTGTGTTGGAAACAATGAGGACACTGTCCATGGTTTATTCTTTGGTTTCTCCGCCCGCATCGATAAATGCTTCTATAGCCTTTTCAGGCAGTACAGTTTTAACAAAATCGCTTGTTTCCGCAAGTTTAAGTGCCTCTGCAAACGTCTTTGGAAGCATCTCAAGACCCTTAACTTCTTCCGGCTTCGATTTAAATAAATTCAAATCTACAGCAGGCGGAAGTATACGTTTCTGCTCTATACCTTCAAGGCCTGCGCTGATAATAAGCGCAAGAGCCGTATACGGATTACATGATGGATCCGGCGAACGGAGTTCCATTCGGCGGCGGTCCTTCTCAGCAGCGGGAAGCCTGATAAGCTGGCTGCGGTTAAACATGCTCCAGCTCACATACTCAGGCGCTTCAAAAGAACCGAAACGGCTGTATGAAGATTCAAGAGGATTAAGAAACGCAGTAATATCCCTGATATGGTATAAAACACCGGCCATGAACGATTTTGCATCGTCGGAAAGTTCTTCGGACGCAAAAATATTTTTCCCGCTCCGTTCAAGCGATATATTAATATGCAGTCCGCTGCCAGCCTTGCCTTCAAGCGGCTTCGGCTTAAAACTTGCATACAGGCCGTTGCGCGCAGCGATTGTCTTTACGACCGTTTTAAATGTACCAAGATTGTCGGCAGCCTGCAGCGGGAAACTGTACTTAAAATCAACTTCGTGCTGTCCCGGTCCTTTCTCGTGATGCGACGCTTCCGGCTGTATACCCATCTGTTCAAGTGTAAGGCAGATGTCACGGCGAACGTTTTCGCCTTTGTCGCGCGGGGCAAGATCACAGTATCCGGCATCATCATGAGGGATAAGTGTCGGATCCCCTTTCTCATCGGTCTGAAAAAGATAGAATTCGCATTTGGTTCCTACTTTTACGTCGTAACCAAGTTTCTGGGCTTTGGCAACAACATTCTGAAGAACGAAACGCATATCTCCCTCGAACGGTTTCCCGTCAAGGTAACGTATACTGCAGAAAAACCGGACTACCCGGCCATGCTGCGGACGCCAGGGAAGGACGGACAGCGTTGACGGATCAGGGACTATAAACAAATCACTTCTATCCGCTTCAAGAAATCCTTTTACAGCGCTTGCATCGAACGATATGCCGGTTTTAAACGCACGCTCAAGCTCTTTGGGCTGAATGGAGATACTTTTTATTATACCGAAAATATCGGTAAAAAACAGTTTTATAAATTTTACATCGTTCTCTGCAATATACTGCAGTACTTCACTTTGTGTGTATATCATATTATTCTCCACTACTCTACAGTAACGCTCTTTGCAAGATTCCGCGGTTTGTCAGGGTCATTTCCCCGCAGTACTGCGCAATAATACGCAAACAGCTGGGCTGGAATAATTGTAAGCATGGATGCAAATACATCGTTTACAGGAGGAATGCGGAATATGACATCCGCC
The DNA here is from genome assembly GCA_002314445.1 of Treponema sp. UBA1793. Lineage (GTDB taxonomy): Bacteria > Spirochaetota > Spirochaetia > Treponematales > Treponemataceae > Treponema_D. The sequence continues at coordinate 21,498 of DCFX01000038.1, forward strand.
TGGGTTTTAAAACTGTCGCCTTCGTCCTGAGTTATAACGAATGTTGCCGCACCGCGGGTTTTAACTTCTACAATATTTGACCCGATTTTTTCATACAAAGCCGGCATTGACGCAACTGCAACGACAAGCGTATTTTTATCTACCAGGGCAATAGGCCCATGCTTGAGTTCTCCGGCAGCAAACGCTTCACTGTGCATATAACTTACTTCTTTCAGTTTCAATGCGCATTCAAGACTTGTCGCCGAATCAAACTGACGTCCGATATAAAAAATCTTTTCCTTATTAAATTGTTCGGATGCGAATTTCTGGATAACAGATTTTCCGTCAAGGATCTCCTGTATTTTGCAGGGAATGTGTTCAAGCTCGCCGAGCATTGCAGTATAATCGCTGCCGGAAATCTCGCCGCGGATTTTTGCAGCTTTAAGCGCAAGCAGATACAGGCACATAAGCTGCGTCGTGTATGCTTTCGTTGAGGCAACAGCAATTTCCGGCCCGGCCCACGTGTAGATTACCTCGTCTGCTTCGCGGGAAACTGTTGAACCGACACAATTTGTAATCGCAATGACGGTAAGTCCCGCGGTTTTTGCCAGACGCATCGCGGCCAGAGTGTCAGCTGTCTCGCCCGACTGACTTATAACGATGAATATATCGTCTTTGTACAGAATCGGATCCCGGTAACGGAATTCCGATGCAACGTCAACATCAACCTGAAGGCGCGCAAGTTTCTCAAACGCGTATTTTGCAACGACCCCGGCATGGTATGCGGTACCGCATGCAGTAACAATAATCCGCCGGGCGGTTTTCCATTCGTCGCCGAATTTCATCTCCTCAAACTCAATATCGACAGGTCTGCCGCTGCTGTCCCTGACAAGACGCGGCCGCATTGTATCGGTAAGGGCTTTTGGCTGTTCATGAATTTCCTTAAGCATAAAATGCGGATATCCGCCTTTTTCTGCAGACGACACATCCCAGTCAACATGATACGGAGCGCGGATAATTTTTTCACCAGTCTCCGCTTTATACAAATCTACGTGATCCGTATACAAAACAGCCATTTCGTTCTGATCCAGGAAGTATACTTCGCGGGTATGCTCTAAAAGTGCAGGAACATCAGACGCGATAAAGTTTTCGCCGTTTCCAAGTCCCACGACAAGCGGACATTCCTTTCGTGCGCAGATAATGCGGTCCGGATAATCGGTACATATAACTGCCAGAGCATAAGAACCTTCAAGCCTGGAAAGCGTTTCCAGAACAGCCTGAAAAATATCACCGGTCTTTTCATAATTAAAATTTATCAGATGTGCTATGACTTCGGTATCAGTCTGGCTGCGGAATACAACGTTCTGGCTCTGGAGCCACTCCTTCAATTTCGCGTAATTCTCGATAATACCGTTATGCACGACGGCTATAGTGCCGGAAAGATTTGTCTGAGGATGGGCGTTCACATCGCTCGGCTCGCCGTGAGTGGCCCACCGTGTATGCCCGATACCGAGAGATCCCTTTACTGTTTCACCGGCAATACGCTGCTCAAGAACTTTTAAAGCACCTTTCGCCTTGCGTACAATTATATTGTCCCCGTCAAGGACAGCAATTCCTGCAGAATCATATCCACGATATTCAAGTTTCTTAAGCGAATCAATAAGAATGGGAGTCGCCTGTTTATTTCCGACGTATCCAACAATTCCGCACATAAAACACCTCGGTTTAGATGATTCAATAAGTTTATATTATTACAGATTGTCATTCAAGTAGAAAAACATATTCTCTTGTGCCAGAATGCATGTAAGAACAAAAGGACAAAGACTTCCATTAATTACTTATTTCCCTACGCAGAAACGGCTGAAAATACTGCCAAGCACGTCGTCGGGAGTTACTTCCCCTGTTACTTCGCCGAGAGCGGAAAGCGCATCTTCCAGATCCTGAACGACTGCATCAAGCGTATAATTGTCGTCGGCACTCACAAGCGAATGTTTTACGCTTTCAAGCGCTTCTTCTACAGCAGCTTTCTGACGGGCAGAGCCAAGCCCTGCCTGAATGCGCTCGGTACTTATTCCTTCCGTGAGTACATCCTTTACCGCTTTCAGCAAATCTGAAATTCCCTCGCCTTTTTTGGCACTTACATACACTTCATTTCTGAAACAGGCTATCAGAGCTCTCTGTTCGATGGACAGTTTCGGCCGTTCCGTCGTTTTATCGCACTTATTCCACACAAAGACGACAGGCTCTCTGCACTGCTTCAAAAAAAGTTCGTCCTCTTCCGTATACCCGCATACGCTGTCTGCAAGATACAGGACGACATCAGCATCGTTCGTGAGCGAATGAGTAAGCTCCACGCCCTGCTTTTCCACGACATCGGATGTTTCCCGGAGGCCGGCTGTATCAAAAAGCCGTACCGGTATACCGTCAAAACTTGCCCAGCTTTCAAGCCAGTCGCGGGTTGTACCGGCTACGTCGGAAACTATGGCGCGATCCTCTTTCAGTATGCTGTTGAACAGGCTTGACTTTCCGGCGTTCGTCCTGCCGCAGAGAACTACGCGGGCACCGTCCTGATACAGTTTTTCACCTTTCCAGGAATCTGCCAGAATCTGCAGAGAGGCAGCAGCTTTTTCTATGTCTGCCCTGTCGAACGTGCTGGCAATCGTTTCCTCATCTTCAGGATACTCGACTTCGACTTCTATTGAAGCAAGCGTGTCCGTTATCAGTTTTTTTATGGAATCGATTTCGACATAAAGTGAACCGGCAAGCCTTCCTGCGGCGCGGCCTCTGGATGCATCGGTGTGACTGTCTATAATTTCGCGCACAGCTTCGGCTCTTGTTAAGTCTGTCTTGCCGTTTATATACGCGCGGAACGTAAATTCGCCGTGCTGAGCCTGCCGGAAACCGTGCGCCAGCAGCAGATTGTGCACTGCCGTTACGACGGACGGTCCTCCATGACATGAAATTTCGACCATATCTTCACCGGTAAAACTCTTTGGAGCGCGGAATACGGAAACGAGTACTTCGTCTATGCGTTCTTCTCCGTTCATCATCCAGCCGTATACAATCGTATTGCCGGCAGCAGCAAGCAGCGCATCCGGCCGTGAAAAAACTCTGGACACAAGTTCTATGCTTTTTTTGCCGGAAGTCCGCACTATACCGAGCGCAGCGGGAGAAAGTGCCGTTGCAATCGCGGCAACTGGTTCATCCGGTGTATATCTATCTGTCATACAAGCCTTCTACCGTGTATGCATGAGCGGCACCATGAGAAATGGCGTATATGCCGTCTTTTCCGTTCCGACAGTACTTTCCTGATTAAGAATGCTGTCAAGCACTGATATCGTTTCGTCAAAAAAAGGAGGCTTCACGGCAGTCCCTATTGACGGCTTTCTGAACTTCGGATCAGCTTCCGGTGCGGTGCCGGTGTATTTTGATTCGGCAGTAATATCAGGCATAAGATAATCGTAATCGCCTGCATTATTCCAGTACAAATATCCGCGGTTTACCGAATCCCGCACACCGAATATCTCCTTCTGAATATAGTCGGGTCCGTAATACTGACGGTCATAACTTACGTTCAGTTTAAATGCCTGCACCCACGGGCGGGCAATCGCCCTGTTGCGGGTCATAACAGTAGTCCGGTATGTACCGTAAAAATATATGCGGTACGGCCTGTCTGCATAGGGCGCACAATTCATAAATTCCTGCTCAAAATGGCTCGGGTAAAACATGGGAGAAATAACATCGACATATTCAGCAAGCATCTCCGCGTCCTGTCCGGTGCGCGTTCCGCTGCGGTACCATCCGTTTGCGCCGTAGATATCAATACCAATCGGCACAGCAAGATTTTTCCGCGCATATGACAAAAACGAAATAAGAGCGCTTTCTTTATTCATACCTTCGCTGTGCCATCGGTACGTTGCATTCCTCAAATTATACCCGTCTGTCGGAAAACGTATGTAATCGAACTGTATTTCATCAAATCCGCGGGCAACAAGTTCTTTTGCAATTGCGACGTTATATTCCCAGACTTCAGGCGAATACGGATCAACCCAGTTCTCATCGTAATAATTGATGGTATGTCCGGTCACTTCACCGGTCTTCTCGTCTTTCACGTCATCGTACGATTTTATGCCGACCCAGGGAGCGTTTGTAGAATTATCCCAAACAGAATATTTCCCATTATCGTACTTTGCCAGATTCTTGTCTTTAAATACGACTATACGCGCAATAAGATATACATTGTCCTTCTTAAATTCTGAAACAAAATGATCAAGGTCAACAGCATACTGTGTTACGCGGCTTTTCTGCATTACAAGAGGATCACGCGTATCATACCGGAGAAATCCGTAATCGTCCTTCATATCTATAACAAGGGCGTTTAAATTATTATCTTTTATTACTTTTTTAAACTTATCTATCCCGGACTGTTCCCTGCACTGATATGCGGAAACATATATGCATTTCTTTCCCATAGCTTTGCCGGCATATGTAGTGTTAACCGTTCCCGGATACAACAGCCACAATTCGTTGAGGAGCAGCCCCTTTGAAAATCCGCTTCTCGCCTGAGGAATCCACGAAGTGTTTACGAATCCGGGGACGCAGGACAAATTCTGTTTCCACTGTTTAAAGTTCACCGGCTGGCCCGGACTTTTTAAAGTATTAACATCGATTGAGCCAAGTGATTCGTTGCGCGTAAACAGAAGCGTATTGTCAATACTCGTCAGACCGTCTATCGTGTCGCTCGGCTCTTTTCCGCTGTATATGCATATGCCCGCTTTCTTTTCCCAGTCGAATCTGTACACATGCGGCAAATATGTCTGAGAAAAATATATTTCAACATATTTCGTACCATCAGCTCTCGTCCTGAGCATAGGATAAATATCAGCAATTTCGTCAGTCGAAGTAAGCGAGTCCATGATTTTTATGCCGCCGGACACGTCAGTCCAGTGGGCATTTTTCATATCAGGAAGTATATACGACAATCCGAAAATCGGATGCGACTCGAACACGACAAGCTGTCCGTCGGGCATTGTTGCAGCGGCAACTGCTTTCATTCCCGGAGTCGCTTCACTTGTCGATCCCAGCGGCAGCCACCTTTTTCCGCCGTCGCGGGTAATATACACACTGTTTTCAGTTGCAGTTACAAGGCAGAGTGGATTCACAGGATCTGCACATAAATCCCGGAGCATGGCAACCTGATTTTTCAACGTCGCAGTTTTGCCGTCGTATTGCTTAATTGTTAAAAAAGAGAGCCCGTCATTGCGAAGTTCAAAATGTTCAAGGTCTTCGCTGTACAGGATTCCGCTGGATGTACGGAAATACCAGCATTCTTTCAGATTTCCTGCGGCATTTTTTACTTCTGTCCGAAGAATCTGTTCAACTTTTCCGTCTGTCCACAGCGGTACGGCTGTATTGTTCCCGGAAATACGGTATAAACCTTTGTCTGAACCTGCTATAAAAAGCCGGCTTTCCCCTGAAGCATTTTCTGAATCAATTCCTGCTTCGGGAAGCTGGTATAAAGGTTTCATATCCTGAGCATAAACACTATCAGGAGTACAAACAAACAAGGATAAGATCAAAAGAAAAACTGTCATAGTACAATTATCGGCATAATAGTTGTAAAGTTTATATGATAGACTCCAGTACCGCAACGACATCAGGATCGTACATGTTTGGTGACTCCTTCAGTTTTTCAATTGCAGTTTCCTTATCGTTTATCTCATGATAACTGCGTCTGCTTGAAAGTGATATATAACTTTCCGCCACGCGGATAAGGCGAGCAATTTCGGGAATCGCCTCACCCTTGAGTCCGTCAGGATACCCTGAACCGTCCATATTTTCGTGATGTTTTGTCGCAGCATCCTCGAATACCTGCCAGTAGCGCTTCGGAACGAACTGGAGATATGTATCCGCCAGCTCAATATGATTTTTGAGTTTGTCACGCTGTTCGTCCGTAAGGGATTCTGCCGAAAGCAGCTCCTCCTCTATGCCGAGGAAACCTGCATCATACACCATAGCTGCACAGAAAAACACCATAGCTTCCCGCTGCTGAAATCCGAGTGCAATGGCAAGCTTGTAAATAAGTTCGCTTACGTTTTTTGAATTATTCTTGCGCTTCGTTGCCTGATCTATTTTTGTACCAAGATCTTCGCATTTTGCAGCAAGGTCGCGCATCTCCGCTTTTTCCTCAGGAGTCTCCTCCGGTTTCGGCAGTGCATCCATTCCCCAGCGGGAACTTCCTGCGGACTTGAGACCGTTCGAGCCGTATAAATCCGTAACGCCGCCGAGCATAAGCCTGTTCGTCTGACTCTGGTTCTGCGCAAGCAGTTTGAACGCTTCCGCATACTGTGTCTGCTGCATCTGCTGGTGTTTGAATCCCTTATGCACTATGACAACAATGACAAGCACAATAATTATTATTAACGCAGCAATAACAAAGATGGAAATCATCATGACGCGGCTCGTCTTTTTTGATTCCTGCGCGGATGTAGTAAGCCCGCTGTTTATATTCTGCATGCCGCTGTCTATTTTGTTAATAAGTTCCACCTGATTTTTCTGTGATTCTTCCTGCTGCTGTTTAATCAGTTCCTGCTGCCGGGTAAACCGTTCTTTTTCATCAGCACGCGACGCCTGCTGTTCTTTCAGCTGGGCATCAACCTGCGCAGACTGGGCATCCAGTTCCGCCTGCTGCTGCTCTGCTTCTATCTGCGCAATCAGTTTTTTAATCGTACTGTTTTTAACGTCAGGAAACTGTTCAAGATTTTCTTTTACGTCAATTAAGTCGATATAATTTTTCGATTTTCTGATATTCTGCAGTTTTTTCGTATAAACCGACTGCGCAACATAAATAATATTAGCCGGAATTCCGTTCTGCTTTGTAAGCATCATAGCTTCATTTATATATTTATATGAACTGTTCACATCGCCGTTTTCATACGCAGCATCCGCTTTGTCAAGATATCTTTCTGCAATATCAGCTGTTGCTGCACATATCTGCGCAGCAAACAGTACTCCTATCAACAGTTTCAAAAGCAGATGCTTATCAGTTACTAACATTTTCAACTCCAATCGCAAAGGTTATGCCGACACGGTTTTCTATGCCGTTGCTCTTTATATACAGATTATCATTTATCCCTGTATTAAAATTGAGCTTGATTTTTTCCATTTCTGCTATAGGCAGCGCGGCGTTCAGCCCGGCACCCATTGCGGAATTAACATCTTCATAGAAAAAATGGCCGATATAATAATCATAAAAACCGGAAAGATTTATATTCCCGATTTTAACATGATTGAATTCAATGCCTACAAGGGGTGTAAGGAAATTCTCATGAAGCACTGTTTCTGATCCCGCAGCAGCAGTTATAATCCCTGCAAACCCCGCCCGCAGGAAGATATTCTTGTTAAATCCCGCGAAGCTGATTTTCGGCGCAATTTTTACCGAACCGGTCATCGACTTGTCGTCGTTATAGAGCGCAAGAATAATCGCTTCTGCATCTGCATCAACGCCGAACACGAACTTTCTCTGCAGTGTGTATTCCCAGGTGAATGCGGCTGCAAGCCCGTACCTGAGAGAACTGTAGTCATCGGGTGTTTCCGATATAAACATAAGATCGGCAAGACCAAAACGGGCATTCCAGTATACTTCCGAATATTTTTCATCCCTGCCGGTAATATACACGGAATCTCCCGATGCCGTTTCTGCTACCTGGAATTCTTTGTTTGCCTTCGACCGCTGGGCTTCTCTTTCTCGTTTAAGGCGTTCCTGTTCAGCCAGTTTCAAATCCTGCTGCTGTTTTTCATATGATTCCTGCTTTTTGAGCGAATCCTCAATAGCGGTGTACATTTCAACAGCTGCTGTATTTTCAAGATTATTGTCTATAACGACAAGAACAGCCTGTTCAGCAAACTTAAACTCACTCGCAATTATGAGTCTTCTGATTTTTTTCATCGCATACGCTTCAATGAAATCATAATTTTCATTTTTACGTTCGCCCTTCAGAATAGTATTCAGTTCCGAATCGGAACGGTCTGTAAATGCGGCATCTATCTTCTGATACGCTTCGCTTACCGAACTGTCAACGGCAAATGCAGGAATAATCCTGATGCCGATGCAGATAAAAAGCAGTACAAGAAGTTTTTTATTAATTATCTGTTTTCTCAAAATCAGCTCTCCTATCACATTTTGCCGTCAGACTGCTTTTTCTCAGAATACATTTATACGTATACCCTCCGCAATCTGGAACACAAGATTCTGAATATCAACCGTACTCGAAACATCAGTTGGTATAAACCATAAGGAACCTTCTGTATACAACGAGAAAGTACGGAACCGCTTTACATTCGGCAAAGTTATCCGCGGGAATTCAATCTGACCAAGCAGTGCTCCCAGAACCTGAGCTTTACCGCTGTTCGTTTCATTAAACCGCGTAAAATCTGCACCAATTGCAAAACTCGCAGACAACCATTCCCAGTCGTGTCCGAAGAAATAACTGAAAGGAAGATGCCCAATATTCGCAAGAATCTTTATACCCATGACATTATCGCCGCCGTAACGCATTGTTGTCTGGGAAAAAATATCGCGCTGCGCCTGCGTAAACTGGCCCCACTGGAACTGAAGTTTTACATTGTCGTCAAAGAACGTTAATCCGACTCCGATATCATACAATGTTGCACCCCAGAAATGCCAGTCGAAATACAATCCCTGTATGAACGAAGGAACCTCATAGGAAGCTTTGTCACCTTTGCGGAGAGAAAGCTTTACGTTTTTCAAACCGACATCATCAGAAGTAAGACCTGAGAAGCCAAGTTCCTGATTATACTTCCCTCCCGCCCCCGGAGAAATCAACCTGATATATGGTTTTGTATTGTCTATCTGAACGATGAGCCTTGTTACCGCAGTCTCGCCGTTTTTCATTGTCGCACGCAGGAACAGGAAGTGGTACCCTTCCGAAATATCCTGATTTTCTACGCGGTAACGCCATTTTTCGCCGGTCGAAATCGGGATAAACGTTTTTCCGTTATCAAAGCTTAATTCAACAAGCGCGACATTCTTTCCTGCAACTGCAAGTTTCTGTTCTTTAGTTGCATCCTTAGTCTTGGAAGTAAGAAGTTCATTTGCATCAAGTGAGTAACCTGCCGATCCTTTTATATACGGGCGGTCTATGGCAAACTCCCCGTACGTGAAATTGTCAATTGTAATCCAGGGACCGGTCGGCGAATACACCAGCGTCTGTTTGCGCGACGGAATAACAGTTTTGCCCTCAACAGTCGCATCAACGTGATATACGTGGGCGCCTTCCGTGAGCATACTGGTGTTAACCTCAAATTTAAAGAATCCGGTCGGCGTTAAAGTTGTTTCAGCCGCCTTTTTATCGTCGATATACAGCGACAGATTCGTAATTTCCTTTTCTGCAGTGGCCTGGCCGTAAATATCGAATATTCCCTGTTTGTGTTCTCCGTCAAGAGGATACAGCAGATCAACCGACGCGAGCGGCTTCGATTTATCAAGTTCAACGTTACGGCTTACGCGCGTAATGTTTCCGGCTTTATCCCTGCTGGTAAGTTCAATATTGTAGAATCCGTTGTCGAGACTTGAAATATCAAGCACATGGGTAATAATTCTGTCCGGATTCATGTCAACGTGAGAAAGAGCCTTATTTACCGATTTCTGCTCAAGGCTGCGCACGGTAATGTACATGTCGGTAATTCCTACATTGTCAAATGCATAACCGGAGAAAAACAAAGTTCCTGTCGTTTTTGAATCGTCGAGCGGCAGTTCAAGCGAAAGTTCAGGACTTATATTGTCAATATTGATAAGGCTTGAATACAGGCCGGTAATACCGTAGTTGTCGGTTATCTTGATGAACACGACCTGGGTACCGTCGGGAATGGCCCGTGTATCGACCGTGTATATCCATTTTTCCGTACCGACTGCATCGTTATAACTGTTTCCGTTATCAAGGGAAACCTGCACCTTTTGAATTCCGTTTTTATCGCTTGCAACGCCTTCAATCTGTATGACGCTTTTTACCGACGTATCGATAGCCGGAGCCGTTACGGCGCCTTTCGGCTCCTCAAGCGAAATGCGGAACCTGCGCACAGTCTCCGGGCCTTTTACACCGTTAATATCAACGGCATACACTGTTACTGTGTGCTCGTTGTCGGTCATTGTGGAAAGAGGGACATCTATCGAGAAACTTGTTCCGGCTTCCGGCAGCTGTTTGTATGCATTGTTGTCAATTTTATACCAGATCGTCGACGGTCCGTCGTCATCATAAATGACACCCGATATGGTAAAATCACGCGTAATGACTTCGTTGTCTGACGGCAGGTGAATTTCCGCGCGGGGCAGATCCGATTCTGCATCAATATTGAATTTCCACGATTCTATAGTTGTACTGTTCCCCGCAGGATCATCGAACTCAAACGACATTGCATCGTTAATCGGTTGTTCTTCCGTACCGATATGAGTCGTAATAAGGGGTGAAACAGTTATTTCGCTGCGTTTCTGCGTTTTCGCTTTTCCGGCAGGAGGCGCAATATAATACGCTTTATCAATCCCGATCCTGTCTCTGGCAGTAAACGCGATAAGGTTGTCGCCGTTTACGATATCGGTATCAAGAGGAAGCACGACCTGTACTTCCGGCGGAGTCGTATCCTTGTACACAGCAGTGTGTGCATATGCCGTATGCCCGCCGTTGTCCACGGCACGCACGTCAATTCTTATTAAACCTTCGGCTGCCTGAGAAATGGAAACATCGGTACTGTATGTAACTCCTGCTGAAGATTTTTTCGGAAGCGTAAACGGTACCCAGCTGGCACCGCCGTCAATCGAATATTCAGCGGATTTTATGCCACTTTGATCAGCAGCTGTTCCTGAAATTTTTACAGTGTCCTTTACCCAGGCGTACAACGCAGGCGTTTCTATATGAAGATCGGGAGCGCCAGCATCCACCACAAGATGCACTGCCGCCGACGTGTACGAAACACCCTGACGGTCGGTCACTTTTACGGCAACATCCTTGTAATCACCCTCTGCCGACGGAGTAACTGTTACCGCATTTCCTTCCGTCGCAACCGCAAGTCCGTTGGCTGCCGTTACAAGCGATGCGGTTACCGGCTGGGAAACGTTCGCATAGAACACAAACGTCTGATTGGGCATCATAAGATATTCATTTGTATCCGCATCGTATTTCACTCCGTTACCGGGCATGGCATACACGACACGGTTATCATCAATACGCGCAGAATCAATGCTGCGCACAACAGCAACAGAGCCCCGCAGCTCTTTCGTAAGCAGCCCGGCCCGTACCGTCACTTTTATATCAGTCATACGCGCAGGAAGATTTGCAAGCGGAATTTCCGCCGTCCAGCGTTCGCTGCCGCTTTCCGGTTTTACTAATTTCGCGGTTCCCGTCTGTTTTGCATCTCCGCCGGGAACGTCGCCGCCGGTAATCTCGTACGATACGGATGAAACTGCCGCACCTGTATCTATAAATACCGATATTTTCCCGGGTGCATCTTTTGTGCCGGAACGACCGGCAACAGCGCTCATGCCGCTTACATACGGCATGTCATTTACAAGCGCAATGTGGGCATCAAGAGCCGGTACTTTCTGTGCAGTATATTTTGAAGTACCGGCCGACAGAGGATTCGCACCGGTCTTCATATCGTATCTGTGGAATACGCCGAAATTCTGTCCGGCGTCTCCCTGATAGACAACTGTATAATACACGTCAAAACCGTCGAGCCATACGGTAACAGGAGATTTTGCCTTTATACCTTTTTTACCGTCGCCTTCAGGAAGGGGAGGCATGTTGCGCACGCACGCGGCTGCAGCAGCACCGTTTCCCCCTGCACTCGTCGCGACAAATTCAAGAACATACATGCCCGGGCCGTACGAAGAGGCATCAAAATCAACGGAGAATGAACCGTCTTTACCGGGCTCAACAGCCGTAAGTTCCGGTACAACAGGGGAAGTCTTTACACCTGACACAAGCCCGGTCGCATCAACGACAGCATTTGCCGCAAGCACACGATAGCCGAATGAACCAATACCGGTTGCGCAGGATACGTTTCCCGAAACTTTAACAGCACCGGCAGCACCGTCTGCTGCCGCTCCTTCTGCAGAACCGTTAATCGTTATGACCGGTATGGCCGTATCGGATTTGAATGTAAGTTCACGCGATTCGTACGCAAGCCCCTGGTCGGTCGTAACCCGGACTTTCACGGGGACGGAAGAACCGGTGGCATCGCCTGCAATAAGCGAAATACTGTTGCCGTTAAGCTGGGCAACAGCAAACGGTGTTTTAGGTACGATGTCGGCTTTGACCGCCTTTCCGCCTGTAAAATAGCCGCTCGGAGGGAATTCCTTATTCATTTGAACAGCACCGTTCTCATCAATTGTGCTGTCGCTGAAGACAACGTGCGGTTCGTCACTTTTTACAATTGTTGTATCAGTAACGGATAACAGCGTGCGCTGCTCCGTCGTGCGGCCGTATATGTCCTCTGCGGTTACAGAAACCTGTACCACCCCTTCAGGAAAATCAGGTGTAATGGGAATGGTCACCGGAACAGATAATTCATTCTTAACAGTCTGTTCATGAACGTCGCTCCCGTTAGTTCCCCATGTTGTTTTCCATATAATGTGCGTTATACCGCATGCGGACGAGGCTGTAGTTGAAAATAAAGCACCAGCTTCAGGATGAACTGCAATCCCGTTAAGTGCATCGGCAATATCTTTACCCACAGTCAATTTCGGGCTGCTGAAAGCGGGAGCAGCACCTTCTGCGGTAAACGTAACGATCACCGGATTTCCTGCAACACCGTTTACGTCCACAGCAGTCACTTTTACAGTATGTTTTCCGGCTTTAAGCTCCGCCCCGGAGGCAATCCTCGCATAAAATACGCCTTTCGTATCCTGAGACTGCTCTTCTCCGCCGTCAAGACTGTACCGTACAGACTTCACACCGTCGTCATCAACAGCGATACCCCGCACAATGACGTCGCTGTTTTCATCAACAGTCGTTTCAGAAGCGGGCTCAGAGATTGTAACAACAGGTTTATCAAGTTCCTGATTCAAATCAATTACCTGCGAGACGTCAATCACATTGCCGGCAAGATCAGTTGCAGACACTGTAAATTTGCGGGATTTGTCAGTAGAACCGGTAGTATCGAATTCCACTGACCAGTAGGGATTGCCGGGAATCAACGCAAAATCACCATTCTGGCTGCCGAACGTCCATGAAAGCTTTGTTATTCCAAGAATATCTTTTGCATATCCGGCAACGGAAAATTTTCCGTTTTGCGGCTCTTTCAATGCAGGAAGAACGATTTTGACGTCCGGTTTTGTATTGTCTATAAAATACAGGAACGAATAAATTCCCACGCTGCCTGCATTGTCAGCTGCCTTGAACCAGATGACGGATGGACCGTCGGCAAATAGTTTCGTATTTACCGGGATATCGAACGTCCAGTTTCCGTCTTTCTTATTTTCCTGTATTTTCGTATCGGTAAATGTCTTTCCGTTATCAAGGGAATACGCAAGCGCCTTTATACCGTTACCGTCAGCAATAGTTCCCTTGAATTTGACACTGCCGGAAACAAGCGTCCCCATTCCGTAATTATCAACTGCGGTAACAGGCTGACGGCGGTCAAGATTCCATGTAAGCGATACAGGCGTTCCTTGAAGACCGTTTATATCCGTTCCGACTACCTTAATGGAATGCTTACCTTCCGAAAGACTGCGCGTATCAAGGTAATACGACCAGAACTCTTTTCCGGACGCACGCACGGGATGTGCCTCATCGTCGTCGAGGACAAGATCCACATGATCTACCCCGTCATCGTCGACACAAGTTCCGACGATATTCAGGTTACCGGAAACACGCATATCCTGATGCGGATTCGTAATACCGCACACAGGTAAATCAGATTTAGGATCAATATAGATATTATACGGCCCTTCAACAGCCCGATTTCCTCCAAGGTCTGTTGCCGTTACCATAATATTGTATTTTCCGGCTTTTTTTCCGTTTAAATCGAACGATTCCTGCCAGCTCTCCAGGTTCGTCACATCTTTTTCTTCTACATCCTTCGAACCGTGTGCAAATATAGTAACAGGAAAGAACAAACACAGTAACATACTTAATATGAACAACTTTTTAATAATCGGCATGACGCCCACTCCTTGCAAACTATTTGAATATACTTTAATTATTGCAGATATTAGAGATTTGTCAAATATTTCTTTACTTCAATATCGGTACATTGTCCAAATTCCATAACCAGCCGCAAAAATAATTCATTTATTTTCCTTATAAAGCGGTATATACTAACAGGTATGAATGATACATCTTTTTGCGATAACGTTACAGACCTGCAAAAACTTATTGATTCCAGCAATAATATCGTATTTTTCGGCGGTGCGGGAGTCTCTACGGAAAGCGGTATTCCCGATTTCCGCAGCGTAGACGGTCTGTACAATCAAAAATGGAAATTTCCACCCGAACAGATAATCAGCAGAAGTTTTTTCGACGCAAATCCCGGCGAATTTTACCGGTTTTACAGAGAGAAACTGATCATAAAAGGAATAAAACCGAATGCAGCGCATCTCAAACTTGCAGAACTGGAAAAAGCCGGTAAGCTAAAAGCGATTGTCACGCAGAACATAGACGGACTGCATCAGGCTGCGGGCAGTAAAAATATATTCGAACTGCACGGCAGTACGCTCAGAAATTATTGTATGACCTGCCATGCACCGTACGATATAGACTTCATCGCAGACAGTGCGCACAGTCCCGACGGTATTCCGCACTGTACAAAATGCGGCGGTATTATAAAACCTGACGTTGTACTTTATGAAGAAAATCTGAACGAATCATGTATTGAAGGCGCAATCGAAGCAATCAGGGATGCAGACATGCTTATAATAGGCGGCACATCTCTCACTGTATATCCGGCAGCAGGATTAATAAATTATTACCACGGCAGCAAACTCGTGCTTATAAACAAATCGCCGACAACCGGTGATCTTGCAGCAAGGCTTGTCATCCACGACTCAATCGGAAAAGTGCTCGGTGCAATCAAAGTGTAAGCAAAACGTACGGTTATTATACCTTGCAGTTTTGAAAAAAAATTATTGTGCATTTGTAAAAAGAAATGCTCCCGCAGAAAACAATCCGCTTAAGCTCCACCAAGACGGCTTCGCCGTCACTCTTACAGGAAGTTTATATACATCCGTGCTCACGCACGGTGAGAGTCGCTTCGCTCAGGGTCGCCCGCGGGCTTGTTTTCTGCTCCGCATTTCTTTTTACACACGATATGCAGATTTTTTTTCAAACGGTATGAAATAATAAACGACGCTTGTAAGAACGAAAAAACGGGGTCCAGGGGTATCCCCTGGTCATGCTGGGAAAAGTAAGTGGTTTGGAGAGAGAGAAACACCGCTTTGAAAGTAGAGGGGTTCTCTCTCTCCAAATAAACATACGTTTTTTTTTAGTTCTGGCCGGTTATGAGGCTGTACAATCGGTCAAGGTCGGCACGGCTGAAAAAATCTATGATAATCGAGCCTCTTTCTATAGACCCGTTGAGCGTACATTTTGTACCAAGCTTCTCAAGGAATTTCTGTTCAATCGCAAGAATGTCAGGATCTTTTTTTACTGTTTTTTTCAGCTTTTTTTTCGTATCTGCTGCACGTCCGCCGTTGTTGAACGTACCTGCAAGTTCTTCCGATTCACGCACAGACAGCCCGCCGCCGACAATCTTACCGAAAAGCACACGCTGGTCGGCGGGACTTACAACAGAAAGAAGCGCGCGTGCATGTCCTGCAGTAAGCTGGCCGGTAACAAGCGAACGCTGCATATCTTCCGGCAGTTTGAGCAGGCGGACAGCATTTGCGACCGTCGAACGTTTCTTGCCGACCCGTTTTGCAACCTCATCCTGGCTCAAGTCGCCAATCTGCATAAGGTTATAATACGCCGTTGCTTCTTCAATCGGATTAAGATCGGCACGCTGAATATTTTCAATAAGAGCTACTTCAAGTTTTTTCTGGTCGTTATACCGTCTGAGCTGGACAGGCACTTTTGCAAGTCCTGCCATCTTCGCTGCGCGGGTACGGCGTTCTCCGGCGATAATATAGAATTTTTTTTCACCGGCCGACTCGATGATAATAGGCTGGACAACACCGTGCTCTTTAATTGAATCTGAAAGTTCCTGGAGCGCCTGTGCGTCAAATTCGGTACGAGGCTGCTTTGGATTGGGAAGAAGCAGAGCCGGATCAACCCACAACCCGCCGTCGTCATCAACTTCTATGCCCTCCGGCAGTTTTGTCGATGCGGCAGCCAGGGCATCTTTCGACAAAGCGTCCCCGTGTTCAATTTGAGAGATTTCGGCAGCCTGGGCTGACCCCATAAGTGCATCAAGCCCTCTGCCTATACCGAGTCCGCCTTTTTTAGCCACGCCGCATTACCTCTTCTGCAAGTTTTTTGTAGCTCACAGCGCCGGCACACACAGGATCGTATCTGCAGATCGGAAGCCCCCGTGAAGGTGCTTCTGAAAGCCGCACGTTGCGGGGAATTATCGTATTGAATACTACATCCTTGAAATATGATTTTACCTGAGTAACAACATCCTGTGCAAGACGCGTACGTGAATCGTACATAGTAAAAAAGATACCGCCTATGACAAGATGAGGATTTATCCCCTGCTGCACTTTTTTAACAGTCTGAAGAAGCAGCGTAATTCCCTCAAGAGCAAAGTATTCACACTGCATCGGGACAAGAACACCGTCTGCCGCAGCAAGGCCGTTGAGAGTTAGAATGCCGAGCGACGGAGGACAATCTATAAGGATATAGTCGTATTTTTCATGTAATGGAGCGATTGCTTTTTTGAGATAGAATTCACGGCCTTCCTGGTCGACAAGTTCTATAGCCGCTCCTGAAAGGTCGATTGATGCGGTAATTGCATCCAGATTTTCCACAGTCGTGTGTTTGATAGCATCTTCTGGGCGGGCAAGTTCCGCTATAAGTTCGTATACGGTCGGTTTGTCCTTTGATACACCCACGCCGCTTGACATGTTGCCCTGTG
>DCFX01000086.1:0-252 GCA_002314445.1 Treponema sp. UBA1793
GAAAGTTTAATTACTTTCTCACTTTGGGGGACTTGCGTACTTTGTTGGTTGCAGTCCCCCTTTTGAATGGACAGTCTTCGCATTGCGTCGTTACGCCTTTACCTGCTGAACGTATTGATTTTGAGTCCAATGATGGAACAATGTTTAGGATTAACTGATCCAACGTGTCCGTCATTGGCTGTTTTTTGAACCACGCATAACGGCGAAGAACAAAAATTGCCTGTTTGCTAACCTTTGGAACGTAACCGTCAA
>DCFX01000086.1:641-18528 GCA_002314445.1 Treponema sp. UBA1793
GAGCTCTGTATAGCCTTTACAAATATTTTGACACTTCTCCATAAACTTTTTTCGTCGACACTTCAGTATCCACACAATATGGTACTTGCATTCCCATACACTATGGGGTAACCTATTCACGTCTTTCATCTTATCTCCTATCTTTCGAACTTTGAGCGGTTCACTGATAGGAGATATTCTTTTATACTCCCGGAATTGTCAAACTCTTATAGTCACCCCGGCATAGCCGGGGGATTACCTTTTACACAAATTCCGTTACGCCATCGGGAACCTGAATATCAAGTTCCCTGTTATTTTTTGCCGAACATGCTCTGTGAAAAGGAGTATGTTCGGCATTTGTACAAACTTTGCTGCATAGTCGTTGTTAATTTCTGCAGAAGATATTTTATTTTGTTATTTTTCTCAGATGGTCCTTCAGCGTAATTTCCCGTGTGTAACCGTCGTCTTCATACAATTCGTATGAAGAACCGTCACCAAGAAAGGTGAAATGCTGCGTATCGAGTTTACCGCTGTTTGACTCCGGTCGGCACAGTGGTACCAGACAGCCGTGTCTTACAAAGAATATAACGGCGTTGAGAGGCACGTTTATGTAGTGATCTCCTTTCGCGGCGTCCTGCTGTACTGCAATACCGTTCTGCCATGTTACCTGAATCATATCTTCGGGAAGATATACGTAGCGTCCGATGGCATTCTGTTCGTATACAGGTGCAATGAGCAGACTTTCTCCCAGCATCAGTTCGTCTTCAACATGAAAAGCCCGCGTATCGTCAGGATAATCAAAAGACATCGGACGAAAATACATGCCGCCGGAAAGAGAAGCCTTGACGAATTCACTGTAGATGAAAGGAATGAGTGCATACCGGAGGTTCATTACGCTGCGGAAATCTTCAATCTGTTCGTATTGATAGCATTCCTGCCGGCAGGTATTCCATGCAGAATGATTGCGCATAAGCGGAGTAAAGACTCCGAATTCTGTCCATCGCAGCACCAGGTCGCGCGTCGTATCTGCTCCGAAACCGCCGATATCGGCTCCTGTGTACAGAAAGCCGCACATGTTGAGTCCCGGCAGCATCTGGATTTCCTGCTTGAGATGACCCCACCAAGAAGTATTGTCGCCAGTCCATATGCCGCCGTAACGGTGTGCGCCGATGCATGATGCGCGTGAATAGAGGAGCATTCTTTTACCGGGTGAAATTTTGCGCAGACCTTCCGCTGCAGCCCGTGTCATGTTTGCGCCGAAAAGATTGTGCACCATGTCATGCCGGAGCATGTTTGTGCTTCCGTCTTTCATCTGCGCTTTATTATAGAAACGCTCGTAATCGTCGGTACGGTTGAACGTGCTGCCGGCAAGACTTGTAAAGTCAAAGAATGAATTGATGTCTAGATTTTTACCTTCAAACGTTTTAACTTTTTTGAACGTTTCCGCAAGACTTTCATCCGAATAAAACATCGCGGGTTCGTTCATATCGTTCCAGAATCCTTCAATGCCAAGCGATGTAAGTGTTTCATATTTTGCACCGAACCAGCTGCGTACTTCAGGATCCAGAAAGTCAGGGAAATTCGAACGTCCAGGCCATACGCCTGCTGTATACGGCGTACCATCCTTTTTCGTACAGAAATAATTATGTCCGGTTCCTTCTTCATATACGCTGTATCCTTTCTTTATTTTTACGCCTGCATCGATAATCGGTACGAGATGGACGCCCTCAGCTTTCAATTCTGATGCAAACTTTTTCATGTCTGGAAACTTTGATTTGTCGACTGTAAAGTCTTCATAATCCTCCATGTAATCAATATCGAGGCAGACAGCGTCGAGCGGAATTTCCGCATCCCTGAATTTTTTAACGACTTCTCGGACATCATCCTCCGTACGGTATCCCCATCGGCTCTGCTGAAAACCGAATGCCCATCGGGGCGGAATATAACTCAGCCCGATGAGCCTCCGGAACTGCCTTGTTATGTTCGCAAGGGGAGATTCCCCCGACTTATCTGCCGTAATAATATAAAAATCGACACCCGTATTACTTCCGGTAACGGTGAGTGTGCCGGGTTCAGTCCAGCCTGCATCAAACGTGATGCGGGAAGATGTGTCAAAAAAAGTACCGAATGTTTTACTGCCTGTGACAATCATAAAGTTGTGGGCACCGTACAGCGATTCGGTCGTTTCGTTTTGATTGCTTTGATCTGAACACCAGCTTACATATCTGAATCCCCTCTTATTCATCCCACGCATATTTTCGCCGAGTCCGTAAATAACATCCTCGTTTCCCATTTTATAATTCCATGAAAAGGGTGAAGCGGAAAGCACTGTTCCGACAGGCGGAACTCCGGTATCAGACTGAATAGTCCTGACGACAGCATTGGTTTCAACTATTGTACCAAATGAAAATTTATATATCATATCTGTATTATAGTATTGATTTTTTCACATTTCTAGTGGTATAGTTAATAAAAGTACAATAAAAGTTACTTTCTGAGGAGGTTACGAGAAATGATAAATTCCCGCAAGCAGGAATCGGTTCAGCGGGGAAATGCTTTTTTCCCTATACAATATTACCTGATTGACACATCGAATCCGCTGTATAATCTGCCTCTCCACTGGCATTTGGAATTTGAGCTGATTCACATAATACAGGGCAATTATACGATATTCATCGGAAACTGCGAACAGATACTGCATCAGGATGATATATGCTTTATTACGAGCGGCATTCTGCACGGCGACGGTAAGGATGTTGAAAAATGTACATATGAGTCAGTCGTATTTGATCCCGATATGCTCAGACTCAAGAATTACAGCCCTGACGAATTTATCACCAGAATGATAGACCGCAAAATTTATACAGATGTTGTGATTACTCCGGATGAAAAAAATAAAGATTTTCTTTCCACTGTGAACAGTCTTTACAGCATAATGAAGAACAAACCTGACGGATACGAACTTTTTACGACAGGTTTTCTGCTTCAGTTCCTGGGGCTTATAAAGCAGAAAAAGTGCTATTTTGAAAAACAGCCGGAATCATCGACGGGAAGAAAACTCCGTACCGATCAGCTTAAAGCGGTGCTTAATCTGGTACAGACCAATTATAATAATCCGCTGTCACTTGAACAGATGGCCGAGACGGCCGGCCTTTCTCCTAAATATTTCTGCCGTGTATTCCGCGAAATGACACATCATACGCCGGTTGAATATCTGAATTTGTACCGGGTGAACTGCGCATGCGACAAACTGCGCAATACCGACGACCCTATTATCGATGTTGCGTACGGATGCGGCTTCAACGATTTCAGCTATTTTATCAAGATGTTCAAGCGTTACAAGGGTATGACACCATTCAAATACCGCAATTATGATGAATCACGGCATGCTGCAAATATACCAAAAGTATCATAGGCATCCTGTAAATACGATAAAAGAATGGACTGCATACACATGATTTGACATATACTTTTTCCATACATAACATAGAATCAGGATGAAACGCAGACGGAATATCTGCCGATTAAAATATGTTTTGGAGGAAAATATGAAAAAGGTTATTGCTGCTGCTGCTGTTTTCGCGCTCATTTCGTGCGGAACAGTCTTTGCGAAAGATGCAAAGAAGAATGATTCCGGCAGGATATCGCTGGAAATGTACTATTACAAACAGGAAAATCAGGAGGGGCTCAAAAATATTGTTAAAGCATTCGAGTCAGAAAATCCTGATATTTCAATCGATATGCTCATCATCCCGAACGATGCCGATGCGGCTATGTCCGCACGAGCCGCACAGGGAGAGCTGCCGGCAATCATGCAGATGCAGTCGTATTCCCGCGTAAAAGAATATGCAGAAAAAGGATATCTTGTGGATCTCTCAAAAGAACCTGCACTTTCAAAAGTAGTGGCAAGTTCTCTTCCTTCCGTTACGTACAACGGAAAGCTGTATGCACTTCCGATGGACTTTGCGGGAATCGGAATTATCTATAACAAAGATATTTTCAAGAAGTACAACATTAAAACTCCTGAAACATACCGCGATCTTGAACTCGCGTGCAAAACGCTCAAGGCAAACGGAATCGTTCCCTTCTCAGCTCTTCTCAAGGAAAACTGGTCAGTGGGCCATTTCATCACGATGATTCATACGGCGCTTCTGCAGGAAAAAAATATCAGCCCGGATAAATTTATTGCTGATATGAATGCGGGAAAGACAACATACGGCTGTGTCGATACGGCGAAACTTTTCAAAATTCTGGATTTCTATCGCGCTAATATGAATGACAACGCGGCAGAAATGGGCGGCGGAGAACAGCAGCAGTCGTTCGCAAAAGGGGAGTCGGCAATGATGGTGAACGGCCTCTGGGCTTACGTTGATGCGAAAAAGCTTAACCCGAAACTCAATGCCGGATTCATTCCTTTCCCTGTATATAATGATGCAAAAATGAACAAACTGTATGCCGATGTAGATTCGACTTTCGGCGTTTCTTCACAGTCCTCAAAAGAAAAACAGAAGGCTGCGCTTAAATTTATTAACTGGCTGTCAACGCCGAAAGCTCAGAAACTCTGGGTTTCTGAGTATAAACTCACGAATTCCTTTAAAGGCGGTGATTTTTCATCGCTCGGCGGACCTTTTTCCGATCTGATGAAATCTGTTGCTGAAAAAGGTTCTCTTCCTTGGGCTTTTTCCCAGTATCCGTCTGAAGTATTCGAGGATGCCTGCAAAAACGGTGCACAGCAGTATATGATGAAAGCCCGTTCCTCAGACGATGTTATAAAGACAGTTGATGCTCAGTGGAAAGCTGCAGCTGCAAGAAAATAATACGACTGCTTACACTGTGTAAAAATGTACAACTGCCGGAACTATTTTATTTCCGGTAGCGCATATTTTTGTGTATGCTGCAGTACCGTTTTTTAGTTCAATCGGAAGGTATAATACCCCGCGTCTCCGACGCGGTTGTTTATTTAATTTTACAACAAGGAAAACAAAACATGGTAGAGCCTAAAAGAAAGACCGTTTTCTATTTTACAATTTTCATTATTCCGTGTCTGGCGCTGTATCTGCTTTTTTTTATAACGCCTTTCATTAAGGGAATCGGTATCTCTCTTACGAACTGGGATGGGCTTACGCCGAAGACGCCGATTATTATGGAAAAGAGTCAGTTCGACACACTTGTACTTTCGAAACTTAAAAAAAAGTCTGACAGGGATTATGTTCTCAAATTGTATACTTTCGACTCCGAAGATAATTCATATAAGAGAATTGCTTTAAGCGGAATTGAACGGCACCGGCTTGAGCGCATATTCCGAAAGACTAAGTATGAACCTGCCATGAACAGATTCGTCGGACTTGATAATTACAGAAAAGTATTTACAGGACATGTCTATCCCGACTTTTATCCCCATATATACAAGCAGGAAAAATATACTGCCACATCCGATCTCCCATCCGTTATTAAAAAAGATGAGTTTGAAAAAGAGGTGATTAAAAACTGCAGGACAGATGACGAGCGCAGAATTATTAATGATGCATATGTGTTTAATAAAGAAAACAGGCAGTATATACTGTCGCCTTCATATGACGAATTTGAAATAACGACGCCGTTGTATGATATGAGTGAGCTTTCTGACGGAGGCAGTGTCAATGAAAGCCAGCTTGATGATTTTATCAGCAGCATGAACAATGCGGCGTTCTCCCGTGATAAAAATGCCCTCGCGTCAGTTGAAGAGTCTTTTATCACCGGCAATATGCTCAGCAGTGAATCAGCAGAGACTGTAAGAACTGCGGGGACAGCTTTGTACAAAGCCGGCAGACTGCGGAATACACTTGCAGAAGTATGGGTGGTAAAACAGTTCACTATGGGAGTAACCGGGTTCACTCTGTTTTTTGCACTGTTCTCAGTTATCGGCATAAATGTTCTTGCATTTGCCCTTGCACTTGCGCTTGATATCGGTATTCACGGGCAGAAAATACTCCGCTCCATTTTTTTCCTGCCGAACGTGCTTTCAATGGTTATTGTCGCGCTTATCTGGTCTCTGCTGTTCGTTCAGCTTCTTCCGGCTGTTACAGGCATAAAGGAGTGGATAAGCGATCCCCACAAAACTCCGTGGCTGCTTGTTCTTGTATCAGTATGGCAGGGATGCGGTTACTACATGATTGTGTATCTTGCAGGGCTTCAGAATATTCCGACGGAAATAGTTGAGGCTGCAAAGATTGACGGTGCATCTGCACTGCAGCGTTTTCAGTATATAACCATGCCGATGATAAATCCTGCTATAACCATATCGCTCTTTTTAAGCATCGCAAATGCACTGAAAAGTTTCGATTTGATTTACGCAATGATTGGCCCGACAGGATATGCAACCGGAACAGTACCGTTTGTTATGGATATTTATTTTGATGCGTTTGCACGGAAACAGGCCGGTCTGGCAACCGCAAAAGCCATGGTATTGTTTATCGTCATATTTATTATTACGGGAATCCAGCTTTTTACAATGAAGCGTAAGGAGATTGAAGCATGAAAAACATATCTGCCGTTCCGGTACTGAATAAAAAGCCGATGAATCCGAACCTTATAGTGTTGACTGCCGTTTTAATAATTTTTGCCGTGGCATTCATTTATCCGATGTTATTCGTCGTTATTAATTCTTTCCGCCCGAATGCCGATATCATCATGAATCCTGCAGGCGTTCCGACCGGTTTCTTTTCAGGGAATTACGTGCAGGCATGGAAAGAACTTGAATTTCCAAAAGTCTTCCTCAACACATTTGCGGTGACTTTATTCGGTACGCTTGGAATTCTTCTTACAAGTTCGATGTGTGCCTATGCACTTGCAAGGTCAGATTCAAAAGTTTCCTGGCTGCTCTACGGATTCTTTTCTTTCTCTCTCGTTATTCCCTTCCAGATTATTATGGTGCCGATCGGCGTACTTGCCTCTGACCTGCATCTTATGAGCATTCAGGGTATCATTCCCATGTACTGGGGACTGGGATGTCCCACGGCTGTATTCATGATTCACGGTTTTATAAAGAGTGTTCCGCGCGAACTTGAAGAATCTGCCGCAATTGACGGAGCTGGAAGATTTTACATTTTTTTCCGCATAGTCCTGCCGCTGATTAAGACAATCCTCGCGACAGTCGCAGTTATAGATGCCCTCTGGCTCTGGAACGATTTTCTGTTTCCGTTAATCGTAATAAAGCAGGGGACGATTCAGCTTGCACAGATGAAATTCAACGGCCAGTTCATGAAAGAATATGGACCGATGTGCGCCTCTCTTACTATTTCATCAGTCCCGATTATAGTTTTTTATCTTTCTCTGCAGAAGTATATAATAAAAGGGATTGCAGCCGGGGCAGTAAAGGGATAGCGTTGGGAGGTTTACCGCAGGAGCAGCGTTGCTCCTGCGGTTGAAAATATATCAGATATTACGGGTGGCAAATACTTTTAGTATTCCCCTGTCTTCCGACGTAACTGTGCACACGCTTCCTTCGGGAATTGTCGTTCCGTCATCACTCCGTGCCTGATGTATCGCGCCGTTGCAGTCTTTTGCTTCGCCGTTTGTTTCAGTAATTTCCGTGACGGCTGTGACATCCTGCATAATGAGAGAATTCTTTTCAGCGGAATCTCTGTATTTGTGATTTTTTATCATATTTATTGCGGCTTTTCTCACCGTCATCCATAGGAGAAAGGTTGCTGCAAGGAATATGATAATCTGCCACATAATCGTAAGCCCGGGTATCATTGACGAAAACAATGCAGCCACAGCTCCTGCTGCGAACCAGACTGCAGAAAGTTTCGTCGTGATGACTTCGACAATAATCAGTATGATCGAAATCCCGAGCCAGAACCACGGAAGATGTATTAAAAAAAATTCCATAGTGATTTCATTATAATCCAAACTAAAGAAAAAGAACAGTACTGGTGAATCATTCCTATTTTATAATGCGTTGTTTTTTGATTCGTTTGTATCTATAATCATATACATGAGTACACATATTAACGCGCCTGATGGCGCAATTGCCGAGGCTGTACTGCTGCCCGGCGACCCGTTAAGGGCTAAATTCATTGCAGATCATTTTCTTGAGAATGCGGTATGTTATAACGAAGTTCGCGGTATGTACGGATTTACCGGACTGTATCACGGAAAAAAAGTTTCCGTGCAGGGAACGGGCATGGGGCAGCCGTCGCTTTCAATTTATGTAAACGAATTGTTTCAGTTTTATAATGTTCAGCGGGCAATACGTGTCGGAACGTGCGGTGCGATTCAAAAATCGCTGAACTTGCGCGATACGCTGCTGGTGAACGCCGCCTGTTCAGATTCCTCTCTCGTTGCACAGCGTTTCGGCAGCCTTCATTATGCTCCGGCAGCCGATTTTATCCTGCTTGAAACTGCATATCGTACTGCAGTGAATCTCGGTATCGATGTAAAAGTCGGAGAATGTGCATCAAGCGACTTGTTCTATGACGAGAACAACAACTGGAAAAAATGGGCACAATACGGAGTGCTCGGAATTGAAATGGAAGCAGCCGAATTATATACGCTTGCCGCAAAATTCAGCAGGAAGGCGCTTGCTATTCTTACTGTCAGCGATCATATCGTGACAGGCGAAGAGACTAAAGCTGAAGACCGGGAAAAAACGTTCACAAATATGATAAAGCTCGCTCTTGAAACGGCGGTCGCATCGCTATAGAATATTTTGACTCCTTTCAATAATATAGGTATTTTAGTATGGAGAAGAGTAATTGTTTCCTGGAGGTTTGTATGAATAAAATAAAAATGGTGCTTGCTGCATCTGCTGTACTTGCTGTTTCTGTGTTTGCTGTTTCTGCACAGACTGCAAAGATTGATTTTCGCTTCAATTTTCAAAATGATGACGGTAAGAACTATCTGAACTGGTCTGCTGACGGAAAATCCATTAAAGACAGTTTTGATACTGCATCCGGCGCTTCAAAATCAAAGTCCACATCGGAATTCAATATTGTACGCTTTGACTCAACAGGTAAAAAGCAGGCTGTTCCTGCCGGTTTGCGGGCTCTCGTTCTGTATCCTGTATCTATGTATGCGATTTCCACAGGCGATGCATTCACCGTATCCGCTGCCGGCAAAAAAGTAACAATCACATTCATACACCGTGGGACGGCATATAAAATTACGAGCGACGACAATGGCAAAATCGACCTGATGACTGGTTTTCAGACCGCAGATGTCGGTGCAAATATCGGGGGTAAGTTTGTCCTCAAGGATGAGTTCGTAAAGGCCGGCGGCGACAAAAGCAGCATGAAAGACATTGACTGGTCGAAAGTTACTTTCAGTTCTGATACTGCAGCTCCTGATGCAGATTACACGTATACAGGTGTGCTTGATTCAGCAGTTAATAACGGTGTGCTGACGATCAAGGGAAGTCTTACCAAGAATAAAGCAAAATAAAGCGACAGAAACGATGCCGGAAATGAAAAATCTGTTTTTTCCGGTTCATGCAGAAAGCTGTCCCGGAAGAGTAATTCCCGGGACAGCTTTTTTATTTGTACGAGATTCTTTATTCGTGCAGAGGGGTGTTAACTGTACCTCCTGTGGGAGTTGTGTTCAGACAGTTGAACATAAGCGTTGTTATGTGGTATGGTTTTACAAGATTGATTTTTTAGAAATTACTTTCAGAGGTTTAAAACTATGAAACCGACACTTTTAGTTCTTGCAGCCGGTATGGGCAGCCGGTATGGCGGAGTGAAACAGATTGATGGAGTGGGGCTGCATGACGAATGTCTGCTCGATTATGCGGCATATGATGCAAAGAAATGCGGATTCGGCAATGTTGTGTATATTATCAGAAAGGATATAGAAAAAGATTTCAGAGAGCGCCTTTTTGACCGCGTCGCCCGCAATTTTGATGCACAGTATGTGTTTCAGTCGCATGAGAGCCTGCTTTCCGAAGAACAGATTAAGCAGTCTGAAGGACGTGTCAAACCCTGGGGAACGGTTCATGCAGTCCTGTGTGCCAGGGATGTAATAAAATCGCCGTTTGCTGTCATCAATTCTGACGACTATTACGGCCGCGATGCAATCAGAACCCTGGCATCGTATCTTTCTGGTATGGATCCCGACAGCAGCGAACATGCTATGGTTGGTTACGTACTTGGCAATACGATGAGTAAAAGCGGTTCCGTATCCCGCGGTGTGTGTACGGTAAAAGACGGCTGTCTTGATTCTATTGTTGAGAATCTTAAGATATACTATGATGAAGGTAAAATAATAAGCGAAATTGACGGACAGAAAAAAGTACTCACCGGAAAAGAGTGGGTAAGCATGAACCTGTTCGGTTTCGGACTTTCGGCATTTGATCGCTTTTATAAATACTGGGAAAGTTTTATTGCTCAGAACGCAGCAGACAAAAAAGCAGAAGCGCTTCTCCCTGTAGCTGCCAGCGATATCGTGAAAAACGGAGAAGGAACCATAAAATTCTTTACATCTGCGGAAAGCTGGTTCGGTATGACATATCCCGAGGATCGTGATATCGTAAAAGCTGAAGTAGCAAAAAAGATCAAAGAAGGGTATTATCCGGAACAACTCTGGAAAAAATAATAATTATAAGTTAAGAAGGAGTTTATGAAAAAGGTTTATTCATTTCTTTTGAGTATTTTTTTATTGTCGATGATTCTTTTCCCCGTGTTTTCAGAGGATCATTCACCGGAAGGTAAAATTATCGGTTTAACTACCGGCATGAGACTGTCTTCCCTGGGTTTTGAGCCTTCGGTATCTCTTATATTGGGTAATCTGGAAATTGAAGGATTTTGTCCCATCGTTCGTTATACAAAAGACTGGGATAATTTAAAAATCGGTTACGCACCGGGAGGATCAGTGGGGTTTATTTCATCACCCTTTGATACCGGCTGGCAGAATGGCATCGGTATATCGTATATATGGTTTACGCCGGCGTATATGGATACAGCCATGACTATTTTGGGCGTAGACAGCCAGAATGATCCTGAAATAATAAAAAGCATCATAAAAAACGGTGGACATGTGTTTTCTCTCTATTACCGCGGCGGAGTCCGTTTTAGCTCGGGTATTAATCTATTCTTCCGTCTGGCGCTGCCTGTCGTTGCATATGCTCCTGATTTAGGCGACAAAGGTGTTATGACTATTGTTGACGCGTATGGCGGACTTATCAGCTTGGCTGCGTGTACAGCTACGCAGAGTATCGGTATAAGGTTTACTTTCTAAATCACAAAAATCAGTTGTCTGGAGAGGCTGGATATGGAAACGCTGGTTTCAATTCCGATGACTTAATCAGCGCTTTTTTGTTATTTTAGTAATTCTCTGAATTACTTCAAAATGATTTTTTTATGAGTGAACAAATCAATGCATAGAGTATTAATGAGTGTTCTCAAAGAGGAATGAAATGACAACTCTGACAAAAGGAAAAATGTGGCTGTTTGCCGTCGGACAGTTCGGATGGGCGCTTCTTTCGGGGCTTGTCGGCAGCTGGCTCGTATATTTTTATCAGCCGGATGCATCGTCTGTTTCTGCCGGACAGATACCTCTGATTCCTCAGGGACGTGTCGTATTCGGAGTGCTTACGATTATTGGTCTTATTACGGCGTTCGGCCGGATATTTGACGCTGTAACCGATCCTCTTTTTGCGTCATTTTCCGATAAATGCAGGGCAAAAGAGGGACGGCGCATCCCGTTCCTCAGATGGTCAGCCATTCCCTTTGCGGTTGTAACTGTGCTCGTATTTTGTGCTCCATTTAAACAGGAAAGTGCAGCAAACGCGGTGTGGCTTTTCATCATGGTATCTTTGTACTATCTGTGCATTACAGCATACTGCACACCGTATACAGCATTGTATTCGGAACTGGGGCACACTGAAAAAGAACGTATGGATACATCTACTGCAATTTCACTGACATTTATTGCGGGAACGGCCGTTGCGTATACGGCACCTGCACTGTGGGGAGTATTTGAACCGTCTGTCGGCCGTATACCTGCAATGCGGCTTGCATTTACAATTCTTGCATGTATTGCAGTCGTCTGCCTTTTCTTTCCTGTACTTTTTATTAAAGAAAAAGAATATGTCGATGTACAGCCTGTTCAGAGCAGCGCTTTTGAGTCATTCAAGACAACATTTAAAAACAATGAATTCCGTATTTTCGTGGGGTCTGACATCCTTTACTGGATAGGACTTACAATGTTCCAAACGGGACTCCCGTTCTTTATCACTGTCCTTATGGGGCTTGGTGAAAATATGTTTACGCCGATGTTCATCGGTATGACGGCGATGTCTCTCGTTTTCTATGTTCCGATTAATTATGTGACGCGCCGGTTTGGTAAAAAGAAAATGGTAATGTCTGCGTTCATTTTGTTTATGATTGTGTTTTCATTTACAGCTGTGACGGGAAAGGCGCTCGGCATTCCTCCGCTTGTGCAGGGTATGCTTGTCGTAATAGCCGGTTCCCTTCCCATGGCGATATTCGGTATTCTTCCTCAGGCAATGGTTGCCGACGTAGCAGAATACGATGCAAAGCGTACAGGCGAAAGCCGGCAGGGAATGTTTTTTGCGGTACGCACATTCTGCTTTAAACTGGGGCAGAGTATTTCCATGCTGCTTTTTACATCTCTTGCGACGATTGGCGCGGGTACCGGAAAAGGATACAGGATGGTAGCTCTTATTTCCGCCGTTCTTTGTCTCTCAGGAGGAATCATTCTGTCTTTCTTCAATGAGAAAAAAATCACTGATGCAATAAAGAAGGACTGAGCGTCAAAAAATGACATCCTTGTCATTTTTTGACGAAGCGAATGCTTTAAGATGCCGGCATTTTGAGAGCCCGCATTCGCAGCGCAGTGGCCGTACATCCTGTACGGCATTTAGTTTATTTATTTTCAAACCGATGGTCTATAATCCTTTTTGTCTTTTTTTCGCTGCGCGGGAGATCGCCTATGCCTACTACTTTTATGGCGGGAGTCATATTCGTACGCTCCTTAAAGTGATAGGCGAGTGTAATCGCGGCTTCGGCTCGGTCGACTCCGTTTTCAACTTCGACAAAAATTGTCATCTGGTCGCGTCCGTCCGTGTGTTCTATTTCTGCACGGTATTCGCTCGATGTACCGGGAACGTCTTTAATCACTTCTTCTATGATACTTGGGAAAAGAATGCATCCTTTTACTTTTACCATATCGTCAGAGCGTCCCATAATTGCGCTTATCCGGGGATACTCCAATCCGCAGTACGGACATGTTCCGGGAATGAACCGTGCAAGGTCGTGCGTGCGGAAGCGGAAGAGCGGTGCGCCTTCCTTTACAAGCGTAGTAAGGCATATTTCCCCGAGTTCGCCGTCTGGTACTGGAATGCCCGTCTGCGGATCGAGGATTTCGCAGTATATAAAATCATCCCAGAGATGGATGCCGTCCCCTCCGGGACAGTTGATTCCGATTCCCGGCCCGTATACTTCTGTAAGGCCGTAAATATCAAACAGCTCAATGTTGAATACATTTTTTATGCGCTGACGCATTTTGTCGCCCCAGCGCTCCGAGCCGATGATTCCTTTCTTAAGACATATCCTGTCGCGGAGGCCTCGTTTTTCAATTTCTTCTGCGAGTAGCAGGGCATAAGACGAAGTTGCTCCGAGCACTGTCGATTTGAGGTCAATCATTATCTGAATCTGTTTATCTGTGTTGCCCGGTCCCATGGGGATAGCCATTGCGCCCATCTTTTCAGCGCCAAGCTGGAAGCCGATTCCTGCCGTCCACAATCCGTAACCGGGCGTAATCTGAATGCGGTCCCTGTCCGTCATACCTGCCGTCGTGTAGCAGCGTGCAAACATTGTCGCCCAGTCTTCAACGTCTTTTTGTGTGTACGGAATAATGACAGGCATACCTGTTGTTCCTGACGACGAATGAATCCGCACGATTTTTTCTTCCGGCACTGTAGAAAGCCCAAGAGGATAGGCAGACCGCAGGTCTTCCTTCGAGCTGAACGGTAGATTTTCAAAATCTGCCTGAGTTTTGATTGAATCTATATCGATTTCTGCAAATTTCTTCGCATAGAATCCGTCCTGTACCTGCATGACGCGTTTGAGCTGTACCTTTATCCGCTCAAGCTGTGTTTCCTTCATCTGCATATGTTTCTCCTGTAAAAAGTAAAGCTGAATATGTCTGTTCCCTTTTTCATGAGGAATGTTTAATACCCTGTCTCCTGGGAAGGATTGCTGATTTGTGCGGCACTGCTGTTTGTTCTGCCGCTTGTGCACCGATAGCGAGCGCTTTTTCGTTTAGTGCCGCAAAATCCGGCTTTACGAGTACTTTGAGCGCAGCCTTCAGGTCGTCCATCGTAACGCCGAGCATACTGCTTGACGCTGCAGCGCCAAGCAGCAGTGTGTTTGCCGCTTTTGCCGAGCCGAGCTGCATACAAAGGGAATCTGTGTCGAGCACCATAACCCGTGCCGCATGTTTTTTCAGGAACGTAATCATGCTTTCTGCATCGAATGTCTTTCCCGAAAGAGAAGCACTTACCGGCTGAACTGCTTTACAGCTTACGGCAATGACGCCGCCTTCCTTAAGATAGGCGATGTTGCGCACTGCTTCGCACGGCTCAAACGCGATTATCACGTCGGCTCCTCCATACGGAATAAGCGGTGAGGGTGCGTTGCTGCCCAGCCGGACATGGCTTACGACGGAACCTCCCCGCTGAGCCATGCCGATAGTTTCCGCAGAACGGACATGCACTCCCTTTGCAATCGCTGCCTGAGCTATGAGCTTTGCCGCGAGGACAGTTCCCTGACCGCCGACGCCGCATATAAGAATTGATTTGTCTGCCGATTCACTCATTTTCAGCCTCCGTATTTTCCGCAGTTATTGCGCTTACTGGACATACCTGTGAACACAAGCTGCATCCCGTGCAGAGGGAGGGTTCTATGAAAGCCTTTTTTTCTGCTGATTTGAATACGAGTGCGGGGCAGCCGAGTTCGTTTATGCACTTTCTGCATCCGATGCACTTTGTTTCGTCGACTGCCTGTTTTGGCTGTACAGTATATCCGGGGTTCTGTGCAAGTGCGATGCAGGGAGACTTGAAAATGACGGCACTTACGCCTTCCGAAGCTGCCGCCTCTTTTACCGCGGCAACCGAGCCTGCAAGATTAAAAGGATCGACTATAAGAACGGGATTAACACCCATTGCAGTAAGTATTTTTTCAATGCTTATTTTATTGACGATGTCGCCCATCATCGTAACGCCCGTTCCCGGGTGCGGTTGATGGCCCGTCATTGCTGTCGTGGAATTGTCGAGAATGCACAGTGTAATACAAGCCTGATTGTATACTGCGTTTACGACGCCGGTGAGGCCGGACGCAAAAAACGTCGAGTCACCGATAAACGAAAAACATTTTCTGTTGTTTTCCGCGTGGAAAAAACCCTGCGCCATCGTGATATCGGCTCCCATGCACAGGCACGTGTCGCACATATCGAGCGGCATGGCGTTGCCGAGCGTATAACAGCCGATATCACCACAGTATACTGTTTTTTCTCCTTTCATCGCCTGTTTTACGGCGTAGAAAGAACCCCGGTGGGGACAGCCGGCACAGAGAACGGGAGGCCGGACGGGAAGGTCAGGCGTATTTGCAGCCTGATCCGTTTCGCTGCTTCTGATTCCGTAGAAATATACAAGAGCGGCTTTTACCGATTCGACAGTGTTTTCACCCGCTTCCTGCACATCACCTGTTAATTTTCCGCGGACCGTATTTCCCAGTTTGTATTTACCGCAGATGGATATCAGCCCTGATTCAAGTACCGGATCAAGTTCTTCCACTGCAAGAATTTCATCTGTTTTTGAAAGGAGTTCAAGCGCCTTTTTTTCAGGAAACGG
The DNA here is from genome assembly GCA_002314445.1 of Treponema sp. UBA1793. GTDB lineage: Bacteria > Spirochaetota > Spirochaetia > Treponematales > Treponemataceae > Treponema_D. Next base: position 16,471 of record DCFX01000086.1, read on the forward strand.
GTAGGGTGTTCCGACTTTCATAACAAGTGCATCGTCTTTACCGATAAGTGACAGCGCTTCTTTTACGTATGCATAGCTTATTCCCGATGTAATAATGCCAAGTCTTTTCCCTGCTGCCAGTACTGCCATTCCTTCTATAAAATTGTATTTAATTGCCGAAAAAACGTCAGGAAGTATGTGTTCGTTGCGGTCGAATACGCGTTTGTGGTTAAGAAATGACGTACGCGGAAAAATCACCCATCTTTTTGTATCTTTAACAAAACCTTCGATTCTACGTGCCTTTGGGAGCGTCGGAATGTTCATACTTGCGTAGCTGTGGTCGACTCTTGTCGTGGGACGAAGAATGACAGGCGTGTTGTATTTTTCTGAGTAATCGAATGCATCCTGAATCATCTCATAAGCTTCTTCAGGAGAGGACGGATCAAAGACAGGCAGCTTTGAAAACTGTGCAAAAAGACGTGTGTCCTGTTCTGTCTGCGAAGAAATCGGCCCCGGGTCGTCGGCGGCTACTATGACCATGCCGCCTTTAACTCCCACATAGGACAGGCACATAACCGGATCAGACGCGACATTTAGTCCCACCTGCTTCATGGTTACCAGAACCCGCGCACCTGCGTATGACGCGCCAGCAGCTACTTCGACTGCTGCTTTTTCATTTACCGACCATTCAACGTATACACCTGTTTCTTTCCGGTATTTTGCAACGTATTCGATAATTTCCGATGACGGCGTTCCCGGATACCCTGATGCAAGGCCTATACCTGCCTGCAGTGCACCGAGTGCAATCGCCTGGTTGCCCATAATCATTTGTTCCGACACTTGTTGTACCCCGTTTTACTTTTAATAGTAATGTTACTATCTATAATAACATCAGCAGTACTATTTTGCAAGAGTCTTTTCCAGCTGTTTGATATATCGTACAGATTCTTCTGCTGTACATTTTTTACTTTTGTGATATAATGAAAATCCGGCAGTTCGCAGTCCTTCCTGCCTTTCGGCACCATGCTGATAAAACAAAACCAGGTCAATTCACTTTTTTGGAGTTAGTATGTCTAACGAATTACTTCTCATCGTGTCCCTCGTCGCATCTTTCGGAGGGCTTTTTCTGTTTTTCCGTTTGTTCGGAAAAGCGGGGTGTATGGCATGGACGGCAGTATGTACAATTCTTGCAAACGTCGAAGTCATGATCCTTGTAAATGCATTCGGTATGGAGCAGACGCTCGGCAATACATTGTTTGCATCGAGTTTTCTTGCAACGGATTTCCTCAGCGAATTGTACGGCAAAAAAGATGCCGACCGTGCCGTGTGGATCGGAATCGCGACGTCGTGCGCATTCATTCTGTTCTCGTCACTGTGGGTGCTCTACACTCCGTCTCCGAACGATTGGGCAATGGGCAGCATAAAAACGCTGTTTGCCCATACTCCCCGCATTCTGATTGCAAGTCTTGCCGGCTACGCGGTAAGTGAGCTGTTTGATGTATGGATGTATCACAAATGGTGGAACTTTACAAAAAAGAAGAGCGGCAGCAGCACGAAATATTTATGGCTCAGGAACAACGCATCGACGCTTGTAGCGCAGGCAGCTAATATTTTTATTTTCAATTTCGGTGCATTCTGGGGAATGTATGATATGAAAACGCTCTTATCAATCACTGCCGCGTGCTACGTGATTTACGTATTTACCAGCCTTCTGGACACACCGTTCGTATATCTTGCAAGAAAAGTATACACAAAGCAGAAAGCTGAAGGGAAGTGGATAAGCGAATAACTTATGGGAACCTCTGTAAAGTGAGGTTTTTGTGATGCCCTTATTTCTTTCCTTTGTTTTTGCTGCGCATCAGCTCGATCTGTTTCTGCTTTTCCTCGGTGAGAAAATCATCGAGGATTGTAATTTGAACTTTTTGATTCGGTTTTATAGAATGCGGCTCGAGCGGTACAAAAGTTTTTCCGTCAAAATATACTTCAATAGTTGCCATACCATGCCTCCGTGTGAACAACAGTACATCTATATCGATTACAGTTTACCTTTATAAAAAAGCAGGTCATTTTCCGCGATTT
>DCFX01000078.1 GCA_002314445.1 Treponema sp. UBA1793
TATTTTCGTTCAGTATTTTGTCGGAAATTATCAACAGAAGGCTGCGCAGAAAAATGAACGGAGTGTAATGGTACCTGTTGCACTATTTCTGCCGGTATGATACTGTAACGGCAACATATAATTATATACAAGGGGAGCTTGTGGCGTTTTCGCCGGGCAGGCTGAGAGGAAGTACCGGAACTTCGACCCGTAAAACCTGATTTGGATAATGCCAACGGAGGGAACCATACATGATACGGATTGTCAGTACAGGGGATTTCCTTTTGCGGAAATCCTTTTTTATTTTTTACGGCCGTTCCTGATATTCGTCCTTCCCTTGCAGCTGGGAGGTTTCATGAAAGAATATGTGACGGCGCATTCCCGGAAAACGCAGCGGGAAGCTGCACTTCAGGGGATTATTACCAGTCAAATGCTGGCAGTTGCGGAAAAGGAACATGTGTCCGCAGAGTATGTCCGTGCAGGGACTGCGGCGGGAACTATTGCCATACCGGCGAATATCAATCATACAGCGCTGAACCCGGAAGGTGTCGGACAGGGGCTTCGTACAAAAATCAACGTAAATCTCGGTATTTCAGGCGATGCGTCCGATTATACAAAGGAATTTGAAAAAGTAACCGCTGCGCTCAAGTACGGTGCGGAGGCAATCATGGATCTTTCCAATTACGGAAAGACGGATTCGTTCCGCCGCGATTTGATTGAAAAATCGACTGCAATGATAGGGACAGTTCCCGTTTACGATGCGGTCGGCTATTTTGACAAGGATTTAGCCGCACTTACAGCTCGTGATTTTCTTGAAGTCGTACGCGTTCATGCGGAACAGGGCGTTGACTTTATGACGATTCACGCCGGAATCAACAGAAAAACAGTTTCGTCTTTCAGGGAGCGAAAACGGATGATGAATATCGTTTCACGCGGCGGTTCCATTTTGTTTGCCTGGATGGAAATGACGGGAAACGAAAATCCGTTTTACGAATATTATGACGAACTGCTCGACATCCTCCATGAGTACGACGTGACAATATCGCTCGGCGACGCGCTTCGGCCGGGATGTCTTTCGGATTCAAGCGACACAGGTCAGATAACGGAACTTGCGGAACTGGGTCTGCTCACGCAGCGCGCGTGGGATAAGGGCGTGCAGGTTATAATTGAAGGCCCCGGCCATATGGCGCTTAATGAAATTGCTGCGAATGTTGTTATTGAAAAGAGATTATGTAAGGGTGCGCCCTTTTACGTGCTGGGGCCGCTTGTGACTGATATTGCTCCGGGGTATGACCATATCACTGCAGCAATAGGCGGCGCGGTTGCTGCTGCCGCCGGTGCCGATTTTCTGTGCTACGTGACGCCTGCCGAACATTTGTGCCTCCCTGACGTGGATGACGTACGGGAAGGGATTGCAGCAAGCCTCATAGCGGCGCATGCGGCTGATATTGCGAAAGGCGTTCCCGGTGCAATTGACAGGGACAACGCAATGGCTGCCGCCCGGCACCGGATGGACTGGGATGAAATGTTCCGCTGTGCGCTCGATCCGGAAAAGGCGCGCAGTTATTTTGAACGCACACCGCCTGCAGACCGCCATACGTGTTCGATGTGCGGAAAAATGTGCGCGGTACGTACGACGAATATGATACTAGAGGGGAAGACGGTCGGTTTTACCGGCAGTACGGGAGCTGACGAATAATGACAAACGAAAAACTGACCGGCATCTTTGAAGCCGTGAGAAAGGCAGGACCGCTCGTTCACTGCATTACGAATTACGTGACGGTAAACGATGTGGCGAATATGCTTCTGGCGTGCGGGGCATCTCCGATTATGGCCGACGATGCAGCGGAATCCGCCGATATAACTTCCATTTGTTCCGCGACGTATATCAACATAGGTACGCTTAACGCACGTACTATTGATTCAATGCTGTCTGCCGGAAAAAGGGCGGAAGAACTGCATCACCCTGTTGTTCTTGATCCTGCCGGTGCGGGCGCATCGCCGTTCCGTACCGGAACGGTCAGCCGCCTTATGGACATAGTACATTTTACCGTCATTAAGGGAAATATGTCGGAAATTAAGACAATTGCGCAGGGCAGCGGGACAACACGTGGTGTCGATGCCGATGCCGCCGACACGGTAACCGAAGAAAATCTTGACGCCGCCGCCGGTTTTGTGCGCAGTCTTGCCGAACGGACAGGTTCCGTCATCGCAGTAACAGGCGCAGTCGATATCATTTCCGGCGGAGAAAAAACGTATATCTGCCGGAACGGCCATCCGATGCTCAAGTCGATTACCGGCAGCGGCTGCATGCTCGGTGCCGTTGCAGCTGCGTTCTGCGGAGCAAATCCCGGCAGTCCTGCAGAAGCTGTTGCCGCAGCGGTGAGCGCTGTGGGATTATGCGGCGAGCTTGCATACAGTAAAACGGCTGCAGAGGGCGCCGGTACCGGTACGTTCCGCGCATATCTGCTTGACGCGATGAACCTGCTCACACCACAGGCCTTTGCAAAGGGATGCAGAATTGAAGAGAGATGATATGCCTGCCGCGCTCTCCCTGTACGGCGTAACCGACCGTACGTGGCTGCCCCGGCCGTTTCCTGCGGAAGATCCGTGCGGTGCCGCTCTGCTGGCGTCGGCTGCAGAGGAATGTATTCTCGGAGGTACGACGATGCTGCAGCTGCGGGAAAAGTATGTTTCACGCAGCGATATGCTCTCCATCGGAAAAGCTGTGGGAGATACGTGCAGGGCGCATGACGTACCATTTATTGTAGATGACGATGCGGATGCGGCTCTCGCGCTGCATGCAGACGGCGTACACGTCGGTCAGAGTGACGCAGAAGCGGCGGAAGTCCGCCGCCGCATCGGACAGGACATGATTCTCGGCGTTTCCGTCCAGTCTGTGGGACAGGCTCTCCGGGCACAGGCTGCGGGAGCCGATTACCTCGGCGTGGGTGCCGTATTTCCGACGTCTACGAAAGACGATGCCTCTGCCGTAGGCATGGAGTGTCTTGCGGCAATCTGCGCTGCTGTTACAATTCCCGTAGTTGCAATCGGCGGAATACACAAAGAAAATATTGCGCAGCTGAAGGGATCGGGCATTGCCGGTGCAGCAGTCGTTTCTGCACTGTTTGCCGCTCCCGACAGGACGGCGGCAGCACGAGCGCTTACCCCAGTGTGCAGATCTTTTACCGCAGCATGCACTGCCCGTCTGCGTGCGGAAAAGGACAGCACGAACCGGCGCGCCGTCATGCAGTCGATGAAAGCTGCTGTATTCGACATGGACGGAACGCTGCTTGATTCAATGCCGATGTGGGAACATGCGGCAATTCTGTATCTTGAGTCGAAGCACATTGAACCTGAGCCGGATATCTGGAACCGGACAAAGTCTCTCGATATGCAGCAGACGGCGTTATATTTTAAGCAGACGTATAAAATTTCAGATTCAATAGATACAATAATAGAAAAGATTGACGACGACATATATGAGCAGTATGCTCATACACTCAGCCTGAAAGACGGTGCCCGCGGATTCCTTGAATCGCTTGCATCCCGCGGAATTCCGATGGTGCTTGCAACATCGACAGATAGACGCTGTGCGGAAACCTGTCTGAAGCGGCTCGGTCTGTCCGGCTGTTTTAAAAAACTGCTTACCTGTTCGGAGTCCGGAGCCGGGAAGGACAAGCCTGATATCTATTTTGAGGCACAGCGGTATATGGGAACGGATACGGCACATACTGTCGTTTTTGAAGATGCGCTTTATGCCGGACAGACAGCCGCACTTGCAGGGTTTCCCGTATGTGCCGTCTATGATGAAAGCACCGTAGATAACGGTGACTGGCTCCGGCTCCAAGGCCTGTCTGCCTGTTCGTGCTTTTCATTCAGGAATTTACCGGTATGAAGATGAAATGTGTGCTGACCATTGCCGGTTCCGACAGTTCGGGCGGTGCCGGAATTCAGGCTGATATAAAAACCATTTCCGCACACCGGCTGTATGCGGAAAGCGTTATCACAGCGGTAACGGCGCAGAACACACTCGGCGTACAGGCTGTCTTTCCGCTGCCGCCGGACGTTGTAGCCGCCCAGCTTGACAGCGTCTGTTCGGATATTTTCCCTGATGCAGTAAAAATCGGGATGCTTGCTACGGCGGAAATTGCGGAAACTGTCGCGCTGAAACTTGAACAGTACCATGTGCATCATGTTGTACTTGATCCCGTGCTCGTTTCGACAAGCGGGCGTCTGCTGCTTGATACGGATGCCGTGCGCATTCTTACGGACAGGCTCTTTCCTCTTGCAGAGCTGATAACGCCGAATCTTGATGAAGCCGCCGTGCTGCACGACGCGCTTACCCGTACAGACTGCGCGGTACTTGTGAAGGGAGGACACAGCCCTGATTCCGCCGACGATGTACTGTACGAGTCAGGCCGTCTCCTGTCCTGCTGTGCGTCGGAAAGCCGGGGAATACATACCTTTCCCGGCGTACGCATCGCGAATAAGAATACGCACGGTACGGGCTGCACGCTTTCGAGCGCTGCTGCATGCAGGCTTGCACAGGGATATACGCTTGAAGAAAGCGTCCTGCTTGCAAAACAGTACGTAACAGGTGCAATTGCTGCCGGCCTTACCGTCGGGTACGGAAGAGGGCCGCTCGACCAGTTCTGGAAGATGTAGTACTCTTATTTCACAACTACGATGTACGGCATCCATGCCGTACCGCTGACGCGGAGTTTTTATAGGAGGTATGATAAAAATACATCCGTGTATTTTTATCAACAGTAGTTGTTCAAGCTCTGCTTTCACAACTACGATGTACGGCATCCATGCCGTACCGCTAACGCGGAGTTTTTATAGGAGAAGGAAATATGGATGTGTATGAAGCAATCGGCAGAAGAAAAACGATAAGAGATTTTGCACAGAGAGCTGTGGACAGGGAAAGTATAAAAAAAATACTGGAAGCAGGGATGGCAGCCCCGACGAACGATCATCTGCGGAACTGGGAATATATCGTAGTGGAAGAAAAGGAAGAGCGTAGAAAAATCATTGAAGGCGTACTGAATCCTTTAACGAAAGATGATGCTGAAAGGATGATAAACGAATCAGGATTGAATAAACCTCTGCAGAAAGAAATGTATCTTGATGCCATTCCCAAGCAGTATTCCATGATAATCAACGCAGGGGTACTGCTTCTTCCATGTTATTATGAACCGGGAGATTTACTGCATCCCCGTAACATATCTTCATTGAATTGTTTTGCTTCAATATGGTGCAGCATTGAAAACATTCTGATTGCAGCTGCAGCAGAAGGATTATTCGGCGTGACAAGAATTCCTTCTATGGAGGAAGTTGTACGTGCAAGAAATATCCTGTCGATTCCTGAAAAATATGAGATTCCCTGTTTTCTTGCACTTGGATATCCGGCTGGCGATGCAGAGCGGCTGGCTCAAAAAAAGGTGAACACCGGGGAAAAAATTCATTACGGCAGATGGTAACTGTGCAGCAGGATATAAAAACGGCCGGTAAATTATACCGGCCGTTTTTATACCCGAAAAAAATGTACAAGCTGCTGTGTTTTATTTGTCTGTGCTGTTCCGTTTACCAATCTGGAAATCGTTTACATGCTCAAACATGTATGAAACAGTGTACGGAGTACTTCCCGTAAGCATTTTGAAGTCATCAGTGTGGCTGCTCATTTTTTCGACTCTGATTGCCCGTGCGAATGTTACCATACCGTCGCTTGAAAAAGGTGCCGGAGAACCGTCTTTGAACGTTCCGTCGGTTGTGCGCGGTACACCTATCGCATCGAAAGATGCATATACTTCGTCTTCGGTCACATCCTTTACGGTGACATGTTTACCTGTTGCCTTGTTTCCGTATTCGACAAACTGTTTGAGCGTCAGTGATTCTGCCCCGTTGATGTTGAGAACCGCTTTGTGCAGATCGTCTTTTGTGAGTGCGTACATTGCGGCCTTTGCACAATCCAGTCGTGAAATGTACGACATATGACCGTCGCCCTGGCAGCTGACCATAACATCGTCCTGTGCAGTCATGTAGCTTGTAATCATTGCTTCCGCATACTGGGAATTCCTGAGGAAAATGTAATCTGCTCCCGTACTGATGATATATTCTTCCGTATACGCATGGTCTTTCTTTTCGACGCTCGGATTTTCCGGGTCGCGTGCGTTTACAAGTGACGTGTACACGATTTTTTTTACGCCTGCTGCAAGTGCTGCGTCGACTGCATTTTTGTGAGCCTGCTGGCGCTTTGGGCCGACAAACGGAGATGAAATCAGCAGCATGACGTCTCCATCGGCAAACGCTTTTTCAAGATTTTCCCGGTGATTGAAATTCGCTGTGCGGACATCGAATCCTGCATCCTTGAACTGTTCAAGTCCTTTTTCAAACGGGCAGGTGAAAATAAGATTTTCCTTTCCTGTCAGGCTGGTGATATTCCGGGCTACGAAACCTCCGAAATTGCCGTCTACTCCGGTTACGATAATTTTTGCCATGTACTGCCTCCAGTGATTTTCTTACTTATAAAGTACAGGCGTATCCCGGAGAAAAAAAGACCATTTTTCCTTATAAAGACTACAGGTTTTTCCTATGATTTCATTGATTCAAAATATATCTGCACCTGCTTTACGAAAGGAAGCAGGTACGGTTTCTGATTTTCCCTGTTGATCCCGATGCAGAAATCGACATGATGATGAGAACCGACGACCGGAATGCTGTACAATTCAGTATCTTCAGGTATGACTTCCGGTGCAAGCAGCGCGATTCCCTGATTTAATTTGACTGCAAGAATAAGTTCTTCGAGATTGCCCGCTTCCCTGACTATGTCCGGCTTTACGCCGTCTTTTTCAAATGATTTAAGATAGTCGCTGAAAAAGACCGTATCGGAAAAACCGAAAAGCGAAATGACAGACTGTCCGGCAAGTTCCTTTCCTCCGATACTTTCTCTGCCTGCAAACGGGTGTCTTTTTGAACACACGACATTAATTGAGTTGCGCATGAGGTGTGTACACAAAAGCGTTTTTCGGTTTTTGAAGTCGTTGGTCAGGCCGAATGCTGCGTCGAGTTCACTGCGCTCAAGACCTGCGATACCTTCCATAAAAGTACACAGCCGTATATCGGTGCGTACCTGAGGGAATGTATCATGATAGCTTTGTATGATACGGGGCAGATGTTTCTGTTCAATGGGGCCGGTAATACCGATGCGGAGCAGGCAGATGCACGATTCGGCTTTACAGCGGGCTGTCTGTTCGATATTTCTGTACAGCTTGTCCAGTCCTGCACATTTTTCATAAAAGTATCTGCCAGCTTCTGTCAGTACCGGCCGGTATGCAGATCTGTCGAACAGTTTGAAACGGAGGCTGTCTTCAAGTTTATCTATCTGCTGGCTCACCGATGCCTGCGTCATCCGGAGTTTTCGTCCGGCTGCCGAAAAACTGCCTTCTTCTGCCGCGCTCATGAAAATATACAGACTGCGCCGGAATAAGCCGTCTTCCATCATCTGTTTGTGTACCTCCGTGGTACTGTACAATTTCAACGGATAGTTTGACAAGGCATAAGCCGCCATCCATGGCGGTGATTTTGGATTAGGTTAATGTACGTTTATTATACACATTTTACAGACTTACAAAAAAAATCTGATTATGCTGCCTTTGTACAGAAAAACAGTCCGCTCCCACCTGAAATAATTACGCTATGCTCCGGCTCGCCAGAATAGGCGAGAGTCGCACGCGGAATTATTTCAGGTTCCGCTCCCTGTTTTTCTGTATACACTGCTGCCAATTGATACCTTTCTGTACTACCGCCGGGATATGAAATAATAAACGACGTTTTTCGAATCAGAATAACGGAACTTTCTGGATTTCGCTTTTTCGTTCTTACAGGCGTCGTTTATTACTTTGAAACGTTTGAAAAAAACTGCATATCGTGTGTAAAAGGAAATGCGGAGCAGAAAATAAGCCCGCGTGCGACCCTGAGCGAAGCGAAGTTGGAGCTTAAGCGGATTATTTTCTGCGGGAGCATTCCCTTTTACAAATGCACGACAATAATTTTTTCTGGAAGTCCCGTGAATAATAAACGTACGTTTATTTACCTTGCAGGTAGTACAAAGCGGCATTTTTTATCTAATATGCTGTTCCGTCTCTCTGCGTTTTTCGATTTCTCCGACTATGCGGATATATTCCTTTTCGTCGATTTTGTATTTTGCCGTGATGAGCAGGTAACAGCCCCAGAACGCAAGGAGGGGGAACAGTACCATGCCGATGCGCAGGAGGAGCGTCTGATACGGCAGTACTGTGCGTATATATGCATCGGCCTGTGTTAAGACTGTGCTGCCCGAAATAATACCCTTGCCCGCTTCTATTTCCAGCTGCGAGATTTTCTGGCTTGTCGTGTAAATTCCGCTTATTATGAGAACGACGGCACTTATTCCCTGATTTATGGCGCTTGCAAGTTTTACCGCAAAAGAACGTATTGCTGCAATAACGCTGTCGTGGCGTTCGTGGAACTTATATTCGTCGTATTCAATCGTATTATTAAGCATGACTATGACCATCAGATTCCATAGTCCCTGAAAAAAGAAGATGATGAGTCCGATTGTATTAAGCAGAATACTATTTTTGGGTGTTGCATATCCGAACAGGAGGAGCAGCGTGTAGCATACCGTAATGACTGAAATACATACTTTGATGAGCGTCTTTCTGTTGAATCTGCGGGAAATAGTGCTGAAACATGCCTGAGATACAAGCGTTCCAAGTCCATACATGACCGTAAAAATAAAAACGAGTTTTCCTCCTTCCGCATAGCCGAATTCAAAATAGAAAAAATTTACTGCAAAAATGATAAGCAGTATGTTTCCGATGTTGAACAGAAGGGCACTTATCCCTATGACAATAAGCTGATCGTTTCGTCTGAAAATTCCGAACATTTTACGCAGCGACAGCTTTTCGGAAGTTGTACAGACCGGCCGTTCGCGTACTCCGAAACAGGTGAGCATCTGGAACGCAATGAAACAGGATGCAACTATAAGTGCTGCATACCGGTATGTACGTACTGCGTTGCCTGCGACAAGTGCCGGCAGTATGCCTGCCACGCTGAACTGTCCGATGCAGATAAAAATGCTCATGAGTGTAACAAGCGAATTTCTGGTCTGCGGGTCGCTGCTCAGACTCGGCAGCATTCCCCAGTAGGCAATATCGTTCATTGTGTACGTCATTCCCCACAACAGGTAACTTACACCGAAGAATGCGACGAATGCCCATCCCTGCGGACGGAGGGAGAAAAGCAGTACGATGATAACTGCGTTGAGCAGCACACCGGTGAATATCCACGGTTTGAATTTACCGGCTTTGAAATGGCAGTTCTCAATAATAATTCCCATAAGCGGATCGTTTACCGCGTCCCATATAAGGCACAGTACGACGCAGCCTGATATGACGCTGAACTGCGCTACGGTAAGTTTCATCGTATACTGAATATAGGTAATGAGGTACAGGCTGACGAGCGTATATGCCATATCCCGTCCGGTTGCGCCTACACAGTACGACCATTTTGTCCTGGAATCAATTTGTTTTGTATTCATGTGTTACCTCCACACTAATTTTTTGAATGCCTTAAATGGATGGCCGTTTGCAGAAAGGACGACGGCCTCTGCAATCCGGTACGGGACAATTCCTTTGCTCTGACAGACGACACTGTCGACAGTTCCCTCCAGAATACCGCTGATCATCATGAGGACTTCGGGATCGTCACGGCGTCTTTTCCTGAACATCAGATAGACACCGTGTACAGCGGCCCATTTTACGATTCCTGCGAGATGTGAATATTCTGCGAGCTGCTGAAGCGAATTCTGTACGGTGAACGTTCCTTTTTTCAAAACATCAAACGAACTCGTTTCCCTGCCGTACAGGATGCGGAACTGCTCTTCAGTAACTTCAAGATGAGACCCGTCCCGCCTGAAGTAGCAGCTGAGTGCGGCTCTGTCGTCGCACTCGTATTCTGTACCCTTTACGGTTAGTTCCGCTTTCAGCCTGCAGTCTGCAATCGATGCGGCGGCAAGTATTGTGTACGTACCGGACGGCATGATGAACTCCCGTTCTTTTTTGTCATACAGGGAAAAGCTTCTTTCGTCGAGCGTCAAATCAATCTGCCGCTGCGCTCCCGGTTCCAGGTACACTTTTGCGAACGCCCGGAGCTCCCTTTTCGTCCTGAGGCAGCTGCACGGAGGATTCTGCACGTACAGCTGTACGGTTTCGGCGCCTGTAACAGTTCCCGTATTTTTTACGGTGAAGCTTACGGTGAGCGTTCCGCCTGTGAAAACCTGCGTGCTCAGATGCAGGCTGGAATATGAGAACGTCGTGTACGACAACCCGTGGCCGAAAGGGAAGAGCACAGGAATTTTGAACGTGTCGTAATAGCGGTATCCGGTGAATATACTTTCCCTGTATTCAACATCATCAGTATTTTTGCCGAACCAGTCTCTGCACGGTACGTCGTCCACGGAAAACGGAAATGTTTCCGCAAGCTTTCCGCTGGGATTGACTCTGCCTGTAATGAGCGCAGCGCATGCTTCTCCTGCAGCCTGTCCCGGAAGGTACATCTGAAGGATGGCCCTCGTTTTGTCTGCAAACGGCATTTCAAACGGTGAACCGCTGAATGAAATAAAAGCTATGTCCGGATTTGCTTTCTGAACAGCATTGAAGAGGGTGAGCTGGTTTTCCGGCAGGGAGAGCGTTCTGCGGTCAAAACCTTCTCCTTCAATGCTGTCGGTCAGCCCGCCGAAAAAGAGAATGGGCATATGTTCTGCTGCTGCTTCGCGTGCGGCTGCAACTGCCTGTTCTGCAAGAGCGGTATCGGTTATCTGCTTACAGGTTACGGATGTATATCCTCCTGCATACCGGACATGCATTCCGCAGTCTGCAAGTGCTTCGACGGCGTTTTTGGTTGCCGCCGTATGAATGTGGCTGCTGCCTCCGCCCTGAAAGCGCATGCGTTCTGCAAGACTGCCGATTACAAGGACATCCTGTCCCTGTTTCAGGGGAAGCATACCGTCGTTCTGCAGAAGGACGGCCGATCTGCAGGCAATATCTTTTGCAGTCAGGTGATTTTTTTCAAAAAGAGCGGGAGAAATACCCGTTTCATGCAGCTTTTCCCCGGGTACGGCATACGTTTGTACAAGCTTTTCTATTCTGGAGGCGGCTTTGTCTATGTCGGCCTCAGAAATAGTTCCCTGCTTTACAGCCTGCATTAGTCGGGTTGTGTGGATGCTGCCACTGCCCGGCATTTCAAGATCCATTCCTGCCTGAATACAGGCAGGAAGATCTGTACACGCCCCCCAGTCTGAAATAACCACGCCGTCAAATCCCCATTCGTTTCTGAGTATGCCGGTAAGCAGCGTTTTGTTTTCGCAGGCGTACGTGCCGTTAAGCCTGTTGTACGATGCCATAACAGTCGCCGGCTTTCCTTCTTTTACGGCAGTCTCGAATGCGGCAAGATATATTTCTCGCAGCGCCCGTTCGTCTATCTGGCTGTTTGACGTCTGCCGGCGTGTTTCCTGATTATTTCCCGCAAAATGTTTGAGTGAGGCGGCAACACCTTTTTTCTGCAGTGCCCTGATATAAGAAGCGGCAAGTTTTCCACTCAGAAAAGGATCTTCCGAAAAGTATTCGAAATTCCGCCCGCACAACGGAGAGCGTTTTATATTCACACCCGGCCCCAGAACGACGGAAACGTGCTCAGCCAGCGCTTCGTCTGCAAGTGCTGATGCAAGCTCTGCTGCCGCGTCAGTGTCCCAGCTTGACGCAACAGTACATGCCGGCGGAAAGCAGGTGGCGGGATAACTGGCATTATTCTCCAGTTCATTTTCTTCCTGCCTGCGGAGTCCGTGCGGCCCGTCAGAGAGAAGCATAGACGGAAGTTTTTTACCGCAGTCGTTTGTATGCCAGAGTCCTTTTCCTGTTAACAGGAGTATTTTATCATCCGGTGAAAGTTCCATGGTATAAGGCTAACACAGAAAAAGTACGGTGAATATCAAAAAATTAATGCAGATATCAAAAATGTGTTATACTTATGTATACCGGAACAATCATATGGAAATATTACCTGCATCGGACAATTCAATTTATGAAGAACGCGAAACGGGAAAAACACATACGTCTTTCCGGTACGAGTATGTGCTGTATCAGGCAATCCGCGACGGCAATGTTGATCAGATTATTCCCGACATCGATAACTATATACGCAGCGGCTTAGTCGTCGGTCATCTTTCTCCAAACGAAGTCCGCCAGTTCAGATACTGGGCAGTTGCGTGTATTTCCATAGCAATCCATTATGCAATATTAGGCGGAATGGACGAGACCGATGCATATAATGTAAGCGACAAATATATCAGGCACGTGGACAGGACCGGAAGTGCTGATGAATGCGTCGAATATCTGAAAGAAAAGGCTGTTGAACTGACGCAGGCAGTTCATGACGCTAAACAAAAAAATGCCTGTTCAACTTATGTAAGGACAAGTCTTCATTACATTCATGTTCATCTGCATGAAAAACTGATGCTTGCGGATATTGCCCGGTCTGCTCAGGTGTCGCCCGAATATCTTTCTATACTGTTTAAAAAAGAGACGGGATGGAGTATTCATTCGTTTATTCTCAGGGAAAAACTGAAAGCGTCGAAAGATATGCTTTTGCAGGGCCTGGACAGTACGGAAATCAGCAACACGCTTTCGTTTTCTTCCCAGTCCCATTATATTTCCTGTTTCCGGAAAGAATTCGGCGTAACTCCTGATTTCTACCGGAAAATGGACATAAGCCATGCTGCCAGGACTGATGATTCTGTATTTGCATAAGCCGGCATTCTTGTCTATACTTAAGAGGAGAAGGGGGCCTTCATGGATGTAACAGTAGTCAATCCGTTTCTTACAGCGTGTGAAAATGCATTTAAAAGTATGTTTAATCTGACTCCGGAACACAAAGCACCATATCTCCTTGACGTACTGGCAAACCGCCACTGGGAGATTTCAGGAATCCTCGGGCTGACCGGTGATTACAGCGGAATAATAGCTTTCCGGCTTCATACAGTCCTTGCAGGTAAAATGCTTGAAATTTCAGGTGTACAGGTAAATACCCCTGAAGAAAAAGACGAAATGTCGCATCATCTTGTCAGTGAGTTTACGAATATTATTGGAGGAAATGCAGCGTCGGCTATTACCCATAAGAATATTGATATTACTCCTCCTGTCGTTATAACGGGAATGGATCATATCATTTCGTGGCCTCAGAGCTATCCTGTGGTAGCAATCCCGTTTGTGACGCAGTTCGGCCCGTTTGAGGTTGATGTGTGTCTCAAGTAGATGCTCTTTTCAGATTTTAAATTTTTCCATTTCTGCCGACAGGGACGTAATGCTGTCGCTGTTCTGCATGCTCATATCCGATATTTCCCTGACGGCCCTGTTGACTTCGCCCACGCCTGAAGACATTTCTGACATGCTTGTCATGATGTTTGTACCTGTGTCGGCCAGTTCCTGTATTGCCGACAGCGTTTTTTCAGTACCTGCAAGAAGCTGGGATGAACTGTTTTTTACTTCGTATGTGATTTCGTTTATTTCCTTTATTGCGGACAGCAGCGTCGTGCCGCCTTCCGTCTGTTCAAGCATTGCATCTCTGATGACCGTATTCTGATCTTTTACAACCTGCGTCTTATTGAACACTGTGTCAAACTGGGAAAAGACAGCTGCAGAAGATTTTGAAATAGAATCGGTGATATCCTTCAGTTCCAGGAGTGCCTCCGAGATATGTTTTCCCTGCGTGCCGGAGTCTTCCGAAAGTTTGCGGATTTCATCAGCTACAACAGCGAATCCTCTGCCCGCTTCTCCTGCGTGGGCTGCTTCAATGGCTGCGTTCATTGCAAGCAGATTTGTCTGGTCTGCAATATTCTGAATGACGTTTCCTGCTTCTATCAGATTTTCTGAATTTGTAACCATCGACTGAATTAACGGAATGATTTGATCGATTTCACTTTTTCCCGTTTCCGATGCTTCTATAAGTTCCTTCATGGAAGTTGTGTTTTTCTGCACAATATCGGAGACCGATTTTATATTTCCGACCATCTCCTCTATTGAAGCAGATGATTCCGTTACATCAGCGGACTGCGTTTCAATGTATGTGTTTAAATTTGCAATCTGGCTTGTCATACCGGAAAGAGTCTTCTGCATTTCCTGAATACGGGCCGTATGGGTGCTGTTCTGATAGTTTATGTTTGTTATTGTCGCTGTTATCTGATTGAGTGAACCCGCTGTTTCTGTCGTGTTTGCGGAGAGTTTTTGTCCTATGTCGCTGAGCGCTTTTGTCTCGCTTTTTACGGACCTGATCAGTGAAGCTATCTTTTCCATTGTTTTATTCAGATATAAACCCATCCGCCCGATTTCATCTTTTCCGGTGACATCGATCCGCTTAGTTAAATCTCCTTCACCTTCTGCAATATCCTGAAAGCGGACAAGCATTTTTTCGGCTGTTCCGGAGATCGACATATTAATCATGAATATAAACAGCGAAGAGATTATAATAATAATAATAAACAATCCGAGCATCTGAATACTTGCCTGTTTCAGAATGCTTTCTGTCTGGTGTTCGATGATTGTGCTTTGGGTATTTGCCTGCGATACGATTCTGTTTATATACAGCCGGTGTGTCCTGTATGCTTCTTCAAGCGGTCCGCGGAGCAGCCCGGAAGCTTTTTCATAATCGCCATTCTTCACCGCCGGAATAAATTCCGTGTCGGCGATACGGTAAAATTCTACAGCAGGATCATACGCCCCCGAGAGCATATCTGTCCGCATATCTCCTTCCGGCAGTTCTTTTTCCCAGAATGCGTGGCGGGTCATATAATCTTTTTCAAGACTCTGAAGATAGTTTTCCAGTTCGTTCTGTTTGTTGACGTTTCTTTCCTCTGAAAGTTGATACACAGTCAGGTACGATTCTATTATATAGGACGGAGGAGGAAGAATGTCCGCGACGAGATCTTTGTTTCTGATGATGTCATTGTAAGTAGTACCTGTAATTTTTACGGCGTTGATAGTTTTAAAAGAAAAGAATGCATAGAGGATCATGCCGGTAAAAAACAATAAAAAAAGCATTAACAATTTCGTGCGGATTTTCGCATTTTTCATAAAAACCATAAGCGGGTCTCCTGACAACATATCAGCCTGTATTCCCTGATATGCGGGAATATTTTTTACTTCATATATATCAGATGACTGTAACTAATTTTTATAAAAAAATAAATATCATAAGGGGCAATAACACAGATTTTTTATGACGGGAGAAATACTTCATTTTATCGAAAACTACTTGACATTTTAATTTTTATATGCATTAAGCAGCACTGCACATTCTTTGTCAGCCATCGGTTTTCCGTACAGAAATCCCTGAACTGTCGTGCAGTTCATATCTTTGAGTATTGCAAGCTGAGATTCGTCTTCCACCCCTTCCGCAATAGTTTCAAGCCCAAGCTTAGACGCAAGCGAGATGATTGAATCAGCGATAACTGCATCTTTACTGTTTTCCGATACGAGGTTTGAAATAAACGATTTGTCTATTTTGATAGTCGTAACAGGCAACCGCTGCAGATACAGAAACGATGAGTATCCTGTTCCGAAATCGTCGAGGGAAATGAGTATACCTTTTTGCCGTATCTTATTCAGCAGCTGTACGATTTCTTCCATATTATTTATGAGTATACTCTCGGTTACTTCGAGTTCAAGGCTGGCAGGTCTGATATCATACGACTGCAAAAGGCTGAACAGCTTCTCTGAAAAACCACTTTCTGTCAGCTGTACCGGTGACACGTTCACCGACATAATACCGTCGAAGGAATAATATTCCTGCCACTGTTTTAGTGTCCGCACTGCGGTTTCCAGCACCCAGTATCCGAGGTCTATAATCGCATGACTTTCTTCTGCTGCCGGAATAAATTCTTTCGGTGGAACCTGCCCGAGCTGATCGTCTGACCAGCGCAGCAGTGCTTCAAATCCGCGTAATTTGTTTTCTTTTATTGTGAACTGGGGCTGGAAATGCAGTTCAAAATTCAGTGCTCCCGTCGCCTGCTGCAACCGCTTTCTGAGTACCGTTTTATGAAGCAGCTGCTCATGAAGTCCGCGGCATTCAGGCTTTGTGCAGTCAGGTTTAATCGCAGCAAGATCTGTCAGCGTGAGTATACAGAATCTTTGCCCGCCGGCGGGAGCTGCGCCGCGGGCTGTCATGTAGAAATATGTTTGTGCAATCGGCGAATAATAAGATGCAGTAAAAACCTTGTCGTTTATAATCGTGCCGGTACCGACTGTTAACCAGTTTATATCCGAGACAGCTAAATGGGAAAGTTCGCTGATAGTCTGTCCCTTTTTTACTATTCCGCGGAACAAATCTCTGTATGAACGATTCATGTAGTCTATACGGAGATCGGAAATAACTCCGTCGTCATTACAGACAGGTTCTAATACGACAACCGCACTTGAAACTGATTCGAGGAACGTGTAGTAATCATTGTTGTCAAACATACTGTTCTCCGTTTTTTTCAGTTTCTAGACTTTAAACTGATCAACTTGTTCTCCGATGTTTTCTATAGAGGTTTTAACTCTGCTTGCAACATCCATAAGGGCTTTTCCCGTTTCGTTAATTTTTTTTGCACCGAGGCTCATTTCTGTCATGCTGTCTTTCATGCCTGTCGTTGCTTCCTGGAGGCTCTTTACTTCCTCAAGTATCGCTTTGTTTCCCTCTGACATTTCCGATGATGCTGTACGTACTTCTGTTGTGCTGTCGTTCATCGAATGGAGTGTCTCCGTAATCTGTTTTGATCCTTCTTTCTGTTCTTCCATTGCATTTTTTATCTGCCGCACAAGTTCATCCGTACTCCTTATTCCCTGAGTAAGGGCATTGAATGCCTTGCTTGATTCCTCTGATGCCTGAACAACGCTGTTGATGGATTCTTTTATTTTGTTAAGCTGCGTTCCTATTGTTTTTGACTGTACGGAAGATGTTTCCGACAACTTGCGGATTTCATCCGAGACAACGCTGAATCCTTTCCCTGCTTCGCCTGCATGTGCTGCTTCTATGGCGGCATTCATCGCAAGAAGATTCGTCTGCGTTGCTATGTCGGCTATTGCGGTATTCGCTTCCTGCAGCATTTCCGATTCTTTTTCTATCTGTTCGATGCGTTCGTTTACGTCTATCTGTTTTTTTGCTCCGTCCATCGCATTTTGTTCCAGCACCGCAAAGGAACCTGCCATTTTTTCCACAGTTGTATTGACGGCATTGATATTGCCTATCATTTCTTCAACGGCTGCAGATGCTTCTGTTACTCCAGAAGCCTGCGATTCTATCATCCGTTCGAGCGAAGCAATATTCGATGCAATTTCATTTACGGCACCAGCTGTTTCTTCAACTCCTGAAGACTGATTCGTGATATGTCCGCTTACAGTCTCGATATCCGACAGTATCTGCGTAATTGCCGTAGCAGTTTCCTGCGTATCGGCATGAAGATCTTCGCCTATTGTTGCAAGCTGATCTTTTGAGTTCTTGAGTTCTGTAATAATAGTCTGCATTTTTTCAGAGAATTTGTTAAATCCCTGTACAACGGCACCTATTTCGTTATTTGATTTAACTTCTATACGTCTGGTCAAATCGGCATTACCCGATGCAATATCCATTACTGTATTCTTGACAATTTCAAGGGGCTTTAGTGCGCGGTATATGATTATTCCGCTTATAAGGAGCAGGATAAAGAGAATTAAGGTTGCTGTTATAATCATTGTCCGGCTTAGTTCATTTGCAGTTCTATGTACCTGATCCTGCGAAACGGCGAATGCAAAACTCCAGGGAGTATTCACTACCGGAATGTATACAACGCAGACTTTGCTGCCGTTCAAATCGTTTACCCATGCTGTATCGGTTTTGCCTGCCGTCATGTGCTTTGCGAGTTCCGTCAAATCTGCATGTTCTTCGCCAAGATCTGTGAGAAAATTTTTTTTCATGGAAAGAGAGGCATCCTGATGTGCAATAACGGTTCCGTCACCTGCAAGCAGCCACGCATATCCTGTGTCTCCGAGTTTTATATTGCGTATCGTTTCCTGTATGGTTGTCAGCGGTACGACTCCGGCGAAAAAGCCGATTCTCTGGCCTCCGACTATTACAGCATGCGCAATATGAATAATAGGCATTCCTGTTGTCTTTGATGTGGCAGGATTGTCGATGTATTCGTCTTTTCCTTCCTCCATGATTGCTTTGAAATATGTCTTTTCCGAGATTTCTTCCGTTGTGCCTGTATCGGTATATGCAATCCCGTCTGTCCCGCAGAAGAATATGTAATCAAAGTCCTTGCCGCGGATATTTGTATGGGTTCTGATCCACTGTACAATCTGTGTTTCATCCTTCGTTTCTACGACGCTTGCAGTAACATATCTGTCAAGCTCGTTCATATATTCACCCATCCTGTTTGTAAGTGCAAGCGAATATGCAGCTGTAATTTGTTCACAGTCTTCTATATAGCTTTGCTCAACAGAGTTTTTTGTTTTCTGCGAAACAATAAGAACCTGCATGACATTGAGCCCGCTGATGACAAGACCAAGAGTGAGGACAAAAAAACGGACAAGACGACTTTGCTTTGAATTTCCGGAACGGGAAGGCTTGTTTTTAATCATTACATTTACCTTTAGTAAAATGAAAATTTATTTATGCGCAATATTAGAGTGTAGTGAAACAGGCAGCATATTTTTCACAACTGTTTGTTTTTGTCTGCTTTTTATATTGCAACTGTGATATTTACAGTATACTACAATAAAATAAAAACGCAATAAGCACATAACAAAGACATTAATATCGCAGTTGTGATATTGATATCTTATGAGCTTTTGGCAAAAGGTTGAACAGGAATGTAAATACAAAGGTATTAGCAGGAAAGAACTGGCTGTAGCGGCTCATTTTTCTGTCAATACAATCTCTACGGGGCTGAAAAGGAATGGAATGCCTGCGGCTGATCTGGCTTTGCGCATTTCAAAGGTGCTTGAAGTGCCTCTCGAAAATCTCCTTGAAAGTGACAATTCGGCTGTTTCCAAACAGGATATTTCCGATATTCACCAGAAGCAGAAACTTCTGTCCCGGTACTTATCATTGATTGAAAAGCTTGAACATATGCCGCCGCAAACTGTTAATGCGATTTTAACAGTTATCGATAGTATCAGAATATAGCAGTTCTATTTTGAGAAGGAACGGATATATACAAACCCATTCCATCCAGCCGGAGTCAGATTTCCGGGGAATTTTATTGTCCGATGATATTCCAGTGTTTATCAACAGTATTGAGTATTTCACATCCGTTTTTTGTTACAAGTGCAAGATCTTCCACGCGTACGCCGAATTTTCCTGGCAGATAAATGCCCGGTTCAATCGAAAATATCATACCTTCTTTTGCAGGAGAAACATTTGATGAACTGACATCTCCCTGCTCGTGGTCGGACTGCCCGATAAAATGCCCCAGCCGGTGTGTAAAATAATCTCCGTATCCTGCGGCTGAAATAATACCTCGGGCTGCGGCGTCAATATCACAGAGCGGTATACCCGGACGGATGATGCTTTCTGCTTTTTCATTTGCGCAGCGGACTATATCGTGTATTTCTGCGTATTTTTCAGGTGCGTATCTGAAAAAGTTTGTCCGCGTCATATCGGAACAATAGTGATTTTTCCTGCAGCCCATATCGATTAATACACAGTCTCCGTCATGTATGACTGTAGAGTCCGGCGAATGATGCGGGTCTGCGGCGTTTGCACCAAACGATACGATTGTTTCAAAAGAGGGAGATTCAGCTCCCTCTGCCCTGAACAGGGCTTCTATATATTGTGCAGTTTCTTTTTCAGTGATTCCCTGTTTGATGAATGAGAAACTTTTTTCTATGCATATGTCGTTTATGCGGGAGGCTTCTTTCATAAGAATCTGTTCTTTACTGTCTTTGCACGCACGCACGTCATCTATGCAGTCCGACCCGAGAATGTATCGGACGCCGGGATTGTACTGCATGAGAGGAACAAGAAAACGTGCAGGCCAGTTTTTGTCTATTCCCACTGTACCGGTTTTTGTTATGTTCCCAGCAAGTATTTGTACGGCATTGTCGCTGTCTGATATCCAGAATTCCTTAAAATCCGATGCGGGTACGTTAAATAGTTTGTTGACAAAAAGTTTACCTGTTCCGTTTCGTTCCAAATACAGTACATACATTCGTTCATATGGCTCGTTCCAGATACCTGACAGGTACCAGATGCTTTGGGGATCGCTGATGATGAGTCCGTCCAGATTCGTTTCTGCCATTGCGCTGCATACGCGCCGTATACGATTACTGCTTATTTTAAAATTCATACTGTGTCTTCTGTATTTTTGGAATTGTACCGCGATTTATAGTTGTGCTCAATATAGGAAAAACATACGTTTATTATACGTACGTTATAGATTCGCAAAAAAACTGATTATATTGCCTTTATACCGAAAAACAGTCTGCTCCCACCTGAAATAATTCCGCTGTGCTCCGGCTCGCCAGAATAGGCGAGAGTCGCACGCGTAATTATTTCAGGTTCCGCGGACTGTTTTTCGGTATACGCTGCTGCCAATCGGTACCTTTCTGCACTACCTGACAAGCATGAAATAATAAACGACGTTTATGAGAACAGAAAAACGGGGTCCAGGGGGTGTTCCCCTGGTCATGCTGGGAAAAGTAAGAGGTTTGGAGAGAGAGAAACACCGCTTTGAAAGTAGAGGGGGTCTCTCTCTCCAAATAAACATATTTTTCATAATTGTCTGACGCAGTGCTAACATATGCCGTCTATACTGCGCACAATTGGAGGTTAGAATGACTACAGAAAAAGATGATTCTACACGAAATGAAACTGAAACAATACGAAACTGTTTCAAATTAGCGGCAGCTTTTATACTGGCTATATTATTTTTTACTGCGGCTCCCGTTCATGCCCAGGAATTTGCAAGACTCCCTGACGGAAAAGGGACGCCGAAGTATGTATTCCTGTTTATTGGAGACGGAATGAGTTATCCGCAGGTTCAGTCTGCAGCTTATTACTCGGGAAAAGATGCAGCCGGTATTGTTGATACGGTGAAAAATTCTACAAACCCGGCCGATTCCCCTGTCGGCGGTGTTCTGAGTTTTATGGAATTTCCGGTAGCAGGAAGTGCACAGACATACGATGCAACTTCATTCGCGCCTGATTCCGCATCTACCGCCACATCGATACTGACCGGAAAAAAGACACATTCAAGTTCAATCAATGTCGACATCACAAAAAAAATAAAATACAGCACGATTGCGGAACAGCTCAAAAAACAGAAGGGATGGAAAATCGGCGTTCTGAGCACAGTCAATCTGAACCACGCGACTCCTGCGGCCATGTACGCTCATCAGGCAAGCCGCAAGAGCAACTATCCGATAGGACTTGAGCTTGTGGCAAGCAATTTCGATTATTTTGCCGGTGGTGCACTCATGGAACCGCAGGATAAAAACAACGACAAGGCAAGCATCTATGATCTGGCAAAACAGGCAGGCTATAAGGTTGCATTTTCACAGAAAGACGCAGCGGCTCTCAAAAACGGCGACAAGGCGATTGTCGTTGCAGAAACACTTGCGGATGAGAACGCAATGAACTACGACGAAGACCGCAGCAACGGAGAGTGGGCGCTCCGCGATTACGTCAAAAAAGGAATCGATGTGCTCGATAATAAAACGGGTTTCTTCATGATGGTTGAAGGCGGAAAAATAGACTGGGCATGCCATGCCAACGATGCGCGTTCTTCGATTGCTGATACACTTGCGCTTGCCGATGCGGTAAAAGAAGCGGTCGCTTTTTACAATAAACATCCGAAAGAGACTTTGATTCTTGTAACGGCGGATCATGAAACAGGCGGCCTTACAATCGGATTTGCAGGGACAGATTACAATCTGTTCTTCAACACTCTCAAGAATCAGAAAATTTCCTATGCGAAATTCGACAGCGACTACGTTGCAAACTACAAGGCGAACAAAACATCCTTTGACGATGTTATGAAGGATGTTACGACGCTCTTCGGACTGAAAGCTCCTGATGCTTCGGCTCATACAGCCGGAAATGATAAAAACGGCGGGCTGTATCTTACCGACTATGAGTACGGCAGAATAAAAGCTGCGTATGACAAAACTATGAACGGTGATAAAAGCCGTACCCAGCAGGAATATGAGCTGTACGGAAATTATGAACCGCTTACCGTTACGATTACTCACATTATTAACAATAAAAGCGGCATAGGTTTTACATCGTATTCTCATACAGGACTTCCCGTTCCTGTGTTTGCAGCAGGGTGCGGTCAGGATGATTTCAAAGGCTATTATGATAACACGGATATTTATAAGAAACTTGCATCACTTACCAGCGTGAAGCAGGACTTGTAATAAATTAATAAAGTTTTCCGGCAGTGTGATTTCTCCTCCTTGCGTACTGCCGGAGTTTTGTAAAAGGAAAAATTAATTTAGGAGCAGGATATGAAAGATACAATGAAGTTTGAAATACGTTATCAATTGGAACTGCTGCGGCTGAACGTAACCGATTTTGTCCGCGGCTGTATTGTTCGTATGATTCGGCTGCATGATGTTCTGTACACGGGTTTTATGCACGGCATCGGTCTTTCTGTTCCTGATTTTTTGCATCATCCGCTGAATATAGATCCGATGCTGTATTACAACAGCCTGAGCTGTTACGGAACGATGTAATGATTCACAAGGATACAAGCAGGGCGGCAGTAATTGCATCGCTTATATGCATCGTCATACTTTTTCTGCTGCCTACAGGTTTTGAAGGCGCGCTTCAGTTCCGCGATGCGGTGAAATGTAAAGTTCAGGTTATATCAGTCGATAACAGCCGCATCAGGGATACGGGGCTTATCCGTTACGGGCAGCAGATATGTACAATAAAATTTATTAACGGCAGATTCAAAGGACAGACGGCGGAAGGCTGGAATATGCTTAACGGTTCTCTTTCTGAGGATAAACTGTTTGCAGCCGGAGACAAGGCTCAAGCTGTCGTCCACCATGACGGAAACGAAATTATTTCCGTAAACCTGATAGATCATTACCGCCTTTCCGGAGAACTTGTTCTTGCTCTCGCGTTCGCGTTGTTCCTTATTATTTTTGCTGGAGGAGTCGGCGCAAGGGCGGCTGTTTCTTTCATACTTACCGTACTTGTTATCTGGAAACTGCTTGTGCCGCTGTACTTAAAGGGGACGGATCCTGTTCTTGTCGGACTTGCCGTTACGGCCTTTCTCACACTTTCGATTCTTGCTCTCGTTTACGGATTCGACAAACGCCTGTTGTCGTCCTTTTCAGGAGCTATGCTCGGTATCTGTCTTACAGCCGTTCTTTCGATTATCTGTACAAAAGGATTTAAGATTCACGGCGCAATCATGTCGTATTCGGAATCGCTTCTTTATTCAGGATTCGAGTCGCTTAACCTCACGCGTATCTTTATGAGCGGCATCTGCATCGGAGCAAGCGGTGCGGTTATGGATCTGTCCGTCGACATCACTTCCGCTGTGCATGAAGTTGTGCGGAACAGGCCTGAAATTACGCGGCGGGATGCAATAAAATCAGGTATGTCAGTCGCCCGTGCCGCAATGGGAACTATGACGACTACGCTGCTGCTTGCATATTCGGGCAGCAGCATTGCGCTTCTCATGACGTTTATGGCACAGGGCACACCTGTGTACAACATACTGAATTACAACCGCGTTACGGCCGAAATTATCGATACGATAGTCGGAAGCTTTGGCCTTGCGACAACGGCACCGTTTACCGCGCTTCTCGCAGGCCTGTTGCTGCCAGTTACACCGCGCCGCGCGCTGCCGCAGAATCCGGAAAAACTCGGGCAGCAGCCGGTGTGAAGCTCATAAAAACCGGACATGGTTCATGCCTTTAGAGGTTTCCTTTAGAATCTGAAATAAATAAACGGATTATATGTTGAAGCAATGAGCAGGCACACTGAAAGGACAAAGAGACATATCATACAGAAAAGTTCAACCGCGAAACCTCCCGTACTGGAATGAAGTTTCCGGTACAGCGTTCTGAGCTGGGGAAGCGAGGCGCCGACGGCAGGAATAAAGAAAAAAAGTTTGCTCATCGTGTCTGCATGTTCGGCGATGTACTGCCCTGTGGATACTGCTGCCGGTGTAAACAGGCGGGTAAATATGGAGAAAAGGTCGCTGCTGTTCGTTGTCCTGAATAATACCCAGCCCATTATGACGAAAAATAATGTTAATGCAGTCGAAATTGCTGCCGGCAGTTTTGCCATGAGCCTGCCGGTATATAGTTTTTCAATTAATAATAAAAGTCCGTAATACAGTCCCCACAGAATAAAGTTCCATTCGGCGCCGTGCCAGAATCCTGTAAGCATCCATGTAATAAGTATGTTACGTACGAGTTTGATGCGGGAACATCTGCTGCCTCCGAGCGGAATGTAGACATAATCCCTGAACCACGATGACAAAGTGATGTGCCATCTGCGCCAGAATTCAGTTATGGAATTTGCAAGATAGGGATAATTGAAGTTCTGCGGAAAGTGAAAGCCGAACATTCGGCCGAGTCCTATCGCCATGCGGCTGTATCCTGCAAAATCAAAATAAATCTGAAATGTATATGCGGCTGCTGCAATCCACAGTATCGCGGCGTTCGCGTTCTTATAGTCCGCGAACACAGCATCGGCGATGACAGCCATGTTGTTTGCAATAATAACTTTTGCGGCAAGCCCGATAATAAACTGTTCAAGTCCGTTGATGAAGCTGTCAAAAGATTCTCGGCGTTCTCGTATTTCATTTTCAATATCCGTGTAGCGTACGATAGGACCTGCAATAAGCTGGGGAAAGAGCGATATGTAGAGCATCAGATTTAAGAAATTCTTCTGCGCCTGAGTTTTCTGCCTGTACACATCGATAATGTACGAAAGCGCCTGGAATGTGTAAAAACTGATTCCGATGGGCAGCGGAAGATTCTGCATGTGAAAGGATGTATGGAATAATATGTTGAAATTTTTAATAAAAAAGCCGGAATATTTGAAGAATCCCAGCGCAAGTATGTTACATACTACGGCAAGCGCGAGAAACAGTTTTCTTTTATTAACGGCTCCGCTTCTTTCTATGAGCAGGCCGAAAAAATAATTTGCGGTAATCGACGCAATCATGAGAAATATATACCGCGGTTCGCCCCATGCATAGAACAGAAGCGACGCAGCGCAGAGCAGTACGTTGCGGTACGCTCTGTCCGGCACCAGATAATACAGGATGCACAGTATCGGGAGAAAGGCGAAAATAAAAATCATGCTGCTGAATAACATATTAATTCTTCTTCTGAAAACCCAGGGAAGGAAGATCTCCTATAATAAGTAATTTTGACAAGTGGTGTTGTTCCATATATGTCTGAACATCGATTTGAGCACCGTACTGCCGCGGATAATATCTGTAGTCGACGACGTGAGTTTCGTTGTAGTGGCTCGCAATCAGTTCGTTTATGGCATTTGAAAAAGATGTCGCAAGAATCAGAATGCTTTCCGCATCAGGGTTGTTGAATTTATACACGATTTTTGCGCGGTCGTCTCCATAATATAAACCGTAATGATTTGAATACGTTTTATCCGGACATTCTTCAGCAGATACGTATCTCTGCCTTGAACCGTATGTCATTTTTTTGTCGTTAATAAATGTTTCGTAACGGGGTACGGCAAAAGTGAACACCGTAAATTTCTCATTTGAGTTTGTAAGCAGATTGTCGCGGGAAAGGGAGCCGTTGTAAATAACATCGTATATGTATATGCTGAGCGGCTTAAGCAGGATGACCTGACTGCCTTCCATCATCCGCATGATCTGCGTGTACCCGAGGTACGAGCCGTTGTAATTCCAGTGATGGTCAGTCTGATAAAAGTATCTTTTGTATTCTTCAAAAGAATTGAATGTTAATTCGGCATAACCGGTGAACGACGGAAATTGTTTTTTTACATAATCGAACGGATCGTATTTATGCATATCGTTAAAATCGACGGAGACGCTTGTGTTTATGAAATACAGGTATTTGGGAAAAGTCACCCGTTTCAGCATCTCAGCATCATAAATAGTGTAGTCGAATTGATCAGGCGGCAGCGGTTTCTGCACAAGGTAACCTGAATCGTCGAGCTTATATACTTTGCCGGCTACGACTTCAGTATACGTATAGTGCGGCTGTACAACTGTTTCGGTTTCCTGTTTTTCCGCATTCTGTTCTTCAGCCTGATTTTTCTGTTTGATTTGCTGCACAAGCCGGGCCGTCGCATTTGTCAATGCGTTCTGCATCTGTTTTACACCGTACTTGATTTCGGCGGAAAACAGCAGCTGGTCGCTGATTGCATTTTCGGCTTTATCCTGATAGGTGCCGGACGCAAAATCCTGTACGGAAAACGACGGTACATGCTGCAGCGTACGCTGCTCCTCTTCGGAGGCATCTTTCTGTCCCCGTAACGGAAGCGAATAAAAGAAAAAAAGCACGGTACATATAACTATGATAAAAATTACAGAGATAGTTTTTTTCATTTTCTCAGCAGATAATAAAAGAAGCACGCAATACTATAATACAAAATACTGGTTTTTAGAAGGGGAAAAAAATAAATACAGGTGATTATTGACTCTCTCCGGCAGGTTCCATACATTTACAGAGAATGATAGAACAGAAGATTCCTGTAAAAACAAAAAAACTTCTCTGCAGGCTGGCGGACAAATACGAGACGTGCTGTTTCTGCGACAGTGATCCGAGCTGTATACTGCACCGGTATGCTGATGCGGCCGATGCCGAAACGGCAGCGTTTATTATGGCCGTGCTTTCCTTTGGACGGCGTGACCTTTTTATGAAGAAAGCTGACATGATTTTTTCCTGTTCGGGTGCACACCCTTCCGAATGGATACGAAGCGGAAAATGGAAAAAAGATTTTCCCGGAGGAAGCGGAAAATTTTACCGTTTTTATTCCTATGATGATTTAAGAGCGGTCTTTGCCGTACTTCAGGAGATACTGCATGAAGAAAAAACATTCGGCAGTTATATGAAGAAACGCTATGATGAAGCCCGCGGCACCTGCGGAAACGGCGGTTCCTCTCCGGAACTCGCACCGCTTATTTCATCTGCATTCGGTACCTGCCGCGCCGTGTCGCATACAAAACAGTCGGCAAATAAAAGAATACATATGTTTTTGCGCTGGATGGTACGTACCGGTTCTCCGGTAGACCTCGGACTTTGGACCTGGTTTTCTCCTTCCGATTTACTCATTCCGCTTGATACTCACGTGCTTCAGGAATCGGTAAAACTCGGGCTTATTCCTGAAGGCAGTACAGGGACAGCCGGAACGGCGCGCCGCTTAACCGATGTACTTAGGCAGGTCTGGCCCGATGATCCTGCCCGCGGAGATTTTGCTTTGTTCGGTCTTGGGATGGATCAATAGCGGAAACAGCCGGTCATACCAGAGACAGCCTGCCTTTTCATAAGCGGATTTTCAAACGCGGAACTCAGTCTTAAAACCTTATGTTGCAACTATTTACTAAAAAATGTATATTTTGGATATATTGAATAATGTGGAGGTTCTTATGTCCGCCAGACATACCTTTTTTCAGCATGCTGGTTCGACGCCGATAATTCCTATATCTGCAAAAATACTTACAATTTTTATCACGCTTATCTTACTGTCGAATTTCATGACAAATTTTATGTCGCTTCAGCTTTCACAACGCCAGATTATTAATCTGACCAACACGGTTCTTGTTGACAGGCTTAAAGAATTGTATACAAATGCCGGGAGTCAGTATCAACTTGCGTCTTTTTCACATGATACAGATGCAGCATTCAAAGCCCTTGAAGTGACCGCTTCCAGAGATTTTACACTGCCGAACAGTCTCGCGGTGGGAATTGACCGGTCCGGAAAAATATTGTTCCGTGCCTGTGCCAACCGGAATATTTCATGGCCGAACTGGAATTACGATGCAGTGCTTACTGAACTGAACGACAATTACAACAATAATATTATGGAAGGTTCCCTCAGGTTTGCCTCTCCTTCCGGGGAATATTTCGGCGTTTATAAATACCAGAAAGACTGGAATTGTTTTCTGATTCGTGCAGAACTCAGGAAAGACACGCAGCGTGATACATATCGTGTTCTCGGCATTATATCGCTGGTTATCATACTGCTTACGACAGGCTTTCTGGGTATCGGCGTGGTAATGTTTAACAGGCTGTTTGAAAGCATAAAAAAAATCAATGAGAGTTTGTATGCGATGCAGGCATCTTCGCGGCTTTCTTTAATAGATATATCAAAGGCCCCGAATGATGATATTACGTATCTTGCTGCGTCGTTCAATGCATTGTCCTCTACAATCAACAATCTGCTTGGAATTTTCCAGAAATTTGTTTCAAAAGATGTCGTCGCAAAGGCATATGAAGAGCATACCATCGCGCTGGAAGGAAATCAGCGGGAACTGACGATTCTTTTCTCAGATATTAAGGGATTCACTTACCGGACAGAAACACTCGGAAATGAAATTATTGATGTTCTGAACGTTCACTATAACAGAGTAATACATCGTGTCCACGAGCAGAACGGAGTTATCGGTTCTATTATCGGCGATGCAATCTTAGCCATATTCGGGACTCAGAAAACCGGTACCGTTAAGTCAAAGGATGCGGTTGAGGCTGCGTGGGAAATCACAACGGTAACCGCGGAACTGCGGAAAAAAATGATCGGCAGACGTTCAGAAATAGAAAAATCCCGCAGACTCACAGAGGCGGAAGAGCGGGTGTTTAATGCAGTTTTACTTGACGTAGGAGTCGGTATTGACGGGGGAAATGTTTTTTACGGGAACATCGGTTCCGAAGAACATATGGCAAATACTGTTATCGGCGATAATGTCAATTCTGCATCACGGCTGGAAGGCCTGACACGCATCTATCATTTACCAGTGATCGTTTCATCGTATATCCGGGACGAGACACAGGCCGAAACCGACAGATATCATTTTTATGAGATTGATACTGTACAGGTAAAAGGCAAGACAGAAGGAAAACATATTTATTTCCCGTTTGATACGCAGCGCTTTAATGAAGACGAAGAACAGCGGTATCTGGTATTTGAAAACGGGTTGAATGCATATTATAAAGGTGACTGGAGTTCTGCACGGACGCATTTCTTAAAATGCGGGCTTGATGTAGCGCAGCTTTTTCTTGACCGGATAGGACTCGGCCAGGCACCTGAGGAGTGGAGTGGAATATGGGTAATGGCAACGAAATAAACCTTGCGGCAGCATCCGGAGATAACCGGAAGGCGGAAGTCCGCTTATTTCTTAACGACGAACTTATTCCGTTACAGAAAAGCAGAGACGTAAACTCCTACAATCTTGTTACTGAATATGCGAAAACAAAACAGAACAAGAGTGTGTTTATCTGGAGTATTCTTGGTGTATGCTTTGCTGTTGTTGCTGCTGTAACTGTCCTGACTGTCATGTATTTGTCGAAGCAGAATAAAAAAATTACCGTTGATTCAAAAGCATTCAATGATCTTGATTTGCGGAGTATGCTTGATACCCAGTCTCATGCGGAAATGAACTATCTGGTAGTTGACAATACGCGCCGGCAGCTGGAAGCGGAACGCGATTTTGAATTGAAACAGGCGGTTATAGACCGTGATTCGAATCTGAGTCTTATAGAAGCTCTCCGGGCGGAAAACAAGGATAACCGGATTGCGGATGTCAAAGCAAAATACAGGAAACAGGTTACCTTGATTCATAGAGAATACGATGACAAAATAAAAAGCGCATCTGATGAAGCTTCCGGGTATAAAGAGAAACTGGATGCGATGGATACCGGCAATCCGGGAAATGCCGATTTCAGCCAGCAGGTTCAGCAGCATGAACGCTCCTTGCTTGTTGATACATATATAAAAACACTCGGAGAACTTCAACAGAATATGACGGCATACCAGCGGTCAGAGGCTGCTTCAAATAAAACCGCTGTCTCTGAACTTGCAGATAAATACCATTCGGAAGTAGATGCCCTGGATCCTGTATTGGATGATGAACGGGCTGCAGGCATAGTACAGTCGGCCGGCAATATGTCATCGAAACCTCATGACGTTTTTTCATATATTAATTCCTTTCCCCGGGATATATTGACGAAGGATTTTATTACGGGTATGGACTCCATCCAAAAGATGTCCGCAGATTATCAGTATATCCATAACCTTGTTGCAGGCATTCCACAAAAGAACTCGATTGCCGGGTATAAAACAGCTGAAAACAGACTGGTGAATCAAATCGGAATGGAATTCGGCAGGGCTTTGTCTTCGCAGATAACTGATATGCATACGACTATACAGAATCTGCAGACAGAGAATGCCGGACTACAGAAGGAACGTGATTCTCTGAGTCAAAGCAGGGACGAACTTCAGACCGAATACAACAAGCTTCAAGGAGAGTACAGCGGCGTATCCGGAAATATTTCGATGTATAATACCTGGTTTGAACAAATGGCAGCAGAAGAAAAATCGGCAGGATATATTCTTGATGTTTCCGAACCTTCCGCACTGAAGGCGTTTGTTGTTCAGTCTGTCCGATCCGGGCTTTTTTCTGATGGAAAAGATATTCCCGTCGTTGTGTACCATGGAAAGTCGCGGAAAGTCACGACAGGTATGATACATGCGCAGGACGGTATTTGTTATTTCATTCCTTCAGAGCCTGCTGCCGTCTCAAAAATAGCAGCAGGGGACAGAATTGTCCTGCAATCTCAGTAACTCCTTTCAGGGTATCAGTTTTAAGACATATTTTTCTCGTTAAAGACTTCCGTTTTTTATCATCCCCGGACGATTATTAAGGATAGAAAATCATCAAGAGGAGGATGAGTATATGAAGAGGCTCTTAACAGGCTTGTTTTTGGCCGGATTATCGGCGTTTTTTTTATCCTGCAGCAACGCAGCAGAAGAAGCCGGTAAAAAAAATTGTACCTATACAGTGGAACATTATAAAGAAACTCTGGCCGGCGGATTTCCCGAAGCTGCCGATGAATCGGAATCTTTACAGGGAATGGAATCGTCGGATGTACTTTACACACCGAAAAGTTATGCAGGCTTTACGTATGATTCTCTGCGTACTACGATAAACGGCATATCACAGACATCCGGCAGGGTATCTGCGGGCGGCGGTACGATTGTACGTTTATATTATACAAGAAATATAGTCACTCTTATCTTTGATCCGGCCGGAGGAGTATTCCCGTCTGATTTTTCGGGCGGAGTATTGTCGGGCAGATACGGTGATACGATTTCCATTGTTCCGCCGGAAAAGGCAGGAAGTGTGTTCTCGGACTGGAATCCTCCTATACCGGAAACATTTCCGGCAGAGGATTCGGAATATACAGCGATATGGGATTCTGAAAAATATTCGATTAAGTATAATCTTGACGACGGGGGAACAAGCGAGGGAAATCCTGCAACCTATACAGTAGAAACGGAAACAATAATTCTTGTTGATCCTGTAAGGGACGGGTATGTGTTTGACGGATGGTATAATTCTCCGGATTTCAGCGGCTCACGGATACTGCAGATTGAAAAGGGGTCGACAGGGAGTATAACGCTTTATGCAAAATGGACGGCAAATAAATATACACTGACGTTTCATCCTAACGGGAGCAGCGGCGCGAAATATACACAGGAATTTACATATGGCACAACGCAGCCGCTGGCTGCCGTAACCTACGAACGGAAGGGATACTCGTTTACCGGCTGGAATACAGACTCGAAAGGAACAGGGATTTCATATGCAGACGTCGCGGATTATACTACGGGAAGCGCCGATGCGGATTTATACGCCCAGTGGGAAATCATTACCTATGATATTATCTACATTTTGAACGGCGGCAAAAATGCTTCCGATAACCCGCAGAATTTTACAGTCGCATCTGAATCCATCGCTTTAAAAAATCCGGACAAAGAAGGCTGCACATTTACCGGATGGTATACAACCAGCGATTGTTCCGGATCAAAGAAGCGGAAAATTTCAAAAGGTACGGCAGAAGATATTACTTTGTATGCAAAATGGTCTGAATAGCAGGGGTACCGTCCTTCATACGCTGTCCATTGTCGTCGGTAAAGACAAACGGGCGGCGTGGAGACAGGAAAATTTACAGTATAACGATATGCTGGTTAGAAATAAGACCGTTTACGGCCTTTCCGAGCAGCTCAACAGATTTTACAATTCTTTCAGGCGCAATGTTTGCATACTGTATGAGCAGCACGTTCTGTTCTGCATCCCTCGGCCGGGCGTAATAGTCGGACAGACATGAGATGCGGATGCCGCCCCGTTCTGCCGCATCTTTGAGTTCTGAGTCTGTTACCGCTGTATGAAGTTTGAGAAGAAAATGCAGTCCTGCGTTTTCTTCCCTTATTTCCGCACCTGCAAACGCCGGATTTTCTCTGAATGCCTTGAGGATTTTATTCCGCTGTTCCCTGTAATACCGTCTCAGCCTGTTGATGTGGTTTGCAAAATACCCCTGCCGCATGAATTCCGCAAGTGTATACTGATTGAATGTCGGTACGGTACATGAATAAAATCCGAGTTTCTTTTCAAATAGGGATGCAAGGCTTACCGGAAGCACCATATAGCTGATGCGGACTGTTGAAGCAAGCGTTTTACTGAACGTGTTTATGTAAATGACACGGTCTACTGCGTCAATGCTGCGCAGCGTGGGAATGGGTCTGTTTGTCATGCGGAATTCCGAATCGTAATCGTCTTCAATAATATACCGGTTCTCCGCTTCCGCTGCCCATCCAAGCAGTTCGTAGCGGCGGCTTATTGACGTGACGATTCCCGTCGGAAAGTGATGTGAGGGGGAAATGTGTACTATATCCGCGCCGATGTGCGCATATACCGGTACTGGCTGGGAATGAAAACGGAAAAAAAGGGTGTTGCAGGGATTTAAGGCAGACTAGTGGTTTTTCTCTGGAATTGTTTAACAAAAGCACATATCTGCTCTTTTGTTAATTTTGTCCTGGAATACAAATAGAAAAACTCTTTTTTTCCAGTCTCTGCGGCAGCTGGCTTCAATTCGTCGTATGACATATAATTTTTTTTGTTTACTTCCGGCAGATTATTAAATGTAATAAAAACTGTGTCGGGATGTATTACTGGTGTAAATGTGCTGTTCGCAGGGAGAAGAACAAAAGAGAATTCTGTCTGCTCCTGTTCGGAAAAAGTATGTAAAAAGGTTGCAGCTTCTTTGACTGTCGTATTGATAGTTTTACCGTTTATGATTTTTTTATATGAATCGGCATCAAGTATAAGTGACGTATCAAGATAGTCTATGAGTGGTTTAAAAAAACTGAAGAAATTATTATTATTTTTGCCAAATAAATATTGATATTCGAAGAAAGATTTCCAGACCGGTTTTCTCCGCAGAGAGCGGTCAAATATTTCATTATAGAGACACTCGGTTGAAAAGTCTGTTTTCTGTTTTAGTGCAAATATCAGGTCGCTGTCACTGAAAAGAATAAATTTCGTTTTTCCCTTAGATATGGAATAAAACCTTGTTACTATACCTCTTTTTCCAAGAGAGCTGCTTGAAAATATTTTTTTCATTTTATCTGTTGGCCATATATCACGGACACATTTCGTCAGAAGGGCCGACTCATAAACCACGACAGGATGTGTTATGATCCAGTTTGCCTGTTCCTGCTTTGCCCGGAAGACATTATCGATTACACTCAGTGCGTTTTTTCTGAATGCAGGACGTATACAGTCGTTTTCATCTTTTATTGCTGTTACCGATCCTGCCAGACGTTTTATGTCGACTGTAACGGTATTAAATCCGGTCATCATCGTATCACGCGTGATATAATCAAGTTTGTCAACGTCAACAGCTGAGGAATTCAGCAGGCATATAAAACAGTTGCGGATTCCTATATCGGTAATGATAGAATCCTGGCATTCATACGAATACACGCAGCCGGTTATCATTCGAGCTGCCAGTTCAAGGTCGCAGTCAGTATCAGCAGGGAGATATTCCTCTCCGAGCCGGATTGAAAGAATTGCACTGATTATTTCATGAGGTTTTGCAGAGTTTCCTGCGAAATCAGCTGTGAATGTTTTAATACGTTGTGACTTTTCCTCCGGTTTTAGATGAAGTCCTTTTATATAAGTACAAACTGCTTCCTGTAATTCTGCATGTATATATGGTTCGTTTGTTTTTGTCTGCCGGAGTTTGAAAAAATCTTCAGTCGTATGAGAGAACGGTGCATGTCCGATGTCATGGGTTAATGCCGCATAACGGAAAGTTTTACGTTCATTCGGATAATCTGTTTTTATAAGGAGATCTTCTTTTATATTGGAAATAAATCGTTCCCCGAAAAGGGTTGCCAGATGATAGGTTCCCAGAGAATGAACAAAGCGGTCGTGCCGGGCGGAAGGATACAATACTCTGAAACTGCTTTGTTCAATAAATTTTAGACGCTGGAATTCAGCACTGTTCAGTATCCCGATAAAATCATCTTCAATATTGATGTATCCGTGGACTGAATCCTTGATGATCTTACCAGCCATGTATATGCTCTGTTAAGTTCAGGAGATCACGGCTGCTATTAATGTTTTACGTACTTTGGAGGGAAGCCCGGAAAGAAAATATGTTTCATATGTTTCCTGTTTTCCTGTAAATTTCAGTTTGTCGTCTTTTATGCTGAACAAATCAGTATAATTTGCTGCGGTAGAATAAACATCATTTGTGGAAACACAGAGAATGGCGTCATGTTTTGTCCGTATTTCTTTGTCAGCTTTTTTTTCCATACGTGCCAATTCCTCTAAAGAAATGTTTTCTTTGCCGTCGGAAACGTACTTTGATGCCACAGCACCCATAAATTGTTCCGTTTTAAGATACTGACACATCATTTTCTCCTTATCACCTATTATAATGTAATGCACGAT
This sequence comes from Treponema sp. UBA1793, assembly GCA_002314445.1. Taxonomy (GTDB): domain Bacteria; phylum Spirochaetota; class Spirochaetia; order Treponematales; family Treponemataceae; genus Treponema_D. The sequence continues at coordinate 35,018 of DCFX01000078.1, forward strand.
TTACCTGTTGTCAATCATAGCTGGAAAAATCGTCAGCTGCTTTTCTGCATTATCCCGGTCAGATAAACTGTAGTTTTTTGAGCGCGTTGTAAATACCGTCGGCATGTATATCGCCGGTGACGAATTCTGCCGTCTGTTTTACGGAATCCGGGCTGCTGCCCATTGCGATACCATGCCCTGCATACGAGAGCATCGGCAGATCGTTTTCGCTGTCGCCGAACGCATATGAACTGTTCTTATCCATGTGCAGAAAATCGAGCAGACAATGCATGCCGCTTGCTTTTGAACAATTTTCCGGAACAATTTCGGTTAATCCGCCTCTGGCAATTACCGTAAAATGCTGCGCTATATCTCTGTTGAACCGTACGGCATTGCTTTCTGCTGTGTAGATGCAGGTAGCTTTCTGTACGCGTCTGTCAGGCTGTTCGTCCATTGCTGACTGGGGCGGATTCCGGTACTGTCGTATGGCTTTCTGCATCTCAGAAACGTGGCGGAATGCAGGATTAATGTACATATACTCAGGCCCTTCAAGAATCGGCTCCAGTCTGTATGTTCTGCAGCAGCCGGTAATGAGGGATATTTCTTCCGGCGAAAGGTATGTGTCGTACAGGTCGCGGTTCCGGTACACGATGTGCGTACCACAGCCGTAAACACCTCCATCGAAAGGAATGCCGTCAAGGCAGGGGACGTTCAGAAATCCTTTTGTCCGTCCTGTGCAGATGCAGAGCGTATGGCCCGCTTCGTGAAGCTGGTTGAGCGATTCTTTTGTACTTTCAGGAATAATACAATTTTCGTCCCAGAGTGTGCCGTCGAGATCAAAGAAAAAAACAGACATATATATAATATACCGAAACGGTGCACGGCGGGAAAGTCAAAACGTCCGGCTGTTCTGAGCGTACCTTAAATTGTGTCTTTCCACGAAACACGATATAGTACAGAACATGTTCCTTTTTCTGGTTATCCTGCAGTTTATAACGGCTCTGTTCTGCTTTTCGGCCGGTATCGTTCTTTTTTTTATTTTTAGAAAAACGGGAAAAAAGTTCGTTCTGCACGGTTCGGAAATTCTCTTTTCTTTTTTTCTGCTTTCCCTGTCTGCTCTTTCCGGCCGTATTGCCGACATGATTGGGGCTGTTCCGCCGGTTTTTTATTTTGCAGTAAACTTTGTTTTTAGTCCGCTGTTTATACTTGGCCTGTCAGGATGTGTTTTTGACCTTGTATCCGTTCCTGAACACGCTCGTATCAGGCTTATTCTTGATTTTTATGGTGTCTTTTTTGTCTGTTTCTACGCGGTTGTGTGGTTTACCGGCAAGTTTGAAGAACTGAAACTTTTGCTGAATATCGTATGTATCTGGGGGCCGTGTGCGGCAGCGCTCATTTACACCGGAATCAGATGGAAGAAGTTCCGGAGCGGTTTATTTTATTCGGGACGGCTTCTTGCATTCTGGCTGGCTGTTGTGAATTTTACCTGCCTCACAGCAGGTTTGCTCTTTCATGCATTGGCGGATATCAGCCCGTATCTTTGCATGACGTCGTTTTCCCTGCTCATACTGGTGCTTATCTTTAAAAATTATTTTTCTCCCTTCCGTACTGATTCAAACAATTCCATACTCTCTCCCTCAGCCGCTTTCTGCAAAACGTATGGTATAACGTTACGCGAACGCGATATTATTTGTGCAGTTCTTGCAGGAAAGCAGAATAAGGATATAGCGCAGTCTCTCTTTATTTCCGTTAAAACAGTAGAATCACATCTTGGAAATATTTACCGGAAAACCGGTGCTGCAAATCGTCTTGAACTATTCTCTCTTCTTAGCCAATAAATACTTCCCGTTACATTCTGATACAGTAATCTCTGTTTTACAGCCGGTTTTTTCCTTTAAGGGTTTCCCCTGAGCCGCTTTTCTTTTCATTTTCAGTGGTACCCCCGATTTTTTGAGAACCCTCAATCAGATACACTTTCCCCGATTTTTACTATTGAGGAGGAACAATGAAATGTATTAAAAAAATTACGCTTGCTGCCGTGTCCTGTATATGCCTGTTCACTGTTGTGCAGAACACCGGTTATGCGGATGAAAAGAAAGCGTGGAATGCCGATGTTTCTTTTTCAGTCGGTTTGAACGAAGGCGGCTACAATGAACTGGCGTATTCTGATTGCGCTCAGTCTGTTTCAGCCGTTTCCTGGAATTTACAGGCAGACGTGACGAAAGACCGGTTTCTTCACAAACTGAAGATTCTGTTTTATTACGATAAGCCGGAATCGGTCCTGTCTGACACGGCTGTTTTGAATCAGGATTATGATGCGCTTTCCGGTAAAATGTATTATGCCGTTTCCACCACGAGCGTGCAGGCGTACAGAGGTGCTGTCGAATACGGGTGTTTTTACTCACTATGGGGAGGAAAACAGTTTCCGGGAAGCGTCGGCGGTGTAATCAGAAGTGATGCCTTTATCCAGCTGGCTCATTATCCTGTCGTTACGGCTGCTGTTTCTTTTTGTCCTGCCGTAACGCAAAGCTGGGTTCCCGACAAAGAAAATCGTATTTCCTGTACGTTGTCTTTCCCTGTCATAGGCTGGGCGCTCAGGCCGCCGTATGCAGGAGCAGACGGACTTATGATTGAATATGCGGAAAAAAGTCCGCTGAAGATACTCGGTATGGGAGGTTTTACAAGCCTTCACAACTATCAGTGTGTCAATTTTTCTGTCGACTGGACTCACCGGGTAAAGACGTGGCTGGCAGTACGGGCGGGAGCCGATTTTTATATGTCCCGCTTTACGGAACCGGAAGAACGGCGTTCGGTGGAAATTAATTTTCGTGCCGGAATGGAATTCAGGTTCGGCAAAAACAGGAGAAGATAATGAAACGTACAATATTATACGGGCTGCTCAGCTGTATGCTGATTTTTTTTGTTTCGTCCTGCAGTTTTATCGGCGGGCAGGAAGATGATTATACTCCGACTATGCTTTTTAACAGTATGTGGGAGAATTACGACAAAACGTATGCACTGTTCGATATTAAAAATATCGACTGGAATTCAGTTAAGACAAAGTATGCGCCGGAAATATCGGACGGCATGAGTTCGGCCGAACTTTTTGACGTCTGCGCGGACATGATATGCGAGCTTAATGACAGGCACGTCTATCTGGAGGCTCCGTTCGATTACTGCAATTCGGGGGGCCGTTTTGAGACGGTTGAGCCGTTTTCTCTGCAGACTGTCATTTCCAACTATCTTACTGATTCCGGGACAGCCGGCAGGGGAATGTTCACGTACGGCCGTTTAAAATCCGATACGTCGACAGGCTATATTTATATAGCCGGATTTTCTTATGGAAAAACGACGCTTGAACAGACTCAGGACTGGACTTCTGATATCAACTCCGTACTGGAAAAACTTTCGGACACCGACGCAATTATACTTGATATACGCGGCAACAGAGGCGGCCTTGCAGGAAATGTATCGTATCTTGCCTCGAAATTTGCATCAGAAGAAAAAGTGTATGCAGTTACCAGAACAAAAAACGGTTCCGGCAGTTCCGATTTTTCGGACCCTGTCGAACTTTCCGTAGAACCGGCAGACGGAACCAGGTATACGAAAAAAGTGATTCTGGTGACGAACGGCCAGACAATATCCGGCGGCGAATATTTTGTTCTTGCATTAAGGACACAATCCCATGTCATCCAGACGGGAAGCACGACCGCAGGTGCCTTTTCCCTGTCACTTGAGCGGGTATTACCCAACGGATGGCGCTATTCAGTTTCCGTGCAGCAAGTAACTGATGCGGCGGGTGTCTGTTACGAAAATGCCGGCATCCGCCCGGACGACGCCGATTTTGTTGAAAACACGGCAGCTGGTGTTGCCTCCGGAACTGATACACAGTTTGAGTATGCTCTTTCCCTGAAGTAGCGCCGGATATGGTTCTGCCTACTGCGAATCCGTAAGCAGAATCTGTTCAAGCTCCGGTATGTCTGCTGCGATGTAGTCAGCACCTGCATCCCGGAGTTCAGCTTTGCTGCCGTAGCCGAATAGCACGCCGCACGATGCGATGCCGCATTCTTTTGCACCGATAATGTCGTGTTTTCTGTCCCCGGTCATAATTGCACGTGATTTGTCCCGGACGTGTGCCTTTTCAAGCACATATGCAATCACTTCGGACTTTTTGCTGCGCGATTCATCCATGTTGCTGCCGCAGACGGCCACAAAAAATTTATCAAGGCCGAAATGATTAAGAATGCGTACCGAATATTCTTCCGGTTTTGACGTCGCAACAATAAGCACTTTTCCTTTTTCTTTGAGTGTGTGCAGCAGTTCCGGGATACCGTCGTATACTTTGTTTTCAAACAATCCCTTGTCCGCAAAGTACTCACGGTATTTCACGACAGCCTCAGCTGCCTTTTCCCGGCTGAAGCCGAATCCCTGCGAGAACGTATCCAGCAGCGGCGGACCGATATACTTGTATAACGACGTCCTGTCTGCAACCTCTATACCGTAGTATTTGAGCGCATACATGAGGGAATTTGTAATACCGGGTGCGGGATCGGTAAGCGTCCCGTCAAGGTCGAACAGCATAAAATCTTTTGACATATATATTCCTGCTTAATTATCTCCGAGGGCAAACAGTGCCGCGCCAAGTGCTCCGCAGAGCTGCGCTTTGTCTGATATGTGCAGCCTGATTCCAAGCCGCAATTCAAGTGCATTAACAATTCCGCCGTTTTGTGCGACACCGCCCGTCATCATCCATTCGTTCTGTGTGTGAAGCCGTGATGCAAGCGACGCAACTTTTGCCGCAACGGATTTGTTTATGCCGTGTACGATGTCGTTCACGCTCTTGTTCTGTGCGACGAGCGATACGACTTCCGACTCGGCGAAGACTGTGCACATACTGCTTATGGTGATGTCTTCGGTGCAGTCCATGCCGAGTCTGCTTATTTCACTGAGCGACAGACCTAGCGCACGGGCCATTGCTTCTATAAAGCGGCCTGTCCCGGCGGCACACTTATCGTTCATGACGAAATTTGCAACAGAACCGTCGTCGTTGAGCACTATCACTTTGCTGTCCTGGCCGCCTATGTCTATGACAGTCCGTACCGATGGTTCAAGAAAGACGGCACCTTTTGCATGGCACGAAATTTCGGTAATACTTTCGTCGCCTGTTTTGATGTATTCGCGTCCGTATCCTGTCGTTACGACGTTCGCAATGTCGTCGCGGCTAAGGTACGCTTCATCGAGTGCAAGCTGAAGGCATTTCTGCGCACCTTTTTCCGCGCCCGCGCCTGTTGCGATAATCGACTGGGCAACGATATTCCTGCTGCGGTCAATGACGACAACATCGGTACTCGTTGAACCGCTGTCTATCCCGACAAAATATTTTTTTCCCGTCACATTTTTTCTGACAGTAACCATCTTTCCCCTGATCGTTTCCGCGAATGCCTCAATACGTGTTGAAAGCTGGCCTTCGCTCTGTTTTGTAAAATCGCTTTCTATTTTAAGAAGCGGTATGTGTATTTTATTCCGTATGTCAGCATATTCCGCACCATAATAGTCGCAGAATTTAATCGTCAGATACATAATACCGCGTAGAGCCGGATCGTTCCACAACGCACTCCGGCCGGTATTGTCGTTCATGCGCTGGCACGGCAGCTGGCACAGAAGGGAGGATGCGTAGTCGTTCACAATACCGCTGAATTCTGCCGGATTACCGGCAGCGGGAGCGACATTTCTGTTGCCGGTACAGGTAAGATTGCGTACCGGCAATCCTGTATGGGTTTCAATATAGCGCTCCAGTTCCGTTCCGCTGTGTGCTCCGAGCAGACCGATATACCTTGTGCCGGTACACTGCCTGTCTGCATCCGGTGATGCTGCATCATCTTTATGCCTTCCATATGCAGTATCCGGAAAAGCGCTGATGAACTTTCTGCCGTCCCACGCCTTTTTGTTGTATGCCGCATATGCATCATACAAATGCAGGAGTTCTTCCGCGTAGTACATTCTGCTGCATGTTCCTGTTTCGTGGGGAAGATCAAGCAGGTACAGGAATCCGCATTTTCCGTTCGACTTGATGACGTCGTAACAGCGGCGTATTGTATCGCAGCAGTTGACAAGAACAAGTTCCGTTATGTTTCCGTTAAGGACTGCCTCAATAACAGATTTTCCGTAACCGCAGAGATTCGCATGTGCACATGAATCGGAACAGTCAAAGTTGTCGGAGAGTGCATCGAACACCCTGCATTCTTCTCCGAATCCCGCAAACATCTCAACCGGAGTGTACTTACAGACGTAATAAACCATACTATCTCCGCACCGCCCATGGACAGGCGGTGTGCTGTTCAAGAAGCTCTATGAAAGCATCCATGCGTGTTGTAATCTGGCCTTCGCTCGTATTGCGCGGATCGCATGCATCTCCGTCGAGTACAAGAACCGGGTATCCTTCTGCTTCCAGTTCCCTTTTTACAATTGCAGCTCCACCGAGTGTAGCTTTGCAGCCCCAGTGGCAGAAATATACGATGCCGTCTGCATGAATCTGTGCCGCCTTCTGCAGTGCAGTTTCTATACGCCGTTCTATCGGGCCGTTAAAAGGTGAATAGACGAGCCGGCGGGCCATCGATTCATACGGGGTACCGGTGTCGACGGGAATAAGTGATTCATACGACATATCGCATGCCGTAATGTGTATGTCCGGGTTATTACTCAGCCGCCTGCCTATATGCGGCGAACGATACGGTATTGTATGCAGCCACAATATGTTGATTCCTTTTTTTGAGGGCTGCTTCTGTATTTCCGTGACCGCCATGTCCGTGTACTTTTCGGCTTCCTTTGTCCCCAGCAGCATATGAGAGATGAACGTCGCCTGAAGTTCCGCCGTAAGGTCGCCTGCAAGGTATTTGTCAGCAGAAAGGGTGAGCAGTCTGTCATAATTTGCTGCCGTCCGGGCCGTTCTTGCAACAGTTTCCCGGAGCATGTCGTCGGAAAGCGTACGGTGTTCCTGATCTTCTATAAATCCGGTCATAGCCCGCAGCTGTCCGGCAACATACACTGCAGCTTCTTCGCTCTGTCGGTACGGTACGTCGATTTTAAAGTGCGGTACGGAAAAAGATTCAGCAAGTTCCCGGAATGTAATCTGGTTTGCATCGCACGCGATGTTTGTGTGGATGATATAACGCGGTTTCGGCATAACGCCGAGCTGTGCGGCGCCTAAAAAGACTTTGTGATACGAGCACATTGTTTCGGGGATTCCGGTACTTTCCGCTTTTTCAAGAAATGCCTGCTGTGCGTGTGCCCCCGAAATATAACTCGAAAAGCTTTCAACGCCGAAACCGTTAAGCCCCATAGCAATAAGCGGTTCGCAGGGGACGAACAGGCTTACCATAACTGATTTTTCAGGGCAGGCGAGTGCTTTGATAATATTTTTTTCACAGATACATTTCAGGTACTGTTTTGAACGTGAAAGTGCGCGGATGCGGTGCACCTGCTTGTACCAGAGATCGAATGTAAACGCAGCTTGCAGATATGCCCGGGAAAGTTTCGGGTGATGTATTGCAGTACAGCCGATATAATCGCCTATTTTGTCTAATGTAAGTAACATTTTTCTTTTTTTTCCGACAGGCTGTAATAATTGTAATATAATAAATAATAGCGGATTACAATTTTTTTTTCTATTGATTAACGGGGGAAAAATATGAATACATTATTATTTCCGAACGGTAACGAAATAGAAGTTGTTCAGGCTGATATTACGACTCTCTGCGTCGATGCAATCGCAAATGCAGCAAATTGTTCTCTGTTGGGCGGCGGCGGTGTTGACGGTGCTATTCACAAAGCTGCCGGCCCGGAGCTGCTTAAAGCTTGTATGCCGCTGCACGGCTGTGAGACCGGCGAAGCAAAAGTTACACCCGGATTCCGTCTGTTTTCAAAGTTTGTGATTCACACTCCTGGTCCCGTGTGGTTTGGCGGTACACGGGAAGAACCGGAACAATTAACCTGCTGTTATCGCAACTGTCTTCGTCTGGCGGAAGAAAACGAATGCGAATCACTTGCATTTCCATCAATCAGTACCGGCGTATACGGATATCCCGTAGATGACGCAGCACGTATCGCAATCTCAACAATAACGGCTTTTATCGGGCCCTTTGCCGAAAAACCTAAATTTCTTCATACCGTCATTATGTGCTGCTTTGATGCTCATACAAAAGCGGCATACACACAAATGCTCGACGAAGTATCACGAATATGACGACATAGTATTGAGTCTGTCTCCAAGAACAAGAAGCCTTTGTTTCAACTGTCGCACCTGATCAAGGCTTGATACGATTTTTGACTCCATCCATGCATCTGCAAGCGCACCGTCAAACACAAAATCTGCAAAAGTTGAAAAACCGCCGAGCTGCATACGGTAATCCGTGGGAATGTCTATATCCTTGAGTTCGTGCTGCAAATCGCGGAGTAAATCCGAAATCCGGTTCATACTATTACTCGCCGCCCCCAGCTGTGAATGCTTTATAAGGTCGGTAATAAGACCACCCCCGAGTAAATCGACGATTCCCCAGTTGCGTGCGCTCCTGAATTTGTCCTCTGCCTGATTGATAAGCGGCATGAGCTCCGTGAGAATATTACGGGCGTTGTTAATTTCTTTGAGACTGGTTTCCATTTTACTCCCAAATGTGACATAGTAGTTTACGATACTGATTATAATATACGTAATTGAAGAGGATATCGTAAACAGTATGTTTATGCCGGCGGTATGAATTAAGGGCATCTCTGGAAACTCACTTTCAATGACTTTTTAGAGGTTTCCTTAAGTGAAAAGGCTGGCTGCCCGGAATATTTATTTTCCTGTCAGCCAGCCTGAATTGAAAGATGCCCAGAACTGTTCCCTGTCATGCAGGGAAAGGTAAGAGTTCGGAAGAAAGAATCACGGGCAACGCTGGTGCGTATGTCCGTGACTCTCTCCAATAAGCGTATTGACTAGAACGTAAACTTGTAGTTGAGCATTATGTTGCTGCCTGCTCCGTAATAGTAATAGTTGTAATCAGATCCGTCTTCAGGTGCGGCTGCTGTTGCATATGCATAGTAAAGGGCAAGTTTTGCCTTTCCTGCAGTAAGAATGACACCAGGCATGATATACCAGTCATTATCTGTTGTATCACCGTTCTGTGTTATGAAATCGCCGCCGATAAGCTTTACACTGAAATTGTCTGTAAAGCTGTAAGATACGGTTGGTTCGAATGTATATATTTTGCTTGTAACATACTGCATAGCAATGATGTCTGCTGTAATTTTGTCGGTAAATTTGTATGAAGCGTATTCATCGTACAGGTAGTACGGATCGTCTGTCGTGATGGAAGTAATTTCACCTTCAGCAGAAAGCGAAAGATTTTTTACAGCGTCAAGAGAGACACTTGCCATAAGAGCTCCGCCGGTGTAAGACCTTGATGTGTTCCATGCATCCGTTCCGTTTCCGAATTTGTACTGTGCTCCGACTGCGAACACTCCATCCATTGCATATTTTGCACCAACTGTCAGATAATCCGCAGAAGCTTTTACCTTGCTCCAGTCTGCTTTAGATGTTCCGAAATCCATGATTCCTGCACCGAATTCAAGACCTTTCAGCTGAATGGGTTTTACGTCGAGAACAAAAGCCGGTCCTGATGCATATCCGTATGTGGATCCGAGTGTTTCGAATCCTACGCCCCAGATATCCTCAAAAAGGAATCCGCCTTTTACTGTTACAGGGAGAACGCTTTTGAACAAGTCCGCATAGCCGTAAGCCCACTTGAAATACGGCATATCAAGTCCGTACGATGTAGTGTAACTGGTAGATGAGTCTGTATCAAATTTTGTTGATGCTTTAAGCTGAGCAGCCTGCCCGCGAAGCTGTGCGCTGAATCCGTATCCGTCACCTGTCAGATCAAAATTAATATATGCACGTCCTGCAGCTCCTATATCAGTGTTCCAGATTGAGAATGTCGGGTCGGTATTTCCGTCAGCCTTATTGAGTGCAAAACCGCTCATAAAACCGCCGGTAACTTTTACCGCCGGTACTTCTTTTTTTGTTTCTGCCGCATCTTGTGCAAAGATGAATCCGCCGGCAAGGACTGCAGCCATAGCAGCGCATACGAGTTTTTTCATTTTAACCTCTTTTCCTTTTGTTATTTTTAGAATGCAACGCATTCTGCATAAAAAAAGGTGCCGACAATATGCACCTATCTGCATTTGTCAGCACCTTTGCTTTATTGGGCGCAATTGTAGTGAGTTGAAATACAAAATACAATAGTTTTTTTAATATTATTCCGGTTATTTTATATTTTTTTGCAAAAACCGGCAGAATTCAATTCTGATCGTTTGTAAAGTGATTTACCGGAATCTGTATTTCAGCCTCTGTGTCAATACATAAGCCGTATTGACACAGAGGCTGATTAGGGTACAGAATATTAAAATATATGGTTTTTCAAAAAGCCGGTATTTTTTCTCAAACCGGTTTTATTATCGATTTTTTATGAAAAACGATTGACAAAATACAGGATCGCCTGTATAGCTTTCGTGACATAGGACAAAGACGTCTGCCATATAAGGCGGATGTCTTTTTTTTTGCAAAAATAATTTATTAAGGAGTGGATAACAGATTATGAAAAAATTTATTGCACCTGCCGCCATTTTTTTAGCGGCACTTCTTGTCACAGGCTGCGGAAAGAAAGCAGCTTCAAAAGGTTCGGAAATGATAATAGAAAATGGTGCCGAACCGCAGTCTATAGACCCTACACAGATTCAGGGAAATGTTGAGCAGCGTATTAACGCTGCTCTGTTCGAAGGTCTTGTTACAACGGATCCGAAAACGTGTAAAGCCGTTCCCGGTGTAGCAAAGAGCTGGGAACGCAGTGCTGACGGTACGATACTTACATTTCATCTGCGCGATACGACATGGAGCGACGGAACTCCGATTACTGCACAGACATTTGTGGATTCGTGGCTGTATCTTATGGCGCCGTCGACAGCCTCACCGTATGCATACATGCCGGCTATGGTTATACAGGGTGCGGCAGACTATAACGCTGGTAAAGCCGATGCAAGTACTGTCGGGCTTCGTGCAGTCGACGACCACACGTTTGAAGTAAAACTTGTCGGACCCGTTCCCTATGCCGTCGATATGATGACACACTATTCTTTTGATGTGCTTCCGATGCATGCAATCAAAAAATACGGTAAAGAGTGGATTAAGCCCGAAAATTTTGTGGGAAACGGGCCGTTTGTGCTTGAATCCTGGGTTCCTCAGGAGAAACTGACGGTTATACAGAACGAAAAGTACTGGAACAAGGAAAATATATTTTTATCCCGCCTGACATTCCTCCCGATTGATGATATGACGACTGCATACAATAAATTCAAAAACGGTGAGATTGACTGGAATACGACAGAAACATTCCCGCTCGGTATGCTCGATGAAGTAAAACTCCGCGACGACTATCAGGTCTATCCGAACCTTGCTGTATATTATCTGGCGTTAAATAATGACAATAAAACGCTCAAAGATGTCCGCGTCAGAAAGGCACTCTGTGAATCTCTTGATATAAAAGAACTTGTTTCAAAGGTGACAAACGGCGGACAGCTGGCTACCGGCGCATTTGTTCCTGAAATGGCGGGATATACTCCTGCTGACGGCGTTAAGTTTGACATTGCGGATGCAAAAAAACTGCTTGCAGATGCAGGCTATCCAGACGGAAACGGTTTCCCGAAGCTTACCTATATTTACAACACGAGCGAACAGCACAAAAAAATTGCAGAATGGCTTCAGCAGCAGTGGAAGGAAAACCTCGGAATCGACATTGTCCTGCAGAATATGGAATGGGCCACGTTTATTGCAAAACGACAGGCACATGATTTTGATATAGCCCGCGACGGATGGATTGGAGACTACCAGGATCCGTCCAACTTCCTTGAACTGTTGAAAACTGAAAGCGGAAATAACGACGGACACTATGTTAATCCGGACTACGATGCTCTGCTGGAAAAGGCGTCGAAAATGCCTGCCGGTGAGGAACGTATGAAGGTGCTCCACGATGCAGAAACAATGATGCTTGACCGCGATTATGCTGTTGTTCCTATGTACATTTACGTTACCCAGAACCTTATAGACTTGAATAAATGGGAAGGCTGGTACTCGAATACGCTTGATTTACACTCCTATACAGGCATTAAACTGAAAAAATGAAATTGCTGAAAAGAATGTAGTATGCTAATATAAACGGAATGACAAAAAAACAGTCATTCCGTTGTACGTTTTCGGAGCTTTTTGAAAAAAATGGGAAAATTTATTGTAAAACGCGTTCTGGGACTTATTCCCACCATGTTTGTTATTGTAACATTGAGTTTTTTTATGATACGCCTGGCTCCCGGAGGTCCGTTTTCGAGTGAAAGAAAAGTAACTCCGGAAATTCTTGCAAACCTTCAGCATAAATATCATATGGACGAACCTCTTGGCATGCAGTATCTGCGGTATATTGGCGATATACTGCACGGAGACCTTGGGCCTTCATTTAAAAATAAAGATTTTACCGTAAATCAGCTTATCGGTTCCAGTATGCCGAATTCGCTTGTTCTTGGAATTGTTGCACTGGCGATTGCCGTCGTATTCGGTATTACATTCGGGTTATTGTCTGCTGTCCGTCAGAATACATGGGTGGATTATTCTACAATGTCTGTTGCGAGCATCGGGCTTGCAGTCCCGTTATTCGTCGTAGGGCCTGTTGCTGTCCTTGTGTTTGCCCTGAAACTCAAGTGGCTTCCCACTTCGGGATGGATTACGGGACGTCAGGGGTGGAAAACGATTATTATGCCTGCAATGACGCTTGCCCTTCCTTACTTTTCTTCAATAGCGCGTTTGACACGAGCCAGCGTGCTTGAGACTCTCCGCTCCGATTATATTCGTACAGCGCGTGCTAAAGGGCTTAAAGACTCTGTCGTCATGGTCAAACATGTTCTGAAAGGTGCGCTGCTTCCCGTAGTAAGTTATCTGGGGCCGGCATTTGCAGGAATTGTTACCGGTTCTGTTGTTATAGAACAGATTTTTCTTGTACCGGGTATCGGCAACTTTTTTGTGAAATCAGCATTGAACCGTGATTATACGATGATTCTTGGTACTGTAATAGTATATTCTGCAATTCTTGTTGTTATGAATCTTATTGTAGATATTCTTTACGGAATTCTTGATCCGCGTATCTCATATAAATAACAGGATACTAATTTGACTATAGCTATTAACAGGAAAAAAAACAAAGAGCAGGGAAAAAACGAGTTTAATCAGGATATGAAATCTGCATCGCTCGCGGCAGATGCCTGGCGTCGTCTTAAAAAGAACAAAATGGCCTATATCGGTTTCTGGATTATGGTCGTTTATTTATCAGTCGGTCTTTTTGCACCGGTTCTCCCTTTACATCCCTATGCGCAGCAAAATACCGACCATGCATATCTTCCGCCGTCGTTAAGACCGGCCGGTGAAGTTGAACTTGAGGCGCGGAAAGCCTATTTTGAAAAAGTTATGTCAAAAGAGGGGCGTACTGCTTACAATGAAAAAGAAGCAGCTGAAATTGCTGCCATTGAGCAGGAGAACAAAACAAATCCGGAGCAGCAGCGCCGCTATGTACTTGGAACCGATTCATTAGGCCGCGATATGCTGTCGCGTACTATATACGGCGGCCGCATTTCCATGATGATTGGTCTCATAGGCACAGTAACTGCGCTCCTTATTGGTATTATTGTTGGAGCCGTTGCAGGATATGCCGGCGGTGCCACTGATTCCATTCTTATGCGTTTTGTCGACATTATGTACGGCCTTCCTTATATGCTTATAGTCATTATCATGATGGCAATTGCCGGACGTAATGTGGCGATTCTGTTCATTGCCATTGCGCTCGTTTCGTGGCTTACGATTGCGCGTGTTGTCCGCGGGCAGGTAATGAGCTTAAAAAATACGGAGTTTATTCTTGCCGCACGTTCGATGGGTGCAGGCTCGTGGCATATCATTCTGCATCATCTTATTCCGAATACTCTGGGGATTATTATTGCATATGCAGCACTTTCCCTCCCTGAATTTATTATGAGCGAAAGCTTCCTTTCTTTCCTTGGTCTTGGCGTTTCCGCACCGCTTGCCTCGTGGGGCTCACTCATTTCGGACGGGGTGCAGGGGATGCAGTTATATCCGTGGTGCCTGCTTGTACCGGCAATTACCATGACGGTCTTTCTGTTTGCAATGAATTTCCTGGGAGACGGTGTCCGTGATGCATTTGATCCGCAGTCAAAAAACAGAGTCTAGGAACAGCGCAGGTTACAGGAGCAGAACATGACAGACGAAGTAATTCTTCAAGTAAAAGATCTCCGTACATATTTTTACCTTGATGCAGGTGTTGTAAAAGCAGTTGACGGAGTTTCATTCGATTTACATAAAGGCGAAACGCTTGGTATCGTCGGTGAATCAGGTTCCGGGAAAAGTGTTACGAATCTTTCTATTATTAATCTGATTCAGACACCTCCCGGAAAAATTACAGGCGGCGAAATAGTGTTCCGCGGCGAAGACATACTTAAAATGAGCGATAAAAGGCTCCGTGAAATCCGCGGTGACCGCATCGCAATGATTTTTCAGGATCCGATGTCTTCGCTCAATCCGTATTTGAAAATATCGACACAGATGATAGAATCAATTCAACTCCATCAGGGATTGAATAAAAAAGATGCTAAGGCTAAAGCTGTAGAAATGCTGAAGCTTGCCGGTATTCCCGGTGCTGAAAAACGCATTGACAGTTATCCGCATCAGTTTTCCGGCGGTATGCGCCAGCGTGTCATGATTGCTATGGGCCTTTCGTGTAATCCTGATATTCTCATTGCTGATGAACCGACAAGTGCTCTGGATGTCACTATTCAAGCCCAGATTATAGAACTCATGCAGGATCTGACCCGCAGGCTTGGTACTGCCGTGATTATGATTACCCACTCGCTCGGTGTCGTTGCAGGGATGTGCGACACGATTAATGTTATGTATGCGGGACGTATTGTAGAGCACGGTGCGACGAATGATATTTTCTATGATACAAAACATCCTTATACCCAGGGACTTATAAAATCAGTACCGCGGCTTGACCGGGATACTGATGAACGGCTGTTTTCAATCGAAGGCCAGCCGCCGAATGTTATAGACCTTCCCGACTGCTGTCCGTTTTATCCGCGCTGCCATAAAGTAATGGATATATGCAGGCAAAAGTATCCGCCGCTCGTACCGTTCAACAACGGGCATTGCGTGTCATGCTGGTTGTATGCGCAGGAAAATGCAGATTCTCTCAATCCGGAGGACAACAAAAAATGAGCAATAATATGCTTGAAGTACAAGACCTGAAAATGCATTTTTACATGGGTCATGAAGGTATCATAGCCGGAAAGAAAAAATATATTTATGCAGTAGACGGAATAAGCTTTACTCTCGCAAAAGGCGAGACACTGGGGCTTGTCGGCGAATCGGGCTGCGGCAAATCTACGGTCGTGAGGGCAGTTTCTCAGCTGTATAAACCGACTGCAGGAAAAGTTCTTCTTGAAGGGAAGGATTTGACAAAGATGTCCCGGACGGAAATGTTTACTGCACGCAGGGAAATGCAGCTTGTTTTTCAGGATCCGTATTCGTCTCTTGATCCCCGCCTGACAACTGCGGAAATTATTGCAGAACCTATACAGATTTACCGGAAACGCGGTTTTTTGAAGATGTCCGATGCAGAAATAGATAAGCAGGTAGAACATCTTATGGAGCTTGTCGGCCTGTCTAAATTTTTCAAGAACCGTTTTCCTCATGAATTTTCGGGCGGACAGCGGCAGCGGATTGGCATTGCCAGGGCTCTTGCTTTAAAACCTCATCTTATTCTTGCAGATGAACCTGTCTCTGCACTTGATGTTTCAATTCAGGCGCAGGTACTTAATCTCTTTAAGGATATCCAGAAAGAAATGGGATTATCGTATTTATTTATTGCGCACGACCTTGCAGTCATTAAGTATATTTCAGACAGGATTGCCGTTATGTATCTCGGTAAAATTGTTGAAACAGGGGATTACAAGGATTTGTATGCAAATCCCCTTCATCCGTATACAAAAGCTCTTTTATCCGCCGTTCCCATTCCCGATCCGGATGTGGAGCGTAAACGCAAAAGGATAATTTTGAAGGGAGATGTACCTTCGCCTGATGTGCAGCGTCCGGGATGCTGTTTCTACGACCGTTGTCCGGATCATAAAGACTGCTGCAGGCAGTCCCAGCCTGCGTTTGTACAACCGAAGGGAGCATCGGCAGGACACAAGGTAGCTTGTTTTTTGTTTACAGAATAGAGAAAGACGCTGCCTTACGGGGCGTATACATTGACAAATATTGTTTACACCGTTACGATTTTTGGGATGAATATTCAAAAATTACCGTACGAAAAACTTGATGTAAAAATAATTGCACTTGACCTTGACGACACTTTGTTAAACCATGAGCTTATAATTACTTCCCGCACCGTTACTGCCTTACAGAAGGCCGCAGCGAAGGGGATTTATATTGTGCTTTGTTCAGGGCGCGCAGAGAATGCCATTCTGCCGTATGTGCGGCAGCTTAATATTGCAGGTTCCCAGGCAGGCCGCTATCTGATTGCAATAAACGGCGCGGAAGTATTTGATCTGCATATGCGCCTGCCTGTTATGACGAAGAAACTTCCCGCAGAAATTCTCCGGTTTGTGTATGAAGAGGCAAAAAAACGCGGTCTTCCTGCCCAGGTCTATGATGCATCGACTATTTATGCGTCTGTCGACAATAAATGGACGCAGGTTGATGCCCGTCTCTGCGGCCTCCGCCTCAAGATTGTTGACGAATTTTATGACTTTATGGAAGCCGGTCATCCGAAAATGGTCATACCTGCGGAGCCTGAAGATATAAATGATTTTATACCGTTCCTTCAGGAAAAATTGAAGGGCAAAGCCGAAATATTTATAAGTAAGCCGTATTTCCTTGAAATTATGCCGCCTGAGTGCGGTAAAGGCGAAGCTGTCTTATGGCTTGCCGACAGGCTCGGAATTCCGCAGTCGCAGACAATGGCGTTCGGCGACAGCATGAACGATGAAACGATGATACGGAAAACTGCATACGGAGTTGCCATGAGCAACGGTCTTCCCTATATTCAGGAAATTGCAAAATTCGTAACACGCAAAAGCAACGAAGAAGACGGTATCGGTGATTTTATTGAAGAGTATGTA
>DCFX01000014.1 GCA_002314445.1 Treponema sp. UBA1793
AAAGGTGAATACGACAGGGCTATGAATCTTCTTGACGCACTTCTCGTGAAGAATGCACAGGATAAAGATGCACTTTCACTTATGGACAAAGTCATTTCGCTCAAGGATGGAAAAAAACAGGATTCGTCAGCGGACAAAAACCCTGATGTAAACGTGAACATAGATACATCAGGCATTACGAAAGCTGTAGAGTCGTCAATCAATTCAATGAAAGACGAACTTGCAAAGAACAGTGCCGAAGCCCAGCAGAATCAG
Organism: Treponema sp. UBA1793; assembly: GCA_002314445.1. Classification (GTDB taxonomy): domain Bacteria; phylum Spirochaetota; class Spirochaetia; order Treponematales; family Treponemataceae; genus Treponema_D. The sequence goes on from DCFX01000014.1 coordinate 256, forward strand.
AAAGCTATGGCCGATATGCTTGCAAGAGACCGGCAGCAGGCTGCGAAAGAACAGGAAGCGGCGGAAGAACGGAAGGCTCAGGATAAGGCGGTAGAAGAGAAACGGAAGCAGGAAGATGCCGCCCGTAAGGCAGCAGAGGAAGAACTTGCAAAAAAGAATAAGGAATTGCAGAAAGAAATAGAAACTATAAACGATGAAATTGCACAGGGAAAGACATCTCTTGCCACCGGCGATATTGATTCTGCCCTGATGCATTTTAAGAAGGCACAAAGCGAACTTCCTGTTTCCGGAGGAGAACCGCAGTTTTCCGGAAGCAAGTATTCTGAGATTGCGTCGCTTTTATACGATGCCGCCCAGAAAGCTACCGATGCCGCTCAAAAGAAAAAACTGCAGGATGCTGCGGTCTCCTATGCGCAGACGGCCGTAAACAAGACGCCGAAAGATGCCGTTTCCCACTATATCCTCGGAATGAACGCACTGGACAACAAGGACAAACAGACTGCTCTTGCAGAATTGCTGAATGCAGTTTCATATGATAATTCCAATTACGTGTACTACTACAATTTGGGAAAAGTTCAGTATATGCTGGGAAAAGTCGATGAGGCAAAATCTTCGTTCCTGTCATGTGTCCAGATAAGAGGTGATTTTCCGCCTTCGCAGTATAATCTGGGCCTTGCCTATCTCCGTCTTGGCAAAGATAAGGAGGCTCTTGATGCTTTCAGAAAGGCCCGGGATATAGATCCACGTTATGAGAAAGCATATCTGGAAGAAGCCCGGCTGCTTGTAAAACGCAACGACATTCAGGGCGCTTTAAGCGCATATAACAATGTTGTCAGGATAAACAACGTGAACGGTGATGCACTCAGGGAGCTTGGGGCGGTCTATTATGCTGCAGGTAATTACAGTGCATCGGAGGATAACTATCGGAAGGCAATCGCCCTTTTAAATCCGAACGAAAATGATCCGGCAACGTATTACAACCTGTCGAACACGCTGTATGCGGAAAAGAAAACTGCGGAAGCCGTATCGTATGCGAAAAAGGCATATGATACGAAGGACTCCCTGCTCAATACATCTGCAAAAGCAAACGTCGTATATAATTACGCACTTATGCTTGATCAGCTGGGAAAGATCGACGATGCGATTCCTCTGTACAGCGAAGTGCTGAAGCTTAATCCAACCCATGAAAAGACAAAGATAAATCTCGGTGTCATGTATCTCAATATGGACCCGCCGAATGTGGATATGGCTTTACAGCTTTTTATGCAGGCATACAATCAGGATAAAAGCAATTTCGAAGCGAACAATGATCTGGGAAGTGCTTACCTTAAAAAGCAGGATTATAAGAATGCAGTGCTGTACTTTCAGAATGCACTCAAACTTGATCCGAAAAATAATACGGTACGCTCAAATCTGGCGCAGACATATGCCAGCGACGGTCAGTATGATAACGCAAAGACGACATATCTTGAACTGCTCCGGCTGAACAATACAGACTGGGACTCATATATTGAGCTTGCTAAAGTGTGTATGTCGCTTCAGGACAACGCATCTGCGGAAAAATACCTTGTATACGTGCAGTCGAAGCAGCCTGACTACCGGAAAGCAGAAGTTGACAAACTTCTGTCCGGTATAAAGTGATCAGCTGGAGCAGATCAGGTTCTTTTTACAAGGGTGAACAATTCCGCCCTTGTAATTGTTGTCCAGATGGGGCGTCCGTGAGGACAGTGCGGATCGGGAAGTGATAACGCCTCTTCCGCCAGATGTGCTGCCGTTTCGTCGTCGAGAATGTAGCCGTCCTTTACTGCTGCCTTGCAGGCCGACATGGCTGCGATCGACGAAATGACTTCAGACGGATCGAGCCGCCTGTCGAGCAGCGCATGATACAAGTCTGTTTCCGTACCATTCCAGCGTTCCGGAACTGATGAAATTTCCCAGCGTCCGCTGCCGCAGTTTTTTATTGAAAACCCGATTCTTTTCAGCTCGGCACGTATATCTGCCAGATATGCGTCATCCGCATCGTTTTCTGTCGTAATTTCATACGGCACAAGGAGTTCCTGAACCTTTCCCTGGTCTGCCATGATGCGGTTGTACAGAATGCGTTCGTGTGCAGCATGTTTATCGATAATGTAAAGCGTATCGCCTTTTTCTGCGACAAGGAAGGTGCCGAGCGTGCTTCCAATGAAGCGGAATGCACCTTCTTCATGCTGCTGTTCATCCAGAGCTGCATCGGCAAGAGACTGTTCTCTGTTCTTTTGGGGATGTTCCGCAGTAGCAGAATGTTCTATTGAATACTGTACAGATGTCTGTTCCCGTACAGTATCCTGCTGTAGGGGAACGCTGCCTGCTGGATCCGGGAAAAAGCGCGAACGTCCGTCGTCCTCCGCTGATCCCCCGTATTCACGGGCACCCGGGTTATGAAATTCGTCACTTCCGCGGTGCATGATTATCCGGCTCATATCGTCCGATATGTTTTCTTCTGCTTTATAGTGCGGGGCAGAAGATACTGCCCCGATATCCAGTTCCGGCCCGGAATTTTCAGGGGCAGAGCGGTTTTCCACCATCGTTTTTACGGTGTACTGATGAAAGAAATTCCTCAGCGACGAACTTACACCGTGATGAAGCCCTGACAAATCCTTGAAACGGGCCTCTTTTTTTGCAGGATGGATGTTAAAATCGACAAGCTCCGGATTCATCGTAACGAAAAGGGATGCAACGGGATATGTTCCGTTCGGGAAATATCCCTGTCCGCCGTATTCTATTGCCTGGACAAGCGAATATTCTGCTATGCGCCTTCCGTTTACAAAGATAAAGATATCCTTTTTATTCGGGCGGGACACACCCGGTTCTCCGATAACAACAGTAAACGACCAGTCCGGCTTTTCTCCGCCGGAACTGCCTGAAATCTCATAAAAAAGTGATTCGTCTTCGTTCTGTCCGGCTGCCTGTACGAATCGTTTTTTCAGGCTTACCCCTGATTCGAGCGTAAGCCGCCTTTCTCCGTCGGACGTGAACGTAAATGCAATGTCAGGATGGGGAAGAGCTTTTTCTATGAACGTATTCCGGCACATGAGCATTTCCGAGGCAGGCCGTTTTAAAAACAGACGGCGGGCAGGGAAATTCTCAAACAATCCTTCCGCCTGCACGATTGTACCGGTGACAGGTGAGACTGGTTCTATAATATGATCTTCAGTAACTGAAGCGCGCATTTTCCAGCCGCCTGAAATGACGGAAAGCCGGCATACCGCAGCAATCGACGAAAGTGCCTCTCCGCGGAATCCGAGCGTTGTCAGTCTGAGAAGGTCAGTCTCTGTCAAAATTTTGCTTGTAGCATGGGGACGGGCACAGGCTGACAGGTCTTCCTTTGTCATGCCGCAGCCGTTATCGACGACGCGTACTTTTTCGATACCGCCCGATTCAATTTCGACCTGAATGGAGGACGGTTCAGAATCGATAGCGTTATCAAGAAGTTCACGCACAATGGCATTAGGCCTGTCGATTACTTCTCCCGCTGCGATTTTCCGTGCGACTTCCGCATTCAGTTTTTTTACGGGATGCTCTGCGCTCACTGGCGTGTACCTTCCGAGGGAGCGCCTGACGTTCCCGTTGATTCATCAGCACCTGAAAAAAGATCAAGTTCGGGTGTTGTATCAGTTTCCGGCGCCGGTTCATTCATGAGTATCTGTATCTTTCCCTCGATTTTATCGATTTCAGCTTCCATGCCGCGCGCGAGTTTTATTCCCTGCTCAAAGTCTTTCAGCGCGTCTTCGAGCGATATGTCGTTGCGTTTTATGTCAGCGGTCAGTTTTTCAAGCGTTTCAAGGTTTTGTTCAAAATTTTTCATATCGATTCTCCTGTAGAAATCAAGCGGAGCTTGTTCAGTTTTTTTCTATGGTGAGTACCTGTGCGGTGAGTTTTCCCTTCGCAGGTACAATTTCGAGCTGTGCACCGGCTGCAGTCTGCGATGCATCCCTGACTATTTCCTGTGTCGTCTTGTCGCGTACCATGGAGTACCCGCGCGCAAGTATTGTCTGCGGGCTTGCACTCTCAAGTATCTGCATGCACATCTGAATGTGCTGCTTCGTATCCTTCAGTTTTATGTCCATATTCTGGAGCAGCGCTACTTTTGCGTTGTCGAAACGGGCAAGAAGCGGTTGTTCTATCGTACGGAACTGCAGTTCAAGGTTATCAGGGTTGAATGTTTTGACGACGAGCCGCATATTGTCTACTTTCTGCCTGATTGTATTATAGAAATCGTCGGTATACGACTGCAAGTTCTGCATGATATCGGCTTTGAGCGGTACGACAAGCTCTGCCGCCGCCGAAGGTGTCGGTGCGCGTACGTCTGCTGCATAGTCGGAAAGGGCCCAGTCTATTTCGTGCCCGACGGCGGAAACGACAGGTATTTCGGAAGCTGCAATAGTCCTGACGACTTTTTCGTTGCTGAACGGCAGCAAATCTTCGAGCGAGCCGCCGCCGCGTCCGACAATGAGCACGTCGCACATACGGTATGCATTTGCAGTCTGTATCTGCCGTACGATTGTCTGCGCTGCTTCGTCGCCCTGCACAAGCGACGGAAATATAACGACGGAAACTGCAGGGTTCCGTCGTTTTGTTATCTGGAGAATGTCCCTGAGCGCTGCTCCTGTGGGACTCGTAATGATGCCGATTGTCCGGGGAAAGAACGGCAGCTGCCTCTTTCGTCCGCTTTCAAACAGACCTTCCGCGGCAAGCTTTTTTTTGCGTTCCTCAAGCATCTGGAGAATGTTGCCTGCGCCTGCAATTTCCATGCGAGTGATAAGTATCTGGTAGTTACCCCGGGCAGGATATACCGTGAGCTTTCCGGTGCAGCGCACAAGTGTCCCGTCTTTCGGCGTGAACGTAAGCGCGGATGCCGCACCCCTGAACATAACTGCGCTGATTTGGGAATCTGCATCCTTGAGAGTAAAATACAGATGTCCGGAGCCTGCCGGTCTGTAATTTGAGATTTCTCCTTCTATTATAATAGCCGGGAATGAACCTTCAATTATTTCTTTGATGAGATCTGTAATCTGTGTTACGGTAAATACGGTATCTTCCGGCAAAACGGGCGGTGTCATACAGTAATTCTATACATTACCTTCAATTTATTCAACGTACTGCCGATAAAGTAAGAGATGAAAACTGCAGTTATTTTAAATGCCGCATCCGATCCTCGCTACATGTTCGACAAAGTGTTCGGCGGCAGATCAGCGTATATACTCGCCCTTGAATGGGCTTCTTCTGTTTCCGGACAAACAGGATTTTTTGTTCTTGCCGGAAAAAATACTAGTGCACTGTGCAGGGAGGGGGCAGATGCGGCAGGCTGCTCCGTTTCTGTTATAGAAAAAGATGCCTGGACCGTTGAGCAGCTCCTTGACGAAATTTCAGCACTCACCGTATCTTCCGGAGCTGATACGGCTGTCTATGCATATGCAGACTGTCCGTTTCTTGACAAGACTCTTACCGGGGAATTGCTTTCGGCCCATGAAAAATATGCAGCCGAGTATACGTTTACGGACGGCTATCCGTACGGTTTTGCCCCGGAACTGCTTGATAAAGGAATATCGGCCATCCTTGCACAGCTTGCGAAGACTAAGCAGAAAAAACTCGGCGATTCTCTCGTTGAACGAAACAGCATAGGCACTCTGCTCAAGACTGATATCAATTCGTTTGAAATTGAGACAGTACTCGCCCCGAAAGACTGGCGTCTCTACCGGTTTGAATTTGCGTGCGGCTCAAAAGCAGGTCTTGCTGCATGCCGTGCGCTGTACGGTTCGTCTGCCGGCAGCGGGGCCGATGCTGAACAGCTTTCAGAAACTGCGGCTGGCCTTGTATCGGTGCTTAAAACGGTTCCCGGATTTTATAACGTTCAGATCGACTCTCATTGTTCCTCAGAATGCACCTACTGCCCGTATCCAAAAGAACATGAAAAAAAGTACGGTTTTCTTCCGTCTTCGGAAAAATCAGAACGCATGACTGTTGAACGTTTCAGCGCTCTTGTAAAACAGATGGAGTCCCTTTCAGGAAACGCTGTCGTAGCGCTTTCTGCCTGGGGAGAACCGCTTCTTCATCCTGATTTTCTTGATTTCGTAAAGGCTGCTGCTGCCGAAGACGGACTTTCTGTCATGGTTGAAACAGACGGGCTGCATATAACTGAAGAACTGTGTAAAGCCGTAAAGGAAGCTGCGGATAAAAAAATAATATGGATTGTATCCCTTGACGCGGTAACTGAAAAAACGTATGCGGCGATGAGGGGCAGCGCAGGAACGCTAGAGAAGGCTGCTGCGTCGGTTCCACTGCTTGAAGCATATTTTCCCGGCAGAGTGTATCCGCAGTTTGTACGGACGAACACAAACGAAGATGAGCTTGAACAGTTTTACCGTTACTGGAAGGATGAAAAAAGCCCCTCCGGAGGCGAACTTATCATTCAGAAGTACGACTCGTTCGGAGGTCTCCTGCCAGACTGCCGGCCCGCCGATCTTTCGCCGGTTGAAAGAAATCCGTGCTGGCATATCAGACGCGACATGACGATTCTTGCCGACGGTTCTGTACCTCTTTGCCGTGAATATATGTTTAATAACATAATAGGAAATGTGTTTGAGGAAAGTCTTGAATCTGTCTGGAAAAAAATAACACCATATGTTTTAAAAGACATGAAAGGTACATATGATGAAAAATGCAGGATGTGTGATGAATACTATACCTTTAATTTTTAATGAAAAACAGATCAACAGGACGGTCATCGGAGGAAGAATTCCATCATCTGACGTGACAATGGATGTGTCTGTCATTCTGCTCAATTCAAACGGCAGCCACTTCCGGACGCAGACGCTCGAAACGCTTTCAAAATGCGGTTTTGCTTCCATCGTTTCGATGGAACCCGATTTCGGTAATTTCAACATAGAGGAAGTTTCACGCCGCCTTCCTGCCGTAAAATTTATTATTCCCCTTGAAAAAGCTACCGACGGCGACATGATAAATATAGGTATGAGTGAAGTTAAGTCGTCATATGTGCTCGTTCTCCGCGACTCCCTGTACATTTCCAGCAGTATTCTGCAGCCGCGGCTTGCGGAGCGCCTGACAGCCGGCAACGCCTACTGTATTGTGCCCAGGCTGCTTGACAGTACAAAGAACTCCCTGCCCGTGCAGTTTTCTCCGGCTGCCCACCACGGCCATCTTACAATCGTCCCGTCCACAGTAATCACTGACGGCGTTCACACACTCTATCCGTTTGATTACGTGGGGCTGTATAACCGCATGAAATTTATCCAGCTTGGAGGATTCGATTATACAATTACATCACCGTATTACCAAAATCTTGATCTGGCACTCCGTTCCTGGCTGTGGGGAGAAACGACGACACTTTCAACAACGTTCCTTTTTTCATATAATGAGGGCGTTCCTGTTGAAGATACGACTGCGGATCTTACGTATCTGCATTTCTATCTGAAAAATCTGCTGCCGCGGCTCAGATTTGATCACGGCGTAATAACGAACACATCATTTATTACGTTCCTTGCACATTCTTCCTGCGGATTCTTTGAAGCGCACAGACAGTTCAGGGATGCACAGCACTGGGTTAACACGAATAAATTCCGCTTTCATACGGATATACAGCACCTTATAGAAAACTGGATGGCAGAAAAATGACAGTCGTAATAGTACAATGCAGACTTTCTTCAACACGTCTGCCTGAAAAAGCTTTGAAAAATCTCGGAGGAAAGCCCGTCCTCGCATGGACACTGGACGCAATGCACCAGGTAAAGGCCGACGCATATTATGTTGCAACAGATGAATCGTCATACGCAAAACTTCTCCCGGTAGCGCAGAAATGCGGCTGGGAATGTTTTGCCGGCCCTCTTGAAGATGTGCTCGGGCGGTTCTGCATGCTTATCCGGAAACTCAATGCGGATACAGTCGTGCGCGCTACGGCTGATAATCCGTTTCTGTTTTATGAAGCCGCTCAATCCCTTCTTGATGAATATACCAAACGGTGCAGTTTTTCAAAATGTGATTACATAACGTGGACCGGTCTGCCGCACGGTTCGGGCGTTGAAATTATGAATGCGCAGTCCCTGCTTTCTGCGGAAAAACTGACTGATATGCCGTATGATCACGAGCACGTCGGCCCGGCTCTTTACAATCACCGGAATCATTTTTCGGCAATCATGGTAAAAGCTCCGGCACGTTTTTATCATCCCGATTACCGTACGACAATCGACACTCCTGCCGATTACCGCCGTGCGCTCAGTATCGTACAGTACCTGTCTGGTGGCAACGCACCCGATGTTCCGTATACGACAGAGCGGATACTTTCCGCAATGGAATATCCCGGCATAACAGATCCTGTCCTGTATGTGCCGTCGGTAAAAGCGGGAAGGGGAACGGGACATATCCGCAGATGCCTTGAAGCTGCGGCTAAGACAGGCGCCTCCGTATATATTCCCAAAGATGCGACTCTTGCGGAAATTCCGTCTGTCGTTCAACAGGCAGAAGCGGAAGGTTTTGCCGGCTGGCAGATTGCACCTGAATTTCCTGCAAAAAACGAATACTCGCTTATTGCGGCTGACGGTTTTGCCCTCGACAGGGAGACCGCAAAAAGACTGCACGAATGCGCTCCTCTTGCCGCAATCGACGAAGGTTCCGGCAATACAGAATACTGCGATTATCTGCTGGACGTTATACCGTCTTACGGACTGACCCGCAGGGCGAATATGACGGAAACAGCCTTTATGCGTATGCCGGAACACAAACGCGAAGGAAAGCGGTGTGAATCGCCGTCAGACATAAAACGTATATTAGTGTGTCTCGGAGGAGAAGATCCTGCAGAACTCGTGGTTCCCGCAGCTGAAGCTTTTTCGGGAACAGGGCGCGAAGTTACGGCAGTCGTTCCCGGGGGGCATTCATATCCGGACACAGTACCGGGCGTTACTTTTGTTAATCCCATTCCCCGTCTCCGCGAAAAAATTGCATTGTACGATCTTGTCGTAACGCATTACGGTCTTACGGCTTATGAAGCTGCCGGTGCCGGCTGCGCAGTCATTCTTCTGTCCACGACGCCGCTTCATGCGCAGCTTGCAAAAAAATACGGATTCGTATGCCTTGAAAATGACGAACTTAAAAAGAAAAACGCAGATGCGCTCCTGGCACATCCCCTCAAATTATATCCTCAGCCTGCAATGCAGGAAAGTGAAAAATCTCTGGGAGAGTTTATTTCACTGCTGTCCCGCGGACGCCGCCTTGCATGTCCCGTATGCGGTTCTGACGAACCTGAAAAAAGCAGGATAACAGCCCGGACCGAAAAACGCACATTCAGGAGATGCCTGTCGTGCGGTATGATTTACATGGCATGGACTATCGACGGAAAAGATGCCGTTTACGGTAAATCATATTTTGCGGAACAATATAAAGATCAGTACGGAAGAACATATCTTGAAGATTTTGAGTCGATAAAAAAAATGAGTGCGCGCCGGGTGTACGAAATGGATTTCGTTGTAAAAAACCGCAGGCGGTTTTCTTCAAAACCGACAGTCCTCGACATAGGGTGTGCCTACGGCCCGTTCCTTTCCGCCGCGTCGGACGACGGCTGGCAGGTATTCGGCACCGATATTTCTTCCGATGCAGTTTCTTATGTGCAGTCGAAACTTTTGTTTCCGGCAGCATGTGCGTCCTTTCCCGATTTTGATCCGGCCGGAGAGTTCGGTATACAGCAGTTTGACGCAGTGACAATGTGGTACGTCATTGAACATTTCCGCGATCTTTCCCCGGTACTTAAGATGGTTTCGTCCCTTGTAAAAGAAGACGGCGTGTTCGCCTTTTCCACGCCGTCAGCAGAAGGTGTTTCTGCAAAAATGCATACAGAATCATTTTATGCACAAAGCCCCGCCGATCACTACACGCTGTGGGAGCCGTCAAAGGTGGATTCCATTCTGAGAACATTCGGATTTACAGTCGTAAAGATACTGTCAACGGGCCACCATCCGGAACGGTTCCCTCAAGTGGAAAAACATGGCTGGAAAAAAGACTCACCAATATATAAAATGTACGAATATAAAAGCCGTATGCTTCATCTCGGAGATACATTCGAAGTGTACTGCAGAAAAACAGGAACAGGCAGATGAAAGAAAATATACTGATTCTCGGAGCGGGACTTTTACAGAAACCTGCTGTAAAAGCAGCAAAAAAATTTGGATACAATACTGTCGTCGTGGATGCGGATCCCGGCGCTGTGTGTGTCCCTCTCGCCGACAGGTTTGAACATATTGATTTAAAAGATAAGGAAGGCATTTTTTCGTTTGCGCAGCAGCTCGGAAAGAACGGCGGGCTTGCGGCAGTCTTTACAGCAGGAACAGATTTTTCAGCATCTGTTTCTTATGCTGCGGAAAAACTCAGTCTTCCGTGCCATCCGTACGAATCTTCTCTTAACGCAAGCAGCAAAACGAGGATGCGCACCTGTTTCATGAAAGCGGGCGTTCCGTCCCCGTCCTTTTTCACTGTTACAAAAAAAGAAATAGAAAACGGTGCTGTACGGGAACTGGCTGCAAAGCTGGGCTTTCCCTGCGTCGTCAAACCTGTCGACAATATGGGAGCGCGCGGCTGCCGCATGATCCGGGATGATACGGAAACAGAAGAAGCTGCGTTCGATGCTGTGGCAAATTCAAGAACGGGAAATGCCGTCATTGAACAATATATGGAAGGTCCCGAATATTCTATCGATGCACTCATATACAACGGAACAATGACGATTACCGGTTTTGCGGACAGGCATATTTATTATCCTCCGTATTTTATCGAAACAGGGCATACAATGCCCACTTCCGTCGGCAGCACAAAGCGCAGTGAACTTATAGCAGCGTTCGCACTCGGCGCAGCTTCTCTCGGCCTTACATGCGGTGCTGCAAAAGCAGATATCAAGTACACGAAAGACGGCCCGATGATAGGTGAAATAGCCGCACGTCTTTCCGGAGGATATATGTCCGGATGGACATATCCGTATGCGTCCGGATGCAGGCTCACCGGACAGGCCATTCTCATCGCGTGCGGGAAGGCGCCCGTATATCTTGAACAGCACAGAGTGCCTCTCAAATTTGAACCGCCGGCTTCCTGCAGCGGGCGTACTGCTCCGTTTGAGCTGTATGAACTTACATGCTCCTGTACAAGCGCAGAACGTGCATGGATTTCCATCCCCGGAGTTGTCCGAAGTCTCATCGGTATTGATGCGGCGGTATCGATACCAGGCATACAGGACGTCTTTCCTCGGGCTCATTCAGGCTCTCACGTGACCTTTCCCCGGAACAACGTACAAAAATGCGGCAATGTCATATCAAAGGCAGCACTTGGTGCCGATGCTTCAGCAGCAGCAGAAAAGGCAGTCGCCGGTATTGTCCTCCGTCTTGAGACCGGCTGCCGGGAAACTGATATGTTTTTGGCCGGTAATGCAAAAGATGATTTTCCCCCGTCTGCATACAGCCTCTCCGTGGATTTTAATAAAATCAGCGGAACTATTCCCATGAATGCACGCATTTCGGACACTGTTCCGGAAGAACTCCGCACACTCCTTGCGTCGGGCGAAACGGACTGGAATCACCGGACGTTCAGCATGACATGTTCCCTTTTCGATGCAGTCTGTCCTGAGCATCCGGAACTTGATGCAGTGACATTCTGGAATGCAGTCATCAGGGGTGGTATTCAGGGAGCGCTTTATGCTTCGGATACAGCAGGGGAATGTGTATGAATATGCACAGACGACGATTTCTGATTTTTACCGCACTGTTATTAACAGTTTCCTCCGCATTTTCTGCAGAGAGCGTTCAGCTGCTCAGCAAAGCAGGAGAGGCGGGGATGCTCGTTTACTGGGACAGTCTTTCCCGGACCGGACTTCTTGAAAAAAACGGTCATCAGATAAGTTTTCGTCCCGGGGACAATATCGTGCTGCTGGACAACCGCAGACTTTCAGTAACCGATGCACCGCTCGACGATAACGGCACTATTTTTGTTTCACAGAAATTCATAGACGATGCAGAATCTTTTTTTAAAACGGAAAACAACGGTTCGTCGTACCGCGTCGGTGCAATCCTTATTGATCCCGGCCACGGCGGAAAGGATCCCGGCGCGATGCAGACGTTTACCAGGGACGGAAGGACGTTCACCATACAGGAAAAGGATGTGACTCTTGCAGTCGGTAAAGTGCTGTATGCACGGCTGAAAGCAGCATACCCTGATAAGCAGATAATCCTTACGCGGTCCACTGATAAATTCCTGTCACTGGGGGAACGTACCGATATCGCAAATTCCGTAAATCTGAAGGAAAACGAAGCTGTCGTATACGTTTCGGTACATGTGAATGCATCTCTCGATAAAAAAGCGTCAGGGTATGAAGTCTGGTATCTGTCGCCAGGCTACAGGCGGACGGTAATCGACAAATCTGATGCCGGCGACGACAAGACACTGTTTCCGATTTTAAATGCAATGACTGAAGAAGAATATACGACGGAAAGCATACTTATCGCAAAATTTATCATGGACGGACTTCAGTCACAGATTGGTGACGTAACAAAAGCCCGCGGAATAAAAGCGGAAGAATGGTTTGTTGTGCGCAACACAAATATGCCGAGCGTGCTTGTTGAGTTAGGCTTTCTTACAAATTATGAAGAGGCCCTGAATCTCAGAAACTCTTCGTACTTGCAAAAGGCAGCGCTCGGAATATATAATGGTATAAGTGATTTTATAACACACTTTGAACGCTCAAGGGGATTTACATCATCAAAATGAATTTTATCCGTAACATGAAAAAATCGAGTTTGTGTCTTATCATTATAGTAACAGCATGCTTCTGCATATCGCTCACATGCTGGATTGTTAAATTTCCGGGTATCAGACATGTTTTTATGTTTCAGTCTTCTGATAACGGAAAAATCTGTATGGAAGCGCGGTATCTGCCGCTCAGGCCTGTACAGGGAAGATTGAATATGTTCGTTGATGAACTTCTTCTGGGACCGGAAACCGCTCGGTTCAGGCCGCTCTTTTCACAGGGTACAAGACAGCTGTCATGCTTTAAGCGCGGCAGTACGCTGTATGTGAATCTTTCAGACACCCTGCTTACCGAATCGGGGGGAGCGTCTGAGATAAAAACAGGAATCGGATTATTCAGGAAGAATATTCTGTATAATTTCGAAAATATTCATACTGTAGAGGTGTTTGTAGACGGCAGGCTTGCCTATGAGGACAACTGATTTGGTCAAAAAAGCGTTGACAAAATCAGTGTCTTATTAGATAATGTTTGCATATACAAGGCTACATCGAATAGTATTAAAAGGAGCTTCAAATATGAAGAGGACTTATGTAGTATTTGCAGCAGCAATGCTGCTTACCGGTGCCAGTCTCTTTGCTGAAGAGGCAACTGTCATCGATTTCACATTGCTGGATGCAGACTGCGTTTCAGACGCAAACGGCAATCCGACTGAAAACGGACACACTGTAATGGATTATTCAGCAGCGGCTGGTGCAACATTTACAACAGATCAGAAAAGATTGATGAAAACATCTCTTTCTCTGCCTGAATGGGAAATTCAGCTTAACTCTTCAGCCAAAAATCCGCAGGCTGTTGGACTTTCAACAGTTGTTGCAGCTCCGGTAAAGAGCAACGCAGATGTTCCTTTTGCAGGAAAAAACGTCATGGGTGTGCGTGTTATGTTCCCGGAATGGAATGCAAATGCGAATGCAACAATCGTACCTCCTTTTGAGATTCCCGCATATGAGAAACTCAGAACTGTCGATGAAAACGGCAATAAAAAACTTGATGACAAAGGTAATCCGGTTTTAGCTGACGAAGATAAACAGTGGAAGGTGAACAAGCCGTCAGGATTGACAAAGACAGAATTTGAAGACGGATACGGCGTTGTAAAAAATGTCGGAACAGTAAAATCTATTGCTGTTACGACGCTTGGTATGAACTATCCGCATGGTCTTTACGTTATGCTCAAAGATACAGACGGTGTTGAACGCCGTTATTTTATGGGCTATATGGGATTCGACGGCTGGAAAACGCTCACATGGACGAATCCTGATTATATACCTGAAATCCGTACCCGTGAGATCCGCGTATATCCGATTTATCCGCGCGGACTTCCGTTTGTAAAGTTCACAGGATTTGAGGTTACCCGCGATGCTTCTCACGTTGGTGGAGACTACATCGGTTATTTCAAAGACGTAAAAATTATTTACGACAAAGCTCTTCTTACTTCTGACCGCGATATCGCTGATGAAGATCTGTGGGGTATTGTCGGAAAGAAAGAAGCTGATCGTCAGAACGGCGAGATGTCACGCTTTGGTAATAAACAGGTACAGCGTTACCTTGAAAAGTCTAAAGAAGCTACCGAAAATGAGTTTACTTCAAGCCTGACTGCTGGTTCAAGTTCTAATGCTGCTCAGACAACCGGTGCTGCTGCTAATGCTACAGCACAGTAACAATAAGTAAATTTTTGTTGATAAAGCGTCCTTGCTGTTGATCATCAACAGGGGACGCTTTTTTATTTGTGCAGAAGAGGTAATACCCCGGCCGTTATATCATGGAAAATAATTTTGCAGACGAAGTACCAACAAAAATAAAGATTAAGAAGACGTATGAGATATATGAATCATATCTTACTGTCATCATGCAGAATATCGAAGGGATACTTCAGAAGAATATAAAACTTTCTTCACAACCTACATATAAAGCGCGCATAAAATCATTCAGCAGTTATTACAAGAAATTACTGCGTATCAAACCTCACGAAGCAGCCCAATCAGACAGACTTGTAAGTCTTACGGATATGATTGGTATACGTATAATCTGTACATTTCTCGAAGACTTATCAGTTGTTCTTGATGAATTAAAGCCTTTGTTTGAAATAAAAGAAATAGAGAGAAAGGGTGCCTCTCAAAGTTTTAATGAATTCGGCTATGAGTCCATTCATTTGCTTGTCGGCATTCCGCCTGTCTGTGTACCGGGGACGGATACATTTCCCGACATGGAGCTGCCTCCTGATGCAGTATGTGAAATCCAGATTCGTACAATCCTCCAGGATGCGTGGGCAGAGGTTGAGCATGAACTTATTTATAAAAGTGAATTTTCTCCGTTTGATCTTCCTTTAAGACGAAAGCTTGCCTCCATGAATGCATCTTTGAGTCTTGCGGATATTATTTTTCAGGAGATACGCGATTATCAAAAGAAGCTTCAGGGAGAAATGGAGGAGAGGAGAAAGTCTTTTTATGAAAAAGCAGATGACCTTGATTCGATAAAACCTGAGGTGGAATATTCTGAATCAGAAAAAATTGAACGTATAACACCCTATGTAAAGGGTACAATTGACGATATGCTGCTTGATGCGATTCACGCACATAATGAAGGCGACCTTGAGAAGGCGGTGAAGATATATACGCAGATAATAGAATCAAAGCCGGAGCCGGACAATGTCGTACTGTCTGTTATTCACAAGCACAGGGGAATGGCGTATTTTGCCCGCAGTGAATACGAAAAATCACTTGATGATTTCAAGGCGAGTGCAGAACTAGATCCGCATAATTTTCGCTCGCTTTATTACGAAGGAATCGTATTCAGTATTCTGAAAGAAAATAAAAAAGCAATAGAATGTTTTACCGAATCATTACAACTGAATGAATATCAGTCACATGCGTTTTTCCGGCGCGCTATGGCATATTACGATGAAAAAGAATATCAGAAGTCAATGCAGGATATTACAGCAGCCCAAAAACTCGGATTGAATAATGATGCATGCACCACTCTGCATAAAAAATTAATGATACAATTTGATATGAATATGTAATGACCTACTTGACGAAAAATATCATTCTATGATATATTTCTTAAGTCGACGCTAAAGCGTTGTTTGTCTCCTTCGTCTAGTGGTTAGGACATCGGGTTTTCATCCCGACAACAAGGGTTCAATTCCCCTAGGAGATGTTTAATATTTCTTTGTGGCGTAAGAAATTATCTTTTTATCCTGCCTGTAGTTTTTTCAATTTTATTAAACTGTCTGCAAAGTGTCTGCAGTTTGAGGAAAAACTATGGCTAATCACCGACATACTTACACATTATATTCCCGGCCTACAAAAAATGGCGGTAAAATCTGGTATTACATGACGTATACTCCTGATGGTGTTCGAACCGGAGGGAAATCGACATGGTGCGAATCCAAAACGGCCGCACGCAATTACTGTGATGATCTACTTAAACGGGGGCTTCTTTATACCGGAATAAACCAGACATTCGGGCAATATGCTTTAGGCTGGTTTGATAAAGGTTCTGCATGGCTACAAGACCGAATGGCAATCGGTACACCTGATCATCCTGCATTATCCGAATCGACATTAAAACGTTTCCGTAGCGACTTGAAGAATCATATATTGCCATATTTTGAAAACAAAAAGCTGCAGGAAATTAAACCATCCGATGTAAAGCATTTTCGTACATGGCTTATGCAGGAACAGAAAATGTCCCCGAAATCTGTAAATAATATCATGTCAACCCTGAAAATCATTACTGACTATGCACTGGCCGACAATGCAATTTTGTTTGATCCGCTGCGAGGTATTCGACCAATGATTGTAAATAATAAGATTAGAGATGCGTTCACGTTGAATGAAGCAAGAAGTATATTTTCGTCTTCATGGATGTCAGAAATTACAAAAATTGCAAACATTACAGCAGCTTGTACTGGAATGCGTATGAGTGAAATTCTAGCAATAAAAAAGGACAATTTACATGAAACATATATTGATCTTACGAATCAGGTATACAGGGGGAAAATATGTCCTCTTAAAACAAAGGCCTCCCGAAAGGTACCGATAGTACCACAACTATATGCGATACTAAAACCTATGGTAAAAAATGGATATGCATTCGGTTCTGTCGATGCTCAACGGATTTATATACATTTACGGGACGTTATAACTGAGTTGAAAATGGACAAAGAACGGGTAAAACGCAATCTTTGTTTTCACAGCTGGCGTCATTTCTGCAATACATATTTACTTGCAGAAAACGTCCCGCCGGTGAAAGTTGCTGCGGTGTTAGGCCATTCGACAGGGGCGGGGAGTATGCAGGAACGTTATACGAACTGGTCGCCCGATATGTTCCCAGAAGTGTACGCGGCGCAGGAAAAACTTATCAAGTTACTGCAACTGTAATGGGCATCAGCGTAAGAAAATACGCCGATGTCCATACTGTCAGTTATCCAGTTTTATAGGATAATTTGCGGTCAGTACTTCTATTTTCTGTTTTGAAATACCGGACTTTACCGACATAGGCTTGTTCATTTTCAGTTCTATCTGATACCAGTTGTTCTTAACTGTGAAAGCCGTAAGCACCGGATGTCTAAACGAGCTAAGCAGGAATTTACCCTGTATATGTTCGAGCGTTTCAAGCAGGCACCGGAAGTCTTCTGCTGAATAGCCGTCGTAATGGCCCTGATCTGTATCAGGGTAGGGCGGATCACAATAAAAGAACGTTTCCGGTCTGTCCCTGCTACTGATAATTTTGAGGGCGTCATAGCTTTCAATCTGAACATTCTGCAGCCGTATTGCAAGTTCTTCGGTAAAGGAATTGCGCTTATTAGTTATTGTTTTTGTTGTCTGGCCTGCAGCGTCATATCCCCAGCCGGCCTTCCAATTGGCACCGAATGAGGAATTGGCAATCACCCATACAGCCCAGGCTCTCTTTATACGGTCAAACATTTCAGGATTTTCATGGACTACGCGAGCCTGCCTGTATAACTCCCTGCAGTGCAGGCTGATTGATACCTGCTGAGACAGAAGCGAAAAGTCTTTCTGGATAACTTCGTAGAAATTTATCAGTTCTCCATTTATATCGTTGATAATTTCAGATTTTGACGGCTGTTTCTGGAAGAAAACGGCACCTCCGCCGATAAAAGGTTCACAGTATATTTCATGCTGTGGAATAAGAGAGATAATTTTCTTTGCAAGCTGCTGCTTGCCACCGTAATACTTAATAGGTGTCTTCATAGATTTTTCCTTGATAAAATAATTTTTTTTACTTTTGGCTAAACCTTGAGACTGAATAATCCGATTCTATACATACTTATGCATAAGTCGGGTAGAAGCGGAGTAATCCGTAGGCGTGCTAACGCTTGTCGGCGAGGTACCAACTCGCCGGTTTCTGCCTGTTTTGTGTGATTATTTCATACCTATATAGTCATTTTAAAATTATTTGACAAAAAGATAGTATGAGAGTACTATTTAGTAAGTGATATATGTCTGGTATCGTTTTGCCGCAGCCTGTGCATTAGTGTACAGGTTGCGACTTTTTTATATTGTTATATGTAAAAAAAAAGTTTTTAGCAAAATATTGTGTTATATTTATATACATATTCAGAATACAAAAATCAATATATGTTTGTACAAATTTAATAATTTGTAAATTATTTTTTGATTTGTTTATTAGTAATGCAAAGAATTAGATAATTGTAAGTAATTTATCGGAGGTATTTGTATGAAGAAAAGAATTACATTATTGGTAATTGCAATTTCATTGATTGCAACAAGTTTTGCTTTTGCTTATCATTCAGGTTTTTGTTTAAAGGCTGGATGTAATTGCCACCAATATCAAGGAGGAGATGGGGGGTGGGATAGATGTACAAATTGTGGACATTATAAGGTTGATCATTCATAGAGCATAATCCTATTTTGAATAAATAGTTCATATTTTTAATTGAAATTATCTATTTCTTTGCAATTACATTATAGTAAAGCCTTTAATAAAAGGTACCCTGTAGGCAAGTTAATGTCAATTCTAATTTGCTTTTCGCCTTAGTCTTGCATTCCGCGACATACGCCCTGTACGCAACATAGTCTGCGTCAGCGGTGTCGGCGATGCCTTTGTTCAGTACGTCGTATTCGTCATTGACAGAGTACTTCTGCCGGATAAGCTCAACGACGCACTGCCTGTACTGCGCCTGCTTTACTTCTGCCAGTTTCGTTTCATTTACGGTTATCGTCATTTGTCTGCCGCCGCTTCTACTTTATACGTTCCGTATCCGTCGTAATCGCCTGAAAGTTCCCAAGCCTCAACAGGTGCGCTTATGTCTTTTACATCGGCATCGGTATAGACATAAAAGCCTACGCCTTCGGGAACTATCGCTTTTATGACTTCGATATCATCGCCTGTAATTGTTCCGGTTATGTTCTTACTGCCGTCGTTATAAATAAAATGCTTCATATTTTTATCCTCTGTTTTATTCTATGTAGTCTATTTCAAAAGCCCAAATTCCATTGGGATCAACAGCACTGTCGCTTTGGTTATCCCACTGATTGATAGTTATGTAATAATTTGTGCAATGCCGCCATTCAGTATTCATTATACCGCCAAGATTTTTATATGCTGCATTATTTGGACTGTCATTTATATATCCCTTCATAATAAAATACGGAGTCCTTGTTATTGTCGTTAGCGTATCAGTATCTTCCATGCTGCCCATGTATAATTTATGCTCTATTAATAATTTAAATTGTCCTGTGCCTAATCTTGTAATGGATGAAATATTGCTGGAGCTGATAATGGATACGGCTGAACCAGTCCAGTAGAATACAGCGGCACAATAAAAGCGGGGCTGTAAAATGCCGATTTTATTTGTGTCTGTCGTAGGTATGCAGACTTCAACCGTATTACAGGAAAGCTCATTTGACTGAACTGTTCCGTCTGTATGTAATCCGCCTTTTGCTTCTATGGTTCTGGTAAATGTTGAATCACCAATTTGCTCTAATGTCCCGTTATTGGCAATTTTTCTTCCGGCCGCAACTGACAGCCCACCGTTTGCAGTTATCAGCCCTGAGTTTGTCTGTGCCCCTGCTACATTCAACGCGCCCCCGACGGACATGTCTCCTGTTGTTTTACCTGCAGCCGACTGAACAGCTCCGCTAAATATTCCACTATTGCCGTTAATATTTGCGTAGATAATTGTATAAGGGAAATTCAGCCCCGGGCAACTTGTTACTGGTGACACAGACTGACTGTTACTTGTATAAGCTGCTGTTTGAACTGTCCATGTCATTGGATAATCAGAATACACAAAATACTTTCCACCGCCACGCATATACAGCACTGGTAAAGAGGAATTTGTTAATTGTGTATAACCAAGTGGATTTTCATTACAAAAAGAGTATGAATAATCGGTACAATATGACTGTGCTCCTGTTGTACCCCAACCGGAACTTTTTATGTAAAGTACAAGTCCGCACGAAAAACCACTACCATGAGTACTCCATGATGGTTTAGTACCACTGTTTAACTGAACTGATACCTGTATTTTTGTAAAAGGAGCACTTTGCTGAAGGCCGGAACCTACAACAGGATACCACTTATCAGCACTGTATTTACTTGTATCTGATAAATCTATTGTATCGTATGTCTGATATATGTTTTTTACCCGTAATAGATTTTTAACAAAAGTACTACCGTTTATATTTACCGTCTGTGCGGGCGTGCCTGTCGTGCTGTCCGCTGAGTCTGTCGGATTAACCGTCATGAAGCTGGCTGAATCAGCTGCGCCCTTTTTCTTGACACGGAATAAACCGAGTACGATTGAAGCAACAGCGGAGATAATGAAATTCTTAATCTTCATATAGAACCCGGCAGCACGTTTTAAGCCCGTCGTTTCTGCCTTCGGTATATAATGCAGGTATTCAGCATCATCATTATTATTATTTTCTAACGCAACGTCATTACCAACTCGAAGTTCCGGTGTCGTACCATCAAGCCCGCTCCAGAAATTATTAGCGTCAGCACCCTTGTTGCCTGCAATTTTTGAGAAATAAGCACTTCCGGCGGACAAGTCCGTAGCGGCCATTTTATCCGCCGTAATAGTTCCGCCGTGTATCTTGTCTGCGGTTACCGCGCCTTTCGCAATTTTATTTTCTGTTATGGTTGCATCTGTTAAATCAGTGGCACCTGTCGCAAGTGCCGTAACTGTTATTGTCGATGCCGATGTTCCTGCACCGCTTTCATTTTCTGCGATAACACTGTATTGATAAGAAGTTGCAATGGGAGCAGGACTTGAATCATTTTGCCCGTTTAAAGGTAAAGTTTGAGAAAAAGTATTTCCTGCTGTCGTAATATAGCCGCTGCCATTTTTATATGCTGTCAGCGCAGAATACGGATCAGTTGATAAATCAGGTTTGAAAAATGCCGTGTCGGCTGTTGCACTAATTTTTTTTATCTGTACGCGGTACTTGAATGTGCCATATATAGAGCTGCTTTCGGACAGTATAAGCGTAACGTTTCTGCCGGCTACAGAGCTTTGAATTGTCGGCGCGACGGGAAGCCATTGTAAATAATTGCTTTCATCGGGTATGACGGCCGTACCAGTTACACTATTTCCGCTTTTTTCGTCCGTAGTCTTTACTGCAATACTATAGTTTTTGAGATACTTAGAAGCGCCTGTCAGCGTTGATTTTTCCGGGTATCCGTCAAGCGTCCTATTAAATTCATAAAAATAAGTTTTGTCTTTTGTCGCGTCTGTTGTCCGTGCCGTACTGGAATATGAAATAACAGGCGTATAAGTGATGCTGCCATAAAAATTACTGTTTGTATCAGTCCATGTCAGCCGTATGCCGTTTTCTTCCGCGACAGCTGCTACGGTTGCCGCCTTTGGTATCCATGTACCGTATGCAGAGTAATCAACAGCAATGGCTGCGTATGCAGTGGATGATACGGAATTTACGGAAACTGTCTGCAGCCGGAACCTGTAATTTTTGAGTACTGCCGATTCAGGGTATTTATCAATAGTTCTATCATAATAATAATAAAAAGTGGTACCGTAGCTTTTATCACATACCGTCCATGTTGTACCGCCGTCCCGTGATATACTAACGATGTAGTAAGCAGCCTTGTTTTCGTCAGTATCAGCAACAGCGGCCGTCCATGCAAGTTTTATAAAATCTGAGGTATTCGCAACAGCTGTTAATCCCGTTGCAGGGTTCGGAGCTGCCGTTACTTTTGCTGTTATACTTTTTGCTGCTGACAGGGCGGATGTGTTACCGACTTTATCAACGGCAGAAACACAATAGCTGTAAGAAAATCCTTTTCTGACAGTTTTATCAACATATGAAATATTGCTTCCGGTATGATTCAGCATTGTTAATACGCTGAATGTCTCACTGCCTTCTTTCCGGTAGAGTTTGTAATAGCTTACGCCGCTTTCTGAATCAGTTGAAGGCGTTATGGTGATTGTTGCCCAGCCGTTCGCGTCAATAACGGCACTGGAAATAACAGGTACAGTCGGCGCGGTAAAATCACTAAAACCTGAAAATCGTGAGGCATTTGCACCGTTGTAATTTGATTTTGTACTGCTGACTGCTGCCGGCGTAAAATCATTAATAGTCTCTACTTCGTACTCAACGGCCTTTGCGTCCAGCTTTGAAGTTTTCTTTACAATCCTGCAGTAATAAGTACCTATACCATAATCAGTGACGGAAATGAACGTACCGCAGGTAAAATTAAGTGTTGATTTAAAAGTTATGGTGTTACATGAATAGCGGTAATAATTGGCAACCGCCGCGACAAACGTTTTAACACTGTCTTCATCATGCAAATAATTAATCGTTACCGATTTCTTTTTTGAGGCTGTCGATGAAACGTTTGTATTTGTGCCTGTATTAATATAAGCATTGCCGTAAATATCAAGCTGCGTAATTTCTGCGTCGTCTGCGGTATTGTTATGGGCAGAAAGCATACAGGAAGTACCCAAGTCGTTCCCGTATTCATCCGTACGGGTGACACTGTACGTGATACCTGAATCAGCTTTAATCTTCGGTGTAATATCAGTTACATAAACGACGGCGGTACCAAGAGAGCTGTCATATGTGAGATAGTTATACGGCGTGTCAGCAAAGTATTTCCCGGCCTTTACTGTTATTTTGCATTTTTCATCGTCCGTCTGGCCTGAAGTGTCGGAAAAAAGCAGAATATTTTCTTTATACTCGTACTTATTCCAAGTTGCTTCTATATAATCTGCTTCCCGTTCCTTTGCGGCTATTTTGATTGATTCGCGTATATTATCTCCGTTAAATGACTGTGTGATGCTGTCCGTTGAAGGTACATTGAGAATGTCAGCTGTGTAAAAATATCCATCGTCGTTGAAGTCATACGTTTTGCAGTATTCTGTAAGAACATTGTCAATAACATCTTTAATATTGTCGTCTTCTGACAGCGAGCAGACGGAAATAACGGAATCTACACCGATGTTTTTAATATCTGTAAATCCGGCTTTAGAAAGCAAGTCTGTTATGATGAAGGTAACCGGCTTATTAATATAGACGGTACCTTTATCAAGTGTCTTATCAAGCAGAAAAGAAGGTGAAACAAGTTCAATGCTGACGGGCTGGTTACTCTGAGTCTTTTCAAAGCTGACTGTTTTACGTATATACCCACAAAAATAATTACTTCCGTCATCATTTTTAACAAAACATTTTATATTATTCTGCAAATCCGCTTTGATTTTATTTACCAGAGCTATTGAATAAGGAATTTTGCACTTGAAACTATTATCAGAGTGCTTCAGATCACTGTAAAATGTTTCAACCTTTGAAGTACCATCAATAATGATTGCGGAATCTGCTGTTGTTTTGTCTGAAAATATTAAACTGATATTCATGTCTTCGTACCTGCTGTATATATAGTCAGTTACGCAACATAGCCGAGTTTTTCCGCATTCTTAATTTCTTTTGCCAGCATGATGGCTATCTGCTGCGCGTCGCCGTTTACGTATGAATTATTAAAGTAGATGTTTACATAGACATCTTTCGCTGCTGTATAACTGGCAGAACCGCCACTGCTGCTGTCGTCGTCATCATCACTACTATTACTATTGTAGTCGTCGTCAGACATTTCAGATAATTTCTCAGCGTCGTAATCGATTGAATCTTTTTTCGATATGTCAAACGGCTGCCATCCCATAATATTTATTGAATTTAACACATCCGCAATCCGGTTATACAATCCGATAAAAAAATTCGCTATCTGTGTGAAAACCCATACGATGCCATTATAGACAGGTACAACAATCTTGTTATACAACCACATCAGTATATTTGCGATAAGATTCAAAACCGCTGTGAAAATATTAAGAATCGGGCTTAACCGTGTGAATATCTGTATGATTTTCATCACCAAATTAATAACAATGCTGAGAACTGATGTCTTTGACAGCAGAGATATTATTTTTGCTATTGCGGATATCAGCGGAGTGAAAGCCTGTAATATACCTGAAAAACTTTTTGAAATTGGATTTAGAACATCCGCCATAATGGAAAGCAGCATTGAGAATATCGGCTTCAGAAATGTGCCTAAATCCTTGAGAACATTAACAAGCGGTTTTGCAACCTCATCTATCTTTGATGTTGAAAAAGCTCTTTTGAAGATGGTATCGAAACTGATTGACTGAGAAAAATACTCTGATTTACTGCTCATGACAGAAATTGCAGAGCTTATTAACGATATTATTAATCCAATCAAGCCAGCCGTTTTTGTAAGTCCGCCTGTTACCGTTTTGTAGGCAGTTTGTGCAGTAGTTCCAAAATTACCAAGATTGGATGTTATTCCAGTCATAAGCTGAGATATGGTTGATTCACCTGCACTGGTGCCGCCAGCCGCTGTTCCGCCTGATACAACATTTCCGGCAAGAGCTTTTTTTAAGTCCGCAGGCAGATCGCTGTTTAGAATTTTTGATATCTTGTCCCTAGCCTCATCGCTTATATCCTTGTAATCGTCCAGAAAATTTGTATTATTAAGTTTCTGTCCATCGACAAAATTGCTGATGGC
Source organism: Treponema sp. UBA1793 (assembly GCA_002314445.1). GTDB lineage: Bacteria > Spirochaetota > Spirochaetia > Treponematales > Treponemataceae > Treponema_D. The sequence continues at coordinate 25,112 of DCFX01000014.1, forward strand.
AGTTTTTAAATTACCGTCAAAGTTTTTAAAATTCTCTCCCACGTCTGCCGCGAACTGTGAGAAAGTCTTTATGTCCTGCTGCTGGAAGCGGAATGTTATTCCTGTTCCTGACTTATTCCCGGTGAATGCTTCATACAGTTGTTTAATTCCGGGAACCTGCAGTACTTTATTAAGTGCCTCGATTATGAGATTTCCGATATTGGCTGCACCATTTGAAATAATCCGCCCTATATTTCCTATAGTTACATCTGCGAGTTGATAGAAGTTCTGAGCCTGCAGCTTTATCAAATCCCAGATTGAAGAAATTACAAGCCGGAATATGCCAAATACCGTACTGCCGAGATAGACAAACAGATTTTTCAGGCCGTCTGCTGAAAAAGTTTTTTTGATAACCTGTCCGATGCTTGAAAAGACAGTCCCAAATATTTCAGGTAAATGAAGAACGGCGTTGATAATCTGTGTCTGGTGCTGCTCTATAAAGTTTGTCAGCTTTTTAATCGGTTCTAACAGCTTTCCCATACCTTCAAATTTCAGACTTCCCCAGACAGAACCTACTGCCGCTTGTAAGTCACCGAACGTATTTTTAAATACTTTGTCACGGCCGGAAAATGTCTGTCCCATAGCAGCGGCATATCCTTTGTACTGCTGAGCAACAAGTTTTACTGCGTCACCATGCTTCAACTGCTCCGTTGTTAATTTTGAAACTTCCGGGACAATCTTCTTTAGTTCGCTCACATTCCCGCTGTATGATTCCGTGAGCATTTTTGTAATGTTATCCAGCGGCTTTATTCCCGAAGATGCCATATCAACAGCCGCAGACGTCGTATCTTCAATCTGCTTCTGCGTTAATCCAATCTGTGCCGCATAGGCCTGCTGTGATTCAATCGCAGAGCCATCAAAAATTCCCGTTAATTCGTCTGCCTGCTTCTTGAGATTTGAAAAAGCACTCTTTGATAAGTTCGCATTTCTGGAGATAGACGTAAATAAAAGTGACTGTGCGTCTTTCTGTTCATAAAAAGCTTCCGTACTTCCGTCAATGACGCTGTGTAACCCCTGTAAAACTTTTACACCTACAAACGCTTTCATAGCGGTATTGAACGTTTTAGCCGCATTTGTGAGACTGGCAATTCCTTTTACGGCGTTCGTTTCACCGCTTTTGTCGTATTTTCCGCCTATTTTGTAAGTTACCGCAGGTGTTCCCATACTTATATAGTCATTTATGAAAACGGGAGACTGTTACATCTCCCGTCTTATTACGCGTGCAGCATACTCAGCGTATTGTTCCTTTCGTCATTCAATTTTTCAATAAAGCACGACAGAATCTGTTCTATGACGTCCATTGTTTTACACGGCTGTTCATATACACCGCCAGAAAAAGGCAGGTGGAGCAGATTCCCGTACCGTGCATCACGGCAGATAACAAATACTTCGAAAAGCTTTTTCCATTTTTTCCAGTATTCCGCTGTTTCTTCCAGCGCCCCCGGATCGCCCCCGTAGAAATACAGGCGTGCACACTGCCTTATTTCTCTTTTTTCTGCAGGCGTGCACCGAAAGGGATTGATTCAGCCCAGATATTGAGTACTTCGGCTTCGAGGCTTGAGCTGTCTTTCAGCATTTTTGCAATCTGTTCGCCGGTTGCAGGCGTTGTATCATCGTCCTGTTTGTAGGATGATTCAACGATGCAGGAAGGCAGCATATCGCCGAGCAGTTTCAGATTCTTCTTGCTTTCCTTTTCGTCTTCGGAAAGCTGCGAAAACTGCTGCATTGTCGGTTCACGCAGTACGATATAGTTCCCCTCATCATCCATATCGATCCGTGTCTTGAAAATGTATTTTTTTGTAGCATCAGAAAGTTTCATTGTGTTTCTCCTTTAAATTATTAATAAGCTTCCGCCTTATCATTTGTTAAAACTGCTGTCACCGGTTCGCTGTCACCTGCTACGGCCTGCACCGAAACTGACTGTTTAAGTTCGTCCGTCCCGCTCATAGCAGGCGGATCACACGCGGTCACTTGTGCGGCCAGAATCTCAAGAGACAGTGTATTCCCGTCATCGTCTGCAAAATTCAGCCTGAAAGCAAACGTATTGTCTTTTTTCCACCAGTTACCCCGGAGCGCTTCTGTTGCCGAGCTGTAAACGATTTCTATTTCCGATGTGATTTCACGCGTTCCCTGCTGCGGCTGTGAAAAATACAGCCCTGTTGAAGTTGTCTGCGCACTCTTTGTATTATTCTTGTGCTCATACTTCATACTGGTGACGTCTGCAACTTCGGTGTTTTCGATATACGCCTTTCCTCCGCGGAACTTGAACGCTTTTGCTGTTTCCACTGTCAGATTTTTCGCAAGTGTCCCTGTCTCTTCATCCTTTCCGACGAAAACAATATCAAGCTTCAAATAATCTTCTGCAGCAGCAGACATATTGAGACTGTCTATGACAAGCCCATTGTACGAAAAAATACCTGCTTTCTTGTCTACCGTTGCAGTGAAAGAGGGCAGATAATCAGTTTCCCCGTTTCCTGCAAGCGTGAAAGTGTGCGGATATTTCTTTGTCGTTTCGTCTTGGGCGCCTAATTTTTCAACGCCGAAAGCTCCTTTCAGGAAAATACCCGTTGTCTTCGGTTTTGCAAGTGTCGAAAGGTTACCGCCTGTCTTTACGGACATCGTTTCTTTTCCGCTCCCTATGAGCTTCCCGGTAAGAAGTCCGTCATCCTTTTTGTTATAGACCGGCTTGAAATCAGCGGATGAAAAACGTACGACATCTGACATTACTGCGACTGTTCCATAAGATGTTTCCGTTCCGAGCTGCAGTACTGCATTGTTTCCTGTAATCAATTCAATCCTCCTGTTTGAGTGTAATATTCAGTTCCGCGACTTTTACCGCTTCATTTGCTTCTGCCATTTCGTAAAACGTAACAGTGCTGACATCGGCAAAATCTACAAGCCCTGCAAAGGTGTTGTTTTCTGCAGCAACTTTATAAAAAGCTGTTGCATACCTGAGCATATCCGTATGCAGTTCACCCGGTTTTTTATTCCGCAGAACTATATATATAGTCAGTTTGTAACTGGCGGTTCTGCTTTCATTGGAAAGCTGTTCGAACTGATAATCAGAAAAGTTTTCAAACACTGTTATCGATTTAGTATGTACATCAAGGTCGACAGCATCGGAAACGTATTCACCGGGCAGAGCAAGGCTTTTACCGGTTAATTCCTCTTCAAATGACTTTTTGATAAAAGCTTTTATGTCACTTTCGTTTTTTTCAAAATCCATTTACGCCCCCTGTTTCTGCCAGTACAAAGTAAGCTGCCTCTGTAACTCTGTGTTCATGGCCTGCAGCGACTGTTCACTTTCCCATACTGCTGTTACGGCGGGACCGAGAAACGGTTTTGCAGGAATAGTAACAGACGATACCGTCTTCCATTCGCCGTTAATTTTAAAGTGCAGATATCTGCCTTTTCTTGGTTTAATTTCTGCGCCTTTTTCAAGAAAACGCGTATAGAACCGGCGGCTTGAAACGAATGATGTAAAATCCTGTGTTTTTGAAGCGGTGTCTTTGAAAGCGCCTATACGGAGAAATGATCTGCCGTCCGGTTTTGAATTCCGTTTTGTATACAGACTTCTGGCATTTGCAACGGCCTGTTTTTTTACAATCCTGTTTGCTGCATGCATCATCTTTTTTGCAATAGACGGCATGCGGAGTGTTGTGCCTTTGAGCTTTTCTTCGACTTCCTTACTGTCTACGGTTATCTTCTGGAACTCAAACATCAGGCGGCCTCATATATCCGGTATCTTTCGAGTGGTACAAGATAATCATCAAACTTTGTTTTGTAGAATGTTCTGCTTCCTTCGTCCCCGAAGGTTTTTGACGTAATGCCGATATTGCCGCTGCCTTCCGTCTGCAGAAGACCTGCAATCCGTAGCGCCGTCATAATAATAATTCCCGGTACCGTTTTATTTCCGGCTGTATGTTTTACAACAATATTCCGCCTCCCGACCGGAAAGCTGTATCCGTCATTTCTGTACAGATATCTGTCCTGTGCGGTAAAGGTTGTTGCGTCCATTGCTTTGCCGTTAATCAGTACCGATTTTACATCCGTCACAGGTTTTGCAGAGAGTGCAAGCTGATTTGAGCCGGTACCGTCGAGAACTTCGGTATATTCTTTACTTTCCGGTGCATATCCGAGATAGTCTTCTACGATATCGCAGGCGGCTGAACAGTATACGTCCTGCATGATGTCGGTATCTTCTGTAATTTTACCCGTATACTGTTGCAGCTGTTCTTTTGTAATGAACATTATTTTTCCGCTGCTGCTACGGCTTTTCTGCATACGCCTGATTTACTCAGGGCGGTAAATGCCGTTTCTTCAATGTCCAGCACATCGCCTGCATTGAATGCGCCGAAAGAACCCCGGTAGTCTGAAATGAATTCCGCCTTTATAAGAGTGAGTTTCTTTTCGTTTGCACCGTTTGGATTGCTGTTTTCTTCTGCCATATAGTACCTCGTATCTGTGAATATCCCCGCAGAGGCGGGGAGTGTTTGTTAAGCTGCAGCGTAAGCCATACGGGCAAATGCGGCAGCAAGTGTCGGCTGGCCGTCTGCGTAGGCCGTGCCCTTGTAACCGATTTGATTCTTTTCGGCGTACAGCTCGTTCAGAATCTTTATTTCAATCTGATTGACCATAGCCCACCAGTAGTATTGCGGATCCCCGAAAAGCGCGGCATAGGCGCCGGCTGCTTTCGTGTTCGGCGCAAACTCACTTTCGATGATTTCGTTTCCGAGAAGTCTGTCAGGTTCACCTGCGGTAAGTCCCTGCCGGAGCATGTACTGCCCGTTGTTGTCTTTCAGGAGAAGCAGGTCAGTAAAAATATCGCTGTGCATGATCCAGATTGCACGGGCACGGTATGCCTGACGCAGTGACATTTTTGTCTGGATAACCGAATCCGCTTTAAGTACGGTTGTCGTATTGCTTCCTGTGACGTCGCGGCCTTTCGGAATACCGTTATTGCTTGCAGTGAACATGCCGAGCGGCTGGCCGTCCCCGGAGCCGAGCAAAATGCCTTTTTCAAAAGCGTTTCCCATTTTTGCAGAAACTTTCCCCTGGACAATCGAATCAATATCGAAGGCAGACGTCTTAATAAGTTTGTCCGAAACTTTAATAAGTTTTACGAGCGTGTTCGGGGTGAGTTCCCGTTTTCCGTATTTGAGTGTTGCATCTGCCGTCATAGAGTCTGGGATTTCCTGCGTCCAGTCGGCGTCTGTCGCGTCAGAATCCTGATTCGGTACCCCGAGAGAGGAGGCCTGCGTAAGGTGGAACTGCGTAACGCGCGTAATAAGCGGTGTCGCTTTTTCAACTTCTGCAATAACCTGCTTTACGAACTGCTGCGGAGCAAGTGCGCCTCCGTTTGTACCGACAGAGATATCGCGTTTCTCACCCGTGAGAAGGTAATTATTAAAAACGCGCTGTTCCTGTTCTGCCGGGCTGTTGCGTCCTTCCGGTTCGGGTGAATCAGGTTTTTCTGTTTCATACCCTTTGAGCATATTGTCGCGCTCTTCTGCGTCGATTTTACTCTTGAATTCACGTTCATCTTTCTGCATTTTTGTAAACTTCTCAGTTTCCTCTGCAGTAAAGCTCCGCTTCTCAGTTTTTGCAGCATCGTTTAATTCCCGCATCTGTTTAATAACGGAAACGCGCTGTTCCTTCAATTTCGTAATTTCTTCAGGTGTCATTCCATACCTCTCTATTATATTTCTGCTTCCAGTTCCAAAAGTGCTAAATCACGTTCACGTTCTTCACAAGTGGATTGTCCGTCCGGCTTGGAAGAATCAGCGCTGCGGCTTTCTTCTTCTGTTTCCGGTTTATCTTCCGGCAGCAGTTCTGTAAGACTTCCGATAATTGCACGTATCTGTGCTGCTTCGGTGTCTCCGCATATATAGTCTTTTTTGTATTTCCGGAGGGAGAGAACTTTGCCTATAACGTCAAGGTTGATTCCTGCCTGCTGTGCAAGTTCACGGGTTGACGCGCTGCAGCTGCTTTCAGGATAAGCAGGGAATGTGACCCCGACAGATACTTCAAAGAGCCTGACTTCGAGCAGTTCCCGTGTATCGTTCCCGTTTCCTGTATCATCGAATGTCCAGCGGTCTTTTACCGGGATAAAACCGAACGATACACCGGGAGCGTCACGCCGCGATACACTTGCAAAGAGATCGCCTGCCCAGCTGACCGCCGGGAGTTCCGCTTCAAAATGCAGTCCGTCCGCCCTGTCTTCAAGCGTGAGCGTCGAGTTACCGGAGCGTCCGCAGACTTTCTCTGCGTCATGGTTCCACAGGCAGCGTATATCAGCTTCCTGCAGGCTTTTTGTAAATGCACCCTGCCTGATAATTTCGATAAATCCGCCCAGGTCTTCCGACATTGAATCATAGGGAATGAATCCTGAAATATATTTCTTTCCGCCGTCTTCCCGTGTCTCCATCTGTACCGAACGGACGGTAAGCATCCTGTTTTCCCTGTCCGTTATCTTTTTACTATTTTTCTCCGGCATCGTTTTTTCCTCCCGTGTTGTTATTTTTGATTGTTGCTTTCTGCTGTGCCATATAAGCGTCAAGATTAGCTTTTGTTAATTGCATCATTTGTGACTGAATAAACGGATAGCCGCCGACATCATCCGGCAGCAGTTCCATATTTTCTTTCTCAAGTACATCGTTCGGTGAATAGATTCCGTTCTGGATTCCCTGAACGTATACGCTCATGCGGCTTTTAATATCAGCCCGCAGGAGTGTGTTTGTATCAAATTCGATATAACAGTCGCTGTTATAGACCGGTAAGAGGGTATCAAGTGACTGCTGGATACGGATAAGCCACGGTGTGAGGGTGTTTTGAAGAAAAAATGTATTCATCTGTTCTGCATTCGTGAACTTTGCATCATCTTTACCAAGCATATAGAGCGGAACACGGAACATTTTTGCTATTTCCTTTTCGCTGAATGTCCTGTTTTCGACAAGCTGGTTGTCACTGTTGCCCGCAACATTCACCGGGGTAGCCGTTAATCCGTGCGCAAGGATAAGCGGTTTATGAATATTATCCGGTCCGCCGTAGGATTTTACGAACTGTGCGGAAAGTTCGTCACTGTCTTCTTTCTTCCAGTTCTTTTTTTCCTGCGGGACCGTGACGAACATTTTTGAATTGACACCGTTTGAAAAATAATTATCCGTATACTGATCGAGGCGGAGTCCGAGACGGGAGGCGTGAGTCGCGTATTCAAGCGGCGACAGTCCGCGGAGCCTGTTATACCGGTAGGCGGGAATATGCAGAACCGTATCAGTCCCGTATTTGTACGTCATACCGTTGCAGTAGTAGTTATAATAGATTTCACCGGTGAGCTTGTCACGTTTTATCTCGACACATTCCGGGTCAAGTGCATAAAGCCCCGTGACGCGCGGATTATACCCCTGCTGACGCTGTACATAAATGAATGCATTACCGCGTAGCAGTAAGTGAAGCATGACCTGCTGGAAGAACGTGAATGGAATTTTATCTTCACTGTTCGGACTGACGCGGAGAATGGGGAAGAGGTCTGTATCTATTGCAAGCGTCCGCCCGCGTTTTCCCCTCCGGTAGACATTACACGTGAGGATTGACACCGCATCTGATATGATTGAAACGCAGGCTGACACCGTTGTGTTTGCAAGCAGTTCCCCGACACTCATATAGGGCGAGAAGGTGAGTATACCGCCTGTTGTATCTGTTTCGGCCGGCGGCTTATTCGTGCTGCCAGCCTTCCGTATTTCCAAACCGAATAATCTCATACACCTATAGTCATTTATGAGATAAGGTCACCTATGGAATATCTGTTCTGTTCAGTTTCTTCCTGCAGCGCAATTTCAAGCCGGTTATCTGCCATGATGGATGTTATAACGCCGTCGATCCGCTTACTCGATTTATTTACATCGGGCTTGAGCGGTTTTATGTTTCCGTTTGCATCAGGCTTTACCGATGCACAGCTTACCATCCACCGCATGACGGGATTGTTATCAATGAGCTTTCCGTCGACAACCAGTTTTTCCCAGTCTTTCGACGGTTCACTCATGCCTGTTATGCTCTGGTTGAACTCGACACAGGTATACATATCTGAAAGCTGCTGGATAAGATGCTCGGCGAGGTTCCTGTCGTACGCTATTTCCTGTACGTCATATTTCTTCCCGTCTGTAAGTATCTTTTCAAACATAAAGCCGTAGTCGACTGTATCGCCCGGCGTTGCAAAGATATAACCTTCCTTTATCCACTGCCGAATAAGATAGGAATCTGTTTTCAGTTTCGCGTCTATCTGCTGTTCCGGAATAAAAAAATAGTGTTTAGCGTACCGCCTGCCGTCCTCAAGGGCAAAGTACCACGTGAACGCGGTGAAGTCGAGCCGTTTTGAAAGGTCAATTCCTCCCCAGCATCGTAACCCTTCCAGCCTCTTTTCATCGAAACGCTTCACGCATTTCATCCATTTTGTGTCTGTTATCCAGACTTCGGCCGCGTTCATCCACACGTCAAGGTTCTTTGTCCGGAATTCAACCTCATCGGTACTTTTCTGAAGTGCGTTTTGCGCCTTGATACGGAGATCATCTATCTTGACCGATACGCCTAGATTCGGATTAGCCTTGTACCAGTTCTTTTCATTTTTCCAGTCGTCCTTCGCATCGAGTTCATAGACAATGCAGAAGTACGTTTCATTTTCATAACCTCTGGTACCTGCAAGTATCTTTGATACGCGTTCGTATTCTTCATAGCAGGGCACGTTTCTGTCGTGTCCTGCCGTCGTAATGATGAAAAGCATGGGCTGCCGCCTGCTGCTCATACCGGATTCAATGACGTTCAGAATGTCATCCGTTTTATGTGCATGATATTCATCGATAACAGCGCAGGACGGATTGAGACCGTCAAGTGTTTTTGATTCGCTTGAAAGCGCACTCATGCTTCCATCCCGGAAGGTAAGTGCATGTGCTAATGCCTTTATGTATTTTCGCAGTGTTTTTGAATATTTGACGGTGTTTTTTGCATCGATAAAACACCGGGCGGCCTGTGTCTGTTTTGTTGCTGCTGAATAGACTTCTGCGCCCGGCTCCGACATGAGGTCATACAACCCGACGCCGCTTGAAAAGAAAGTCTTGCCGTTCTTACGCGCTATCTGGATATAGGCACGGCGGAACCGCCGCAGTTCGTTGTCATTACGCCGCCAGCCGTACAGCATTGCAATGATAAACTGCTGCCACGGCTCCGGATGCAGCTTTTTTCCTGCAAATTCGCCTTTCGTATGTACCAGTTCGCCGAAAAAGTCTATTGCTTTCTGTGCGTAGGAGTCGTCGAAATGATAGGGGAACGTCCCTTTTTCTGCTGCTTTTAAGTCATTTATATGGCGCAGGACTGCCTGTTTTACCTTTTTACAGGCAGGAATATGTCCCGTTGAAATATCGCTCATGTATTCGTTGTATGTATATTCCATGCATTTAGCCGTTCCCGATAATATTTTTTACTGCGCTGTCTTCATCTTCCTCCGGTTTTACAGTTCCTTTTATACGTGCACGTTCAACCGGTGTCATTCCAAACTTGTACATAATCTTTTCAAATTCCTGCATGTACCGGAGTGATTCAAAAAGAACATCTTTTTTCATGCGGTCAAGGGATTCAATATACTTTGCTTCGCCTCCTGGATATGCGGCTGCTATTTTCCGCAGGTTCCGGGCGAGTCCGTAGCAGTGAAACGCATGTTCCAGAACGGGCGCATCTGTTTCTGTGACAAGATCGGCTTTGCAGAGGTTCGGGACTATTTCTTCCCATTTTTCGAGAGCTTCACCGGTAAGGGAAGCCGGGCAGGGAAGAGTTTCTATCGGTTCAAGCTGCGTGCCCCTGTCTTCATGCCGGCATTTCTGGAACGTTCCATCCTGTTTATGCTGCTCTACCGGTTTTGGCGGCCTGCCCATTACGCGCATCTCCTAGAGGCTTTCATTTTGCACGTGTAAATCAAAAAGGGGGCGTGTTGGTATACGTCAAAATGCCTCATGTTTTTCACTCCCCCTATCCGGTTTGAAATAATTATTTTCTTTGAGCGTTTTTGCACTGTGATGTTTCCAGCACATCGGCTGCAGGTTTGTTTCATCGAAGAATAGCTCTGTATCTCCGCGATGCGGCCGGATATGGTCGACGATTGTTGCTTTTGCTCCGCAGATATAGCAGTACGGATGTCCTGCAAGAAACTCTTTACTGACAGTACGCCAGCGCTGCGAGTTATACAGGTTGTGCCACTCGTTTGATTTCTTCCGTTCCGGGACGGGACGTTTACGGTAGGACTCTTCAAGGTATAGATGTTTTTTACAGAAGTGTTTTCCCTGTTCTGCTGTTCTGAAACAGCCACTCTTATGACACAGTGTTGTATTGCTCATACTGCTATAGTCATTTCTGATAAATCAGAACGGCAGCTTACCCATTATCTTAAGAACGATACTTAGTACAATGAGTATAATAATAACCGCGAGTGATATACCGAGCCGCCAGTTCCTCGTTACAGATAACTTGAGCTGCGCTGTCAGTTTGTTTATCTGTGCCGACTGATTCGTAAGAGTTGTTCCGGCAGTATTTTTTATATCAGTATAATTCGTCTGTACCTGCGCTGTTTTGCCCCGTTCTGCCTGCTGGCTCTCAAGTAGTTTGTTTGTCTGCTCATTCAGCCTGTTTACCTGCGCCGTAAGTTCCGGGTTATTAATCTTTCCGGCTGTCTGTTTTATGCTTTCGGCCGTATCACTGACAGCCTGTGCTGCCTGCGCACTCTCTGCCTGCTGTCCCTGCAGCTGCGATATTGCGGTATCTACAGCCGCAGACTGTTCAACAAGTTTCGGCGTTATAGTCCCTGTTGTCGCGCATCCGTTGAACAACAGGGAAAATCCCGAAAACAATGCAATGGAAATAACTGCTATACCCCAGTATTTCAGTTCTGTTTTCATGCGATGCCACCTTTTGCCGCATAGTGCTTGTCCATATAAACTGAAAAATAAGTCGGTGACCAGAACATTACTATTGCTGCAGCACTTCCGATGATTTCCGACTGGTCAAGCTCTATTTTTTTCATACCCTTTAACACCGTAAGCACAGCTACCCAGATACAGGCAAATACAATAGAGCCTTTGCTCAAATTCTTTGCACCAAATACCTTTTTTACCGGCTGAGTCACTTCTGCCGTTGTGTCTGCTTCATCACTCATTTTGTTTCTCCCGGAATGTATGCATAAATAACGGTATAAATAACAGCCTGTGCGGCTATTGCCGGATTATGCGGATCCTCTATCAATCCGGCTGTTTTACTGACAAGCCGAAAATGTGTCCCTTGTGGTCCGCCCTGTTTAATTTTCTGGATACAGACATCCATACGGCGATGTTCCTGCGATATAGCCGGATACCATGAGACGACACCGTTTCTGACTGTCCCGACTTCGATAAAACGTCCGTTGTCGCCGAGCTGCCGCAGAAAGCGTGTTGCAATGCCTGCGCCGTCTTTTTCACAGTTGAACTTACAGTCTGACCAGTGCGGACATTTCGGGCAGCGGGGATTGAACGCTTCATACAGTTTTACTCCGCAGTTTATCGGCTGTATGTTCCCGATTCTGTTTGTTGCCTGCGCCCATTTCCATGTTTCATTTAGTTGTTCGGCTGTCAGTAATTTCCCAGTACGGTATTCAGCCGCCAGTCCGTCACAGCGGAACCGGCAGCCGGACGTCTGAATAATCGGAAGACAGTCTTTGTCATTCTGTTTGATATGCTCCATTATTTCTTAAAACCTCCACTTGCTACGTAATAGAGGAGGGCGCCCATAATGAACGGGACACACCACGAAATAAAACTGTCTTTGATTTTGTCCCATGTCGTTTTAGATGCGGGTTTAACAATTACGGCAAGTGACTGTTCAAGAGCTCGTATTCTTTCGGCATGATCGTTAAGTCGTGTGTCTTGTTCTGTATCTTTGTCATGCAGCGATTTTATGTTTGATTCGTCGTATTCTTTCCGGTCGCTCATGCGTTTTTCCAGTTCGTCGAACCGGCGGTTCATGAGCTCCTTCAATCCGGCTATTTCGCTGCTTTCCGTTGCCATCTGTGTCCTCTTGTGTTTATAGTCATTCGGGCACAAAAAAAGCGGCATTTCTGCCGCGTCTGCATTACAATAAATAAAGTGGTACAGAAGATGTTTTGATTTTCTTCCTTTTTGTTCTATCAATAATTCTGTAGCCGTCACAGCCTAATATCATTGCTCCGCAGCATTCACACCGTTTTCCGCCGCCGCAGCGCCATGTGTACAAGGTTATTTTTTCTCCGCAGAATGGACACGTTACAATATCCCTGCTTCTGCCGCAGCATTCAGATATATGAATACCTGTTTTTATTTTCTTATATTCAATATTTGAGTTTTTGTTAAAAGTATATGATGATACATCATCCATTGTTGTTTTATTGTAATTCATTTTATTACCTCTTTTTTTTATCTGCCATAGATGCTTTCTCTTGTGATTTTTCACAATGTCTGGTATATATGTCTACAAGTGTAAGATATTCTTCAAACGTAAGTTTTTTATCTGCCTGTTTACTGGCTGTAAGATACCCGTTCAACACTATCGTTAAAAGTTCCGCTCCTTGTTTTATATTGTCCTCTGAAGTTTTTACAGTCATGCCATATTGAACGCCAAGTAAGAAAAAATATTCATACATCCTTATACCCCCTTGTGAATAAGTGAAATATTATAAATGAGCAGTGCAATATTAAATACTGCTGCAATGATAAATAAAATTATTTCAATCTTTCTTTGTTTGTTCATTTGCTTTTTCTTCTCTTATATTTTGTTCTAAATTTTGTTCTAATATGTGGCAATCTCTCGGATGCTTGCATAGCGGATTATGTACACACTGTTTACATGATGACGGCAGGTGAATTACAGAATGGCAGTTAAAATATTCATTTTTTAAGTTCATTTCAAACTCCCGAAATAGTATTAAATTTATGCAGCTTGTCTTTTTACTTTCGTAAACGCCGCACGTGCGTGTTTCATCCACCGTTTCACAAAGTCGTCTACATCATGTACAACGCTGTCTTGATATCCGTAACATTGGCGTACTTCCAGCGTACCTGATAACCCGACTTCTACCGTTACATACGGGACATCTGTTTTATCACACCTGCGCAGGAAGCAGATTATACTTATCCCGTCAGCCTGCCGTCTGTCATAATCCATCCTGCCTACACAATGCGCCAGTGTGCTCCCCTCTGTTATTAATTCCTGTTTTGTCTTTGCACAAACTGTTTTATAAGTTCCGTCAGTCCATTCCAGAAAGTTATACCTTTGAGCAACCGCCGACATTTTCCCGTCAAGCTCCGCGTTCTTATGTGCAGCGTACTGCTTTGTATAATTGTCATGTAGTTTTCTGAAACAGCGCGGGAACAAAATCTTCGTGTCGGAAAAATCGAGCTTCAACCAGTCTGCCGCTTTGAGGTAATCGCAGTACGAAGATGCATTTACATTCTTTTTAGTAATATATTCGTACATAGCTTCGCGAGTTGTATATTTGAGTACTTGCTTATACAGCTTTTTATCCGTGAACGACAGAGACCTGCCGAGTTTCGACCGTGAGCGGAGTAATTCTTTATATTCCGCCGGATCCGCATTTTTCTTGAACGCATTGTATGCTGTGTTAAAAGCTGTGTACTTTAATTTTCCTGCGTTGTGGTAGATCCATTTTTGAAGTTTTTTGTTTCCCGTGATAACCTTAAGTGCTTTTTCTGTAATCATCTTTGTGAGGTTGAGTTTCATGAGCATTTCTGCAATAGGATAAAGACGGTATATCCTTATATATGCACTTGCACGAATATTAAAATTATTATGCCAGGCACAATATTTCAGTGAATTATCAAGACCTATCATATCATTTATCGTAAACAAATCAGTACTGTATACTTTCTCCGGTTCAATATCTGATTCTTCCATAAAGTCTTGATATGCAATCGGATCTACATATCCTTCCACGCAGTTTCCTTTATATTCTTCCCCACGGAACCCATATACATGTACGCCGCTTTGCAGGCCATACGACGTATAAAAACAATTCCTCGAAAACGTGCCGTACTTTTCACTTATCGCCATTATTTCCTGCCACTTGAAACCTTCGCGTTTGTATTCAATGCAGCTGAATATTCTTTCAAATAAACTTCCGTCGGGAGCTCTGTCAATTAGTGAATATTCCTGTCGCTTTCTGAAACTGCATTTTTTATAATTCCAGTACAGTATTTCATCAAGGCTTTGATTATTTTTTTCCGGAAGTACATCCATATTTTTATTTATGAAGTCTGCAAATTCATTTTGTGTCATTTTTCTTTCCTCAAACCTCAAAATAAATCCAGCTGCCCGCAGATTGTATCGTCTTTATGTTTTTTTGCAGATTCCGCCGGTGTGTTTGTTTTATCAGATTTGCCGGCTTTCTGTTCTTGTTCAGGACTGTTTTCTTTTTTTTCTGCGGATTCCTGTTTTTCAAAGTCCAGGCTGTCTTCAAGAATATAATGTACCGCCCAGTCATACACGTCATTGTCAGGAATACACGCTACGCCGTATTTAGCCTGTTTTTGTGCTTCCTGTTTTATATAGGCGATAACCCCGTCGAGTGTTTTATTTTCTTTTTTACACGCGGCGAGCAGATACTCGTCAGTTTTTACACGGTTGTTAAGATAGGCAAGGATTGCTTTTTTATATGCCTCGTCCTGTTTTTCTTCTAAGTTCATTTCTTTATCTCCTTTTCAAATTTTGCTTTGACACGTTCCCGTGCCCCGTCATCCAGTGTAAATAAGTTTATCCGGCGTTCTATACACCAGCGTTCAAACTTCTCGCCGGCTGTCTGTGAATACAGTACTTTCCGCACCTGTAAATACAGATATGCAGTAAATGATTTTGTTATTACAAGCTCATTACCGGTGTACTGTTCTATAACAAGAAGAGCTGCATCTTCGGCCTTGTCCTGCATGGTTAGTTTATCCATGAAGAATTTTTTCTTATTCCGTTCGGCAATTATCATTTTCAACGCGATACGCCGGAACGTCAGATACATAAAGCCGAGAGCCTCTTTCTTCCCGTGATAGTAATCGTACTGCAGGTTCTGCAGTTTATCATTGTCTGTTTCCGGATTGTCGATGTATACAGGTATTTTATCAGGGGCTGGATGCATGAATGAAAACAGCTGCTGGCCGTCGCCTTTATTCAGTTTCATACGCGCCAGCTCTCCATTCCGTCTGTGTCAATAAACAGCGCAGTCGGATTAAGCCTGTCCATAACAGCAGTTCCGACGTAGTTTGCAAACTCGACGCCTTTCTTTTGGCTTATGATAACCATGCTTTTCTGCCGCTGATCTGCAATGTCGAATACGGCCTGCTGCTCATACTTGCTTTCATATCGTCCGATTTCGTCAACGACAAGAATATCCGCAAGCGTGTATTCATGCGCTATGTGTTCACGTGATTCATGTGCTCCGTATCCGTCAGCGTTCTTGTACCGTGCAGAAAGTGCAGAACCGGTAACATAGTCACAGGACCAATACGCCGGTATATCGCCTGTAATTGTTTTCGGCGTCAGCAGTGCTTCGTGTATCAACCAGCATGAAAAAAAACTCTTGCCAATTCCTGAATCACCGAGAAGAATAAGCGTGACTGTATTTCCCGCTTTCATTTGCTCCCATGCATGAACCGCCTGCGCGTAGAACTGCTGCCGTGCTTTACTTCCTGCTGTGTTAAGCTTCCTGCCGATGTTCTTGTATTTATCAGGAACGATTTTTTTGTACGTTCCTTCCGCCGTGACTGCGTGAAGCGCGGCCATACCTTCAGCGGCTTTGCGTTCTGCATCCCGTGCCTTTTCGGGATTATCCTCAAGGTCTTTTATTATTGCGGTGAAGTCGGGCAAAGAGTCCGAAAGTTTATGAACTGGTGTCTTGTCAATCATAATTGCTGTAATCCTCCTGCGCTTCTGTTCATGATGTTCTGCATTATTTCGCCCGCCTTACCGTTCTGCTGCCTGTCTCCGTCCATGCCCTGAAACTTTGGTAAACTCTTAGGCAGTGAGTAGTTGTTGTGCTCCCATGTTCTGACAGCCGCCTGCCAGTCCTTCATAGGCGAATGAGCGCCGATCTTCCAGCCGTTGCTTTCGTAATGGTCTAACCATGCCTGCGGATCAACACAGTTATTTCGGGAGAGGCAGTAGTCTTTTACCTGCTGAAGTGTTGGCTTTATAAACCGTTTCGAAGAAGAGGCCTCAGCTGAAGGGCCGGGCGGGGTAGGATGCTCTGCATCCGTGCGCGCCTGCGCGCTATCCGTATTCGCATTGTCATTCACATTTCCATTCACATTAACATTTACATTAGGTTGTTTTTCATTTAACCGTTGGTTGTTTTCTGTATAACCGTCGGTTGTTTCTGGTTCAAACTGTGATTGTGCTTCCGTGTTGGATAAATCAAGCTCCGGTTGTTTTTTACCTGCATTGCTGTTTCCTGCCGGTGCTCCGCCTTTGCTGCCGTTGTTTCTCCGTTTGCTGTTTGCGTCAATCTGCGGTTTTACAAGCGTGAAAATCATTTTTGTTGTGACATCCATATTAACCGGAATTGTTCCGTAGAATGCATAATCATTGATTGTACGCATTACCTTTTCAAACTGTTCGCCATGAAGACTTTCCATCGCTGTATAAAAAGATGCGTACATAATAAAAGATTCAGCCTGTTCATTCATTTTGATACTCCGCGGTGTGTGTCATGTTCTCGTATCCGGTTAATAAGCTGCGTACATTTGCCGGGGTTGAAGCCGATATTCATTCCATCGTTGCATTTTCCTGCGTGCGTCATTGCAATGTTCTCATATGCGTCCACAATGTCGTTACCGTACTTCCTGCGGTTACTCTTCGTGTCTGCGATTTTGTGCGCCGACTGCGCTGTCATAACGTCAAGTGGCCGGCCGCAGTATGCGCATAACCATCGCTGTTCGTTCAGTTTCTTAATTCTCTGTTCACCTGTTAGCATTCCACGCCTCTGTCAGTGCTATTCCGTTCTCTGCAGCTATAATGTGTGCAGCTTCTATCAGTTTTGAGCATTCTTCGGTATTGCAGTCCCTTTCGTGCTTAGGAATTATTTTCCCCAGGATCATTTCATACGGATACCCCATGTTTTCGACAGCAAACATTTTTATTGCCGTCTTTACATCTTCGTAGCTGTTCCCTGTTGCGTTGCAGATATCTATAATGTGTCCGTTTAAATGATGGTTCTGGCTGTAAGGCCCGGTACTGCGCATCTTATACGGCGGCTGGACTGTAATACGTACCATACCGCCGTAGCGTTTTATACAATTGCGGATTACATTGGATACGCTTATTTTTACGGCGTCGCTCTGGTCTGCTATTTTGAAGCCGAGTATTCCGCGCATTATGTCCGTAATGTTGACGTATTTTAATGTAACCTCGCATTTCATTTTTACCGCTCCTAGAAAATAGGCATCTCGTTCTGCGCCTTGTCATTATTTTTGTTAAGCCGTGTTGTGTATTCCTTACGAACTTTCCAGAGCAGTGCATCCGCGGCAACTTCCCCGTTATGGTACAGAGCGTAATAGGCGATTGCTTCTTCCTGCGTGAACTGTCCGCTTTCGAACATTTTATTAAGTTCATCGGCCGTTTCTTTTGTCATAGGTGACGGTTTAGCAGTCTTTTTGTCGAACGCTGCAGAAGCGCCGGCTGTTTCCTGTGCCGTTGGTTCAGACGGTGCGTCCTCTGCCGCACTTTGATACGACTCGTAGCCGTTAGATTCTTTGTCCGGTACAGCAAGGTACTGCAGACGTGCTTTGTTAATTGTCTTCTGCTGTCCGTCTTTACCGGTATATGTTTCTTCCTTGTGGATGAAGTGCCCCTGAGCCTGTTTACCGAACCAGCTCTTAAACGTGAAGTTTCCGCGCGGAATACCGAACGCGTCGAAGAACCTTGTTATTATTTTGTTGAAGTATTCGTTGTCAGTGTACCGCTCGACATAATACACGCCGATGTTGTCGACCTTGAACGATACTTCGATCATGTCGTTATTGTTCTTGCTCTGCTTCGGTTCGACCTTCACGATTGTAAGTGTATGGTCTCCGTCACTGCAGTCAAATACTGTGTCGTAATCTTCCGGTTTGTAGTTTGCCCAAAATCCCATAGTGTTTTATCTCCTGTTTATTTAGTGCCGAATTTCGGCATATTAGTGCCTGTGTGTGTTCTTGGTATGTTCCAGAATCCGCGTATAGTGTCGTCGACCGCTTTCAAGTCATTCGGTATAAGCTGCTTCTGAAACATATCTATAGGGCTTTTTACGGTGTCCTGTCCGTTCGTCTGTGTCGCGAAGAAATAATGTCCATCCTGTACAACGGTTTTTAGTACAACCGTAAAAAGCCCTTCGAGCGTTACTTTCTCGTCAAGCAGCTGCCCGATAGTTTTAAAATGTTCATCACCGTTGCTGTCTGTGTCTGAGTGACCGAGAAAATAAACAATTCTGCTGCTGTCGAGCTCATCGTTACAAAAGCGCACAAGATTGAAAAAGTTCAGAGCCATGTCGGTGAATTTCTGATAGCCCGTCATTTTTGCGGTCCGCATGAACTCGTCAACGAGTAAGTACGTAGCATCGTCAATACAGATACTTGGTGATGCTGTTGTACTTACCTGCTTGCCGTATCTGTTCATAACTGTCTGTTGCAAGTGACGTAAATTCAGCATGGAACGGGAAGGGCTTTTTACTAACATTGATTACGCTGATTTCACCCTTTTTGAAATTACGGAGTGATGTTGACTTTCCGCTGCCGCTCTTTCCGTATACCATTACGATTACTGCCATCGTTTACCCCTTTTTATATACCCGGTATTCTGTTTCACCTTGTATCTGTACTCCATCCGGCCATATGCTGAAACTTTCTGTCGCCAGAACAATATGATCACCATAATCAAGAATCCGTGATTTTACTTTATGATGTGGCTCCGGCATCTGCTCTTTTTGCTTTCTGTACCATTTAATACAATCAGGACATAATCCTGAGTATGCACCCCGGGCAAAGCTGACCCCGAAGCCCTGATAATTAACCGCCTCTTCTGTATGCGCTGAAAAGGGCTTTTTACATCTGACACAGTGGTTTACAGGTATCAAAGTAAAATCCTGTGCAAGCCAGTACTCTTTATTTTTTATATATATTTTTTGTACCTCTACGCGTTCAGTCATACTCAGTTCATAACATGCATTCCGCATCTGCTACCGACATATCAAGCAGTTTGTTTGTTTCTGCTTGTAGGAAAGCCGATGTAGTCGCAATGCACATAACAACACCCTCTGTCCGCGGTAGGTCCCGGAATGATTCGCTTACTGATGCTGCTGTTCTGTCGATTTCGGTTTGTCTTGATTCGTAAAACGTCATATTTATTTTCATTCTCCTAAAAATAAAAGCCGCCCGGCTTCCTCACAAACCCGGACGGCTTTCACTTTCCTTTTCAGGAGGTGATTGCCAAAGCAATCATTGTGTGAGGTACAATCATTGCTCTGTTTATGTAAGTAACTATAGCGTTACTTACAAGTCACATTATAGTAACAGTAAAGTTACTTTGTCAATCAAAAAAGTAATTATTTTATTACTTTTTTAACCGATAATAGGGTTATGTACGATGCAAAACTATTCTGGAATAACGTAAATGCTCAAATAAAAGCAAAAAACACTACTCAGGAGTGGCTTTGCAAAAAATGTGACCTCAATTTAGGTACATTCAAGAACCGGATTAGCGCCGGGCGCTATCCAGACGCTCTTGAAGCCGTTCTCATAGCTTCTGCACTCGGCGTTACCGTCGAATATCTTGTTACCGGCAAGGAACCGGCTGACAGAATGCCGGAACTTAAATCTGCCATACTAGAAACACTCAACAAGTTTTAGTTTCTTCCGATATTTGATTTACGGAGGTTAGTATGGAAAAAGGTGAAGTATTCAAAACTTATGATCGTTTTGTATGCCCGAAATGCGGAAATGCTACATTTTCTCGCAAAACTATTCATTTTGAGAAATCAGCAGAAACGCAAAATGTAATAGTTTGTTCTTCCTGTGACGCATATATCGGAATGGATAACAGCGAACTTTTAAACTGCATCTATAACGATATATTTGCACTTTCTGCCCATGTGAAAATCTAAACATTAGAATCAAGATTTACCGGAGTACACTTGATATTAATTACTCCGGTTTTTGCCGTAATATCGTTAATGTATTGATGCGCCGCAGGATGCAAACTTGTTAAATCTGCCGCCGTTTCTTCATTGATTGCATTTACTGTAAATCCATTGTCTTCAAGTAATGACACGAGATTTAATAAGACACTTTTCTTATTCAAAATATACCTCCCAAAATAAATAATCTAACAATATGTTGACTTTATAGGACATCTACGTGATCATAACGGGCTTCAAGAGATTTATTCATTTCTTGTTGGTCGCTGATTGAATATTCAATTACTAGACGACGTGTGTCGTTGAAGCTGATACGGTTAATAAGCATTTCTTCATCTTTCAGGGCGTCGACTATTTTTTTTGCGATTCGCTGCTTTATTTTTTTAATTTGTGAAAGTCCTATGTCTTGCATTCCTGTAGCCTCCTGCTAAGCAGTTTTAAGTTGCTTAAAAAAGGCCGTGTTCCCTCGCCGAAACAGAGTGGCACACGGTCGCTGTTTTACGCACAGCTGCGGCCTCGATTGACTCCCCTGTCGGCAATGGCTAGTCTGAATCACGCCGGGAGCCGGCGTCACGGTTGTATAGCTCAATCCGTGAAAATCTCGCTCGTTACGCGCTATGATAGATTGGTTCCGGCAGGTCGCGAACCTGCGAGCACTTATATAGGTTGCCTTACGGCTATACCGCCCTGATTCTGTATGTACACTCAATCAGTATTTATCGCACCGGCGGTGGCTTTGCTTCTCACCCACGGAACCACGCAGAATATTCTCTGCAAGAACTTTTATCCAAAATTAATAAAAGGTTACTGATTCACCGGTCTTGATTTGCTGCCTTCCGCATCACTGCGGCTGCTTATCCCCGGTCTTGCGACCCGCTTTTCAGCGTCTACCGGCAGGGTGATTGTGTAACCTGTATGCCGGTTACCTGCGTTATTGCCAGCCCATACGGGCAAGGTTAACTATATTGCGGCGCTTGTGGCATACGCCGTTATCCTGTCTATAGTTTTTCATTCGTTCTAATTGTTTTTTCAACCTCATCAGGTATGTATATAACACGTGCTCCGAGATGATGCGCCGGAATCTTTTTATAATACGTAAGCTGCCGTACTTTTTTTAAAGATATATGCAACCATTCAGATACTTGTTTTGCCGTCATGAATTCAGTCATTCTGATTCTTCCCCCATACTTCTAAGAGTTTCTTCAACCTGGATAAGCCTGTCGTTTAATTGATCGATTGTTTTTTCAAGCCGCTGTTTTTCTTTAAGCAGCTTTTCCGGTGACTCAAGGCCGTTGTCTGTCGGTTTTGCCGCTTGTGCAATTGCCTTTATCTGCTGTACGGTTTTTCCTTCGGCTGTCGCCTGTATAGCAGCCTGTTTTGTCATTGCGTCTGTCGATGATTTAATTGAAAGTGCGTTTAAGATTTCTTCTGATACAGAAAGGTTTATTGCAGACATCTGCATAAATTTATGTGCCTGCTGTCTTGATATCTGGCAGTCATGCTCAATTACATCTTCGAAACGGTCGCTATTTTTATCACATACTGCTTGTATCTTTATGAGCACTTTACCGAGTTTTTTTTGCAGGTCGGTAATCTGCTTCTGAATGTCATTGGCCTCTTTTATTAGTTCTGCCGTTTCTGTGTTTCTGTTGCGGGAATAGAAATGAAGGTCAACAGCTTTGTCGATAAGGTTATAAAATGTCGAGTAGAAAGCACCTGAATGACATCGTGCCGTTTTTACACCTTTTTCAGTATCAAGAATATGGTGTGTAAGTTCATGTACAGCTGTATACATGAGCTGGTTATCAGAATTGAAGTTTTTATTATGAAGAAATATTTCATGCGTGACGACGCGGTAAAAACCGTTTACTTTGCTGCTTTTTTTGCCTGTTTGTATGACTGTAAAATCTGTTTTGCATTCATATAGCTGCAGAAGCTTGTTTTTAATGTCTTCGTTCGTCATACTGCATACCCCAAAAATAAAGCCGCCTGTGTTTCGTGCTTACACAAGCGGCTAATAATCGCCGTAGGCAATTAAGGAAGCACGATCGCCTTAGTTGTCCACCTTTTACATGTAATCATTAATTGGTGATTACATGTATTGTTATATAACCAATAGATTGTTTTGTCAAGAAAATAATCATCTTTTGGTGAATTAATTTGACGATAATTAAGACATGAGTATTGTTGGGAAAGAAATTGTTGAAAGAATAGATAAGCTACTTAAAGAAAAAAACTTGAAAAGAAAGGCTGTTGCCGATGCGATAGGCATCTCGTTACAACCGTTTACTTCATGGTCAAAAAGAGGCAGTATACCTAGCGCAGATATTGCATTTAAAATAGCGAAATATTTTAATGTTTCCGTTGAATGGCTATTAACAGGTGAAGATCCAGACGGCCTAAACGACGACGACAGGCATTTACTTGACGATTGGCACGAACTTGACGCTAAGACGCAGGCAATCATACGCCCGATGATAACAACAGCCGCAGAGAACGCACACAAAGATAAGGCAAATACAGCAGGGTAGGAAAGTATACATTTAAGATTGTATAAAAAATACTGACGAAAAGGCTAATCGTAAATAGAAGCTGCAAAAAAAGTTGAATTTATTCTGGAATATTTGCTGTTTTGGATGTAAAATATACAAAATCGATTAGGAGAGTATCATGTCGGATGATTCAAAGTCTTATTTTGACGGTGGTCTGTTGCAGCTTATCGGCTGGAGAATTCTGGGCATCCTTGTTACGGTTTGTACGTTGGGTATTTGCTACCCTTGGGCGTTCTGTATGGTTTACAACTGGGAAACAAAACATACCGTAATAGAGGGAAAACGGCTTCAATTTAACGGAACAGCAATAGGGCTTTTCTGGTTGTGGATAAAGTGGCTGCTTTTAATGATTATAACGGTTGGAGTATATTCTTTCTGGGTTGCAATTTCGATTAAAAAATGGAAGGTAAAACATACCGAATTTACTGAATAAAAAAAATTTGAGATAGATTATTATGCATAATTGATTTTTTGAGACTTTGTGTTATAATTTTAACTTAATATGCTCTTTACTGATTTTATGATATATAGATTTTGTTTTTTTAAGACCTTTTAAGTTAAAAAAAGAAAATAAATGATATAGATAATTGAGGTATTGTATGAAAGTTAGTATTTACGATTATTTCAAAAAAACAAAAGATATTTATGACCTTGCTTACAGATGTTATTTATTTTTAATTAAAAATAATAAGAATTGGTTTGATTTTTATATAAACTATATTGATTGTAAAAATTCTAAGCAAATAGAATCTGATAAAAAGGCGATAAAAGAATTACCAGACAAACTGCGCAGTATTATTGTTGAATCGTGTGCATTTGATATATTTTCTTACAAAAGTGTTGTAATAGAGATATGCCAAAAATTGAAGAAAATAAAATTTTCTAATAATATTTGCCTTGATATGAGAGACAGCATTATAGCTTATTGTTTATTAATTGGAATCGATACAGAAGAAAAACATAGACTAGAAAATACTAGTGAAAGTATGTTTCCTCATGATATGGGACCATTAGGTAGTAATAATACAGCTTATGGTTTGTACTTGCGATATCGACCTGTCTTTTTTAATTGCAGCGATAAAGATGCACGAATAATAGATCGTGTTAGCTATAATACAAAGAAACCAAATAATTCCGATTTTAAACCTGAATTATCTTTGCATGATTATTCTAAAATGTTAAAAGTTTTTTTATTTGTAAAAAAAAGTGAATTGGAAATAAATGGTTTGCCTCATTTAAAAAAACTTCCCAAAACTTTTTTTGTATATAATAAGCCATCTACAATACAAAATATTAATAAATCGAATAAATTGAGTATCGCAATTTGTACACTTTCTAATATACAATCTTTTAACCTTGGTGAAAAAGAATATATAGAATATCCTGATGATATATCAAAAATACAACAAATATATAAAAGTGCTATTACCGAAGCTTGTTCCCAAGGTGTAAATTTTATAATATTTCCAGAGTATACTTTTTCACCAAAATTGTATAAATTTTTATTTTCTAAGGAAAATAAAAATTTTATATCAAAAGTAAGAGAAGATTCTAATTTACTTTGTATTTTTGCAGGGTCGACATGGACTACAAAAAATCAAAATATTATGAATATTTTTATACCACCGAAAATTAGAACTTTGTACAGTAAATATGTTCCATACATTGATCCTGTAGATAAGAGGCGTATAGAACCTCTTAATAACAAAAATGTATATTGCACATTACTTTATATTCCGGGAATCGGATATATTCTCCCATCAGTTTGTAGAGACATAATTGGTAATTATACAAATAATATAGCACAATACTTTAACCCTGCTTTTATATTTGTTTCTGCTCATAGTAATTCTGTTGAAGGATTTAATCGAGGAACAGAAAATCTAACATCATTATATCATTCTAGCTCAGTACTTTGTAACGATTGTAGTGCACGGAAAATAGGGGAAAATGAAATTTCTTATGTAACATGTCCTGTTTTTACTAAGGGTGGGGAACCTAAGGAGAAAAAAATACCTATTAAACGAAGTAATTTATGTACGCAATGTGGTAATCAATCACTTGGATGTATTTTTGTAGTCAATTATTCATTTTCTGAACAAAATGTAGTTGATACAAAGCAAATAGTATTGCCAAAATAAAAAAATGGTAATATACTTGATAACAGACAAGCTAAACTGTTTATAAACTATTTATTCGAGGATATTCACATGAATAGATTTTCTAAGATTTCTACTTTTATCCTTACCGAATTAAATGCGGATAATACTATTTCTGAGGATTCTTTAAGAATTTTTTCAGAAGAGATTTTTACTTATTTAAATACTCCTATGATAGATCCTCCTCATTCGTTTGAAGAATTGTCTATTTTGCTTAAACAATATTGGTATGCAAATTCTAATACTAATAAAAATATTTACTCGTCATTTGTAATGGGGTTTTTATTAGGAAATATGGAATTAGCTAATCGAAAAAAACAGTTAAACATACAATATAAACAATCCCAGACTCTTATTAGTCAATATAAAAAATATAGTAATTTGCTTTCATTAATTGCTAAGAATAAAGGTATTATGCATAAGGAACTTGCTACAAAACTGAATAAATCAGAGTCCTCTTTATCTCAAATAATGTCAAGATCGATATTACAGTCATATATATATGCATATAATTCTGGTCGTGAAAAATATTATTATTTAACTGCTGAAGGATATAATATATTAAAAGCTATTGAAGGTAGCAGAAAAATATCTTTGGAAATAATGAACATTAAAGTAAATAAAGATGATGGAGAATCTAAATTATCTAGAATAATTATGAAATCACAAGATCTTCAAAAGCAAACAGCTTCTGCTAGTCAGTTCAAAACAAATTTTCCTGAATTAGATGAGTCTCTATATATAAAGGGAAATCCAGTTGAGAAAAAAAATAGCAATTTTGATTTGGCACATAAAAATTATAAACATTTTTACGCCTCGAACATTAAAAGATTGTACGAGACAGTTGTAAATTGATGATTGCTTATTAATATTAGGAGTTATTATGAATGAAATTATTCAAGAGAAAGAAAATGAAATAATTAATATATTAAATAGTGCAAAAGGAAGTACGATTTCAGTCTGCAAACATATATATGATATTTTGCATAATAATCCAGATATCTCATCGGAATTATTACAGTTTTTTTTGGAGAAGTATGAGACCATAAAGTCTAATGAAAAAGAAATAATCAGCGACTATATGGGAGAGAATGAATTAAACTCAATAAAAGAAAAATATGGTGATATTGTAAATAGTTTTATTAAAAAACTTTTACTTGATAACTTGGATCAAAAAATATTTTATGAAAAAGTTTGGGCCTTGATTGAAGGTGATCAAGCTTTTGATAGTGAAAAAGCTAAAGTTTTTGCTTTATATTATTTTTTAGCAGACCAGAGAATTCCTTATTTCCAATTAATTGATGAGGATATAGGTGTAACTGATGATGAAATTAACGATGTAATACTTCAAAATTTTCAAGATCTTCAAAAAATAAGATTTATTATAAATACTCCTTTTCTCAAAGATATGGTTAAAACCTCTTCGGCCTTATTAAATATACTAGACTCAGCACATGATAAAAAGGATAAATTAGCAAGAATGGATGATATATTGTATTGTATTTACAATCAAAGCCAAGAAGGTAAGAATAACGAAGAGTAGCTAAGTGAATATTATTTTTTATTAAAATATTTTAAAAGTGTTTGTATAATAATCTACCGTAGTGCAACGTTGGTTCTGCTCTAGTAGCATTTACCGTATGATTTTAACCATAGCAGAACAGCTGAATGTATACGAATCTGAACAGACTCTTTGACTGGTTTATAACATTTGAAATGGAGTTTTTCCGCTTCTTGAACTCTAAGCTCTGGAATATCTGAAATATCAATTGGTTGAGATTTTAAGGCTTCAAGTTTTTTATTTGTATCGGTAATAAAGTGTATGTTGCATCCAGATGCGTAAATGGATTAATCAGAGCTTTTTTAATCTGTGCGTTAGTGACAACTGTTTTCCTAAAGCAAAGGCAAAACGGTTCAGCGTTTCTCTTGAATTATAAAGTAAATGAAAAATTAACTGCTCCTTTTCGTGTTTTACGTAATATAAAATTTCCGCAGTTGATTATGTCTAGTCCGATTAACACGTCTACTGTTGTATTATTTATAAATACTTTTAGTGCTTTGTATTTCTTATCAGGCATAAGAATATTTATGAATGTATACGGAGTTGGTTTCTCACCGTTAACAGAAAAAGTAGTTTCATAGCCATATATTTCAGCGCCTATGAATGATGCAATTTTTTGCGATATACCTGTTGTAGAAGCCCCTGTATCCCATAATGCGCTAAGTTTATAATTCATATTGCTTTTGTTTGAAATGAATATATCAGTATAAATGCTCATTCCAAATGGAATATTTTTTTTTCTAAAGCAATCACGAATTTCTCTTTTGTTAATCATGATAATATTATCGGCACATTGGGTTCTTGTTTTAAAAGCTTCCTTGAGATATTCATCAAAACATTCTTTTGTAAGCTGAAAATCTACGTTGTACAGTAATGTACATTCTTTTTTATTGACTACCATAATTATATAGTCAATTTTGAATAGAATCTATGTAATAAATTACTGTGAAGAATGTTGACAAAAAATCATCTCAGCGTCAAGGATAACTGTTTTCCCAGCGCACAAGCGAAACGATCCAGTGTTTCTATCGAAGTGTTGAACTCGGAATCGAGCGCATTGTCTACAGCAGATCGGGTAGTGTTCATTTTTTTTACAATGCCCGTTTTTGTGAAATGTTGATTATTCATTTCCTGTTTAAGTTGCACAGCTATGATTTTTTTTAGCAGCCAATTCGTGAGCTTCTTCAAATAATCCATGTTCCTTCATAAAATCATTAAAGTTTTGTCCGCGTTCGTTCATGTATGTAACCTTCTGTATTCTGCCAGGTGATTATGCGGTGCATTTACTTCGCTTTTTTTTCGGAAAGCTCATGTATCATTACCTGCCGTAAGGCAGCGTTAATTCTGCTCTGGTAACCTTTCCCTGATGATTTAAACCAATGCAGAACATCTGCGTCAATGCGAAGTTGGACAGGTTCTTTTACAGGTTTGTAGTATTTGAAATGAAGTTTTTCCGCTTCATCCGCACTAAGTTCCGGAATATCGGAAGTATCAATCGGACGAGATTTTACCGCTTCAAGTTCTTTCAGTTGTTCCGGTGATAATGTGTATGTAGTGTTCATATCGTTCTTCCTCAAAAGGTGTTGCGCGTCGTGACGATATTATTCTTTTTCTCGTAGTTCCGTCACTTATGCGTTCTGTATAAAAAACGGTAATAATAACGATGCCGTTAATATTGCCGATACCTCTGTACCGTTCTTCATTTATAGAATGCTCATAGTCAGATTCTTCAATGAAAAAATCATCATAAAAGACAGCTGATGTTGTTTCAAAACTTAACCCGTGTTTTTTGCGATTAGTCAAATCTTTGTTGCTGTCCCATTCACACAGGCCGTCCGTACTAACAACTGTCATAAAACCTCTACATACAATAATGTATATACAAAATTGTATTATGTCAAGAAAACTAATGCATATAAAATACCCTGTAGGGGTATATAATTTACTGTCTGCAAAAGTGTTTGCAATTTGTATGAATTTGTGGGATACTGTATACACTTAAATACATTATTCTTCTATTATAAAGGTCTACAGTCAGGCTAAACAGAGCAATTTTCATCCCGACAACATAGGTTCAATTCCTATAGGAGATGTAAGTCTAATTCTTAGTGGTACAATGAATTAGCAAACCTTCCTTAATTAAACTTCCTGTATATGTATACAAAATGTGTACAAACCGCCAGAAAAGTGGTAATTATGCACGGAGCTTATTTTCTTTACAAACGACAACTTAAACAAGGAACCGTATGGTATTTTAAGACATATAGTTCTGACGGGACTCTTACAACCGGAAAAACAACCGGATGCAAAGCAAAAACGGCAGCAAGGGCATATTGTGACGACTTGCTGAAGCATGGACAACTCTACGGCGGTTCAAGTCAGCAGTTCGGAGTTTATGCTGCAAAATGGTTTGATGACGGTTCACCTTGGTTTTCCGACAAAATGGAAGAAGGTACAACCGAACATCCAGCACTTTCCCTGTCTACAATAAAACAGTACCGTCAACATCTTGAAAAACATATAATGCCCTATTTTGCAGATTACAAGTTACACGATATAAAGCCCAGCGACATAAAACATTTCAGAACTCATTTAATTCAAGACAAGTCGATGTCACGTAAAACGGTAAATAATGTAGTTGCAGTACTTCGTATAATTACTGATTATGCGCTTGCGGATAATATAATGATGTTTGACCCATTCCGCGGAATACGCCCAATGAAAGGAGATGACAAGAAAAGGGATGCGTTCACGTTGGAAGAAGCCGAAAATATATTCCGTGCTAAATGGCGTTCCGATGTTTCGAGAATTGCAAATTTGACAGCAGCTCTTACCGGTATGCGAATCAGTGAAATACTTGCAATAAACAAAAAGAATCTCCATGAAGATTTCATAGACGTAACTGAACAGATGTATCAGGGACGAATTTGTCCAACAAAAACGAAGGAACAGCGGAAAATACCTATTCCCAGAACATTGTACGAGTTTTTGAAACCTCTTTGTAATTTGAATGATAAACATTTTGCTTTCGGTTTTACAACGGAAATGACAGTGCTACGGCATTTAAACGAAGTGCTTGCATTGAATGGTATGGCAGAAGAGAAGAAAAAACGGCTGCTTTGTGTTCATTCATGGCGACATTTTTTCAATACATTTCTTTTATCTGAGAATGTGCCTCCTGTAAAGGTTGCGGCTGTTATAGGGCATTCAAGCGGTAGCGGGAGTATGCAGGAGCGTTATACAAACTGGTCGCCTGACATGTTCCCAGAAGTGTACGAGGCGCAGGAAAAACTTATCAAGTTACTGCAACTGTAATGGGCATCAGCGTAAGAAAATACGCCGATGTCCATACTGTCAGTTATCCAGTTTTATAGGATAATTTGCGGTCAGTACTTCTATTTTCTGTTTTGAAATACCGGACTTTACCGACATAGGCTTATTCATTTTCAGTTCTATCTGATACCAGTTGTTTTTAACTGTGAAAGCTGTAAGCACCGGATGTCTAAAAGAGCTAAGCAGGAATTTACCCTGTATATGTTCGAGCGTTTCAAGCAGGTGCCGGAAGTCCTCTGCTGAATACCCGTCATAATGGCCCTGGTCTGTATCCGGGTAGGGCGGATCACAATAAAAGAACGTTTCTGGCCGGTCTCTACTACTGATAATTTTGAGGGCATCATAGCTTTCAATCTGGACATTCTGCAGCCGTATTGCAAGTTCCACTGTAAAGGAATTGCGCTTATTAGTTATTGTTTTTGTTGTCTGGCCTGCAGCGTCATATCCCCAGCCGGCCTTCCAATTGGCACCGAATGAGGAATTGGCAAGTACCCATATAGCCCAGGCTCTCTTTATACGGTCAAACATTTCAGGATTTTCATGGACTACGCGGGCCTGCCTGTATAACTCCCTGCTATGCAGGCTGATTGATACCTGCTGGGCCAGAAGCGAAAAGTCTTTCTGTATAACTTCATAGAAGTTTATCAGTTCGCCGTTTATATCGTTGATAATTTCAGATTTTGACGGCTGCTTCTGAAAGAAAACAGCACCGCCTCCGATAAAAGGTTCGCAGTATATGTCATGTGCTGGAATAAGAGAAATGATTTTCTTTGCAAGCTGCTGCTTGCCGCCATAATACGTAATAGGTGTCTTCATGGATTTTTCCTTGAGAAAATAATTTTTTTTACTTTTGGCTAAACCTTGAGACTGAGTAATCCGATTCTATACATACTTATGCATAAGTCGGGTAGAAGCGGAGTAATCCGTAGGCGTGTATGCGCTTGTCGACGGGGTAGTGACCCGCCGGTTTCTGCCTGTTTTGTGTGATTATTTCATACTTGTATAGTCGTTTTGATAAAATAATTTGACAAAATGATACTATAGGAATATTCTTTAGTAAGATATGTCTGGTATCGTCTTGCCGCTGGCTATGCATTATTGTGTAGTCGACGGCATTTTTTTATATTTTAGGGAAATTTTATAAAAACCTGTTTTTATAAAATAACGGGTTATAATATTTTTTAATATAGGATTCATTCAGAATGTCTTTTTAGACAACTCAATGAAACCGAAGTTTTGCAGTCTTTTTCGATGGCACTGGGCTTTTTCTGTAGTTTTTGTCTATTTTTTATGGATTACCTCGTTGGAAAAATACATTTATAAGAAATGGTCAAAAATTGTACCAATTTAGATGAGAGCAGCAAAAGTTTGATTATTACATCATTTATGAAGTCTATAATAACATTTTTTTATAGTTTATTATCGGAGGTAAATTATGGAAGATACTATTGTAATTGATTGTGTGAGTTCATTTATAAAGGCTTTGGCAGAAAAATTAAAAATTTTAAATTTGGAAGATATGAATGGTAGGTATATTTTTCGTGGTCAAGCAAATTGTGATTGGAATATAATATCAGGCGCAGGCAGAAGGCTTTTAAATGAAAAAAAATATTTTCAAAATGAATTTATTAATTATCATGCTAATTTACTTAGAAACGCAAGGCAGTATGGATATGGTGAAATAAAGTCTGGAAGTACATTAACAGATATGGAATTACTGGCAGAGATTCAGCATAATGGTGGTGCAACTTGTTTGGTTGATTTTACAACAAATTGTTTAATTGCTTTGTGGATGGCTTGTCAATCAACTAACAAAGGTGTAGAATCAAAAAAAGATGGACGTGTAATTTTTTTAGACTTGACAAATGATATTAATAATAATAATATTGAATATTTTTCACAAAACGAATTGCCTGATATTAAAAAAGACGATGATATAATTACAGTGTTAAAAACTTTTAACTATGACCGTGCCGAGAATAGAACGAAGTTCGACCCTTGCTTTTGGTTTTGGAATCCATCAAAGATAAATAATAGAATAATCAAGCAAGATAGTGTTTTTTTGTTTAGTCTTGCTGCGTTCCCTTCTGTAAATGGGAAAAAAGATGAAGTAGGGGAAAAAAGAATAATTTTCGAGACACTAAAAATACCTTACGAATCAAAGAAAAATATATTAAAAGAATTGGATTGTTTTTTTAGTATTAGAGCAGAAACTATTTATTATGATATTAATGGTTTTTCAAAAGCTAATAATTATTCGGAACCTATTAGTAATCATACATTGCAAGAAAATGATTGTTTTTCGAATTATCAATTTTATAAGAAAAACAATCAAAAAAAACAATCTATGAGTTATTTGACCGATTGTATATCATGTATAGAAAGTAAAAAATCTTACTGTTTAAAAAATAAATTAATTCGAAAATGTGAAAATGATAAAGCTGAATTATATTTGAACTTGGGAAAATTAGAGGTTAATAATAATATTAAATTAGCATATTATAAATTAGCATTGAAAAATTATCTTGATAAAAATTATCAAAACAATTATACACTAAAAAAAATATTTGAACTTTATAAATTAATGATTGATATATATTGGAAGGAAAATGATTTTGCTGAAATAGAGAATAATGAAGTAAGATATTACGATTACTATAAACAATATATTAAGATAATTGAAGATTCTTGTAAAGATGATCCTAATAAAGATTATTATAAATTATACGGTTCAGAGTCTTTGTTGGAATTGATAGAGTTTTATATTATAAGAAAAAATTTTACAAAATATAAAGAATATTTGAAAGAATTTGAATCAATAAGGTTAATAAATAATAGTAAATTTAGAAAGTCATTTGGGTATAATTTGTATATTTTATATAAAAATATTGGTAGAATAATTTTTTATAAAAATAAAATTGTTCATAGTGATAAAATAAAAACAGATACAATATCATATTATTATTGGGAATTTGATACAATAACCGATTTTATTAATAGAACAAAGATTGATAATACTAATAAGGATGAATATGACATTCGTATTTCAGATAAGTCTACAGAATTGTTGACGCTTATTGAAAAAATATCTATTGTTCAAAATGAATTAGTTAATAATATATTATCTAGTCAATTTGCATTTACAAAATAGTAATACACTTTTGTACAGCGTAATTGAAGTTAAATTTGGAAAGAGTTAAAAAAAAAATGGCTCTACCGGCTTTCTTG
>DCFX01000011.1:0-15361 GCA_002314445.1 Treponema sp. UBA1793
GGTCAATAAGCCAGAAATACAGATTAATGAGGCGGGGTGTAAGTACTGCCGCATCACAGGACGGATCTTTCATCTCGTTCTCCAGTGCGTAGATTTCCTGCTTCAACTTTCCTGTTTCCTGCGGTTTTAATTCCCGTTTTACGTTAAGAATTCCCCAGAGGACTCCGTATACCGGAATCCACTGCTGCAGAACGGTACCCGTGTACCCTTTTTCTGCAGTTTTTTCAATCAGGCATGTAATCAGTTTAGAATCAAGGAAACTGATATCCACCCGTTCCGGATCAATAAAAAAGGCTTCCCGGAAAAGAACTTTCGCATTCCTGTCACCCCCGCACAGCGCATAACAGTCGGCAAGTTCAGCAAGAACAGCAGCAAGCCCCGGCTGCGTATTGTTTGCGATTGTCAGACAATTCTGTGCGTCTTCAAATTTGCCGAGTTTTTTGCAGCACAACCCGGCTTTTCTGTAAATTTCAGCTTTTTGGACAGGACTGCATTCGTCAAACAGTTTTGTATAATTTTCAAGCGCGCGCGAAAAAATCCCGCGGCTTACTGCATACAATGCCGGTTCGAACTGATGCTTCTTTCTTGAAATGAAAGACTGGAATGTCTTCCATTCTGCCAGAAGGCTTTCTCCGCGCTCAAACGGATTTTCCATTTCAGACAGCTGTCTGATGTATGGTATCCAGAAATTACAGCAGTCTGCCGTGAAAACAAGCTCCTGACACTCGAAATCATACTCGAAAAGACCTTCCAGAATTTTTTTTGCCTGTTCAGGATTGGCGTTTTCCAAATATCCGAATGCTTCTTTAAGCCCGTTTTCTGTTTGAATTTCCATAGCGACTATCTTTCATTATACTGGAATCTGAATTTTAGTCAATGAGTGATTTTGTAAAAATGAAGAAAACTTTATACACGCTTTACGAAAACATGTCAATACCCTTTTCGGGGAAATCTCATTTTTTTTTCAGAATAGACAATACAGGTGTATTCGGATATAATGGAATAAAATGAATAAACCTATGCTCGCGCCGTCGCTGCTTTCTGCTGATTTTTCTGATCTGGCAGGCGCTGTACGGCAGATAGAACAAAAAAACGGCTCTGTTGTGCATATTGATGTCATGGACGGGCGTTTTGTGCCGGAGATAACATACGGCCAGCCTGTCATAAAATCACTCCGTCCTCTTACCGGTCTGCCATTTGACGTGCATCTTATGGTTGAACATCCGGAGGATCAGATTGATTCATTTGCTGCTTCCGGTGCCGACTGGATTACGTTTCATGTAGAAAGCACTGTTCATATACACCGGCTTCTGAGCCGTATAAGGGAACTGGGGAAAAAGGCTGGTATTGCACTAGTACCCTCGACTCCTGTTGCGTCACTTTCCGAAATTCTGCCTTTTACCGACGTTGTGCTTGTCATGACGGTAAATCCCGGTTTCGGCGGTCAGAAAATTATACCACAATGCGTTGACAAAATTGCAGATCTCGTCCGTATCAGAAATGAACGGAAACTTTCATATATGATTTCGGTCGACGGCGGCGTAAACGGGCAGACGCTGAGAAGCGTTGTTTCCGCAGGTGCCGACGTCATCGTATCCGGTTCCGCCTTTTTTAAAGGGGAACTCAAATGGGAGTGAGTATGAAGCTGAACAGGCTGAAACTGGCTGCAGCTGCAGTACTTGTGTTTTTTTGTACTGTATCTGTGTCCGCAGACGGTAAGCCGTCTTTATCCGGCAGGACGGCGGAAAATACGTCTTTTGCACAGGGGTGCAGTGCTTTTAAAGCCGGTGACTGGCATTCTTCCATGATCCTTCTGCGCAAGGCAGTAGCATATCCTGCCAACAATACCGCCGACGCGTGGTACATGCTTGTCGTTTCCGAAATGTATGCAGGGGAATATAAGAGCGCGCTTGCGGATGCAGACTCGTTCATTACGTCCTTTCCGCGCAGTCTGTACATGCCGTATATCCAGTATCAGAAAGGGCGCGCACTGTTTTACTGTGGCGAGTATGAAAAATCAGTTTTACTGCTCAGCGATTTCTGCCATCAGTTCCCGGAGAATGAAATGTATGCATCGGCGCTTTTCTGGATAGCTGAATCGTTCTATGCAGGATACAACTATGATGAGGCGCGCGCTTTGTACGAAAGGATTGTAAGCGAATATCCGTCTGATGCAA
The DNA here is from genome assembly GCA_002314445.1 of Treponema sp. UBA1793. Taxonomy (GTDB): domain Bacteria; phylum Spirochaetota; class Spirochaetia; order Treponematales; family Treponemataceae; genus Treponema_D. Next base: position 2,178 of record DCFX01000011.1, read on the forward strand.
AAGCACCGGCGGCACAATACCGTATAGAAACGATTGCCCAGCGGACAAGAGAAGAAAAGCTGCTGTATCTGCTTAAGAAGACAGGTGAAGAATATCTTTCCGCAAAGGAAGATTACGAAAAACAGCTTAAAATGTACGATTCTTCGGCCGTGACCGGCAGCATCAGAAAAATTGCTGAACTGCAGAAGCAGAACAGTGCTCTTGAAGAGGAAGTAGCCTCCCTTCAGAAACAGGTCTCACAGCTTACAGCAGCCGCCCCGTCTGATTCCGGGGTCAGTAATTCAGAGGAAATTGCAAAGCTCAAGGCAAAAGCAAGGGAAGCTCAGAATCTTCTGAATAAAAAAGAAGCGGAGGGCGGACAATGAAAAAAGACAAAATACTGATTGCCGCAGGTTTCGCGCTGCTGGCTGCAGATTTTTTGTACGCGGCCGGAACCGGCGGAAAGACCGATAATCCCGAACCGCCCGCTGTTGAACAAAACACGGACACCAGGAAAGTGAGTCCGAACTCAACGCTGAAATGTGAATCAGGGAAAATAAAACTGGTGCTGCGGGGCGATTTCGGTACGTACGGGATATATGCGGTGAACCGGAACGGTTCGCCGGTGCCTGTTTTTGTCGATTACGACAACTTTCTGTCGACGTATTTTTCAATCCGTGCGGGAAGGACAGAATACAGGCTTAATGAAACAAGCGGTGTTTTATCCTCTGTCGCTCAGGAAGGGAGCGGGGGCAGGCTGCTGTACACCATTCCGAAAACAGCTGATGTTTCGACAGCTTTCGCGTTCATGAAAACAAGCGCGGATCATGACGACGATATGCTCAAAGTGACTGTTACAGTTACGAACAGGGAGCCTCGTACCGATACGTTTGCATTGAAAGGTATATTTGACACTGTTCTTGGCGAAAAAACAAATATTCATTTTTCGACGGCGCTCACAAAATCCGTAAATTCTGAAGTCCAGTATCGTTCAATGGCCGGTGAAAAATGGATTTTGTCGCAGGGCAGCGGCTGCGGCGTCCAGCTGCTGCTGTACGGCGGAGATATTACACCTCCGGCTTTTGTGACGCTCGGTAATAAAGACATTATGTCGCTGCCGCTCTGGGTGCCGGCTTCCGGTTCCGCCCGTTCGTTCGACAATGTGATGTCGTACAACAATTCTGCCATCTCTGTAAACTGGGATACTGCCGATATAAAACCTGCCCAGTCTGCATCGTTTATATTTTATATTGTCGTATCCGCTGACGGTGATGAACCTGCCGGCAGTACATATCTTGCATCTCTGCAGGGGGTGAAGGTACAGACAGCCGGAGAAAGTGTGCCCGATGTGCCTGTTTCTTCCCCTGCGGCTCCTGCGGCTAAACCGAAGCCTGATGTTCCCTTTGACGTCATTACAGAGGAAAAACTGGATCCTGAATATATACGTGCACTTATCAACAAAATCAATGCGCTTGAGGACGACGATAAGAGTGTCAACAGAGAAGAGCTGCTCAGGCTTAATACGGAACTTGATGCCATCCTTGCAAAACTGAGGCAGCAGTAAAAAATGGCACGCGATGTTCTGCAGATTGCGCAGGGGATGCTGAGGCGGCGGAAATTCTCGGCAGCTATACGGCTTCTTGAGGGGCGCAATGAAATATACGAAGGTAATTTTGAGTACTATATTTTACTCGCAACTGCGTGCCTGTATGTAGGCGATGCCGGTACAGCTTCAACTTATTATCAGCGCGCGCGCGAAATAAAACTTACCGACACGACGCTGCTGCTCGGGCAGGCTGCATTGTTCCTGCGCAGAGGAGATACCGACCGTGCGATTCAGTATTATCTTGAAGTGCTCGATAATGACCCGCAGAACAGGCTGGCAAAAGATGCGCTTGAGTTTATCCGTACAAAGGGCGATTACAGTACGATCTGCCGGTGGGTTGACAGCGGAAAAATAGAGCGGTTTTATCCGCCGGCCGGTATAAATCCCGATAAAGTCTGGGGCGTTATTCTTTCTGCAGCCGCATGTGCACTTTGTGTCATGTTTGTACTGCATGTAGCGCAGCTGCGGAAACCTGCAGGGGAGGGACCCCGTGCGGATTTGAGCAGTTTTGAACTTTCTGCCGGCGAAACGAAGAATGCACAGGAAAAGGATATGAGCGGCGGTGCGTACAAATATATCCTTTCGGGGAAAGAGATTACGGACAGCTATGAAAAGGCCCAGCGGTATTTTCAGTCGTACCGCGACAATGCGGCACAAATAGAGATAAACAGGCTGCTCAATTCAAACGCCGTTCCGTCCATCAAGCAGAAGGCGAGGCTTCTGATGAGTTATCTTTCGGTACCGACGTTTGATACGATTACGGACAATCCTGCGTACGAAAACGTTGCGAAAGATCCGGGATTGTACATTGACTGCTACGTCGTATGGTCCGGACGCGTTTCAAATGCGGAAATGCAGGGAACGTCATACCGGTGCGATCTGCTTGTAGGGTATGAGACGATGGAAAAGGTGACGGGCATAGTTCCGCTCAGGTTCGCATCGAATCCCGGAATCGCAAACGACAAGCCTGTAAAGGTGCTTGGTAAGATAACAATAGAAGACGGAAGATTTTGTATTGAAGGGAACGCAGTATATCAAAGCGTAAACAATTTCCTGGAAAAACCGTAAGCATACCGATTTTTTGCTTGTTTTCCGGGAGAACGCATAAAATGATAAGGTTGCGCCTATATAGTTATAGTGGAAAAATTTCGGGAGGAAGGTAGCGATAATGGCAACAACAGAAACAGCTAAACCGACTGACTTGTCGGAAAAACTGAAGGCTTTGGAAGCAGCAAAGCTTCAAATTGAAAAACAGTACGGCGCAGGCTCTCTTATGAAGCTTGGCACAAATGCGGATGCGGCAGGCTATGACGTTATTCCGTCCGGTTCCATACTCCTTGACGAGGCTCTCGGCATCGGCGGTTATCCGCGGGGACGAGTCATAGAGATGTACGGCCCTGAGTCATCAGGAAAAACGACACTTGCACTCCAGGCAATTGCCGAGGCACAGAAACTCGGCGGTATTGCGGCATTTATAGATGCGGAACATGCTCTTGACCCTCAGTATGCTAAAAACCTCGGTGTGAATATTGACGATCTCTGGGTTTCACAGCCCGATACGGGAGAGCAGGCTCTCGAAATAGCGGAAGATCTTATACGTTCCGGGGCAGTTGATATTATTGTCGTCGATTCCGTAGCCGCCCTTACTCCGCAGGCGGAAATTGAAGGTGACATGGGAGACAGCCACATGGGACTTCAGGCGCGCCTTATGAGCCAGGCGCTCCGCAAGCTCACCGCTATCATCGGAAAATCAAACTGTCTGCTGGTTTTTATCAATCAGATACGTATGAAAATCGGTGTTATGTTCGGGAATCCGGAAACTACGACGGGCGGCAATGCGCTTAAGTTTTATGCATCGGTGCGCCTTGAAATCCGCCGTATCGAATCGATTGACGGCAAAGGCGATGAAGATGCACTGGGCAACCGCGTGCGCGTAAAGGTCGTAAAGAATAAAGTCGCTCCGCCGTTCCGCAAGGCTGAACTCGATATTTATTTCGGCAAAGGCGTTTCATCTGCTGCCAGTCTGCTTGATTCAGCTGTAAAACACGGCCTGATAGACAAAAGGGGCGCATGGTATACTGCCGGCGACGATAAAATCGGTCAGGGCAAGGAAAACGCTGTTACATTTCTTGAGGGCAATAAAGAATATGCCGCGAACCTCGAAACAAAACTCCGCGCCCAGCTTTTCCCCGGACAGGTGCTCAGAACTAAAGAAGGGGTGCCGATAGAGAAAGCGAGGGCAGCTCAGGCAAAGAAGGATGCAAAGGCGGAAGAAAACGCCGAAGTTGTCGTAACGGAGAAAGGTAAGGAAATTGCCTCTGATCTGGTAAAAAAACGAACTACTGCAAAAAGTGCGGAGAAAAATGCTGCAAAGCCCGCGGATACAGAGGAGCTTTTCTAATCGTGATTCAGGTTATTCTTGGTCTTGGTTCCAACACATCATACGATGGAAAAGAACCGGTTGAGCTTTTAGGATGTGCATGCGCATGTCTCAAAAAAATACTTTCATCGTTCGTTTTTTCGTCTGTATACCGTACGAAAGCTTTATACGTCACAGATCAGGATGATTTTTACAATATGGCTGTGAAGGGGCGGGTGGATGATTCCATAACCCCTTACAGCCTCCTCGACTCGGTCAACAGAATAGAAGCTCTGTACGGACGCGACAGGAATGCCGAGAAGCGGTTCGGCCCTCGTCCGCTCGATATCGATATTGAACTGTTCGGGGATGAAACGGTGCATGATGAAACACTGCAGATTCCGCACCCCAGAATGCACGAACGCGGTTTTGTGTTAATTCCTTTGCTTGAGATTTTATCAGGTTCTGCCGATGTTAATATCAGGGATACATGTGCCGCATATTTAAAGCGGCTTCCGGATCAGGGCGTACAAATGTATCTGCCCGCAAATAACTTTGTGATTCCCTGAGAGGCGTAGTATGGCAGATGAAAATTTGAAGAATACCGCAGGAGCAGTGCAGACTGCAACGATGGCTCCTGCACAGACGGGAACAGAAAAAACTGACGGCGGCAAGCGCAAATATACAGTGGGCGAATTTGACGGCCCGCTTGATCTTTTATGGACGCTTATACGCGAAAGCAAGGTTAATATTTACGATATTCCGATTGCACTGATTACGGAACAGTATCTTGATTATCTTGATTATGCTGTCCAGACTGATTTGGGTGATTTATCCGAGTTTTACAACTGGGCTGCAAAACTGCTTTATATAAAGAGCCGCATGCTGCTTCCCGTTGAAGTAACGTACGATGACGACGAGGATGATGAAGATCCGCGGAAGGAACTTGTCGACAAGCTTATCGAATATCAGAAATTCAAGCGGCTTTCTGCCCTGATGGAAGAGCAGGAAGATACATCCGAGTGGAATTTTGAACGGGCAAAAATTCAGCGTGTGCTTCCGTTTGACAAAACTGATGCACTTTGGGAACAGGTTGATACATGGGATCTGCTCCAGCAGATGCAGAAAATTTTCCGCGATATGGTATCGCAGTATTCAAATGAAAAAATTCTGAATATGTATGAGGAAATTTCTGTCAATGAAAAGATTACGCTTATGGAAGAAAAACTGGAGACGACTGGAGAATGCCTGTTCACCGATCTCATTACCCGTCCGGGAAACGAGATGGATATAGTCTGTTCTTTTATGGCTCTGCTTGAGGCTGTAAAGTTTAAAATGATTCAGGTCTTCCAGAACCGGCTTTTTGGTGATATAAAGATATGTCGCAGAACGGATGAGGATGCGGGTAGTATTACGCCGCAGGAAATCACCGTTGAAGGCCCTCCGGCTGATTCTTCCGCTGAAAATGCGGAAGAATAGGGAAATAATGCAGCAGAAAAAACCAGTTTGCAGGCAGCAGCCGCTTTTTGTCTGCATCGCAAGGATTTTATGAACATGGAATTGGAAAAGGAAACTGCTCTCATAGAAACGATACTTTTTCTTGAAAGCGAACCGGTAAGCGAGAAAGCGCTTTCTTCGGTTTCGCAGCTCTCTCCGGAAGTTGTTACGAAATGTCTTACTAATTTGAAAGAAAAACTTACGGATGATCCGTCATGCGGCGTTGAGCTGCAGATGATTACGGGCGGTTGGACCCTTGTTCCCAAAAAGGACATCTGGTCGGTGCTTCGTGAAAAATACGGGGCTAAAAACGAAGGCAGGCTTTCCCGGTCCGCAATGGAAACGCTGTCTATCATCGCATATTCTCAGCCTATTACACGTGCTGAAATTGAGGCAATCAGAGGTGTGTCTGCAGACAACATGATCCGGCTGCTTTCAGAACGTAATCTTATAAAGGAAGTCGGCAAAAAAGATGTTCCCGGAAAACCGATACAGTTTGGTACAACAAAAGAATTCCTCAAATTCTTCCGTCTTAACAGCATTGCAGAACTGCCGAAGCTCGACGAAGATGAAGCAGAGAGGTTTGAACTTGCCCGCTGAGTCTATACAGGGCGGCCCTGTACGCCTGCAGGCGTATCTGGCGCGGTGCGGCGTTGCAAGCCGGCGTGCCTCAGAACAGTATATTCTGGCCGGACGGGTTTCCGTCAACGGCAGTATTGTTACGGAACTGGGGACAAAAGTCGTTCCCGGCGATACAGTTCTTGTCGACGGAACGGCTGTTCAGCCGGAATCGGCAATGCGCTATGTCCTTCTCAATAAACCTGCAGGCTATGTGTGTTCGCTTGCAGATGAGAAAGGACGGCCTGTTGCGGCCGAACTGCTCAAAGAGTCATATACGGAACGTCTGTACAATGTGGGACGTCTCGATATGTTCAGCACCGGCCTTATCATTTTTACGAACGACGGGGAATTTGCAGCAAAACTCTCGCATCCTTCCGCAGAACTTGAAAAAGAATATATAATAGATACAAGCGTTGCCATTCCGCGCAATCTGCCTTCTGATTTTGAAAAGGGCATGCGCATAGATGATACGTTTTACAAATGCGTAAAGGCAGAACAGATGAATGCACGCAGGATGAGAATCGTGCTGATAGAAGGAAAGAACCGCGAAATACGCCGCGTGTTTGAAGCGAACCAGATAGGTATAAAATCTCTGGAACGTGTGCGTATCGGGAATGTGACAGGGGAGGGACTGAGGGTCGGTCAGTTCAGGAATCTGTCAGAGAGAGAGGTAACTGGGCTGCTTGCGCTCTGCCGCAACACAGTATTGGAGAACACTATATGATTATTGCTATTGACGGACCTGCAGGAACAGGGAAAAGTACGATCGCTGCAATTATTGCAGATAAACTGCATGTAACTTATTTAAACAGCGGCAGCTTTTACCGGGGGCTTACGCTTGCACTGCTTGAAAGCGGGACAGACCTCCAGGATGAAAAGGCTGTCATTGATTTCTGCAGCAGACAAAAACTTGAGTACAGAAAGTCCCATCTTATTCTTAACGGTAATGATGTCGAAGCCCGTCTTCATGAAGATGCGGTAAGCGCTCAAGTTGCCCAGATTTCTGCACTCCCTGAAGTCCGTCATATTGTAAACGCCCGGATGCGCGACATTACGCACTCTCTTGATATTGTATGCGAAGGCCGCGACATGACGACTGTCGTCTTTCCTGATGCAGAGTACAAGTTCTACCTTGACGCATCGCTGGACGTTCAGGCTGAGCGGCGGTTTAAACAGGGTGTGAGCAGCCTGTCGCTCGGGGAAGTAAAGGAAGCAATCAGAAAACGTGACGAAATCGACAAAAATAAGAAAGAAGGTTCGCTGAAAATTGCACAGGATGCAGTTTACATAGATACTTCCTCCTTGACGATTGAACAAGTTTGTGAGATAATAGTGAACAAAATTCACATTAAAGGGTCAACAATGGAAACACAGGAAGTGGAAAAGGATCAGGTCCGGAACTCCAAGGACAATATCCAGACACAATTAGAAGAATCTCTGAACAGTCTCAATACACCGGAAAACGGCCAGCTCGTTGATGGAACCGTTATCGCGGTTACAGACGACACTGTATTCATAGATGTCGGCTGTAAGTCAGAGGGAAGAATCTCCAAAGAGGAGTTCGGTTCAAGCTTACCGAAGGTAGGAGATGCCGTATCAGTAAAGCTTATCAACAAATTCGGAAGAAACGGTCCGGAGATTTCCAAAAAACAGGCAGATGAAAAGCGTCTGTGGAAGAATGTCAGCCAGGCATTTAAAGAAAAAGTGCCTGTCGACGGAATAATTGACAAAGTCGTAAAGGGCGGTTATGAAGTCGACCTTGGCGGCGGTATTCATGCATTCCTGCCGATCAGTCAGTCTGACAGCCAGAAAGTAGAGAAACCGGAATCTCTCCTCGGACTTAACGCAAAATTTTATATTGAGCGGTTGTATTCGGACAATAAAGCTAATGTTGTTGTAAACCGCAGAAAATATCTTGAAGAACAGATCGACGAAGCCCGCGAGAAATTCTTCAGCACCGTCAAAATCGGCGATACGGTAAAGGGTGCTGTAAAAAGTTTTACCAGTTTCGGCGCATTTATCGATCTCGGCGGATTTGACGGACTGCTTCATATCAACGATATGAGCTGGGGCCATGTTGCACGCCCGAAGGACTTCGTTAAAAAAGGACAGGAAGTTGAACTTAAAGTGATCCGCATGGATGCTGCTGAAAAGCGCATCAACCTGTCTCTCAAGCATTTTACTGAAGATCCGTGGATGCACTTTGAAGAAAAATATCACGTCAATGATGTCGTAAAAGGCAAAGTTACAAAACTTACCGATTTCGGTGCATTTATTGAACTGGAAGAAGGAATCGAAGGTCTTGTTCACATCAGTGAATTCTCGTGGACAAAGAAAATCAACAAACCGTCTGATATGGTTAATGTAGACGACATTGTTGAATGCATGATTCTCGGTTACGATATTCAGGCTGGTCGTGTTTCTCTGGGACTGAAGCAGGTTACTGCAAATCCGTGGGACTCGATTGGTGAAAAATATCCTGTCGGAATGCAGGTAAAAGGTAAAGTTGTAAAACTGACAAATGTAGGTGCTTTCGTTTCCCTTGAAGAGGGAATTGACGGGTTCCTCCATGCGGAAGACATTTCCTGGACAAAGAAAGTCAAACATCCGGGCAGCGAGCTGCAGGTTGATCAGGAAATTGAAGCTGTAATAGTCGAGAATGATGCAGAAAATCACCGTATCAGACTTGGTGTAAAACAGCTTTCCGAAAATCCATGGAAGCAGTTTGCCGCACAGTATAAACCCGGTTCGACACTTGAAGGTGAAATCACTTCTATTACTGACTTTGGTCTTTTCGTAAAAGCTCCGAACGGCATTGAAGGTCTTGTAAACAAAGCTAACCTGAGCGAAGACCGCGATATTCCGTTTGAAGATGTTGTGAAGAACTACAAAGTCGGCGACAAGATTAATGTCTACGTCGTCGATGTTAATACCGAGAAGGAAAAAGTTGCATTCTCAGTACGTGAGTTCAAGAAGCAGCAGGAACGCGCTGAGCTTTCTCAGTATATGTCTAAATCTGACGATGACGGTGCATATACGTTCGGCGATTTCTTCAATACGCAGAAAAAAGACTGATTTTATTTGAAGATTACGATGATGGACTCGATTGGTTTAAATGAACTAAAGACTCTCATCGAAATCAACAGCAGAATTAATTCTGATTATACAGACATAGACGCATTGCTGGTTTACATTCTTGAATCGGCAATGCGTCTTGTTCAATGTGAGTCGTCATCTCTGCTTTTGGTAAACAAGGGTAAAGAAACGCTCCGTTTTGCCGTTGCTCTTGGCCCGAAAGGCGACGAAGCTAAGAATATCCCTGTTGGTAAAAACAGTATTGCCGGATGGGTTGCCGCAAACAGGCAGCCGCTCATATTGAATGATGTTGTCGGCGATTCACGTTTTTCTGATCAGGTTCAGAATAAAACCGGTTATATTACAAAAACGATGATTGCAGTACCGCTTTCTGTGCGGAATGACTGTATCGGCGTTATTGAGCTGATAAATAAAGCCGGCGGAAGAAATTTCAATGAGCATGATTTTGAAGTTTTGAATATGCTCTGCAATCAGGCTGCTATTGCATATGAAAATGCTGCCAGTTATCAGTCTGCAAAAGAAAAAATTTCTGTTCTTCAGAATAATTTGTCTTCAGGAAGCGAATATCATCCGTTTATAGCAAAAAGTCCTGCCATTCTTGACCTTATGAAAATGCTGGATGAGATTGCAAAGACGAATTTATCCGTAATAATAACGGGTGAAAGCGGAGTAGGAAAGGAACTTTTTGCAGAGCAGATTCATTTGAAAAGCGATCGTGCACAAAAACCTTTTATACGTGTGAATTGTGCGGCTCTTGCACCGAACCTGTTGGAAAGTGAGCTGTTCGGCCATGTAAAAGGCGCTTTTACAGATGCAAAGACAGACCATAAGGGATATTTTGAAACGGCCGATGGTGGAACTATATTTCTTGATGAAATAGCCGAGATGCCGCTCATGCTGCAGGCAAAACTCCTGCGTGTTATACAATCGAAAACGTTCCAGAAGGTCGGTTCCAGTGAGACTATCTCTGTCGATGTACGGATTGTTGCCGCGACAAACCGAGACCTTGAACAGATGATGAATGAGCAGAAGTTCAGGAGCGATTTGTATTTCCGGTTAAGCGGAGTTCCTATTAACGTTCCGCCGCTGAGAGAAAGAAGGGAAGATATTCCGGCCCTTGCTGATTTTTTTATGAAGAAATTCAGTGTTGAAACAAAGAAGAATTTTAAAGGTTTTTCGCAATCCGCAATGGATGCCCTGAATTCATATTATTGGCCCGGAAATATCCGTGAGCTGGAAAATTCTATCGAAAGGGCATGTGTTCTTGGAAGGCCGCCTCTTATAAACGCTGTGGATCTCCATATAAATACTACGATGGAAATATCTTCAAGTGATATTATAAAAGATGCAGCGGAGGAATGCGCATCGGAAAAGACTGCCGACCGCTCTCTGAAAGAAGCGATGAACCGTTTTAAAAAGGCATATGTGATGCGGATTTTGGAAGAGACCTCGTGGAATAAGACGAAGGCGGGAAAAATACTTGGCATTCAGCGGACGTACGTGTCGCGTTTGTTAAACGAACTGCACATCCGTGATGAAAAATAGGACAGATAGAAAACAGGAGAAAATAAAATGGCTGAGAAAAAATTTGAAAATGGTACCGCCGGAGAAAAACTTTCAGGCTATGTGATGCGCCATCGTACCCCGATTATTATTATAACGGCCGTTATTGTTGCTGCAATAATCGCATACGGAGTATACGTTACGGTAAATTCAAAAATCAACGACAAGGGCATTTCACAGATTGATACGATTGAATATACGCTGACAAAAGATTCATCTGCTCTTTCGGATACAGATATTGAAGCCCGCCGTGCAGCTGCCATGACCGGAATCACTCCGTATCTCAAAAAGCCGGGAATCGTCGGTGTCCGGGCAAATATGCTTGCAGCCGAAATTGCCTACGAGCGTAAAGATTATGAAAACGCAAAAGGATACTGGAAAAAAGCTGCATTGAAAGGCGTAAAATCGTATACAGCACCTCTTGCATATTATAATGAGGCGGTCTGCTGCGAAGAGACCGGCGATCTTGCAAATGCTGTCAAATTGTACGAAAAGGCAGCTGATTCGGAAGAATTTATGCTCACTGCGCACGCCCGTTTCAGCGAGGGGCGCGTATATGAAGCACTTGGTGATTATAAGAATGCCGCCGATGCATATAACAAGCTTAATGATGCTGTACCTGATGACACATGGGCACATCTTGCTAAAACCCGTCTTATTGCGCTGAAAGCTGACGGGAAAACCGAGTAACCCGGATACGGGCAGATTTGTTATAGTATCATGAAAACAGACAGAAATACTGCGGTAAAATATGGTGTATATAGTTTTTTTCTACTGACGGTATGCTGCCTGTTTACTTTTTCCGGCTGCGGACTTGATGAATATTATGTAGTTGAAGCGCCTGTTACTGCCTACAATATACCAGCAGTGACGTCTTCAACCTCCCAGGGCTATGATGTAAAATATTTTGATTTTTTAACGCGGGATTCTGCTAATTCGGATTTATCCAGTTCCGGTTTTGATTATCTGGGGACAGCTGTTTATTATAAAATATATAATAATTATTCCACGATGAATACGGCGGTAAGTGCTATTACATCGTTGAATTCTTCCACCACGTATTCCGCAGCTGCAGATAAGATGATTGACACATACGGATACAGGGAATTGAGCACAACAAGCGGAACGCTTTCTCCTCTCATATCGGCCGGTTCAAACGACCGGCGTGTATACATAAGGCTGATGAATTATCAGGACGGCGATTATACGGCAAAAATCATTATAGGCTACGATGGCAGTGATTTTACAGGCAGCGGGAATTATGTGCCACTCAGAAACATATCCGGTACGCATTCATTTGACTTCGGCCGGACAAGTGAGGATTCCGATCTTAATAAAGTGCCGGTAAACGGCGACAGCGATGTTAATTATTCTTCATCATTTTCCGATGACGACAAAACTGTCTGGTATGTAGACATGTTTGCGGTAGCTGTCGGCCGCGATACGACATATACGAAATATTACAGCAAAGTGCTTCATCTTGGTTCCATCTCCATAGATACATCGGAAGAAGACAACTGATGTATGCCGGTGACATTCACCAGTCTGGTGTAATCTGTTGCAAAAGAATCGTATTTAGTGTATTATAATTTCCACGGCGCTTTAGCTCATCTGGATAGAGCAACTGCCTTCTAAGCAGTAGGTAGGCGGTTCGAGTCCGCCATGCGTCAGAAAGTTTTTTCAAAAATCGGCATATGTCTTATACTAGTCCAGTTTTTTACAAGCTAAGCATTTTCTTTATACCTTAAAACCTGTAAAATTTATGTATTTCTACTCAGTTTCCGTAAGAATGGCCGGTAAAGGTATGAGCACTTGACAGGAAAAGGGAGAGAATGTATGTTATGCTGTATTAGTTACTATTAGTAATTATCAATGATAAATATAAGGTGAGTGAATGATTACAGAAGAACTGATACGCAGACTGTTTATAGTTACCTGTTTTTACGGAAAGCGGATAACAGATCTTATGCCACGTCTTCCCAGGCATATGAAGCCGCGTCATATCAATGTCATTGAGATTATCCATCGATTAACACAGTCGTACGGTACCGTCAGAATCAGCGATGTCAGTACCGACCTTGGCGTAACAACTCCGAGTGTCACAAAATTAATAAACGAACTTGAAGAATTTAACGTTTTAAAAAAACGAACGAACGAAACGGACAAGAGAATAATTACAGTGGTTTTAACCCCGCTGGGTGAGTCATACTATGATATTTTCGTCAGACAATATCATAGTAAACTTGTCGATATGCTGGGTAAAATTAACGAAGAAGACTGTATGACAACTATGAAAACTATGGAATATATTTATGAAACTATGAGAGATACACCCGTTGAACTGGATTGCTCCGAAATTACACGTGCGTGATTATTAATAAAGTTATTCGTGCGGAGGGTTTAATACCCCGCCCCTTGGGGCGTATGAAGGGTATTAAATCCCGACTGCGATACCTTTAGAGA
>DCFX01000011.1:15595-32629 GCA_002314445.1 Treponema sp. UBA1793
AATCCCGACTGCGATACCTTTAGAGAATAATATACCCCGCTGCTTGCGGCGGGGTTATTGATTATGAAATCTTTTACAAAATATAAGAGGCAAAAAATGAATTTAAAAAGAAAATGGTTTTTACCGGCAGGCAGAATTCTGCTGACAACATTTCTTTCAGCTGTAATGTGTTCAGGTCCTGTTTGTGCAGAAACAAACGGTGACGGCAGTTCGCCGGAGGCTGCGGATAAAATTATTGTTACCGGCAGTACATCTTATGAGCAGTACACGGTTGAAAAGGGAAAGCTGTACGCAGTTCCTGACGGGTATTATTTGACAATGTTCGCAGATGGCGTGGAAACGCCTTTTGAACCCGGAGTGTATAAAAATGTGCGGCTGGTTGTAACGAAGGATACGCAGTTTATGGGAAGTTATCCGTGGCACGGATCTACCGTAACGCCGCCGTTCAGGACCGGACTTTTTATAGATTCTGACGGTATTAATGCGGAAAAATCTGCATATGGAAAATTTTCAGAGGGTGAAGCTGATTCAAAGGGTGCTGATAGTATTACAATTAAAGGTTTCAGTGGAGATTTTTCAGCTGTAATAGACAATAACAGTTCATACACACTGAACAATACAACAATTGACCTTGACGGTAAAAATGCAGACGGAGCGAACACGAATGATTTTTCGGGACTCGGTGCAGCCGTCATCGTCAGCGGTAATAACGGTGTAATGGAAATTAATAATTCAAGCATTTCGACTGAAGGTGTTGGGAAACTTGCTCTTTTTGCCGATGATGGAGGAAGCTTGATCGTAAAAAATTCCCGAATAAGTTCTGCCGGCGGAAAAATTTACGATGGATATATTTCAAATGCTGATCAGGATATTATGGTTTCTCCTCCATGGGTGCTTGGCTTGAACGGAGCCGTGGCGAATGCAAGAACAACGAATTTGATGGGAAACTATTCCACTGCAACCTATATTGATTCTACCATCAATGCAGACGGCTGGGCAGCACTTTCCACTGACTCAAGGGTTGGCGGCGCTCCTCAGGGATGGATGCATCTTACGGTTGTTAATTCTGATATTAACGTAGAAAATTCCGGATACGGTGCATATGATATTGTTGATTGTCAGCAGGATTATTACGGAGTCAGAATGAAGGTCCCTGCAATCGGTATTATTTTATGTGGGGGACTTGTTAATTTACAGAGTTATGCGGCAGGTGCATCTATTCCGGTTTATAAATTAAATAAAACTGATATTTCAACAAGAAATACTGCAGACAGGCAGGGGGCTTTCGGTCTCCCCGGAGATTTTGTCACAACAGCTGTCAGCAGCACTGCAGCGGGTACTATTCCGTCTGTAATTGAGTCTGGCAATTTCGGATTTGAACTTCACTCTAATTCGAATGATGACTGGAATGTTGTGAACGTGAAAGACGGAACAACTATAAAGACGGGAAATGCTGTTTTTCTGATTAAAAAAGTAAATTCCGAAATAAACATAGACAATGCGGATATTACTTCCGGTTCAAATGTTTTAGTGCAGCTTATGGATAATGATGATGACTACATAGGCCTTGATACAAAAACTGTATGGGGGCCGGATGAGCCTTATTACGGTCACTATCATAAGAATCATATGCTGACCTTTAATACAGAATTTCATGAAGGTGCCGGTTACAGCAGTTCATTTGCTGTAAAAGAGGCTGCGTTCAATTCCGGCTGGGTTTGCAATACGACATTTACAAATGGAAATTATACCGGCGATATGTGGAATTCTACGGGTTTTGTCGGTAGAAATGGTGCAACGACAATGAATGTTACGATCGGGAAAAATGCTTCTTTGACGGGTCTTATATCAGCCGGCGAATTCAGTCATACGGTAAAAGATTTTTCTGTCGGAAATGGTGACTGGTCTGCAGCTGATAATCTTGGACATGTAACTGACAAAATCTTCTGGAACGGATTTAACACGGTTAATATTACAATTGAAGACGGAGGAAAATGGATAGTTACAAAGCCCTGTATAGTTTCAAGTCTAACTCTGAAAAAAGGCAGCAAGCTTATTGGGAAAGTTGTAAAGAATAAAGACGGCACACTAAGCGTTAATCCTGCAAAGTAATAGTTTTTGTCTGCAGTAAAAAATTATATAATGGGAACCTCTAAAAATGCAACACTGCTGTTCATGCAGAGCGTTGCAGCGTAGTAGCAGTTCCGCACAAAACCGCACCTTTCTGTATTTGAAAAACACAATCCGCTGCAGTGAAATTCACTGCAGCGGATTGTGTTGAATAATGATTACCTGTCAGAATCGTGCATGATAAACAGTTTTATACCTTCCGACGGAAATTTCAGTTTTATATACCGTATAACATGTTTTACGGTTGTTTCAACGCTTTCATCGGCGTATGCGATCAAAATAAAATTTGTTTCAGGCCACGTTACAGTTCCAAGTTTGTATGATTTCTTTCCCCGTCCCTGCGTAAGGGGAATTACCGTGTAAAGAAAACCCGGAATTACTTCCTCAAGATTTTCAATTATTTCTTCCTGAGTTGACTGGTTTGCTATTATTTCAATTCTGATCATTAGTCTTCCTCCAATGAGTCATCTGCTGCGATTTCTTTCTGCAGTTCCGGCGAAACTGAGGAACTTTTTTTATCATCCGCATGTCTGTTGAAAAGAGAGTACATAACCGGAATAATAAACAGAGTGACCAGCGTGCTTGATGTCAATCCGCCTATAACACACAGACCTATCGGTTGTGTCATACTGGAGTTCGCACCGCCGAAAAAGGCCATCGGTATCATACCCAGAATGGTTGTGAGCGTCGTCATCTGTACCGGGCGGAAACGTGAGGCACCTGCCTGTTCGCATGCGTCCAGGACTTTCATACCGCGCCGTACGAGCAGGTTAGTCTGATCAACAAGGATGATGCCGTTGTTTACGACAATACCGATAAGCATGACAACACCTATCATGGAAACCATACTGAATGCCTGCCCTGTAATTAGATGGATGAGTACGACGCCGACAATCAGGAACGGCAGTGTAAACATGTTGATGAACGGATCCTTGAAAGATTCATACGTACCTGCCATAACGCCGAATACGAGGATGATTGCAAGTATGATGATCATAACGAATATTTTCATCATGTCCATAGTATCGCCCCATGAACCTTCAAAACTTATGGTTTCAGATTCGGGTATTACCAGGTTACTGTTCACTAATTTTTTTATCTGCGATTCGATAGCACCTGCACTGGAAGCCCCTTTAAGGTTTGCCGTAAGATGAACCGTACGTACCTGATTTTCCCGTTTGACTGAAACAGGCCCGACTCCACGTACAACTTCTGCAAAATTTGCGACGGCATAACGGCCGTTTGTGCCGCTTACAAAAATATTTTCAAGGTCCGGGATATCGCTGCGGTCTTCATCACGGAGAAGAACAATAACATCGTAATCGTCGCCGCTTTCACGATATGTCGTTGCGGTCTTGCCGTTGATGCTGTAGTTGATTTCATTCGCAATAGCAGAAACAGTAATACCGAAGGAGGATGCCCTTGCACGATTAATTTTTATTTCAACCTGCGGGAGCCCGTCTTCAAGGTCTATCTGCGGTTCAACAATTTCAGGAATATTGTCCTGCATTAATTTCTTTACTTGTTCTGCAGTGGCAAGACTCTGGTTCAGGTCGTCGCCGTGGAATGCAATATCAATATCGCTTCCTGTCATCTGCTGCATGCGTCCTTCATCGAATGTAAACGCTACTGTCGGAAATTCTCCGAAATGTTTACGGAGTTTCGCTTTGATTGTTTCCGCGCTGTCTATCTGCTTTGAAGCATCCGGCAGCGTGATGGATATTGAACCTTTATACGATGTATCTGAACTGAGCGACATTCCGCTTGTTGTTCCGACGCTCACGACTATATTTTTGTACCCTTTTACTTCCTTCTTAATAACATCGTAGAACTGATCAAGGACATTCTGCGTTTCCGAGAGTTTTGTGCCAAGCGGTAATTCGACAGTAAGCCCGACCGATGTATCGTTGAAATTCGACATGAATGTTATTTTTAACCGGCTGAACAACAGTATAGATGCAGCCAGAATGCCGAATGATATAACTACGGTCACAAAACGATGGCGGAGAACATAATGGAGTCCTTGACGGTATTTTCCTGTAATCCAGTCTATTGCACCGCCGACTGCTTCATCCGCCTTTGCAAGATATCTGTTTTTTATCGGTTTTTCCTTGTGGTTTTCCACAGGCAGGAATTTGCCGGCAAGCACAGGGACCAGGAACATAGCGACGATCAGCGATGCAATGAGGGCTATAATAATAACAACCATCAGCGATGTAAACAACTGTCCGAGCATTTCAAGTTTGCTCTTGAAAACGAAGAATGGTATGAAGACGCAGATTGTCGTAAGGTTTCCCGAAACGACGGAACTCATAACCTCCTGTGTCCCGATTGTGGCTGCAACTTTCGGCTTAGTGCCGCGTTCCCGGTAAGAATAAGTATTTTCAAGTACGACAATTGACGCGTCAACAACCATTCCTATTCCAAGAATAAGGCCTGTCATTGTAATAATGTTAAGTGTAATACCAAAGAGGGACATGACAAGAAGCGTGATCAATACGCTGAACGGAATCGAAATTGCCATAATGAGCGTACTTTTCGCGCTGCGCAGGAATATGAATAGAACAAGAATATTAAGAACAAATCCTTCAAGAATCGATTCAATGAGCGAATAGAGCGTATCCCTTACCTCTGTGGAATTGTCGGAAACAATATCAAGGTGTATATCTGATGGAAGCGACTCTTGTATCTCTGCAATTTTCTTGTAGACTGCATTTGCAACGTTTACCGTATTACTGCCGCTCTGTTTCAGCAGTTTAATATAGACGCCGGGGTTGCCGTTTATATATATCATGCTCGTCTGGTCTTTATAGCCCATGAATGCAGTTCCAATATCGGAAAGCTTTACATCGTATCCGTTCAGCGTACCTACGACGGTATTATTGATTTCATCGATGGAACTGAATTCACCTGTCGTACGGACAAGGTACTTACGCATTCCTTCAGAGACATTTCCGCCACCGATTTCTATATTCTGGCTCGCGAGTGTAGATACAATTGAAGAAAGCGTAAGACCGTACGCATCAAGTCTGTTCTGGTCAAGCTCAACGCGTACAATGGTTTCACGACCGCCGCTTACTTTTGCCTGGGCAATGCCAGTTGTCTGTTCCAGACGATCAGAAATGGTGTCATCCGCAATTTTGCGCAGTTGATCTGCAGAACGGTTGCCGTTTACTGCAAGAGTAATTATCGGCAGAGAGGAGGAATCGTATTTGAAAATCTGCGGTGAGTCAGCATCGTCAGGCAAATTCCCTTTCACCGTATCAAGTTTGTCACGTATATCATTTATAGCAACATCCATATCAGTGCCGTAATTGAATTCGAGTTTAATCAATGACAAACCATCTGATGAAGTCGATGTCAATTTTTTTATGTTGCTTACACTTACCAGTCCGCTTTCAAGTATCTTTGTTACGCTTTTTTCAATAGATTCCGGTCCCGCGTTATCGTAAGTTGTATATACCATGGCAACCGGTGTATCCATATCAGGCATGAGGTCAATCTGTATGTTATTTATTGTAAAAAGTGCGACAATCATGATAAGCGCAAATACGCAGATAACAAGTACCGGATGGTCCAGTACTTTTTTTGAAACACTCATATTATTTTCCTCCGATATCGTTAACCGTTACGCCGTCTGTAAGAACCTGCAGCCCGGAAACAACTATTCTGTCTCCCTCTGCAAGGCCGCTTGTTACTTCTGTTTTTCCATCAACGGTAATCCCTGTTTGAATTTCTTTTTTGGTTACCGTATTATCGCTGTTTACGACGTAGACATACTGTTTGCCGTTATTTGTTACATATGAATCAATCGGAATGACAATGATGTTTTGATGCAGTACAGTGTTTAATTTGATGCGTGCATACATTCCTGCATTTATCCGCGAATCAGACGTGTCAAATATGTAATAGATTTCTTTTGTCCGTGATGTTTCGTCTACAATTGGAGAAACCCGGAATACGTGTGCAGGAAATGTATCATTCGGATATGCGGAGAGCGTCACAACCGCCGTGAGTCCGTTTTTCAGGACACCGACATCCCGCTCCGGTACTTTTGCGGAAATCTGCAGTTTTGTAATATTTCCCAGTTGCGCAATAGCGGTTGAAGTGGAAACTGTTGTTCCCTGAGTTAAAGGGAGAGACGTAACATAGCCTTCAATCGGCGCATATACCGGGCTGCGTGCATAGACTGTTCCCGGTGTCGAAGGATCGACTTCTGCAATGGTCTGCCCACGCTTCACGAAACTCCCGAGCGTCACCGGAACGTTTACCAGTTTGCCGCCTATATCAGGATATACGGAAATTGAGTTGTCGGCTTTTATGTTGCCGTTCATGATAAGGTATTCCTGCATATTCTGTTTCGTCAGTTTTGTTGTGGTAACGGAATACGTCTTCTGTGTATCTTCCTGTACAGTCTTATGGCTTTTGGGGATGAGTATTATAACAACAAGGACCGCAACAACAGCTGCAATCAGTCCAACCCTTTTTTTTGTCAGTTTCATTTTAATACCTCTTTTGTCGTTGTATTTGTAAAGAATGTGTCTGATGAAAGTCCAAGTGCTTTTTCCAAGTCAAACACATTACATATAAGCGTGTATTGCTCAGAGCTCAGCTGAAGCTGTGCGGAATGATACGTATCGAGTGCTGACTGAAGCGTAAGCAGATCCTTTGTTCCTCTCCGGTATGCTTCCTCTGTCATTTCGTATGATTTTTTTGCAAGTTCAACATTAAGCTGCCGTGCTTTAAGCGTAGATTTTGACTGATCAATTTTTTGCAGCTTTTCAATTATATCAGTACGCACATTCTTTTTTTTGTCCGCAAGCTGCAGTTCATAGTCTTTTATTGTGTCATTCTGTTCTGCTACAGTATCATGTGCGGACGAACCGGGAACCCAGGAGTCAACAGGCAGACTGATACTGATTGAAACGTCCCAGTATGGAGTGCGCGTTTCCGTCTCTGACTTTTTTTCATACGTGTAATCTGCAGGATATACTGCTGCTCCAACACTCATCGTTGGCAGAAATGATGAATAGAAAGTCTGATTACGTGTATACGTCGCCGTTTTCATTTCATTTTCAAGCTTCTTTACCTCCGACGATTTTTCTTCGCAATCGGTTAGAACTGACACCGGATTTATGGCATCAACTTTTTCTGCATAATCAAGAGAGTCTGTAAGTTCAATACTATTATCATATTCTATACCGATAGTATTGAGAAATTCAAGCAGACCGTTATCATAGTCTGCCTGTGCGCTCTGCAAATCCGTTTTTGCGGTTTCAAGGTTTACCTGTGCTGACAGCAGATCAAGTTCTGGTACAACTCCTTTGTTTCGTTTCTGCAGAGTCTGATCATACTGCTGCTGGTATGAAGCAAGACTCTTCTGACTTACCGAAAGATTTTCTTTTAAATAGAGCAGATCGTAATATGATTCGAGTACTGTATATTCTATATCCCGTACGGTATCGTTATAATTCAGTATGCCCGCTTCATATTCCGATTTTAATTTTGCAATTTTACTTCCCATACCGGCATCAAGAGAAAGATTTGCGTTTACTCCTGCCGTTAACGTAACCGAATCAGATGTCTGGTTTGAATAGTAGTTAAGATCGGCTCCTTTTCCGTCTGCCGATATTACCGGTAAAAATGAATTCCATGCATGATGAAAATTCCTTGTTGCCTGATTCAGTGAAATTGAACTGCGCTGTATATCGACATGAGTCTTTAATGCCATCTGAACAGCTTCGTCTGCAGAAAGGCTTTTTGGTGCTTTTCCATTTTCTTCCGACCATACTGACATTAACAAAACGCAAACGGTTATTACTGCTGTAACAGTCCTTTTCCGCCAATCCATATAGTACCTCCATTACTGTAGCTTGCTACATATAATAAATAAAATGTACTGTAAAAAGATACTTGAACTCAAGTTAATACAGTAGCCTGCTACACTAATATTCTGTTATTCTGAAAGGTAACCGGTTGTTATTGACTTCACTTCATATAGTACGGTATTCTTAAAAATGGAGTTCTCAATGAAAGACGAATCTGATGATATTGGCATGCTTTTTAAGCAGGTTGACGAAAAGCTGAAGAAGAAAGGAAATGCTGATTTTGCCAGTTTAGGTATAACAATGTCTCAAATACATGTGATGCATTTTATTTCTATACAGCATCAGAAGAAAACAACACAGAAGGAACTTGAGGATTTTTGCGGTGTTTCTCATCCGACAATAAATGGAATTCTTAAACGGCTGGAGGAGAAGGAATTTATAGAAACAACTATTACGGCGAACGGCCGCCTTTCCAAAGAAGTCCGTCTGACAGATAAAGGTTCTGCTTTATTGAAGGAAACCAGAAAATCAAAAAGCAGTGCAGAAAAAATGCTTACTAAAGATTTTACGAAACAGGAAATGGAAACGCTCAGGGGAATGCTGAAAAAAATCATTTATAATCTTTCGGATTAGCGCTTTTCAATACTATTTACGGGTTATCTCCATAACTGCAACAAATTCTTGACAGATATAAAACATGTCACCTATACTCAGACAGGGAACTTAGGTTTCAACACGATTCTTACATTATTTTTACCCGGGAATTTCAACGTAAAAACAGGAGAGTTTATATGGCTGACAAAAATCCCTTGGATATAAGCGGTATCGGTGTGCCTGAAGAGAAATTGAGCGGCAGAGGAAAAACGCAGCGTATTACCGTTTTTCTAGGCTTTTCAATGGGACTGATTATTCTTATTCTGAACACAGTCCAAATTTACCTGACTTCTTCATATACCAGGAAAGCGGTATCCCGGCAGTATGCTACAGACTGCGAGCAGATTACGCATGCCTATTCACTTGCTATCGCAAATAAAATAAGCGAGTATCTGAATCAGATGCGTTTTTACACAGAATCAGATGTTGTACAGACGGGTAATGAAAAAGCCATAGTGGACTGGATGCGGGCGCATACATCTTCGAGAAGAACTTATTTCGATTATATTGAGTTCTCCGGTCCGGACGGCATTGCATATACCGACAACGGGCAGACGGAGGATATCAGCAGCCGTTCGTATTTTCGTGCTGTACTGAAGGAAAACAGAATAGAATATGTAAATGATCCTGAACAGTCCGCACTGAATTCCGAACCCGTCATTCATATTACAAGAGCCGCAACAATTAACGGAAAAGTAATCGGCTTATTCAGCGGAGTAATAAAACTGAACGTCATCCAGAACATGGTTACCTATATTAAACTGGGAGAAACGGGGTATGCATGGCTTATGGCCGGAGACGGAAATATTCTGGCTCATAAAAATGCAGATTCCGTTATGAAAAAAGATTTTATCAGTGATTTTGCCGCAGATAAAAAACAGATGGCAGCGCTGTCGGCAAAGATTATGAAGGGCGGAATCGGAACCGGATGGGTGAGTGGTGAGGGCGGAAACGAGGAGTTTATCGCTTATACTCCCATTGCAAATACTCCGTGGAATTTTGCTTTTTCAGTAGCTGATTCTCAAATAGATGAGACCGGTAATACCCTGACGCGCGTCATGATACTGGCAGGAGCCTTTATTGCGTTCATCGTTATACTCGTCAGCTGCATCATCATGATAAAAACAATCCGCCCTCTGACTGTCGTAGAACATACAATAAACGATATTGCTTCCGGTAACGCGGATTTGACAAAACGTATATCGGTCAGTTCAAGAAACGAAATAGGAGCAGTTGTTGAAGGATTCAACAGATTTTCCCAGAAACTCAGGACAATCGTCATCAAACTGAAATCGTCAGAGGATATTTTAATACAGGCCGGAGATGAACTGCACGAAAGTACCGTGGATACTGCTGCATCAATTACCGAAATAAGCTCCAATATAGAAAGCATCAGCGACCATATAACAAGACAGGCATCCGGGGTAACGGAAACAGCCGGGGCTGTGAATGAAATCGCATCAAATATTGAATCTCTTGAAAGAATGATAGAAGCCCAGGCAGCCGGAGTGGCTCATGCATCTTCTGCAGTTGAAGAAATGATAGGAAATATAAATGCAGTCAACGCTTCTGTATCCCGTATGGCAGAGTCCTTTTCATTGCTGGAAATGAGTGCGCGTGACGGTGCTTCAAAACAGCAGATTGTTAATGAGCGGATTGAAATTATAGAAAATGAATCGTCGATGCTGCAGGAAGCTAATGCCGCAATTGCGAATATTGCCAGCCAGACCAATCTTCTTGCAATGAACGCTGCTATTGAAGCTGCCCATGCAGGAGACGCAGGAAAGGGATTCAGCGTCGTCGCTGATGAAATCAGAAAATTATCGGAGACTTCAACCAGTCAGTCAAAAACGATAGGAAACCAGCTGACGAAAATAACCGATTCAATCAAAAGCGTTGTTTCTGCGTCTGTAGATTCTGCAAAAGTATTTAATTCTGTTGCAGCGGGCATTAAGCAGACTGATGAACTTATCGGACAGATAAAAGCTGCGATGGAGGAACAATCGATAGGTTCAAAGGAAATAAGCGAATCGCTCCATTCAATGAACGACAGTACAACCGAGGTCCGGACAGCATCCGTAGAAATGTCTGCGGGCAATCAGGCAATCCTTGAAGAAATACGCCGTCTGCAGGAAGCGACAATGAGCATGAAGGACAGTATGCAGGAAATGCGCATTGGTGCAAAAAAGATAAATGAAACCGGATCAATACTCACAGAGATTTCAAGCAGAATGAAGGATTCAATAGACGGTATCGGCAGTCAGATTGATCAGTTTAAAGTCTGAAATTGAAGAAGGGAGTTGAAAATGAAAAGCAGAAAATTACTATGTGCAGTATTTACCGTGTTTGTATTGAGCCTGACATCATGTGTCAGGAAAAATTCTTCGGACGGAAAAATAAAGATGTGTGTGCTTGTCCGTTCAATGGGGACGCCGTTCATGAGGGAACTCGTTGCACACCTCCGCAGTTATGCGGAAGAAGCGGATGTTGAACTGGCAATATACGACGGAAATGATGACGTTGCGATTCAGACTGATCAGCTTAAAACGCAGCTGACCTACGGTACAAAATATTTCATCATTCTTCCTGTTACCAGCGGGTGTACGGAACAATACAGCCGGATTCTTGATTCAAAGGGCGGATATGCCGTTTTTACGAATCAGGCTCCCACAATCGAAGCATTAAAGCTGAGCAATCATTTTTATGTCTCCATGTCGCTTGAAATTTCGGCAGGCGATTTTCAGGCGGAAATACTCGACGGATATTTCAAAAAATATCCTGAGCGCGCGCCCGGTAAGATTGTCAAAATCCTGTATTTCGACGGGCAGTACGGTCATAAAGCCCAGGTAAACCGGCGTATAGGTTTTATGGAGGGAATGGCAAAACGTGGCTATACGGTGGATGTTCTTGCGGAAGATTCTGCGAACTGGTCCGATGTGCAGGCACGGGAAATGATGTTCCGCTGGTTTAATCAGTATTCCGGTGTTTTTAATGCTGTCGTTTCTGAAAATGATGCGATGGCTCTCGGAGCGATTGATGCGCTGCTGAAACGAAATTATACGGACGATCCCGATAATCCTTCAAAAGATGTCGATGGAGACGGCACCGTTCTTAAAATACCAGTCATAGGCGTTGACAATACGAAAGAGGCAAAGGTTTCGATGCAGGCACACCAACTGTATGCCACCGTTCTGCAGGATTCAGCAGGACAGGCGGGTATCGCATTTGAATTGATGTATGAATGTGCAAAAAACGGTACAGCGGAAGGATATACCACAAAAGCAGGTATTACAGGGGCAAAGGAAATTTCCAAAGAGTATCCGCTTACCGATGCCTCAATTCTTTCTCAGTGCTATATCGTTCCGTTTAAACCTGTTACCGAGTAGGGAATATCCGGGTCGCTGTCCGCAGTTCACTTTCAGGGAGAGATAGATTCATTTGTGTCGAACAGTAATGATTCTGCCTTGTTTATTTTTTTCTCTTCAGGTACTATACTGACTTGTATATCCCGGAGGAAACGAATATGAAAATTCTGCTGAGAAATGGAAAAATTTATGACGGAACGGGAACTGATCCTTTTACCGGAGATATACTGATAGATGGAGATAAAATTGCTGCAACCGGCAATATAGGGCAAAACGAAATTTCTTCTATTGATGAAAGTATCGATTTAAACGGTCTTTCACTTTCTTCGGGATTTATAGATGCGCATTCGCACAATGACTGGTTTGCAATCAAAAATGAACCATTAAAATATTTTGCTCCGTTCATCGGACAGGGAATTACCAGTTTTATTACCGGCAATTGCGGGCTTTCTTCAATCGGTTTTGAATCGGAAAGCCGTTATATCGATAAATTAGGCGGGGGACTTTTCTCTTTTACTGATACAACCGGAAAATACGGATATGCTTCTGATTTTTTTTCTGCAATAGATCATAAAAATCCGTGTAACATAGCCGTATTGGCCGGACACTGCTCTGTCAGAGCCGGTATCCTCGGATTTGAAAAAAGACCTCTTACGAAACAGGAAGAAGAAAAGATGCTTTTTATACTCAGGAAAAATCTTGAGGAGGGAGCATGTGGCATTTCCCTCGGCCTTATGTATGAACCGGGGCTTTATGCGGATACAGCCGAATTAAAAAAGGTCGCACAACTTTGTGAGGAATTCCAAAAACCGCTTACTGTTCATCCCCGCGCTCAGTCTGCGGTTTCCATGTCCTATAAAACAGTATTCGGCAGGCCTCATATACTGAGAGCTATTGATGAATTATCCGAAATTGCCCGTGATAAAAAAATGAAATTACAATATTCCCATGCTATTTTTGTAGGCCGCAGTACATTTAAATGCAAAAATGAAGCCGTTTCTATTCTGCACCGGATGCGGGATTATGGTGTAGATGCGATGTTCGATATATACAGCGAAACTTTAGGCGTATCTGTCATAACAGTCATACTTCCGGCCTGGTACCAGGCTCTTTCAAATGAAGAAAAAAGTAAACCTGCTACTGTTTTAAAATTAAACATTTTAATAAAAGCCACCAGTATTCTGCTTGGATTCGGATTTAAAGATATTCAGATAGCTTATATTGGTGAAGGGTATGAAAAATACGAAGGCCGCACTGTACACGAGATAGCAAAAGCATCCGGAAAAACAGATTTAAAAACATATCTTGAACTTTGTGAACTCAGCAATTTTAAAGGCCGCGTAAACATGGGGCCGTACAGTACTCCGGAGATTATCAGTGAGCTGTCGAAAGATGCATACTGTCTGTATATGACAGATGCATGGGTTGAAGACCACGGCATACAAAACCCTGCAGTGTATGACTGTTATCCCAAGTTTCTGCATCTGGCACTGCAGGGCAGCGGCGATACGATGCCTCATACTATACGGAAAATGACAGGAGCTGTTGCGGACAGGTTCCGTCTGGAAAAGAGGGGATATATAAAGCCCGGTTATTATGCCGATTTGACAATTTTTAACGAGGAAGAACTTAAAAATACTCAGCCGGATCAGTCAAAACCGTTCGGTATACATTCTGTCTATATCAACGGCAATAAGATACTGTCAGAAGGAAAATTAAACAAAGACGTTCTGAACTATTCCGGTGCTGCCATGAAAGTATTCTGAACGGAACAGGGGAGGAACGTTTTACTCCTCATCCCCGTATTCATCTTCAAGTACCCCGAGCTGCGTTTTTAAATCTTCAATTTCCGTTTCCCAGAACGCTTTGCTTCCCCAGTCCGGATTCCGATTTAAAAATCCTTCGTCATCACGCTGCACGGCAGTCCACGCGAGGAAGTAGATGTTGCGCATGAACCTGAGCGGTTCTATAAGGCGCAGCTGCCGGCGCATGCCGGGGACAGTTCCGTTGATGCTGTTTCCGGAGGTATCGTCAGGGCACATAAACTCTTCATATCCCTGAAGAAGCAGCTCAAGTTCGCGTTCCGATTCTTTCCGGTATCCGGGAAGGAGCAGCCATAAATCCTGTACGGCAGGACCCGTCATCATATCGTCGAAGTCGATGAGCGTGATGCTGCTTGTATCTTCAGTATCAACCGACGAGGGACTTTTCGATATGAACTGTTCAAGAATGTTGCCCCGGTGGCAGTCACCGTGAATCCTTTGGAACGCCGCCGTATGATACATACCGTTTTCATCAGCCTCTCCGAAAACGGACGCATAAGCGTCAAGCACGTAGTCGAGCGCGCTGCTGCATATGCCGGTAAATTCCTGCTGCAGATCGGGCGTGACGAGATTATGTTCAAGGAGCATGTTGATATAAGGGATAGTCGTCTGCTGCGGCGTACACTGGAGGCGGTGAGGGGCATCACGTTTCTGCCCCGCAAGATGCATGCGGCCGATTGCGCGGCCGGTGCGCACCCAGTCGTTATCGGTATAAATATCGAACGTCCTCGCCTTGAGCCGCGGAAAGAGCGCATAATAAACGGGTATACCGCCGGCCGTATAGATTCCTGTCGTCATGCCCTGCTTGTCAGCTCCCTCAAGAGGGGGTACGACAGGCACTTCGGCTGCCGTACAGTCGTTCAAAAAGGTATGTTCGTCTTCTACTGCTTCTTTTGTCCACCGTCCGGGACGGTAAAACTTAATGACATATCCGCCCCCGTCTTCGTCAGTCAGACCGAAGACCCGGTTAACGTAACTGTTGTACGGCACAATCGTCCCGTCGAAGCGGATACCGGAAAACGATTCGGCGCAGTTCAGAATGATATCAGGTGTTAATGATGAAAAGATATGCTGCTCCATAGTGACAGTATTATCTTCTATGGAGCAGAGAATTGCAATATGAAATCAGTTCAGCTCATCGCTGAAAATTTCAGTTTTCAGAGGTTCCCGTTACAATGTCGGAATAGTCTGCGGTATTCAGGGAAGCAACGTTCGGAGTCCGTCCGTCCGCGCTTTCAGGGATTTTGATTTTCCCGCTGCGTACCGCGTCGTAGATTTTATCCGCACCGGGCACCGTGAGGTCTATACCGGTAATCTTCCAGTTGTCGTCGCATTCAGGCATAAGAGTTCCGGCTTTTGCAACGTAGTCGCTGATAAGGTCGCGGATTGCAAGCCCTGAGTTGTACACAAGGTCTTCCGGTTTGCTGCTTATGAGTCCTGCCGTTGAAAGTCCGCCGTAGCGGTAGTTGTTGAGTGCAAGCGTCAGCACCTGATCGTCCGCAAGCGGTTCACCCTTGAACGTGACGTTTTCAATACGGCTTCCTGCCGGTTTTGAAATGTCAATGTCGTAGTTTACGCCCTCAAACATATCGTAATTGTACAGGCGGATTGACGGATTGAATGAAATTGTCACGTCGCCCGGTTTTGCCGTGTTGAAGAAGTTCCCTGCCTGCTGTTCCATGATAGCCTTGAGCTGTTTACCCGTGACGCGGACGGCCATAAGCGTGTTGTCGTATTTATATACTTTAACGCCGTCACGTTTGTGGAAACTGCCTTTTGTCAGGTTGCTTGATGCATCGAAGAGGGCGGCAAGAGAAACGTCCGCACCGGTAGCATTCATCTGGACTCTGTTGATAAGGTCGATGAGCGCCGTATCCTGTACGACAGCAGTCGGAATACCGGTAAGGTCTTTCCAGTACAGTGAAGGCAGGAAGTCGGCACCGATCTGTCCGACGACAGTTTTCGCAATCTGATTGCTCTTCGTATCGACATATTCCATCAGTTTGAGCATGTCTTTATCAGCAGGAATGTCCGCTTTTTTTATGGCAATGACTTCGGGTGTGGCGCCCGTTTTTTTCCAGACGTTCCCGTCGCGCGTCATGACGAGCGTTACTTTAGCGACACTTGTACAGTGAACGCCCGGTTCCACCATGACCGTTCCGTTGTCGAACGTCTTTGCGAAAGTCGCATGCTCGTGTCCTATGAGAAACGCCGCAACCTGTGAACCGTATTTTTCCGCGACAGTATCCATACCGTCGGTATCGTATTCACCATCTTCTCCGTAGTGGGCAAGCACGATGACAACGTCCGATTTACTCTGCACTTCGGGGAGGATTTTGCCGAGTTCATTCATGGGCGTCGTGAACGTCATGCTGTTGAAATGCTCAGGATTCGACGCCTCCCAGTTCGGTACGTGCGGAGCGGTAAGGCCGATGATTCCCACGCGCACACCCTTTACCGTTTTGATGATGTACGGATTCACGAAACGGGTGCCGTCCTGTTTGTAAATGTTTGCTGCAAGAACAGGCGCCTTTGATGCCTGAATGTTTCTGAGCAGATTTGAATATTCAAAATTGAATTCGTGATTGCCCAGTTCCCATGCATCGTACTTAAGGCTGTTCATCGCCAGTACCATGGGGTGAATCTTATCGTTCCGGAATTCCTGAATCAGATTGTCCTGAACGGAATCGCCGCAGTCGAGCAGCAGCAGGTCCGGATCTTTTGCGCGCTCCGCCTTGATGACGGTAGCAGCCTTTGCAAGACCGCCGTCATACGGCGTACCGTATGCGTAGTCTTCCGGATAAATCATTCCGTGGATATCGCTCGTTTCAAGAATAGTGATTGTGACATTTGACGCCGCAGAAGGTGCGTCCTTAGCGCTTGCATACGGCGTTACCGCAAATGCAAGTGCAAGTGCGAACACGCCTGCAAGGCGGTTCAGCAGATTTCTTCTTTTCATGAAAATCTCCTAGTCGTTACTGATACTATGCAGTCAGTTTAACAGAACTATGAGAATTGAAACAGTATTTTGTTAAAAATAGATGGTGTTTTATTGGAGAGAGAGAAACCCTCTACTTTCAAAGCTCACGGACAGACGCACTTGCTTTGTCCGTGCTCTCTCTCCAAACCACTTACTTTTCCCAGCATGACCAGGGGACACCCCTGGACCCCGGAGATTTTTATTCGTGCGGAGGGTTTAATACCCCGCCCCTTGGGGCGTATGAAGGGTATTAA
>DCFX01000011.1:32869-44521 GCA_002314445.1 Treponema sp. UBA1793
CCCTTGGGGCGTATGAAGGGTATTAAATCCCATCGGCAATGCCTTTCGAGAACTCCATATCCTTGCACTTACACGTTCGTGCAACACTAAAAACCACGGTATTGCAACGTTTCATACCGTGCGTGTCGTTTGCTGATTTACCTTACTTCGTACTACAATGCACGCCGCAGAAATTGCCATCCCTGTCAATTTCTGCTCTGCACGAGCGCTGCGCGTTCGTGCAACACTAAAAAGACATCCTGTCTTTTCCTGATGTGCCTTATTTCGTACCGCAATGCATGCCGCAGAAATTGCCATCCCTGGCAATTTCTGCTCTGCACGAGCGCTATGCGTTCGTGCAACACTAACAACCACGGTATTGCAACGTTTCATACCGTGCCTGTCGTTTCCTTATGAGTCTTATTTTGAATCACAATGGATTTCTGTGCCGGTTTCTGTTTCTTTGCCTTCGTCGAGCATTTCTTTCATTGTACGCCAGCCGAGGACGGCGCATTTTACGCGGGCAGGCATGCGGGAGATGTCTTCGAGGGAGGCGGCTTCGTCGAGTTCTTCTATTTCTTCCGGTTTTGCCTTTCCCTGAATCATGTTCATGAAGATGCCTGCAAGGCGGAGTGCTTCATCTTTATCTTTGCCGATAATGAGGTCGAGCATCATGTCTACCGAAGCCTGCGAAACGGCGCATCCGCTTCCGGTGAACGAACCGTCTGTTATTTTGTTGTTTCCGTCCACTTTAAGGTTGAGCGTAATGTTGTCGCCGCAGCTCGGATTTACGCCGTTCAGGACAAGAGACGGATTGTCCATCGGTTTTTTATGAGAAGGGTTCAGATTATGTTCGTTGAGTATTTCCCTGTATAAATCTTTTGTATCCACCGTTTCTGTCTCCCGTCAGTCTTTATATCCCATCCACTTGCGGACGTTTTTTACTTTTTCAAGGAAGTAGGAAACTTCCTCTTCCGTATTATAGAAGTACATGCTTGCACGTGCCGTCGCCGGGACGCCGAGGTATTCGCCGAGCGGCTGTGCGCAGTGGTGGCCTGCCCGGATTGCAATGTGTTCCGTGTCGAGTACCGACGAGATGTCATGCGGATGCACACCGTCAATCGTAAACGTGACAATGCCGCAGTGTGCGTTCCCGTCGGGACTGCCGATAACATGCACGTGAGGTATCTGTTTCATGCCTTCCATAAGCTGTACGGCGAGCATATTGTCGTGCTGCACAATTGCATCAAGTCCCACAGTCTGTATGTATCTGATTGCCGCTTCGAGCCCGACAGCTCCCGCAGCGTTTACCGTTCCAGCCTCAAATTTTGCAGGCAGTTCAGCCCAGGTGGCGTCTTCCCTTGTTACGTATTCAATCATTTCCCCTCCGCGCAGGAAGGGCGGCATTTTGTTGAGCAGGTCTTTCCGTCCGTACAGGACGCCGCAGCCGGTAGGGCCGGTGAGCTTGTGGCCGCTGAATGCAAGAAAATCAGCGCCCAGTTCCTGTACGTCCACTTTCAGGTGCGGAACAGACTGTGCGCCGTCTACAACGACGACAGCTCCGGCTTTGTGCGCAATTTCCGCTATTTCCTTTATGGGATTCGTTACTCCGAGCACATTGCTCACCTGTGTTACGGCGACGAGCTTCGTTTTCGGCGTAATTTTTGCCCGTACTTCGTCAAGTGTGAGTTCACCCGTTTCCTTACTGCATTCCATATAGACGAGTTTTGCGCCCTTTGCCTTACATACCATCTGCCAGGGGAGGATATTGCTGTGATGCTCCATAATGGAGACTGCAATTTCATCGCCTTCGCTGATGAACGACATGCCGTAGGTGTATGCAACAAGATTCAGCGATTCGCTTGCGTTGCGCGTAAAAATAATCTCACAGTCTTCTGCCGCACCGATAAACTGCGCTGCAGTATGGCGTGCGTTTTCATATGCTTCAGTAGCACGGACGCTCAGCTCGTATAAACCCCGCAGCGGGTTCGCGTTGTTTTCTTCATAAAAATGAGTCATCGCTTCCATGACCTGGCGCGGACGCTGTGTCGTGGCTGCGTTGTCGAAGTATACGATGTCTTTGTCTTTTTCGTTGGAAAAAAAGGGAAAATCCCTGCGGTACTGATTATTCATAGGTAAACGCCTTATCAAGGTAGGTAAGAATCAGTGTGACGACACTCTCATCAGGAATGAGGGATGCGGCGCTCGTAACTTTTGCGCGTGCCATAATCTGTTCTGCTGACTTTTTGCTTATACCGCGTGACTGCATGTAGAAAAGCGTGTCTTCACCGAGCCGCCCGATTGTCGCTCCGTGTTCGCCGGCAACATCTTCCTCATCGCAGAGGATAAGGGGAATGGATTTGTTCACGACAGTCGGGGAAAGAAGCAGCGTTTCTTCCTGTTCGTTTCCCGTTGCACCTGCGCATCCCTTCTTAAAGTCGATTGTGCCGCGGTATGTCTTTGCAGTTGTATCGCGGAGCGTTCCTTTTACCGACATTTTTGAGTCTGTCTTCCGGCCTGTGTGGCGGACTACGTAATTCATATCAAGCTTCTGTCCGTTCAGGCACAGGTACGCCGTATCGGATTTGAACGACGACTGGTACGAGGGAAGGGCGGCTGCAACGCCTGCATACGTTTCCTTTCCGCCCAGAATAATCTGTGTTACTTCGACGCGGCCGCCTTCCTCGCAGACCGTTCCCGTATCGTCAATCTGGGTAAAGGACGAACCGAGCAGCTGTACCTTTACCAGATGGATGTATGCATTCTTTCCGGCCGAGCATATCGTGCGTACGGCCTGAAAGCCCGATGCACGTTTTCCCGACGTATAGACGAGGATGACGGTAATGGACGAACCTTCTTCGGCACGGATAATCTGTGCCGAAACGGTGCTGCTCCTGTCGTCCTGTGTAAAGTCGATGCGCACCGGTGCAGAGACGTGCACGTTCTTTTCAGCCTTTATAAGGGCTGTGTGACCGGCCGTCGTCTCAAAGATAGAATCAGTGTTTTTCCCTGCTCCTGTTTCAATCCCCCTGTATGCATCAGCTTCCGCATCGGCATCGGCCGTATACGAAACACCTGCGGGAACCGTTCCCTTAACCGCACTGCCGGCCGCGTTCATCGCCGCGCTGTATGAAAAGGGTGCATTGTTTATTTTGAGCCAGTTCCACGTGAGCGCGGGAATGTTGTTAATTGTTGTATCTATACCCATCACAAAGTTCCTTTCATCTCAAGACGGATGAGGTTGTTCATTTCTACTGCATATTCAAGCGGCAGCTCTTTGCTTACCGGATTGGCGAAACCGCTTACAATCATGCTGCGTGCTTCCTCTTCGCTGATGCCGCGCGACATAAGGTAAAAGACTGCTTCATTTGAAATACGCCCGATTTTTGCTTCGTGGCCCACGTCGACATCGTCGGTCAGCACTTCCATTGCGGGAATGGTGTCCGAACGTGAATTACTGTCAAGCATGAGCGACTGGCAGGAAACGGACGCTTTGCTTCCCGCTGCATTCTTCGCGATATACACGGCTGAACGGTACGTACTGATGCCGCCGCCTTTTGAAATTGATTTAGTCGTAATGACGCTCGACGTGTGCGGCGCTTTGTGCACCATCTTTGCGCCCGTGTCAAGATTCTGTCCGCTTCCTGCGAACGTAATGCCGGTGAACTCGGCCCGGGCACGTTCGCCCACAAGGTCGCTTTCCGGATACAGGTAGGAAACGTGTGATCCGAACGAGCCGGAGACCCATTCGATAGTCCCGCCTTCTTCCACTTTTGCACGCTTCGTGTTCAGGTTGTACATATTCTTTGACCAGTTTTCGATAGTCGAATAGCGCAGGTGCGCGTTCTTCGCAACGTACAGTTCAACGCATCCTGCGTGGATGTTCGCAACGTTATACTTCGGCGCCGAGCATCCTTCTATAAAATGCAGGTCCGCTCCCTCATCCACTATAATGAGTGTATGCTCAAACTGACCCGCACCCTTCGCGTTGAGCCGGAAGTATGACTGGAGGGGGAATGTAAGGTGTACGCCTTTGGGCACGTAGACGAACGAACCGCCCGACCATACTGCACCGTGAAGGGCGGCGAACTTGTGGTCGCGCGGCGTTACAAGGTGCATGAAATGCTCGCGTATCATGTCTGCGTACGGCCCCCACAGCGCGCTTTCAAAATCGGTGTAGACGACGCCCTGTTTCGCGACTTCGTCCCGTACATTGTGATAGACAAGTTCGCTGTCGTACTGCGCACCGACCCCTGCGAGCGACGTCCGTTCAGCTTCCGGAATGCCGAGTTTTTCAAATGTATCTTTTATATCCTGAGGAACGTCCTTCCAGTCGCCCTGCATTTTCGTATTGGGGCGCACGTATGTCGCAATGTGCTCCATATGCAGGTCGCCTATGTCAGGCCCCCAGTTTGTCAGTTTAAGTTCATTATATATGGCAAGTGATTTCAGGCGGAATTCCTTCATCCATGCCGGGTCATGTTTGTCGTCGGAAAGTTTTGAAACTATTTCTTCCGTAAGGCCGGGATCGTTGCGGTAAAAATCCTTCTCATCGTAGCGGAAATCGTATATTGAGCGGTCAATGTCGTTTACCTGCGTCTTACCGCTGTCGTTTGCATCACTCATGAGCCTCACTGCCTCCCGTTCCCAGGAACTGTTCAAAACCGTGCTCGTTTATTTCCTGTACAAGCGCGCCGTCTCCCGTTTTTACTATTGTACCCTTGACGAGCACATGGGTAAAATCAACATGCAGGCTTTCAAGAATCTTTGTCGAATGGGTAATGATGAGCAGCGCGCCGTCCCGCTTCTTCTGGTATTCTTCAATACCCTTTGAAACAGTCCGTACCGCGTCGACATCGAGCCCCGAATCAGTTTCGTCAAGGACGGCGAACGACGGATTAAGCATGAGCAGCTGCAGTATTTCGCTCTTTTTGCGCTCTCCGCCGGAAAAGCCGACGTTCAAATCGCGCGACGCATACGACTCATCCATATTGAGCAGCTGCATCGCAGCCTTCAAATCTTTCTGGAACTGGAAGAGCTTTACGTGTTCGCCGGTGCGCTGCTGGAGCGAACTGCGGATGAACGTCTCGAGCGAAATGCCGGGAACTTCAAGCGGATTCTGGAATGAAAGGAACATACCGTCCTTTGCGCGCTGGTCAGTTTTTTCCCCGTCTATATCCTTTCCGCCGAATATGATTTTTCCGCCGTCAAGATGATACACTGGATTTCCCAGAAGCATGTTGCCGAGTGTGGATTTTCCTGCGCCGTTCGGCCCCATAAGCACGTGCGTTTCGCCTTTGCCAATCTGCAGGCTTACGTCGTGCAGAACCTGTTTTTCATCTATGCTTACCGAAATATGCTGAACATCGAGCAGCGGGTTACCCATACAAAACTCCTTAAACCTTATGTATCAAAAAGTTGAATAATCTATGTAAATACTAGGTATTTCCTGTATCTTCAATATATATATATTACCGTAAAAAATCAATAACATAAAGGGATGGCAGAAAGAAAGAAGCGGGTAACACCTGTGCAGGGCAGCAGGTTCAATATGAAGTACTTCTATTCATTTTATACTGTATTTTTCCTTGACAGATGGCAATGGTGAATTTATACTTTATTTAATTCATATCACCTGAGTATAGTAAAGTGCATCTGAGATTTTACATACTCAAAAACGCCTTTTTTAAAGGTATATGCAGGTAGTATATAATTCAGTTCCAGTACAAAAAATAAACCGGTTTATTTTTATATTTGTCATAACGAAATC
The DNA here is from genome assembly GCA_002314445.1 of Treponema sp. UBA1793. Lineage (GTDB taxonomy): Bacteria > Spirochaetota > Spirochaetia > Treponematales > Treponemataceae > Treponema_D. The sequence goes on from DCFX01000011.1 coordinate 38,619, forward strand.
GATTGCGGATTACAGTATAAGGAGGCATGATAAAAACATATAACAAAAAGCAGTACATACTATTCGCAGCCTGAGCAATCAACTTTACAGCTGACACGCCGCTGACTTCTTACAGGTGCACAGCACCGGACAGAAGAAAAAAATCTTTGACAGTACTATTTGATGGCCTTTAAGACCTGACAGGAGCTATGCATGAAAAAATCACTTTTTTTATTGTTTCTGATTACGTTTACATCGGCTACAGTCAGTATTGCGGCGCAGGACTCAGCACTTTCTGATGAGACTCTGACACAGGTTTCTACAATACAGGCGCTCACAGCCGGTGATTATGAAGGGGTTATGACAGTCGGTTCTCTGCTTACGTACGGAGATATCGGACTCGGAACGTTCGATAACCTGAACGGTGAAATGATTGTTCTGGACGGAGTCTGTTATCAGGCTGAATCCGATGGGAAGGTTGTAAAAGCCGGAGCAGATGTAACCGTTCCCTTCGCATGCGTTACAAAATTCAACAGCGATTTCAGTAAAACATTCGGGAATGTACCCGATATAACTGCTTTAAAGAACGGGTTGAGTGCGGAAATCGGACAGTACAGCGGAAATACATTTTATGTATGCAGAATAGACGGAACGTTCAATAAGGTCTATGTGCGTTCTGAATATGCACAAAAAAAACCGTTCCGTACACTTGATGAAGTCATGAAAACCGACCAGACGGTATTCACCTACAATGCAATTGCCGGTACCCTTGTCTGCGTTTACTGCCCCGATTATGCTGCAGGAATAAACGCCGCAGGGTGGCACATCCATTTCATTTCCGCTGATAAAACAAAGGGCGGCCACGTCCTTGACATCTCTTTTACCTCTGCTAAAGCCTCTTTTGACAAAACTGATAATTTCACAATGATTCTTCCGGATACAGACGCATTCAACAGTCTGAACTTGACGGGAGTTTCAAAAGAAGCTGTCAGAAAAGTCGAACAGGGTCAGTAAAAAGGTATTGGCTGGCAGCAACTTCCTGCTGCAATACCTTTAAAGAACTTCATACTCCGGTGCCCTGCACCGGAGCCTGCTATTACTACTAAAACTGATTTTTTCAGAGAGAGAGGTTTCTATGAGTAAGAAGAATTGTCTGCACAGCCTTGGTTTTCAGTATATTGTGGAAATTTCCATCCTTATTATGTTTGTATGCATTACGTTATCAACGCTTATTTATAACTACGTCAGGAAATCTGATATAGCACAAATTACCGGTAGTATGGCAAAACGCTCCGGAGATATCGGTAAACTTGTTGACTATGAAATCGACAGTTATATACAGCATGTTGAGGATATCGCACAACGCCCTGAAATACGGAGCATGGATTTTGCACTGCAGCGTCCCGTTCTGATTGCGGAAGCAAAACGCATCGGATTCGAGCGCTTTCAGGTCGGCGATTTGAACGGCGACGTAATAAGCACGACAGGCGAAAAAGCAAATGCCGCTGACAGGCCGTTTTATAAACAGGCGCTTGCCGGAAAGTCGAATATATCGGATGTATTATATGCCCGTATAGATTTAAAAATGGTCATTGTCGTAAGCAGCCCCATTTATAATAATGAGGGAAAAGTTGTCGGTGTCCTGTCAGGCGTAACATCTGCGCAGAAATTAAACGATATACTTTCTGCCGTCCGGCTTGATTATGAAGGCAGCTCTTTTATTATTAATACAACCGGTCAGAAAATGGCCGGAATAGATTATACGAAAGCGACCGTTCTTGATAATGATCTGGAGAAAAAGGATACTGCATCGCTTTCCGGGCTCATCACAGCGGAAAAAAAGATGATTGCAGAAAAGAACGGACTCTGCACGTATGAAAATAAAAATAATACGTATTATCTGGCATTCACCGGCATAAATCACGGAGAGTGGATACTGGGCATCTATCAGAATAAGAAAGAAGCGCTTAGTTCATTATCAAAACTGCTTTCGACTATCATAGCGCTCACCATCTGTTTTATCATCATCGGCGTCATTGCCGGTTTTTTACCGGAAAAACAGTTGAAGCCTCTTGAGTCTCTGGGGCACATCATTACCGAAATAGCATCAGGAAATGCGGATCTTACAAAGCGGATTGATTTAAAAGCAAAAAGTGAAATAGGCACCGTCGTCAGCGGTTTTAACCTGTTTGTTGAAAAACTGCAGTCAATCATGCAGGAATTGAAACAGTCGAAGACTATTCTTTCCGATGCAGGTAAAAACCTGCATGACTGTACGGAAAATACCGCAGGGGAAATTACACAGATTCTTTCCAACATCAACAGCGTCAGCGGACAGATTACAAGTCAGTCTGCGAGCGTGGAAGAAACAGCCGGTGCGGTGAATGAGATTGCATCGAATATTGCCTCTCTTGAAAAGATGATAGAGACACAGTCAGCAGGCGTTACCCAGGCATCTGCCGCCGTAGAGGAAATGGTTGGAAACATCACTTCGGTGAACGTATCTATAGGAAAAATGGCCGAATCATTCGGAGGCCTTCAGCAGGATACGCAGAGCGGTATTAAAAAGCAGGAAGAAATCAACGAGCGCATCATGCTTATTGCAGAGCAGTCAAAAATGCTGAAAGAAGCAAATTCTGCTATATCAAATATCGCTGAACAGACAAATCTTCTGGCAATGAATGCGGCAATAGAAGCGGCTCATGCGGGAGCGGCAGGGAAGGGATTCAGCGTCGTCTCCGATGAAATCAGGAAACTTTCCGAAACATCAAGCTCTCAGTCAAAGTCTATAGGCGATGAGCTGAAAAAAATCGAGGATTCAATCAGAGGCGTTGTCGACGTGTCAAAAGAATCAAAGGAAGTGTTTACGCAGGTATCGCTTCACATAAAAGATACGGACGAACTTGTTCATCAGATACAGAATGCCATGTCAGAGCAGCAGGAAGGCTCGAAACAAATCAATGAGGCGCTTCATGATATGAACGGCAGTACTTCCGAAGTGCGAAGCGCATCTGCGGAAATGGCAGCCGGAAATAAAGCCATTCTTGAAGAAGTAAAACGTCTGCAGGATGCAACCGTCGTCATGAAGGACAGTGTCGGTGATATGTCCCTCGGCGCAAAGAGAATACATACTACAGGCAGTTCTCTCCGGGATATTTCAAAAGATATGGAACAGACAATTCAGAATATAGGAAATCAGATAGATATGTTCAGAGTGTGATGTGCCGGAAAAACAGTATCTGCGGACAGTGCCATCCGGTGTGTTATAATAATCAGCTTATACTGTCTTATGAGGAGGCTGTGTATGCCGTAAGCCGGAAACATTGTTTTTGAAACATTTTTGTTGTATTATAAAGAGGGAAGTATATAAGTTGGGAAAATTTCAGAAATTACAGACAGCAATTTTATCGGGACAGCAGGATGCGGGTATCCGCTTTTCCGATGTGTGTATGCTGCTTTCTGAACTTGGATTTACAGAACGTATAAAAGGTGATCACCATATTTTACAATGTCCGGCATATAAGAAATAGTCAATATCCAGCCTGTCGGAAGTAAAGCGAAACCGTATCAGGTGAAACAAATACGGAATCTTATACTTAGATATAAACTGGGAGGTAACGTATGAACCGCTACGAAATTATTATTTACTGGAGCAATGACGATGACTGTTATATTTCGGAAGTTCCGGAACTCCCCGGGTGCATGGCCGATGGTAAAACTCGTGAAGAGGTCCTGAAAAATACGGAGACAATTATTTCGGAATGGATTGATACCGCCCGTGCAGAAGGGCGGTCAATACCAGTTCCCAGAGGAAAACTTGTATTTGCCTGACACACACCTGCTGTTTGATTGAAGGGGGCGGCATATGCCGTATACTGTCGGTTTTGATGCAGTTTCTACGGAGGGTCTTGAATCATCTCCTGTTGCGGAAGTACTTGCGGGGCTCCGCGCCAATGAAGCCCGCTATTACAAAAACAAGTACAACTACGATTTTACCGTGAATGATGCCTCGGACGACAGAGATACGGTGGAGTATGTGCGCCTTATTCTGGAAAAAGAGCGCGGCATTACGATTGCTTCCGAACCGCTGCAGACGGCGCGCTTTCAGGTTGCATCGCTCGAAATGGCGTATGTGTTTTACAAATCGGGACTTGTCATAAACGTGATGTACGATACGGAAGATGCACGCAGGCGGGCAGTGGGAATAAAACTTTCACAGGGAATGGACGTGCCTGACGAATTGAAGGACAAATTCAAATTCGCGCGGCAGAAGTCAAAACTTGCCGGTGAAATCAGGGGCTCGTTTTTCGTTATAAAGGGAGAATGGTAGAAACGATGGCAGTGTACGTCCCGGACATACACTGCGGGAATGTCAGTCTTAGACGGTGGGAATGACTGATTCAGATGGCACTCCTCTTGGTCTCATATGGTGAAAATGACTGACTTTGTTGCCGGAAATCACGGATTTAAACAGTAAAAATTTCAGCTTCAAGCGGCCGGAAACTCAGATTTAAGCCGTTAGAAGTTCAGGGGTAAAAGGTGTAAAGCTCAGGCTCCTGCGGCGGATATACCGGAGATAGAGATTCAATATTACAGACATTGACGGCAGATATCTGTGATATTGAAACTGGATGTCACAGACATTGAAAGTAAATATCACAGAGATTCAGGTTAAATGTCACAGACATTGAACTTGGATGTCACAGAGACGGGGCAGGGTGGCTCTGACGGTGGCCGCGGAAAGCACAGCCGGTAAAAGACCATACCCTCACCAAGCGTGAGGGTATGGTACAGCGGTTCAATTTAAACGTTGAACTGATCGATCTGATTTCCGATTTCCTTTATAGAACCGTGCATTTTATTTGAAATATCTGCCAATGCAGTCTTCGTTTCGTTTATTTTCTTTACACCAGTCCGCATTTCGTCGATGCTGTCCTTTATGGCAGTTGTTGCACTCTGAAGTCGTTTTACTTCATCAAGAATAGTCTTATTTCCTTCGGACATTTCAGTAGAAGCGGTATGGACTTCGTGTGTGCTGTCATTCATGGAATGCAGTGCCTGGCTGATCTGTTTTGATCCTTCCAGCTGTTCCAGCATTGCGGATTTTATCTGTCTGACCTGCTCATCAGTCTGGCGCATCTTTACTGATACCAGCTGGAATGCTGCGTTCGATTCTCCTGAAGCCGATGCCATTTCCTCTATTGATTTTTTGATTTTTGACAGCTGGTCGCCGATTGTTTTTGACTGTATGCTTGATGTTTCAGACAGTTTGCGTATTTCGTCTGCAACGACACTGAATCCTTTGCCGGCTTCTCCTGCATGAGCTGCTTCTATAGCCGCATTCATGGCAAGGAGGTTTGTCTGATTTGCAATATTTGCGATGGCTGTATTCGCATCTTTGAGCATTTCAGACTGGCTTTCAATCTGCTGAATACGATCATTTGCATCTTTCTGCTTTGTATATCCTGTCTGTGTTCCCGAATCAAGTTCCTGAAATGCTGCTGCCATTTTTTCTACTGACTGATTAACCGCACCTATATTTGCAATCATTTCTTCTACGGCAGCAGATGCCTGGGTGACTCCGCTTGACTGGTTTTCGATCATTTTTCCCAGAGAAGCTATGTTGGAAGCAATTTCATGGACAGCACCTGCCGTTTCTTCAACTCCGGCTGCCTGACTGGTGATTTTGTCATTTACCACGTCAATATTGCCGATTATCTGCGTTACGGATGCGGACGTATCCTGAGCAACCGCACGGAGGTCTTCTCCGGCGACAGAAAGTGATTCTTTTGAATTCTTGATGCCTGATATAATCGACTGTAATTTTCCGGAAAACGTGTTGAATCCGTCTACAACGGCACCAATCTCGTCCTTTGTTGTTATCTTGATGCGCTGGGTAAGATCAGCCTGTCCGCTTGCGATCA